>NZ_JBTOLL010000013.1:0-136584 GCF_054551715.1 Paenibacillus sp. CAU 1782 | reverse complement strand
TGCCTATCCTTTTACATTAGGAGTTTTTTTAATGGATTTCCAGAGAATACCATCAATTTCTTCAAAATATAGGAACTTATGAGAAGGTTGTTTTTCATGTTAGGTTTGGTGCAAGGCTAGTGCTCTAACGGACAAGGATGTCCGTTAGAATTTCAAAATCTGCGTTTTACGCGTCTAACGGACTTCCGTGTCCGTTAGAGCGTTTGACTTTTTGGACAGCCCCAATAAATCCACTATTTCCCAAGCGTTTCAGTCATTAACCCATTAAGCCCCGTCTGAGGGCGGCGACATATTCTTCTTTGGTCCTGCGGCTGATGCCGGCATCCGCGGAAACATGCTCTTATCCATGATAACCGCCGGGATATAGATGGAATTCCACATCGACTCCGGCTTGGGCGAGGCGGGCGACATAGCGAATGGTTTCATCCCGAAACGGATCAAGCTGGCCGACGCAGGTATATGCTGGAGGCAGGCCGCTTAAATCACTCGCGAGGCTTGCCGCCGCCGGTAATCTGGCGAAACGACGACGCAGCCTGCGCCTTCAACAAATCCTTCGCATATCCTATCTTCGCCGTCCGGCGTTCCAAGGATGTATCCTCCGCCATGAATCCACAAGAGAGCCGGAAGGGGCTCGCCTTCTCTCTGGGATGGCTCGTATAACTTCACGCGCAGCTGCTGCCCCGAGCCTCCGGAAATAAATCTTTCGCTTGTTTTTACCGCGCCGGAGTTGCATGCCGTAGTTGGAGACTGTTTTCTTGCTTCCGCCAGCCCATCCGGCAAATGGAGCGGCGGCAGGCTTTTGAACCCTTCTCTTAATTCAGGAGACACTCTGTTTATCAAATCCATTGCGCTGCCTCACCCTTATTCGTTTCTTATAGGCAATAGCTTTCAGCATTTTCGTTGTTATCCGTATACGTAATCATACTGATGTATGACTTCAAATCAACAAACAGCAAGCAATATTGCTCGCCCTTGCGCCAGATCAGCCTGAGCTCGTCATCATTGGAAGATAACACTTCAAATTCGCCTTGAAACGCAATGTGTTCGTTGCGGAAGGCGATAAGCTTCATTAAGCGTTTCACGACAGCTTTCTCAAGACATTGCTGAATTTCCTCCACGCTATAGTTATGCCGATTGATTTCTCTGCCATCTCCATTTTTTTGCACGGCCTGGAAGTCATTTTCTCCCGCCAGCAGCCCTACGTAATAAACCTGGGGAATCCCCGGCGCAAAAAATTGAATGGCCCGCGCCGCCAAATACGCATCGTCGTTATGATCCAGCGCCGAATAGTAGGTGCAGCGAATTTGATGAACATCAAATCCATCCTCCGACTTGTGCTCATCGGAAAGGATCAAGCTGAGATTGGCTCCCCGCTCTACACATAGGTCCGTTAGCTCTCTGGCTTTTTTGGTATCGATCAGCCCGTCCAGATCCGGCTTCACCGGAATGCCGTCATGGCAGTCCAGCATCGTAAACTGGTTGCGGGGACGCGTTTTCAAATAATAAAGCAGCTCTTTGCTGTTCCGGTTAACCAAGGTGTCGAGAATCCGGTACGGCAGGATGAAGTCATAAATCCAGAACCCGCGCTCCGCAAGCTTGTATTGCGTTTGGTAGTGGGCATGCACTTCCGGCAATAGCTCGATATCCAGCGATTTCGCCATCTCCATTATCCAGTCCAGAAAACGATAGATTTCCGGCTCGACAAAAAAGCAGCTGGTGCCAAGCTTTTTCACCACGTAACCCACCGCGTCCAGACGGACAATTTTTACATTGTTATTTTTAAAATTGGTAAAAAACGCGGTTAATAGCTCTTTAGCTTTTTCAGAGTAAATATCCAGGTCGATTTGTTCGGAAGGGCTCGTTTTTCCAAATGTAGTCCAGACCGTTTCTTCCTTGCCCGTGTCTTCAATGGTAAAGGTGGAATAAGGCAGAGGACGCCGCAAAAACATTTTGTCGATATGCTCCTGATCGGGTTTTCCATCCGGCCACAGCTTGTCCAATGTAATAAAAAGATCGGCGTATTCCGATTCCCGCCCTTTTATCAAAAAATCCTGAAAATAAGGGGAGCGTTGAGAAATATGATTAACCATCAAATCAACCAGAACATCATGGTTGGCCCCGATTGCTTTCAAATCGTCCCATGTGCCGAATTCGGGATGGATTTCAAGGTAGGTTAATGGAGCAAATCCTCGGTCTCCTGAGGAGGGAAATGGCGGCAAAATATGAACCCCGCCCTTGAACAAACCGGAAAAAAACGTATCCATAACATGAAGGAGAGACTTGAGGTCCCCGCCAAGAGAATCCGGGTATGTGATTAATTGAACTTGGTTTTTTAATCCCACGCCAAATAACCTCCTAGTTGAAATATAAGTTTTTGATTTTTTCCAATAGCGGGAGATCAACAACCGCTCCGGTATATTTAAGCTTAAATGCGCTTACGGCAAAGCCAAGGTTCAGTGACTCTTTAAGGGTATACCCTTTTATTAATGCGGAATAAAAGCCGGACCAGAACGCATCGCCCGCGCCTGTCGTATCCTCGACCTCGGTAGCCAGCGAAGGAAAATTCAGCCATTCATCTCCATTGGAGACAATAGCGCCGTCCTTGCCCAGCGTCATAATAACAAGCTTGGCTCCCAGGTCCAGAAACTTCCGGATTTGATTATGGGGAGTATCCGCTCCAAAAAGCCTCTCCGCATCATCCTCCGAAGGTTTCACGATATCCACCTTGCTAATCATGTCTTTGATGTAGGCCGGGCCGTCCTCTCCCCCCTGCCATAACATGGGGTGGTAATTGGGATCAAAGCCAACCAAAATATGATTCCGGGCAGCAAGCTCCAGCGCTTGCTCTATTGTTTCTCTTGCCGGCCGCATGGAGATGGGCCAGGAAGAAAAATGAAAGATGCTGGATTGAAGAAGAGTCCTCTTCAGCCCTTCTGTCAGCTCAAGCTGATAATCCGCGCTTCGATAAAAAACCGGTATTGGGCTTGCTTTGCTTTTGGTCAATAAAACCATGCTGGTGGCGTGATCCACTCTTTCGATCAACTCCGGTTCAATCCCCTCTTGCCTGACTCGCCGGAGCAGAAAGTCGCCTAACTGATCCTTTCCTACCGCTGCGGCGATTTGGGAGCGTATGCCCAGCTTCCTTGTATTCATGGCAATATTTGCAGGCGCGCCGCCAAAATATTTCCGATACGCGCCCTCTTGAGTAACGCCGTCATAATGATCCGAAATAAGATCCACAAGAAGTTCGCCTATCGTCAAAAGATCATTGCTTTTTTTCTGAACATTCATCGTTGCATTAAATTCGAACACAGGGGTTCCTCCCGGAACTTTGATTTCTTCGATTACCTATCCATTCCAACCGGAACGATCCATCAGGTTGTGCTTCTCTCTACTAATTGAACGGGCAGAATTGTTTCAAGCGGAGGCGACTGTCCCTCGATAAGGCCCGCCAAATATCGGACGGCGAGTTTCCCCATATCGTTGATGGGCTGGCCCACTGTTGTCAGCTCATCGATCCCGCCGATCAGGATGCCGTCGTATCCCACTACCTTGACCTGCTCCGGCACTTTTTTGCCAATTCGCCTGCATTCCTTGATTACTTGAAGGGCAAGCATGTCACTGCTGGCAAAAACGCCGTCAATATCGGGATGCTCCCGAAACAGCTCCGACACCATGACCTCATATTCCGTATAATTAAATCCGTTTAAATTGGTTTGCTTGATTACATGCTCGACCTTTGCCTGGGTTACCTGCTCGATAAAGGCATCGTATCGCTGCCTGGCAAGCATATTTAATTTTAAGTTGCCGCTGAGATAAGCTATTTTTTTGCAATGTTTCTGGAGCAGCAATTGGGTAGCCAGCATGCCGCCCCTGTAATTATCAGAGGAAATATAGGGAATGGCGGATGAAATTTTACGATCTATGGTGATGAGCGGCAGCTTAATCGACTTGTAGTCATTAACGCTCATCGTATGGCTTCCCATTATAATGCCGTCTACCTGGCTGGCTCTGAGCAAATCGATATATTCTTTTTCCTTATCCTTGTCCATCAAGGAATTGCACAGCATCAATTTGTATCCTTGCTTGTACGCGTAATATTCAATATGCTTAGTCAATTGCGCAAAAAAGGGATGTGAAATATCGGGTATGATGAGACCGATCACATTGGACTTTCTGCGGGTCAGCGATCTCGCAAGCTCATTGGGCTGATAATTCAGCTCCTCCATGGCTTCATGCACTCTTGCCTTCAGACTATCGCTTAAATAACCCCGATTATTTAAGACACGGGAAACGGAAGTAACGGACACTCCGACCTTCTCCGCAATATCCTTGATCGTTATCGTCAATGTTTATCCTCCTTGCGTAATCCTCCCTCTCATCTTCATGTTGTTTCTCGTCTAACAAAGGAGACTGGAAAGGTATTTATCATCGGCACGTCTTCGCCTTCGATTTGAGAAATAATGGACTCAATCGTACATTCGCTCATTTGTTGAATCGGCTGCTTAATCGTGCTGAGCCGCGGCGACGTCAGGGAGGCTACCCCGGTATCGTCATAGCCGATTAGTTTGACATCCTGGGGAATGCCCCGGTTCAGGAGCCGGCAAGCTTGTATAATTTCCGCGGCAATTAAATCGCTGCTTGCAAAAATACCGTCAACCCCGGGATGATGCTTCAGGAAATCGGCAATGTCATTGACATGATTTAAAGGCTCGGCCAACATCTGCTCCAATGGCAGGTGGACTGCTTCAAATCCATGCTTCGCCAGCTCATCGCCAAACCCTTGGCTACGCCCGCTTGCCAGCATTGCCCCATGATGAGGCCCGCCGATCCCCCGGTACACATAAGCAAAGCTCCGGCAGCCTTGTTGCACAAGATGCTCTGCCGCCTGAATCCCTCCGGAATAACTATCCGAGGTGACGAGCGGTATATCGCCGGATAGTTGTCTGTCGAATGAGACGATGGGCAGATTCAAGTTCAAGTAATGCTCGACATCCAGCACCGCGCTGCCCATGATGATGGCGTCGACCTGATTTTTTTTGAGCATATCGATATATTGGCGTTCTTTGGCTATGTCCCGGTTTGAGTTGCAGAGCAGCAACTTGTAGCCTTTTTCATGCGCGTAATTTTCTAAATGGTAGGTTAGTTCACTGAAAAAGGGATGTGCGACAGTGGGAATAATCAGCCCGATCATATTGGACTTTCGCCGAAAAAGCGCCCTCGCCATTTCATTGGGCTGATAATTCAACTCTTTCATGGCTTGGTATACCCGGTCACGCGTTTTCTGGCTAATATAGCCCCTATTGTTCAGCACGCGAGAAACCGTTGTGACAGAGACTCCGGCTTTTTCCGCAACATCCGTTATCTTGATCATGTGCATCCACCTTGTTTTTTTAAGCCAAGTATAAACCAGAATCCCAACATTTTCAGCTTTTGCCCTTATTTAAGCGCTCCTTCGGTGATGCCTTTAATAATTTGCTTTTGCAGGAAAAGATAAAGCACCAAAACCGGAATGATGGTCATGATCAGTCCCGCCATCAGAGGCGAATAATCCACAGAGTAGGAGCTGAAAAACGTAAACGTCGACAACGGAAGCGTACGATGCTCCGGCGATAACAGCACAAGGCTCGGCAGCAAATAATCATTCCAGATCCATAACACGTCCAGCACAACCAAGGTCACAATGACCGGCTTCAACAGCGGCAAAATAATGCGGAAAAACGTATTAAGCCGGGAGCTGCCTTCGATAAACGCCGATTCCTCCAATTCATACGGCACCCCTTTAATGAATCCATGAAACGTAAATACGCCAAAGGGGATGCCAAAGCCCGTGTACATAAACAACAGGATGGTTTTTGTGTTGAGAAGCCCCAAATTGCCATAAATCATAACAAGCGGAATCATGATGACCTGGAACGGAATCGTCATAGACGCCAGCATGACATAAAACAAAATATGATTTGTTTTCCATTTGAAACGAACAAACAGATAACCCGTCATGGATGAAAACAAAATAATAAACAATACGGAAATAACCGTAATAAGCAAGGAATTAACAAACGCCTGCGGAAACTGCATATTTTTAAAGGCGCTCATGTAATTGTCAAAATTAAAGCTGGTTGGAAGCGCTAATGGATTATCTACAAAATACTGCGATTTTTTGAAGGAGTTCATTACAATCAACAGAAACGGAAACAGGAACGCCAGCAGAAACAAATAAAGCAGGATGGATTTGAACAGAGATTGCCGTGCAGCCATTACGATTCCACCTCCAATTTCTTCAGAAGATAGGATTGGGTAAGTGCCACGATGGCAACAACCGCAAACAACACCACGGCCTCTGCCTGACCAATGCCATATTGATTGGACAAAAATGCTTTTTTGACAATGTGGTAGGAGGCAAGCTCCGTGGAATTAAACGGTCCGCCTTTGGTCAATGCCAGATTAATGTCATACGTCAAAAACGCGCGCGAAATCGAAATAAAAATACAAATGACGATAGCCGGGATGGAAAGAGGCAGGATCACCTTTTTGACGATCGTTGACCTTTTTGCTCCATCAATGCTTGCGGCTTCAAGTACATCATGGGGAACTCCTGAAAATCCTGCAATATAAATGATCATCAGGTAACCGACAAGCTGCCAGGATGTTGCGATTACAAGCGCCCAAAAGGCGCTGCCCGTGCTGGTTAGCCAAGATGTTTCGAATAGGCTCCACCCATACTTTTCTCCCAAGTAGGGCAATACCTGAGAAAAGAGCATTTGCCACAAATAACCGAGAACAATTCCCCCGATCAGATTCGGCGTAAAAAATCCGGTGCGTATCCATTGCTCGCCCTTAATTCCGTTAGTTAGTGCCAATGCGACAAAAAAGGCAATCAGATTAGAAATCAAAACCGTAAAGAAAACATATTTGATCGTAAACCACAGCTGCCCGAGATAAATTTTATCGTGAAACACATCAACATAATTGGAAAAACCAATGAGGCTGCCGTCATTGGACGCAACATCCCAGTTCGTAAAGGTCAAATACAGACCTACAACAAACGGAATAAGGACAACGGCCGCAAAAACAAAGGTGGAAGGGCCACCGAACAGGAGAAAGGTGCCCGCATTTTTAAGCGTATTCTTTTTCATTATTTTGCTGCCCCTTTTCATACAAGGTCATCCCTGAGCTTAACGTTATATGACAACCGCTTGACACATAAGGCGTCAAGCGGCTGCCGCGATGACTGTCCGTCATCGTGTGCTTGCGTTTACCATTTATTTGCCCGCGTATGATTTCCAGTAAGCCTCTACCTCGTCCGCAAGCCCTTGGCGATCAATATTGCCTACCAAATATTTTTGCATGGATGCGCCGGTTTTGGCCCAATAATCCTGAGGGAAATAGTTGATAACGCCGATATTCATGCCTTTGCCTTGATCCACATATTGCGTTACTGCTTCCGAAATGATATTAGTCCCTTTAACGGCTACATCCTTGTAAGGCATCGACAAGCCCATTTCCGACACAATCGCCGTTTGGCCTTTCTCGCTCGTTACGAGCCACTCCAGAAAAGCTTTGGCTGCTTCCTGCTGCTCGGGAGTTGAACCGGAATTATCAATCGCAAGCAATTTAGGTTCGCTATAAGCAATTTGCGAATTGCCAAAGTCGGATGCGTTGTTGCTGATTGGAACAGGGATAATGCCAAATTCCTGGTCGCGTCCCTCAAGCGGCCCAACTACAGCCCAGGTCCAGTCGCCCATAAAATAGAAGGCTGCATTGCCGTTGGCAAAATCGGCGCTATCTTTATTGTAGTCGGCGACAAGAGGATCCTTTTTCCTTGCGTTGTATTGAGCCAGCAGATCAAAGGTATCCATCAATCCGTTAAACTGCGGATTTTCGGTGAGCTTAACGTTTCCGTTTTTGAGCTCCTCGACAAAAGCAAGATTTTCCTCCAGATTATCGGATTGAAGGGAATACGTCAGTCCCAAATAATGCGCGCCCAGCGACCAATCTGCTCCATGCAGCATTACAGGAGCTGTGCCGGCTGCTTCAATCTTGGCAAATAACGCAGCCAAATCATCACGGGTTTTGATGGATGCCGGATCAAATGCTCCGCCTATCGCTTCTTCGACAACCCGTTTGTTGTACAGCAAGCCGTAGCCTTGCGCTGTCCAAGGGATGCCAAGGAACTTGCCCTCCAATAAAGCTCCGTCGATTGCGCCCGGCTTGGTCAAGGATTCATACTTGGCCTTATCGGACTCCAAATCAAGAAACTTATCCTTGAATTGCAGGATGGTTCCCGCATCCAGATTGGCAATCGTTGCAGGATTGTTAGAGGCCAGCAGAGATTGGAACTTCTCAAGCTGCGCTCCGCCTATCGGAGTTGGAATCAATTCGATGGTAACGTTTGGTTTTACTTCATGATAAGCCTTAAACAACTCTTCAAACACCGTATTGACTTCAGCCGAAGTATTGAAAAAAGTCAGCTTTACTTCCTTTTCCCCGCTGCCTTGCCCTTCCTGAGTTCCCCCTGCGTTAGTTGCCGATGGGTTGGAGGTGTTGGCATTAGAGCATGCGACCAGCACAGAAAGCACCAGAAGCATACAAATTCCCCATACTAGATTTTTTTTGAATTTCACCTTGTTTCCCCCTTTAACTGTTTAGAAAGCGCATACACCATGCTTTCAGCAATATGATAACCGGTTAACATATATTCTGTCAACCGGTTGTCATATCGATTTTATCCAGTTTTTGTTGAGAAACAAACGGGGCTGTCCGAAAAGTCAAGTGGAAGAAATAAATATTCACCGTATCTGACTTTTCGGACAACCCCTTCTTGCTTTATTTATACTGTCGATCAAAGCCTTTTTGATACGTTTCCAGCAAGGTATCCAGGCCGATTTTTTTCAAACTGTCCACATAAGCGTCCCAGTCCGTAGTCAAGTTGAGGTCGCCAATAATAAAGCGGACACGCGATTCCGAAATGTAATTTTCCAATTCGACTCTAATCGTTTGTATGGCTTCATTCTCTTCGCTCAACAGGCGAATCGGCGGCAATACGCTGGTTTCTTCCTTCGACGGCGTATATGGTTTATACACCTTATCCGATACCTCGTATAACAGCTTCTCCAATCCTTCTTGCGAATACATATCGACATCCGCATTGGTAGCTTCGCCAAGTCTCCATTCCGCCGGTGCGTTTTCGATCCCCATAAACATCCAGCCATAGTTTTGCGGCTCATTGGAGTATGGTCTCAGCCTTTTGAAAAGCGCAGGTTTGCCGTCCAATCCGACTTGGCCAGCATCCGCATCATCCCACTGCTCGCCCTTGATGCCGATCGCCATGCGCTGTTGCGTCTCAAACAGGTACAAATCGTCGGCCAGACGGATAGCGGCCTCCGGGTATTTTGATTTTGCGGAAATGAGGAAATCGCCTGTTTGCGCGCCGTCGTATTCAAAATACGGCACCTGCTGCACGCCGCCTGGCCCCTTCAAAGGCGGCAAAGCCTGGAATTCCCGATAACGCTCTTCATTGTTCACAGCGTCAATCAAAGCATTATGCCCGCCGACCGGCACCGCGCCGAGGATGGAGGCATCGGGGTTGTTGGCAATGCCTTTTAACTGATCATTTTTTTGCGTAAACGATGGCTGATAAATAAGTCCTTCCTTGTACAGCTTGTTCAGGTAGGCAAGCCCTTCCTTGTATCCCTCTGAATCCACGATAGTAGATACCGTCTGCCCGCTCATATACGTCTTGAGCGGATTCCACATGCCGGTATCATATGCAAACGCATTCATAATAAAGCTGTCCACGTTTGTTCTCCATCCATCCGTTGCGCCAGCAAGCGGAATTTCATCCGCAAGGCCATTGCCGTTGGGGTCCTGCTCCTTAAAGGCCTTCAAGACGTTGTAGAACTCATCGGTAGTAGTTGGCATTTCCAGGTTTAGCTTATCGAGCCAAGTCTGATTAATCCACATTTTTTGCGAATAATTGCAATGGAAGCAGTCATTAATGGACGGTAGCGCGTAGATTTTCCCGTCCGTTGCCGTCATTCTTCCTTTTAATGATTCATTCTGGGAAAGAATTTCTTTGAAATTTACCATATATTTATCAATCAAGTCGTCCAGAGGCCGAAAAATCTGTTGATCAACGCCATACATCGCTTCCGTGTTATAACCAATGCCCATGCCAAGAAATACATCCGGCAAATCCCCGGAAGCCAGCACCAGATTTAATTTTTCCGTTGCGTTGGCGGATGGAACGGGGTCCCATTCGATATGAATATTCGTTCGCTCCTCAAACCATTTCGTAAATTCGTTTGTAGAAAAATCAATTACTTCAGGGTATTGGGGAACCATCACTCGCAGCGTTATTTTTTCATTCACAATCGGGAAGGTGCCGGGTTCCGTCACAGGCGCGCTGCCTTCAGGAGCTCCTTCTCCATTGCCAGTGCTGTCGGTTATTTCCGACCCGTTTTTGCTGCAAGCCGTTAACACGAGAGAAGCAATCAGCACTACGCTTAGAAACCATGCCCACTTTTTTCTCATCTCAGCATTACTCCTTCAACCCTTTTTTTTGGTCAAAACCCCTTGCGATCCATAGCTTGCACATCTACACCCGCCTTGCATCACCCCCTTCAAGATTAGCCGTCATCACCCTTTAATTGCGCCTATCATAACTCCTCTCACAAAATACCGCTGGACAAAGGGATAAATCAGCAGCATCGGCACGCTCGCCACTACGATAACCGCATATTTGATAATGTCAGCGATTCCTTGCTTGCGCTGAAGGACCTCAAAGTTCTGCATCATCGACTGGTCCATTTGATTCAGAATCAGAATATTCCGGAGCACAATCTGAAGCGGCTGCAAGTGCTGCGACTTCAAATAGATCAAAGCCTGAAAATAGGAGTTCCAATGCCCAACCCCGTAATACAGCACCATAACCGCCAAAATGGGAGCAGATAGCGGCAAAACAATGCGAAGCAGAAACCGGAAATCATTACAGCCATCGATTTGCGCGGCCTCATAAAGCTCATTCGGGATAGTCGTTTGAAAGTAAGTGCGGGTTATAATGACATTCCAGACCGACAGCGCCACTGGTAATAGCATTGCCCATCTCGTATCCAGCAGATACAAGTCTTTGACTAGCAGATAGGTTGGAATAAGTCCCCCGGAAAACAGCATTGTAAAAACAAAAATCGCCATAATTCCGTTTCTGCCCATCATTTCTCTGCGCGACAAAGGAAATGCAGCCATAACCGTTAACGTGATGTTGATTGCCGTTCCCGCCGCCAAATAAATTAAGGAATTGATAAAACCCGTAATAAATTGGGCGTTGCTCCAGATCGCCTTGTAGCCGTCCAGCGTAAAATCAACGGGAAAAAGCCAAACCTTGCCGGAGACGACCGCCTGCGCGCTGCTCATTGAAGCGCTTATAATATAGAGCAATGGATACGCAACAACGATCAGCGCGGTCCACAAAAACACAAGAATAACCAAATTGAATATCCGGTCGCCAAAAGATTCTGTAATGATCGGCCTAGACATGATTTCATTGCACCTCCAGGTTTTTACTACCACAAACTGCTGTCCGTATAACGTCTTGCCAGCCAATTCGCCGCGATAAGCAGAATCAGATTAATGACTGAATTAAACACTCCAATCGCCGTCGAAAAGCTGAAATTGGAATTGATCAACCCCACCTTGTACACATAAGTGGATATGATTTCGGATGTCGACATGTTCAAGCTGTTTTGCATCAAATAAATCATCTCGAAACCGACGTTCATGACACCGCCAAAGCTCAAGATGAGCAAAATAATGATGGTTGGCCGGATGGAAGGAAGATCGACATGCCAGATTCGCTGGATTTTGGACGCGCCGTCGATAACGCTGGCTTCCTGCAAATCTTTGCTAACGCCGGCTAGAGCGGCCAAATAAATGACAGCCGCATAACCCGTGCCTTGCCATATGCCGGTCCATACATAAATGGATTTGAACATGCCGGGAATGCCCATGAAGTTTATCGGCTCCAGCCCGAACAACCCAATAATCTGATTGACAATGCCGATCCGCGGATCAAGCACCTGCATCAAGATGCCAACAAGAACGACGGTGGAAATGAAATAAGGAGCATACGTCACCATTTGCACGGTTTTTTTGAAAAGTCTTGAGCGGGCTTCATTAAGCGCAACCGCGAGCACGATCGGTATCGCAAAACCGGCGGCGATGGAATATAAACTGATTGAAATCGTATTCAAAATAATTCGCCAGCTGGAAGGCGAGCTGAAAAACTGCTGGAAATGCTTTAGTCCCACCCACGGGCTCCCCGTAATCCCGTCCAGCACCCGGTACTGTTTAAATGCCAGCTGCACGCCATACATCGGAATATAATGAAAAATAACAATGTACAGCAGCGGCGGCAGCAATATGGCGTACAACTGCCAATGCGAGAAAAATCTCTTTTTTGTTCTCTCTAATCGTCCGCTTTTGACCAGCTTTTCCGGAGCTTGAATCAACTCTTGATTTGCACTCAATCTCGTTCCCCCTCTTTCATGCAGACAACGGCCGCCACGCCATCGTGAGCCTTGGCCCGTCGGTTGTGTCCCTTATACTAAAGACTCGGAAGCGCTTTGCCTACGTGCAATTCTTGAAAGCGCGTACACGTCCGTTTTTTGGCGTCCTGCCTACTTGCAACAGGTACGTACCTATTCGAAAATCACGTACATTTTTCACCCAACGCCGCATTTTTGCACAAAAAAAGCTGAAAACCCAGGGCGGATTTTCAGCATAGCGGCTGGATAACTTTCTTACTCGGCTCACTTCAATGCTTTTACATATTCGGTCGGCAATATGCCCATCACTCGTTTAAATGCTCTTCTGAAGGAATGGTCGCTTGCGTAACCGACTCCAAACGCAATTTCCTTAACCGACTTTTGCTCCGACGTCAGCAAATAGCAGGCATGCCGTATCCGATGCTGCTCCAGCAGCTCGGAAAAAGTTTTTCCCGTATGCTCCTTTATTAAGGTGTACAAATGCGCCTCCGTCAATTCAAAATGAGAGGCGATTTGATGCAAGGTCAAGTCATCATTCGAAAAGCGGGAAGCGATGTAGCGCTCCACTTCTTCGGCTAGTTGATGCTTCGCCAACTTTCGCTGCTCGTTAGCTGATTGGGCGCCATGCAGAAAAGCTTCCTTGATCAGCTCAAACTTTTCATGTACGCGAGTGGATTCCTGAATGTTTTGCAGCAGTCCCTGGCTGTACGCATCATTTGGATGATCCGGCAGGCTGCCGCTTCTGGCCAACGTTCCAAGCAGCAAATAAAACCATTGATCGATCTGGGTAGGCGTCAACTCGCGCAGCACTATATTTTCATCAAACAGCTTTTCCAGCAATTGCGCGGCTTCGTTTGCATCGCCGGATTTGAGACAGGCAATCAGCTTTAGTTCGATATCGACGGGATAATACAGATGCTGAATATCTTTAGGGATTTCATGGTAATAAAGAATCCGTTTCGACCTTCTGTACGCGGCATATTCCAGCGCCCGGGAAGCCTCCCCAAAGGATCGGTTGATATTGTGCAATCCGTCGCAATGTCCCCCGACCGCATAAAAAAGCGGCGCATCCAAACTTTGCGACAGGTGTTCGTCAAGCCTTGATACCTCGAATTGGATGCGGGATGGCGTTGCTTCCCCATTCATAGCCATGACGATAACCAGACTATTCACATCCAGATCGTAAATCAGGTCGATTGCAAAAGGCCCCTCCGCCAGCTTGCTCCTTACCATCATCTTGATCACTTCCGACTCCTTGAGCATATGCTCATTCACCGTTGTTGCGAAGTCTTCAATGCGGATAATAACGGCAGCAAATGCCTCTCCCCTGATTTCCTGGCGGATATGCCGGAGCTGGGTATCCACTTCCTTCTGTCCCGTTACTTCGCCATGCAGCAGCCTGCGGTAAAAGCTCATTCGAAGCAGCGGAAGCTGTTCGTCCATGTCCTTTTGCATCTGCTTGTTGGAATGGATCAAATCCCGAATTCGTCTGCTCAAATACCCATATTCATTACCTTCCTTCAGCGTTTCGCCTTCAAAAAAGTCGCTGATCGTGCCCATAATATCGCGCAGCGGCTTCGCATTCCGGTAAGCAAGCACAATCGCAACAATCGCGCCCAGAATAAGCGTTACAAACATGACGCCCAGCGTGACGGAGCGAATATAAGACACCTTGGACAATACAAAATCCGCCGGAATTGCGGATACATAGGTCCAGTTGTTAAGCGCGGACACCGTCTCGGACACAATAAACTTTTCGCCATGCGACGACTGGAAATAAATGCTGCCCGCCGGCCGTTCGGCCACTTCCCCCGGCGTCAGCCCCGCTCCTCCTACTTGGGAGATCAGCTGGTTGTTTTCGTCCATCACATAGACATAACCCTCTCCAGAAATATCAATTTGCCCCAGCATGCTTGAAATGGCGCTTTCCTTCAGCAAAATCAGAATGACCCCTTGAGGCTGGCCAAAATAATGAAGCATCACGGGACGGACAAACGCGATGACGGACTGTCCTTTATTATTTTGGTAATAGGTTCCCCCGGCAATAAAGGGGCTTTTCAGCTTGTTGCTCCACAGCAAATGATTAAATTCCGATATGGCCATATCGCCCAACGTGAAATTTTTGACATAAAAAGCCTCCATGTTGGGATACGCCCTGTCCGATGAAACAAGCCATTGGTTATCTTTAAAA
Organism: Paenibacillus sp. CAU 1782; assembly: GCF_054551715.1. Classification (NCBI taxonomy): domain Bacteria; kingdom Bacillati; phylum Bacillota; class Bacilli; order Caryophanales; family Paenibacillaceae; genus Paenibacillus; species Paenibacillus sp. CAU 1782. The sequence continues at coordinate 121,851 of NZ_JBTOLL010000013.1, read as the reverse complement.
TAAACAAAATAGTCCTGAATAAAATTATTGGTTAAGCTGAACTTGGACGTTTTGGTCACGTAGTCATATATTTTGTAATAATCCTTTGATCCGCTATCAATCTGTTTAATATTCATTAACGTAATCAGCCGGTCATCCATGGAAAGCTGCTTGGAGATCGCGTCCACCTCGTCAAGCCGCACATCCATCATTTGTTTGGTCTGCTCCAGCAATGAATCGTTGTTACGGATGGCGTCCTCTCGCACGGTCTTGACGGCTTCTTTGTATACAAAGCTTCCAATAAGCAGAGGAATAATAAGCACCAGAATATAGGAGATGACCAGCTTGAATAACAGGCTTCTGTTTTTTACAAATCCATATTTCATCGCTTATGCCTCCGCCATTCAATGTAAGCGCTGTCTTTTCCCGACATTTACAGGGCCATCTCTTTTGTTACGAAAAGAGATAGCCCCGCGTCAACTTAAATGGCGAAAACCGCGCCATGCCTGATTCCTTTTGGCAGCTTCACCTGATCCCCGATATTTTCCCAGTTTTTCAGATCAGTAGAGCGATAAGCGCTGTAATAATGCTCCTGGAAGCCGTCAACCAGCATCATCCAGACCACTTGTCCGCCTTCAACGATGCTGTACAGCGTTGGGCCTTCAGTCAACGGAGCCGTCAGCAGATCCGAAATGTCGTGCACGTCGGGCCGGTCGCCGCCGCTTTTATCAAAAACGCAGGAGCGGATCGCCTTATAGTCGGTGCCAGGCTCATTGACTCCGCGCTCATCCTTGTACAGCATGTAATAATATTGCCCCATATCGGTAATACAGGCATCAATGACATTGTATCCGGGATCAAAAAACAGCGACGCTTCGGAAAACTGTTGGAAATCGCGGGTCGTCACGGACCAAATCCGGTGATTACGCGGACCATCCCCCACCGTGGAGGACCATACGATCCTGTAGGCTTTCGCCCCTTCATCATAAAAGGCTTCCGGAGCCCAAACATTTTGCGTCTGCGGCAGATGCTCCATCACGGGGATTAGCTTGGCATCCTCCCAGTTTTGAAGGTCGCTTGAGCAGGCATAACCCATGCTCCGGCTTCTCCAGCCGTCGGTCCATAACAGATGGTACACTCCATCTCTGTCCTGTATGATAAAAGGATCGCGAATTTGGGAGGAGCCAAGCCCGGAGGTGTAAACCGGCGCGCCGCCATTAAGTTCACTCCAATTGTAACCGTCTTCACTTTGGGCCAAATAAAGATGTTCGCCATCTTCCTTAAAGAAACTCAGCATGAGCATTCGGTTCGTCTCCCGTCATCTTGTTGATGGGGTGATTGTAACACAAAGAGCGCCAAAAAGCATATTAAAATGCTTCCTGATGCTCTTTGAATGCTCCTTGTGGCTCCTTGAATGTTCCTTAATCCCCCACCGCCCTCTCACAGCCGGACGCTGCCTTTACTCAAAGCTCAATGGCTTCGCCGGCTGTTAACGCTTTGCCCGTTCCTTGTTTCAAAAGGGAAACAAAATGGTGGGGGTCCTGTTCAATGGTCGGAAACGTATTGTAATGGATGGGCACAACACATTTGGCACGCAGCCATTCCGCCGCCAGCGCCGCGTCCTCCGGCCCCATCGTATGGTTGTCGCCAATCGGCAGAAAAGCTACATCAATGCTCTGGCGCTCGCCAATTACCTTCATATCGTAGAATAGCCCTGTATCCCCTGCATGATAAACGGTTTTCCCCTCTGCTGTAAACAGAATGCCCGTGGGCATGCCCGCGTACACAATCGTTCCGTTCTTCTGATTCACAACGCTGGAGCTATGAAACGCTTGGGTCAATTTCACTTTGCCGAACTCAAACGCATAGGCGCCTCCAATACTCATGGCATGGGTTTTGACGCCCTCCCAGCTAAGCAAATCCGCAAGCTCCGCCGACGCGATAACAAGCGACTGATTTCTTTTGGCGATTTCCACCGTGTCTCCGACATGATCCCCGTGGCCGTGGGTCAGCAATATGACATCGGCGGTTACGCTGCTTGCATCCAGATCAGTCTGCGGATTGCCATTCAGGAATGGATCAATCAGAATCGTGGTGCCTTTCGTTTCAATTTTGACAACGGAATGACCATGATAAGAAACCTTCATTGGTTAGACCTCCTTTTTTTAAAAGAAAACGGAGCCTCCATCCCCCGCATAGCGGAATGAAAGGCTCCTTGTTTATATTGAGGCGAACCTTAAAATTTCGCTGCCGCCTCGCGAGCTTTTACAATCGCTTCCGCCTTGATTTGGGGAGCGCGATCAGCCGCATACGACATGCCTTCCACAAACAGGTTTTGGAAATCCGTTACGCCAACAAAGGCCAATACGGTTTGCAAATGGCTGCTTGCATGCTCGCGTTCTGCAAATGGACCTTCCGAATAAATGCCGCCGCTTGCTTGGATGTGGAACGCTTTTTTGTTGTTCAGCAAGCCAACCGGGCCATTTTCCGTATATTTGAACGTTTTGGCGCGAACGCAAAACGAATCGATGTAGGCTTTTACAACCGGAGGATACGAGAAATTCCACATTGGCGTAACAAACACATATTTGTCAGCCGCTACAAACTCCTCGAGCAGTTGATTGAGCAGGAAAATTTTTTCTTTCTGCGCTGCAGTCAAATGGTCAAAAGAACCCCCTGCTTGCAGTTGTCCCCAAGCGCCCAGCACATCGCCGTCGATTTGCGGGATCGTCCGATTGTATAGATCAACGTGAATCACCTTGTCTTGCGGATTAGCGTCTTGATAAGCTTGTACGAATTGCTCGCCAACGCCAAGGCTGAAGGATGCCTCCACGTTGCCGGGATGTGCAGTAATATAAAGAACAGTTGCCATAATAAATCGTCCTCTCCGATGTATGATGAATTAAACAATGCCTTAGAGCATAAACGGTGCTATGCCATTGCCATACGACCAATTTTCTTTGGTGACTTCAACCAGATTGATAAAAACGTCCTCCGTCCGGATGCCGCATTGTTCATGCAGCCGTTCGGCCAATGCCGCATAAAACGTTTTTTTGATCTCGGGCGATCTTCCGGCATTCAGAACGATTTGCACAATCAGGAATCCATCCGATCTTTCAATATCCAGACAGTTGGGATCAAAGTCGAAGTTAACCCGGTCAAGCTCCTCGATGATGATGAAACGATCGTTGCCGGGGACATGCAATTGGTCTACAATCGTTTCAGAGACCACATTTTTAATCAGCGACTTCTCTTCTGCCGAACGCCCTTGCAGCGTTGTAATGCGCGTTAATGGCATTTTGCACTCCTCCTTTATGATGGTGTGGGGTTGATAGGTCTTATTGTATCTGCCGGGATGCGGAACACGAATGTAGGAGAGTTCGTATTTGTTCGTGTGTATTGTTTTAACTGGCGGCCCGGCTCGAAGTCAGTCGCTTTTCCTTGTAAAACCTATAACGATCAAGGCTCAGGTGATAGATATGAATCAACAACAAAACAGCTCAAAAGCTTGGCCCCATGATCTGATCTCTAAATTTCGTACCAGGCCCGCCAGGAGCAATCCAACTAAAAAAATGAGGCAAGTCGACCTGGCTAAGCTTGTTGGCGTTGACTCCCGCACGATTCAGCAATGGGAAAACGGCGACCGCATTCCCAGCGCCGTCAACTTGAAACGTCTGATCCAGGCTTTTCTGCATGAAGGGCATTTCCTGGAAAACGACGGAAAGAAGGAAGCGGAGGAATTGTGGGCTGCGGTAAAAAAACTAGCGGAGGCGCGCTCGGCGACAAATCGTCAATTCCCTGCCTTCGATAGCGAATGGTTTGAAACCTTGGCGGAGGTTGCGTCCTTTGCAGACGGTGATTCAACAGCTTCATCGAGCGAATACCGTACAGCCGGGCATCAGGCTTCAGATGAAGTACTGCCGTCAGGACTAGAGTCATCGGGGAGCGCTGTTGAAATAACAGCAACACCTAACCAATCCATTGGCACGAGAAACCAAGGGGCTGGCGGGTGGCAGAACGGCTTGCCGAGGTCGCCGGCCCATTTCATTGGCAGGAGCTCGACCTTATCTGAGATAAAGGCGCTTTTGACGGAATGCTCGCTCGTATCCATTCTGGGCTCAGGCGGAATCGGGAAAACCTCCTTTGCTATTGAAGCTGCTTCGGAGCTGGCGGACAAGTACCCGGACGGCATTTGGCTGTTTGAGTTCGCTTCCGTAACAGAATCCCTCCTGTTGAGCCCGTTTGTTTTGTCCGTGCTTGGCATTCAGAATCATTCCGGTCAAAGTGAACGCGAAACGATCCTTCGATTTATTTCCGGCAAAAAAGCGCTGTTTATTTTTGATAACTGCGAACACCTTGTTGATGAGATCGCGGCATTGGCTGATGAACTGCTTGCAAGCGAATCCGCGTTAAGCATTCTGGCAACCAGCCGGGAATCCTTGAATATACACGGCGAATATGTATTCCGGCTCCCTCCGCTAACCTACCCGGAGGATGACGGTACTGGGGCCGATACTTCCTTGGAAGAGCTGAAGTCCTTTGAGGCGGTGCAGTTTTTTATTGAAAAAGCGCACATAACGTCTCCCCGTTTCCAGCCTGACCTTCAGCATCTCAAGCTCATCGGCGATATTTGCAGGAGGCTGGAGGGCATACCGCTGGCGATTGAACTGGCCGTAGCCAGAATGAACATTCTGACACTGGAGCAAATCCAGGAACGTCTGGCAAACCTGCTGACCTTTCTCACTTCTGGAAAACGGAATGCCGCTCCTCGGCAGCAAACTTTAAAATCGGCCATTGACTGGAGCTATGATCTGCTTACGGAAAAAGAGCAGCTGCTGCTGAGAAGGCTAAGCGTTTTTTCCGGTGTATTTACGTTGGAGGCAGCGGAGGCCATAAGCAGCTGTACGCGGGGATCGTCGGAGCATCTTGAAATCATCGAGAGGAACGAACTGCTGGATTTGCTTTCGAGCCTGGTCAATAAATCTTTGATTAATATCCGCGCAAGCGAAGACGGATATTCCATGCGTTATTATCTGCTGGAATCCATCAGGGAATACGGAAACGAAAAGCTGCGGGAGGAAGCGGAGCCGCAATCGAGTCAAATCCTCTTTGAACGGCATGCCCGTTATTACAATACGCTGCTCGTCCAGGCCGAAAAAAAATTCCGGACCAGCGAGCGCGATGCTTGCCTGCGCGAAACAAGGCAGGAATATGCAAACTTGAGCGTGGCGCTGCGATGGGCTTGCCAGCAAACGGAGAACAAAGCTATCGGTCTTCATATCGCAAGTAATCTGTACTGGTTTTGGCTGCATGAGGGCAGGCTGAAGGAAGGTTCGCTCTGGCTGCGCCGCGTGCTGGACGGCTGCAGCGGAAGGCAGCACAACGAAGCGGCCGCCAAAGCGCTGCATGGACAAGGAGTCGTTCACTTTGTTTCGGGCCACACGGAGGATGCCTTGGACTCGGCGGCGCGCAGCATCACAATTTCGCGGGAATTAGAGCTTCCTTCGCAGTTGGCCTCATCTCTCCGACTTATGGCCTTTATCCATATCCATCGAGGGCAATTGGAGGAAGCCGAACCTTTTGTGCAGGAAAGCGTGGAGATTTCTCGGGGCACGGGAGAGCAATGGAATTTGGCGGGTTCCCTGCATGCCTACGGGAAACTGAAAATCGCCCAGGAGCAATACCAGGAAGCCATATCGCTCCTTCAGGAAAGCGTGTTTATTTTTGAATCCATTCAGGACAAGTGGGAGTTGTCCGGCCCTTATGAAAGCTTGGGCTACTCCGCGCTGAAGCTGGGCCAAACCCAGCAATGTCTGGATTATTTCAAAAAAAGCGTAGCAATCAGTCAGATCTATAGCGGGACATGGGTTTTGTCCCGGGGTATTGAAGGTCTTGCGATTGCGCTTTGTTCCAAACAGGCATACGCGGAAACAGCCATCTTACTGGGCGCCGCCGAGAAATGCCGCGAAGCCTTTGGCGGATCGGACGCTCCATATTACCCGGTGGAGCATGCTAAGACGCTTCAGCTTGTCCGAGCCAACCTTGGGGAACAGGAGATCGACGCGCTATGGGCAAAGGCAAAGGCATTTTCAAAGGATCGCATTGTTGCTTTTGCTCTGGAAGTATAGACGTGTTGCAGGGCTTCGGGAGCTGACGTGAAAGAAAGGGATCAAAAGAAATAATGGATGTGTAATCCACGTTCATAATATTCGACCTCAATCTCCCTTTTCGAAACTCTCATATTTTAAAAATGACACGTCATACAAGTTAATGTATTAATCAGACAGGTATCTCGGAACATTTCATTTTTAACCCTTAACTTACGCCGCTACACCAGCAACTGCTTTTCCGCGTAAAACAAACTGAACGACAGCCATCTGCAACAGTAAGGCGAAGGCCATGGCCAGCAAAACCCCTGGGAAGGCAACTCCCCAATCCAGCGCGGTTGTCGCCAATGCTCCCCCAATGGCGCCGGACAAAAAGTTGGTCATGCTGAACACGCCCATCCCTGCGCCGAGCTGCGCGGGAGGCAGCAGCAGGGATACAAGCTTAGACATGGATGATTGAATAAATACAACGCCAATATTGGGTAATATTAAAGCAACCGCCACTACCCATGCTCCAGCCCATGACAATCCGGCAAGCAGCACGAAACCAACAATCATCATCGATGCGGCCATCAATAATATCGGTATGCTGCCAAAACGATCTGTCCAGCGTCCGCCGATTCGCCCCATCAGCGCAGCAACAATTGCCGCCGGGAACAATACCAGACCTATTTTGTCCGATCCAAGTCCAAATGACGCTTTCAGCATAAGCGGAATAACAAGCATCATGCTGAACCCGGCCACGGATGACAGAAAGATGGCCAAAATCGCATATCGAAACGGGCCTTTCGTAAACAACGAAAGAGAAATGAAAGGCTCCTGCGAGCGTTGGCTTCGCATAATAAATGCGCCCATTAATAAGATGCAGAGCGCGCCATACAGCAACGCTATTGCCGTGCCAAAACTAGTGATGGTTAACATCAATAAAGATACAGCTCCTGCAAGCAAGACGGCCCCAATCATATCGATCCGCCCTGAACGGCGCGTTTCCGTCGGTAACGAACGCCGAAGAAATGGCAGGACAACCAATGTTCCCAAGGATAGCAAAAACAAAAATTTCCAATGAAGGCCACCCGCTACGATCCCCCCGATAATGGGGCCAATACCTGAAGACAGCGCGATGAATGAAGCAATAAGACCCATCACCGCGCCTCGTTTGTCGGGCGCAAAGTAACGCGCCGGAATCATCATAGCTAACGCCGGAATGGAGGAGGCTCCCGCCGACTGCACGATCCGGCCAACCAGCAGCCATACATACCCTTGCGACAGAAAGCCGATCAAAGAGCCCGCTGCAAAAATAAGGATACCGATCGTCATCAGCCGCTTCAGCGGAAAAATGTCCGCCAGCTTGCCATAGAGCAACGCCCCGATCGCATAAACCATGGCATAGCCCGTACTAACCCAGCCTGCAAGCGAAGAGGAAATCTGAAGATCTCTTGAAATATCAGGCAGCGCAATATTAAATACGGTCACGTTCATAACCGAAAATAACAAGAGACAGCCAAGCAAATAGATGATGCCTTTTCCTGGCTGTGAATGGTCATTGACCGAAGAAACAGGAGGTTTCCTTCCATTATCCATTGTGCTTTCCCTCCTCTTTTTGAAGCACCATGGCATGTATATTATTAAGCATTCGCTTGATAAAAACGAGGAACAGCTCGTATTCTTCATTGCTAAAACCTGTGCGTCCAATCATCATCAGCTTGTATAGGCGTTCTTTCACTTTTGGCACTACAGCTTTGCCATCCTCCGTCAAATAAAGATGGTTGCAACGCTGGTCCTCCGGCGATGTAACGCGTCTTACATAACCTTCTGCCTCCAGCTTATTAATCGCCTTTGCGGTTGTTGTTTTGTCAATAAGCAGCATCTCGCTTAGCGCCTTTTGCGTTATACCCTCCAATTCCGCTATTTCCAATAAAAAGATAAATTGCCCGCTTCCGATTCTAAATTGTGCTAGTTCATCGGAAATGACGATTTGGAGATGCCGATAAATCGCCGACACGTATTTATTCGCCGATTCAAATACAAGCGGCTTCTTCTCATCACCGTTCTGATCCATATTGATCCTCCTCGTTTCTACAAAAGAGAAATTAGCATGTTATTGCAACTAATTTTTGTGTAGATGGAGTATATCAATAATAGGATGTTATTGCAACTATATTTGATTGCTGTTTAATTACTCCGCTGCAATAGTTGTGCTATTGAAACCGCATGATGCAGCAGGATTTCGTCCTGCCCGAATTCAGCAATACATTGAAAACCAAGCGGAAGCCCTTCTACCTGACCTCCGGGTAGGCTGATTGTCGGCAATCCGGCATAGGTCCAGATCGCGGTCATGCCAGGCCAGCCGGTACGCTCGCCATGCGGCGGAGCTACGCCGCCTTGGGAAGGCGAAATCCAAAGATCGATTCCCTGCGAACGCCTGAATTCCGCGAGTTTATATCTTAGGCTCAATTGTCCCTTGCGATAACGATCCAGCTCTTCTTCACCAACCGTTTTTCCCTGCTGGATGGCTTGTTGTACCGCTTTTCCATATTCTTCGCCGTGCTCATTAAACCATTGTTCGTGCACCTGGGCCATTTCTGCCTGAACAAAACGAAGCATGGCATCCCCGCTAATGAACTCATCATCCCAAGGCATGGCGACAGATCGCACTTCATAACCTGCTTGGCTTAGCCTGGCCACCTGCTTCCGGAATGACTTTTGAACCTCGTCGCTCATAAACCTCATGTAGGTGCCGACAGGAATTCCAAGCACCGGCTTACGGTCCAGGTCAAGCTGTTCTCTTCCTTGCAAAGGCGATGTCCAACCGGGAATAAGATGCGGCGCAACCGCGGCCATTGAGTCAGCATCCGCAGTAAAAATTCCCGCAGTATCAAAGGAAGGCGACAATAATATAGCCCCATCCAACGGAATGCGGCCATAGCTTGGTTTAAACCCAGTAACTCCGCAGAATGAGGCAGGCGCCGTTACGGAGCGCAGCGTTTGGGTACCAATAGCAATCGGGCACATGCCGGACGCTACGCAAGCTGCCGAACCCGCGCTTGAGCCGCCTGAAGTGCGCTCCGGGTCATGCGGATTGCGGGTTGGAATCGGCCCGGCATACGCAAACTCCTCGGTTTCGGTTTTTCCGGCTATCCAGGCCCCTTGTTCGCGAAGTCTATGAATCAAGCTTCCTTCGCCACCCGTCAATACAGATGGCGGTAGAGAAGATCCCGCATTTGTCAGCAAACCGTCGGCATGAAACAAATCCTTAACGCCGACCGGCATGCCGTACAATGGCGGTTTTGCTTGACCCGCGAACCGGTTTCGTACCTTTTCAGACTCTCGCCGGATGCGCTCCTCTCTATTCTGTTCGTTGACAAAAGCACGAATTGTCGGTTCCGCAGCGCGGTAGCGTTCCAAGTGCCTATTGCATGCAGCGTCAACAACGCTTTCCTGATCCTCTGGCGAAACCTCCGATAACCTCCAGCTTTCCGTAAAAACAACCATTAGGCCCTGCCTCCTTCTGCTTTGTTTTGCCGAAGTCCCGCTAATTCAACAAAACGATGGCTCTGTGCCATCGCTTTGTGTTTTCATTCGTTGCAGCTTTATTGCTCCTCTGATTGATTGACCATGTCATAAACTTTACTTACATTTCCCTTAAAATAGCTCGTAAAGTACCACTCCCGGTACCTCTCCGGCACTTCAACTTCATCTATGCTTTTTTGGCTTCGAACAGCTTCCGTCGCTACAGCCATTATATCGTTTAAATACCCCTTTACCTCGTGAAGCTCTTGCATCGAACATACTCCGCCATGTCCCGGCACAATTGTTTCTACTTCCAGCAGCTCGATCTGCTCCAAAATCGTCAGCCAATCCTGAGGGGCCGCGTATGCCAAAACAGGGTGATGGTTGGAGACCACCAGATCCCCTATGAGAAGAATTTTATCCTCCGGGATATACACGATGGCATCGCTTTGCGAGTGTCCCCCTCCATATGTAATAAGTTGAATGGAGCAATTACTGCCATGGATCGTCATCTGCTGTTCAAACGTCATCGTTGGCAGCGATAAAACGAGATCGGGGAGAATTTTCGTAAATTCACGGTCCGTCGCATTTTCCCAGATCATTTCCCTTTTTAACTTTTCATCACTCTCTTGTTGAATTTGCTCTTGTAGTTCGTTAATGGCTTGATGGAACTGATCCGGATTCCCCTGGAATCGGGCCAGCCTGTCTCTGGCGAATGTATCCATAATATGACGGGTCGCCGATGTTGAAATGATTCCAGCCGAAGGGCTAAACACTTGATTGCCAGAGGTATGGTCACTGTGCCAATGCGTATTGATGACATAGGATACTGGTTTTCCCGTAAGATGCTCCGCCGCTGCTTTCAAATCCTCTGCGGCCTGTATGGTCGCGAATGTATCCACAACAACCGTTAAATCGCCCAGATCAAGAATCGTGGAATTGGACAAAGAACCAGTGCCTGGGATCGCAATTGCTGCAACGACACGATCAGAGATGTAATTCAGTTGAAAATGCTTGGAGCCGCTAAATGTTTCTATTCTATTTTTCATAGTCATCTCTCCCATCCAATATGGGAATACATTATATGCCAAATTCATGCGGTAGACAATGGCTTATTTCCAAAAAGCAGGATATAAAACCAACTCAGCCGAAAATCCAATCGAACAGTGCCAGCAGGCGGTAAATGTCTTTATGATCCCGCTACCATTGACATAAAAATATCTACGGGATCTTCGCTATCTACTTTAAACCCAAATCGTTCATATAGGCGCCTTGCCGGACTCCCTTGAAGAACATTTAAAGAGACACGTTTTCCTAAAACATAATTTTGTGCAAGGAAATACTCCAACACTTGGCTGCCAATGCCTTTACCTTGATAATCGGGATGAATGTAAAAATGCTCCACTAAGTAGCCCTCGGATGCCGGTTTGAAAGCAATACAACCAATAAATTCAGAATCCGATTTGATAATCCATGTATGTTCCGGGTCGAAGGAATCCCTCAAGCGCTGACGAACCTTTTCATCATTAAATCTGCCTAACCTTGTTAAGTCATCATAAAGCACGACCGCCCTTAAATTGGCAATCGCCTCAACATCACAGGATTCAGACTTATCAAGTGTAAAATTAAATTCGCTCATCTAACGTGCCTCATTTCCTTGTTCCAATCTTGGGCTTCATACTAGTAGTTTAACAAATAATGATTCATGGCGTGCGCCTATGCCAATATTGCTAGGGTTACGCAGGCGTTTATGCTAGCATCAGACAGGTTGTTTTCCCCCTTCCGCGGATAGTAAACTCACATTAATGAAAGCGCATACAAAGAAGATGCAACCTCCGCTAACCTTTTCTTCACTTCAACCCGTTCTCATTCATTCAAATTTGTTCTAGTCCATTCCAGTTCTTTCTAGTCCTTTCTAATCAATCCTTATCCTTTCTGCTTCCGGACAACCTGCTTCTCTTTTCTTTTGCCTGCGAACTTCCATGAATTCACATAAAAACTCTATTAAAAAGGAGCTGGTATGAAAGATGAAGTTGAAAAGCAGTCTGGCCGTAAAGTTGTTGCTTCTCCTTGCGCTATTGTTATCGCCGATGGCGTTAACCGGTGCTCCGGCGAATGCATGGGTGGGCATGCCGATGTCCAAGCTGCATGTGAGCGGCAACCAATTGGTTAACAGCAGCGGGCAGCCGGTTTTGCTAAGCGGTTGGCATCAGCCCTCCGGATCGTATTGGACGTATCAGAGCAGCAGCTATTACCTGAATCAAAACGGAGGCAATCGGCACGCAGCCATCTTGGCGTATTTGAAAGATATTACCGACACTTTTACGAGCACATCTCCCAAATACGGAAATAATCACGGCTGGTATATGAATCAAGTTCGTTTGTTTATCGACCGCGAGGACATGGGCGATGTTGCGGCCGGAACTTACAGCTTCTCCGGATTGCAGGCAGTCACCCAAAACGTCATTATTCCGTATATCGCCTATGCCAAAACAAAAGGGCTTTACGTGACGCTCGGCCTGGATTTCACTCTTTCCAACGATCGAGCGACAACCCCGGACAACCTTGCCAAATTCAATGAAATTTGGGGATACCTCGCCAGTCAGCCGGAAATTAAAAGCGCAGATAACGTTATGTTCGAGCTGATCAACGAACCGGTATTATCAGATGTAAACGGCGTATGGGGCGGACATCCCTCCCAGCCCAATTTTGCAGCCTATTGGAACTCGCTCAAAAACTTCCAAAACTCCTTAATCTCCACGATTCGAAGCAAAGGCGCGGATAATGTCATTTGGGCGGCGGGACTTGGCTGGGATCAATATTATCAGCTTTGCGCGACCTACCCGCTAACCGATCCTTTGAACAACATCGGTTACTCCGTGCACTGGTACCCGGGTTATGGCGCTGGCGACAATTTTGCGACCTTGCAGCAGCAGTGGGATACCAATATCAAGCCTTGCGCCGACAGCTACCCAATCAACATTACGGAGACGACATGGTTCAAAACGCTACCGGGAGATTCGGCTTATTGGAGCTTGTTTAACGGATCCAACGAAGGATTCGGCAAAAATACAAAAGCAATCTTTACAGCAGCCGGAAATGTCAGCATCGCTGTTCATATGAACGGATTTTTGCTTCAGCCGGGAACAAGAAGCTCCTTTGCGGACCCGACGGCAGGTCTATTATATGACGGCAATGCAGCTCGGGACGGCATGGCGCGGTTTATTTTCGAATGGTATTACGAGCGGGCGCAATTCAACCCTTGGAACGGCATATGGAACGGCATTTCGTCGGGATCCACATATAAGCTCGTTAACCGCGCAACGGGCAAAGTTCTTGAAGTTCCAGGCGGACAAAATACAACCAGCTTGCAGCTGCAGCAGTGGCCGGATAACAATGCAACGGCGCAGCGCTGGACGATTACCGATCAAGGCACCTATAACAACTTCTACAAGCTGCGCAGTGTCAGCTCAAGCGATAACAAAGTCATGGATGTGCGCAACGGGACAAAAAACAATGGCGAAGCAATCCAGCTTATGACCGATTTATCCAGCGCGGCCCAACAATTCAGGCTAATCAAGTTAAGCAACGGATATTGGAGCATCCTGAACGTAAACAGCAACAAGGCAGTCGAAGTGGCCGGAGCTTCAACGGCGGACGCAGCCAAAATTCAGCAAAATATGTATCGCGGCGATCTTCATCAGCAATGGAACCTCATTCAGATTAATTAAGGAACTTGCTTGTATTGAAAAAGAGTTTTGGGATGAACTTCTTAAGTGAATGTGTCAAGCCCATCAGACATGTCCGGCATTTCACTGTAAATAAAAAACTGCACTCCCTAAGCAGCTGTTCTGCTGCTGCGGGGTGCAGTTTTTATATAACGGCATGCGGACGATTGCAACATAGCCAACCTCCGTGCCGCAGCCTTACATCCGCTTGTTCGTTACGCTTGCGATTGATCCTTCTCCAAACGAGTCGACTGCTTGGACCATTCCAGCGCATCAACAATTTTGTCATTCCAAAACTCCCAGGTATGGCTGCCGGGCGATTCCCTGTACGTATGCCGTACCCCTTCATCCTTCAGAAATTGACCAAGCTCCCTGTTTACATCCAGCAAAAAATCCTCGGTGCCGCAAGCCATATAGATTTCGGGAACGGGAGAACCGCTTGCTTTTAAACGCCGAACAAGCGCTTCCGGGTCTTTGTCGCTGCCACGAACGGAGTCCAATTCTCCGAAGACGGCTCTGTAGTAACTATATCCCGCTATGCCGTTGTGAGTGCCGGGTTGAATATCGGCGACTCGATAAGATAGAATAGCCGATGACAAAGCGATGATTTGCCCAAATGTCTCCGCATAATGCAGGCCATTTCGGAGAGCGCCGTAACCGCCCATGGACAAACCGCCGATCAGTGTATCCTCCCGCCGATGGCTGATCGGGAACATCCGCCGGGTAAACTCAACCAGTTCCCTGCCGACAAATTCGCCGTATAAAGCCTCTCTTTCCACATCGTCCAGATAAAAGTGGTTTTCGCCTGATGGCATAAAAACGGCCAGACGGTATCGATCCGACAGCTCCCTTATCCGTGAATGGCTAAGCCAGTCCGTATAGCTTGCGGAATAGCCGTGCAGCAAATATAGCGCCCCAAGCGGCGGCTCTCCTTCCGGCGGCGGCCCGTCTAGCGGCAGCAGGGCATTAAAGGTCGTTTCTCTTTTTAAACATTTGGAAAAAAAGCTGATTTGAAGCAGTGCCATTTGCACTCATCTCCGTTTCAAGAAGGAATAAAAAACCTATACTGCGGCCTTCCCGGAATAAGACTCCGGTCCCCTCTATTCGCCGATTATTTTTGCGTATCGGAAATAGTCGAAGTCGGCGCTTCCGCCAGTCTCCTTTGTTGCGTATTGGAATAAGCCGATCCGGTAGCCCATAAAATGATCCAGCGTATATTTCATCTCCAGGTTTTCCCCCAGAGCCGTCCATTCGGTTCCGTCTAGAGAATACCAGAAAGTGGCGATGTCCTCGCTGTCCTTGAAGTTGAAATGAATCTTTAGATCAACTGCGGTTGCGGAAAGCGGAATAGACGCCAGCTCCTTTTCCTCTCCTTGGCCTCCATTAATGCACATCGCAATTTTTGCTTCGCCGTTTTCTCCCATTTTTACGCCGATTGTGCCAAAGCCGTTTTGCATCGCAACAAGTCCCGCATGGTCGCCTGGCTTCATAAGAGCCGTATCCAGCCGAACCGTTCCTTCGCAAGCCGGACCTTCCGTCCGTTGAGTCAGCGTATTGCGCGCCTGCAGCACGCTATCCGCAAGGCTTCCCGCAGTCAGCCTCAGAAAGCCCGGCCGCTCCGTCACGGACCAGAACCGGTGATCCGGATTGTGATTCCACTGCCAATTCAAGGCAAAGCGGTTGGAGGAGTAATGGAACTCGTCGCTGATGACAATCGGCCCCACCGGCGCGGGAGGCAGATTAACTTCAAACCGTTCCGGCACTTTGCCGTCGACGCCAAAAACCGGCCAATCGTCCTGCCAGGATACCGGAACCAGACACGGTATGCGCCCAACGGCGTCATGATCCTGAAACAACATGGCGTACCATTCATTTTGCGGTGTGTCGACAATGCCGCCTTGCGCCACTCCTTTATTGCGGTAGCCCAAATCATCGTCTAATACAATTTTGCGTTCGTAAGGACCCAGCAGTTCCCGTGAGCGGTAGCAAATTTGCCTGCGGCGCCCATTGCCGGTGCGCGGCCACTCAATAAAGAGCAGATAATAGTAGCCATTCAACCGGTAAGCATGGCAGCCTTCACACCGCAGCCCGATTCCTTCAGTCTCCGTCTGGAACAGAAGCTGGTTGATGCCTCCGTCCTTTACGGCAGAAGCGTCAGGCGTAAGCTCCGTTATGTAAATATCTCCGTTGCCATAAAAAACGTACGTCCGATCCCCGTCAAACAGCAGTCCGGGATCATGGCGAAGTCCGGGAATGACGCTGCGCGTCCACGGCCCTTGCTCGATATTGGCCGTTGTATACACATAAAAAGACCCTGTGTCGTTGCTGGAGAAGCAAACATAAAAAAGGCCGTTATGATACTTCAGGCTGGCCGCCCAGGAGCCTTTGCCGTAGATGTGCCGGCCGTTGCTCAAGTTATGGGCGTCATTGTCCTGAAACGTTTCATAGAGGTATCCCGCAATTTCCCAATTCATTAAATCCTTGGACTTCATGATGGGACAACCCGGCATGGAATGCATGCTTGTGCTAACCATGTAATACGTATCTCCCGCCCGAATGGGGTCCACATCCGGCACGTCGCTCCAAATAATGGGGTTGGTTACGATTGTTTTAGTCAAAATCAGATCCTCCTGCTTCATTGACATTCCAACTTTCACAGTTTCTTCAACTCGCTCATCTATCTCGGCTTCAGCGGCACTTCATCGATTTCAACATCTACAGTTACTCCGCTTTCTACAGCTTACGGCCTTCCTTCGCGCCCTCCACGACTTTCCAGAATGACGCTTTTGGCTGACCTTCTTCGTCGAACAGGAACGGCCAGTTTTTGCGTCCGCGAACCGGAAAGCCATCCAGCCATGTATACCGGTCACACGCCCCCCAAAAGGTTACGGACGTAACATTGGAGCTATATTCGCGAAACAAGGAGAAAAACTGATCGTACCGCTCCGCTTGCTTTTCCAGCATTTCGCTCGTTGGTTCGGTCACATCCGTCCGTCGGTCTTCATGCAGGAATACGGATACATCCAGCTCCGTAATATGCAGCTGCAAGCCAAGGCTGGCGTATCTTTCAATCGCCTGGCGAATATGGTCAACCGAAGGAACCTCCAGATTCCAATGCGCTTGCAAGCCAACTCCGTGAATCGGAACCTCTTGCTCCTTCAACGATTTCACCAGAGAATGGATTTTTTCTCTTTTTTCAGGAACGGATTCGTTATAATCATTGTAAAACAGCAGGGCGGCCGGGTCTGCTTCATGTGCGTAATGGAATGCCTTGGCGATAAAATCGTCCCCGATGATATCCCGCCAACGCGAAGAACGAAGCATTTCCGGACCGCTGTCGGAGACCGCCTCGTTAACGACATCCCATGCGTAAATATCGTTCTTGTAGCGGGTAACGACGGTATTGATATGCTCCTTCATTCGGGCCAGCAGCGTAACGCGGTCGGCATCGCCGCCGGAAGAATTTTTAAATACCCAATCCGGCGTCTGGTTATGCCATACCAGAGTGTGGCCCCGTACATCCATCCCGTGCTCCCGGGCAAAAGCAATCAACTGATCCCCATGCTGAAACGTATAACGGTTTTCCTCCGGGTGAAGGCTTTCGAATTTCATTTCGTTTTCTGCGGTCAAGCTGTTAAAGTGCCGCACCAGCAAATCCTTTTCACCCGCCAGTATCCCCGGATTTACGGCAGCTCCTATGCGAAACCGATCCTTGAAGATTTCATGCAGGCTTGGTGCGGAATTGGAACGTTCAATGGACATGTTGTGTAGCCTCCTCTTTATTGCTTATGGTTTGATCCTGCTCGCCGGCAGGAAAGCCCACGGTTTGTCACCGTGTAACCGCCGCGCAGGTCGCTTTGCCCTCCAGTTTAGCGCCGTTGCCAGGCAGCGGCAACCTGCCGAAAGCTGGTTCATTGCTCGTACAATTGGCGGATTGCCGCTTGCGCCAACAGCCACTCATAGACAGGTTTTTTTGCCTCGTCGTTTATAGTAAAATATGCGAATCAATTCCAGAGGAGGCAACTAATCATGAACAAGAACTTGAACACGGGCATTAGCGCGCCCAGCTCAGCTTTTTATGTCTATCTCGCCACTGAAATGGAAGGCATGCCGCGTCAAAACGGCTTTATCTCACAGCCGTTCCCCCTTGAAGGCCCGGTTTTGGCGGAACGGGCCAAATGGACGGGCGGCATCCAGGACAGCAGCATCCTGGAGCTGCTTGGAGACGGCGAAGGCATCCGAAAGCTGGTTCAGAGCATCGGAATTGCCGTCCATGCGGAAAGCGCAGGCCTCTCCGAAATGGAGGCGACTATTGAAAACCGCGCCGCGGCGGGAGAACATTCCGATAATAGACGGCTTTCCTTTGCCTGTCGGACCGATGGTACCGAAACTCGCTTGGAGACAAGCCTTTTCCCCTGGATGAAGGAAGGTTCCCTTGGTCTTGGCCAGCTTTCTTTTGCCCTGCCTCATGCCGGAGCTGCCGGAACGGTTACGGTTATCTTTTATTTAAATGAAGGGTTTCACGCGCCTGCCCTCGTTTCCGATCACCCGGTTGACTTTCAATCCTCCGCTTACAGGGAAATGATCTCTCGTTCCCTGCTCAGCAGCGGCAACAACAAAAGGTTGAAATCTGCCATTCAAAAGGCCCAAAACGGCGAGCCGGTCACCATCGCCTATATCGGCGGCTCCATTACGCAAGGCGCCTGCGCCAGACCCGCTCATGATTCCTGTTACGCTTATTTGTCCTATTTGAAGTTTAAAGAAATGTACGGCAAGGGCGGCGGCGATTCCATTTCCTTTATTAAAGCGGGCGTTGGCGGGACGCCTTCGGAGCTAGGCATGATCCGGTATGACCGCGATGTCTTGAGAGACGGAGCCGTTCAGCCGGATATCGTCATCGTGGAATTCGCAGTCAACGACGCGGACGATGAAACCAAAGGCAAATGTTATGAAAGCCTCGTTTTGAAAGCGCTGTCCGGAGAGAAGTCGCCTGCCGTCATTTTGCTGTTCAGCGTGTTTATCAATGATTGGAATCTTCAGGATCGGCTTGCTCCGGTTGGAACCTATTACGGACTGCCGATGGCAAGCATTAAGGATGCCGTCACGCCCCAGTTCTCCCTCTCCAGAGCGGAAGGCGGCGTCATAACCAAGCGGCAGTTTTTTGATGATATCTATCATCCAGGCAATGCCGGACATGTCATCATGGCCGACTGCCTTGCTTATCTCTTCGCAAAAGCAGGCGAAGCAGAGTGCGACAGTGAAGATATCATGACCGCCAAACCTCCGCTGATTGGCAATGAATTCGTCAACGTCACCTTGCTGGATCGATCAAACGCAGCGGAAATGGTCCGTTTTTCGGAAGGTGGCTTTCAGGACGTTGACAGGGAGCTGCAGGCGGCCGAATTTGATGACAACCTCCATGCCGAACCGCTCTTTCCCCATAACTGGATGCACAGAGCGGATAGCAGGAACGCTCCCTTCATCATGACTCTCCGCTGCAAAAGACTGCTGCTGATCTACAAAGATTCCGGCAGCAGCGAGTTCGGGACCGCCGAAATCTCGGTGGACGGAAAACTCGTCAAGAAGGCCGACCCGCAGCTGATCAAATGGACGCATTGCCATGCTTCGATTTTAATTAATGAAACGGTATCCGACCTGCACACGGTCGAAATTGCAATGGCTGACGGACACACGGACAAATGCTTTACCATTCTGGGATTTGGCGTCGTGGACTAGGATGTGTCTTCAAACTCCGTTGGCCCTTGAGACAGTTTGATGACACGCCCAACACACGGCTTTCGAGACCAGCGGGTTTCGAACAGCCGTACATAGTCTCATAAGCTATGCGGGTCAAACGGACTGCTTTGTCCGCTTGACCCGCATGCTGTTCCCCTTCCGACAACGCCACTCATTACACCGGCCGCAGCACGTATTCCCTGCCCTGCTCCGCCGCCCATTCCACGGCTCCATCATCCTGTCGAACGCCGGGCTCCGGCGCGCCGCTGGCAAAAACAGATAATTCGGAATCCCAGCGGACCCGGCAAATGCCGATTCGGGCAGGGCGTACGCGAGCCTCCCGCAGCTTTCCTTTATCCCAGCTTACATCCACTTCAAAACCGCCTCTTGCCCGCAAGCCTTGGATTTCGCCGCTCGCCCAGGCTTTGGGTAAAGCCGGAAGGAGATGAATATCGCCAGATTGGCTTTGAAGCAGCATTTCCGTTATGCCGGCAGTTCCGCCAAAATTGCCGTCAATCTGAAAGGGCGGATGATTGTCCAATAAATTGGGCAAGGTGGAATGCGCCAGCAACTCTCGGATATTGGCGTAAGCCTTTTCGCCATCCTCCAGCCTTGCCCAAAAATTAATAATCCAGGCGCGGCTCCATCCCGTATGGCCGCCGCCATGCGCAAGACGGCGCTCCAGCGTCACTCTGGCCGCTTTTGCCAGCTCCGGGGTCCGCTTTGCAGAAATCCCCTTGCCGGGATGCAGAGCGAATAAATGTGAAATATGGCGGTGGCCCGGTTCTGCCTCCTCATAATCCTCGAGCCACTCCTGAATTTGCCCGTGCCTGCCGATTGCCGGCTTGGGCAGCTTCTCCATAATTTCTTGCCATAACACTCGCAGCTCCTGGTCGCGTCCGAGGACTTCCGAAGCTTCCAGACACGCCTGGAACAACTCGTTTAATATTTGCGCATCCATAGAAGGCGCGATGCTGAGCGCCCCAGACTCTCCGTTGGGCAAAATATATACATTTTCAGGCGAGACAGATGGCGACGTTACCAGCACGCCGTCCCCGTTTTCTTCCAGGAAATCGACGAAAAACGCCGCTGCATCGACAATAAGCGGATAAGCCTTTTCCAGAAAAGAGCGGTCCCCGCCATATTCGTAATGCTCCCACAAATGCAGGCACAACCAGGCTGCGCCCATAGGCCAAAAGGTTGACGGCGGAAACTTGTCCTGCGGCGCCGTATCGCCCCAAATATCCGTATTGTGATGCGCAACAAAACCACGGCATCCATACATGGTCCGGGCGGTGACGGCGCCTGGTTCTCTCATTCGTTCAATCAAATCAAACAAGGGCTCGTGCAGCTCGGCGAGATTGCAGGTTTCAGCCGGCCAATAATTCATCTGGGCATTAATATTGATTGTATATTTGCTATCCCAAGGCGGAAGCATATGCTCGTTCCATATCCCCTGCAAGTTGGCGGGTAGCGAACCCGGGCGGCTGCTGGATATGAGCAAATAGCGGCCAAACTGATGATAAAGGGAAATCAGGCCAACATCCTCTTCCCCATCCTTCAGCCGCTGCAGGCGAATATCCGTCGGCAGAGGCTCCGGCTCGCCTGGCGAATCCAGCCTAAATGAAACCCGATCGTACAGCGAACGGTAATCGGCGACATGCCTCGCTTTTAGCGCCTCATACTCCATTTTGGAAGCGGATTCAAGATATTGAAGAATAGCAGACTCCGGCGCTTCATGACGAAAGGCAGTCGCCGCCGCAACCAGCAATACAACGCTGTCTGCCCCCTCCACCAGCACATGCTCGCCCAATGCGTAGACCCGGCCTCCATTGGCAATGACCCGCACCGCACAGGCAAAGTCCATCCCCCCGGCTCCGCCGCAGTTCCCTTTCATCATCACCGTATTTTCGCCAGACTTAACAAACTCGTCAACATAGCGGTTATGCCCTCTGCCCAATCTTGCTTTAAGCGATACGCTGCCCGGCCGGTCACCCTGTATCCGCGTGACCAGCACCTGGTCGGGATGGCTGGCAAACGTTTCTCTTGAGAAATGGACTCCTTCCGTCTGGAAGGCAACGCTTGCGATCGCTTGATCAAGCGACAGCTCCCTGACGTAAGACTCCGGGGCTCCTCCCGAGGCAAATGAAATCCAAAGGTCGCCAAGAGGCATATAGTGACGCTGCGATTCAGGCACCCCGGCCATCGCCAATACCGACAGATCGTGCGCCTCCCGCAATTTCCCCTCACGCAGCAGAGCACGGATACGGTGCAAATTAGGCAGCGCGTCCGGATTGTTGCGGTCGCGAGGTCCTCCATACCACACGCTGTCCTCGTTCAGCGCAATACGCTCCTCCGCAGGATGGCCAAATACCATGCCGCCCAGCTTTCCGTTGCCTACCGGCAAAGCTTCGTTCCAGCTTGCGGCGGGCCTATCGTACCAAAGTCTTGCTGTTTGTATAGAACCCAATGCAACTCACCTCGAGTAAGCAAAAAATTTTAGATAACGCTTTCTTATTTCCAGATGGAGTCAGCTATTTCCTTTATTTTTTACGGAAATCATGAATGCTGCCATACAACAGACGATATCGTCTGGATCAGGGAGCTTCAGTCCGGGCCGCCTCACGTTTGGAGGGATCAACGATGGCCCAAAAGGCCGATTTGGCCTGATACTGGCGGTCAAACAGCAAAGGCGCGTTTGTTCGCGTGACCGGGAAGCCGTTCAGCCATGTATGGTCATCCGAAATTCCCCAGAGCACAACCGCGCTCAAAATATCTTTATTGGCCTTGAAGGCTTCAAACAGCTCGCCGTAACGATCAGCCTGCAGCTCCAACACGCTTTCGGGAACTTGATTGCCGTAATCGCTGCGGTCGTTCCATCTGTAAAGACTCATATCCAGCTCGGTCACCTGATTGTCCAGCCCCAAATCTGCAAATTTAACCATGGAGTCTATGATAGAATTAACCGTCGGACCGTAAACGTCGATATGGGTTTGGTGGCCTACGCCGTCGATGGGCACGTCTTGCTCCAGCAGCTCTTTTACAAGCTCGTACAGGCGGTCGCGCTTCACCGGATTGTCCGTGCCGTAGTCGTTGATGTACAGACGGATTTCCGGGCCGCCGGCTTCCCGAGCCGCGCGGAACGCCGTAGCGATGAAGTCCGTTCCCGTAATCTTGTACCACTCGCTTGCCCGCATGCCGTCCGGATCGCCCGGCTCAATCACCTCATTGACGACATCCCAGTCCCGAATGTCATCCTTGTAGCGCTCAACAATGGCAGTAACATGAGTATCCAGCCGCTGCAGCAGCAGCTCCTTGTTGCGTTCCATTTTGTCCGGGTCCGTTTCATCGATCATCGGCTGCCCTTCGGCATCCTTGAAAAACCACGCGCCGACCTGGCTATGCCAGACCAGCGTATGGAAGCGAAGCGCCATTCCATTTTCTTTGGCAAAGCTAACGATGCGATCCGCATTATCCCATCTAAATACCCCTTCGGAGGGCTGAATGGCATCCATCTTCATTACGTTTTCGGCCACCAGCATGTTGACATGTTTCTTCAACAGCTCGGCTTTTAGGCCGCCCGTTTGGGCAGGCTCGATCGCAGCCCCGATGGGGAAATAATCTCCCAGGCTGGCCGCAAGCGACGGGATATCAGCCTGTACGGAAGGTTCCGCAGGCGGCGCCGAAGCAACTGACGTTGCCTTAGGCGCTTCACTGCTCTCTGCCGCTTCCGTCTCCGCTTCTCCCTGCCCGTTCTCCGAACCAGAGGGATTTGCGTCCGGCGTTGCCAGCGCCGTTTCAGGAGCTCCCTCCTTGTTACCCTCTCCCGTTTCCTGTCCCTGCCGGACAAACAGGGCAACCGCCAAAGCCAATACAACCGAGGCCGATATAAAAGCCAATGCAATCCTTTTGTCTTTGCTCAATTTCGCCAAACCCGCAACCTCCTTTTGCTCTTCAGGTAACGATAACGGTCAAATCAAGCAGCGTCCGGCAGGGAACATGATTCGCCTGCCGGACGCCGCGTATGAGTGCCGCTTCCTGAAAATTAACCTACAATGCCCGTTCGCTCGATGCTTTCGACAAAATAGCGCTGCACGAACAAATAAATGATGATCAGCGGCAGAATGGCCAGCAAAATGCCGGTATCCTGCACCATGCTCATATAAAACGGATCGGACTTGTTAATATCGCCGTTCAACTGGATCGACAAATTGTAAGGCAGCGACGACAATTGGGTGGACAATACCTTGCTGGTGGTCAAATAGGTGGTCGTGTAGAAGCTGTCATTCCATTGCCAAACAAAGGAGAACAGCATGGTCGTCATAATCGCCGGCATGGCGTTAGGCAGCATAATGCGGGTGAACGTTTGCCCGACGCTCGCGCCATCGATGTAGGCGGCCTCCTCGACCTCCTTGGGAATCCCCCGGAAAAACTGACGGAATATAAAGATGTACAATCCCGCCTTCAACGAATTCGCGGTCAACGCCGTCAGAATAAACGGCCAATACGAATTCAGCAAATTAACCGACTTTCCCGTTAAGAGAGGAATTAGACCCAGCAGCGTAAAATCCTTCAAATTCAAATAAATCGGGATCAAAATTGTTGTTGGCGGAACCAGAATGGTCAAAATGACCCCGGCAAACAGCAAATTGCTGCCTTTGAATTTCAGGCGGGCAAAGCCGTATCCCGCAAACGCGCAGGATGCAGCAGTCAATAGCGTCGTGACGGCCGACAAGGAAAAGGTGTTGCCCAGCGTTTCCCAATAATCCATAATGCGGATGGCATCCTTGAAATTCTCCAGCGTGAAATTTTTTGGAATCCACACGACAATGGGAGAATACAGATCCGCCTTGTCTTTGATGGATGTAGAAATCTTCTGGATGATCGGATACAGGATGACAAAGGACAGCCCCGTTATGAGCATCAGCCTGACGAAGGACCAGAGCCATGACTTCCAGTTCTCCAGAGACTTCAATCGCGTCAGCAGCATCTGACATTCCTTCTTTCTAATCGTGGTAAAAGACTTTTTTCGATACGACATAGGAGCTGATCACCAGAATGACCGCGATGCAGAGAAAATAAATCCACGCCATCGCCGAGCTGAGACCAAAGTTAAACTGGGCAAAACCCGTTTCCCGAATGAGCGAGGTCATATCGTTGCGCGAGAACGAATCGATAATGGTATAAATCATATTGACCAGGATAAGCGGGCTGACCATCGGAAACGTAATTTTCCAGAAGGCTTCATACCCCGTAGCTCCCTCCATCTTGGAAGCCTCGTACAGCGTAGGCGATATCGTCTGGATGCCGGCAAGGAAAATAAGAATTTGCACGCCGGACTGGCTGACGATCTGGTAGATGCGGTCAACCGCTCCCGTCAAATAAGATACAATCGTCGGGCTGACGCCGGCCTGCTCCATCATCATGGCCAGCTCAAAGCTGCCTAATAGGTTCAGCACCCCGCCGGATCCCGCGTTTTGTTCATTGATTGCATTGACCAGAGACGAGCTTTCCAGCGTCATGATAACGCCCGATGCCAGAATAACCGGCAGGAAAAAAATCGATCGGGCCACTGATCGGCCAAAAAACTTCTGATTGAGCAATACGGCAAGAAATAAGCTGAAAATGACGATAAGCGGAACGTTTACCACCATGTTGACGATGGCTTCCGTTAAGGTCCGGTTAAAGGTGGTGTTAACCGTCAGAGCGTCCGTAAAGTTTTTCAGGCCGATAAAGTTTACGCTTAGTCCCTGAGGGCCGGCTTCCACCTTGCTGAAGCTGTATTGCAGCGACAGGAACAACGGAATGAAAAAGAAAAAGAGAAAACCAAGCAGCCAAGGCAGTACATAAATAAAGCCCCAAACTGCTTTTTGCCCCTTGTAGGACAATCTTCCGATGCCGGCTTTTTTGGCCGGCTTCAGCGTTTCAACGCCGAGTTTATTTGCCGTCTTCATGATTGCACACCGCCTGTCGCATAACCTTCGGCTTCAATGCTGATTCCGTTTACCGTCACCGGATGACGGTTGTAATTGACGATGACATACCCGTTTTCATAAACCGTTTTGTATACGCCATCCGCCAGCTTTTCGTGGTCAATGATCCGATCATGGCGAACCGACTGTAGGAAGCCGTTAACCTCCTGCTGCAGTTCTGCCGCCTGATCGATCCACTGGTCATACTGAACGGCGTACAAATCGGTATAGTCCGTATCCTTAACGTTATGGTTTGGCGCATAAATCCATTTGAAGGACAAACCCGCGCCATACTCCAGATTTTTGAGCACATAACGCTTCACGTCCGTATACGAGGACAAATTATAGGGAGCGCCCGCGTAATCAATATATCCGCGCACCACCATTTGATAGAAGGGAACGGCCTCATCCTGTATTTTGAATCCGCTGTTGCCCATCGGCATATTGACGATATCCGACAGATAAGGGAAAGCGTAAGCATTACCTCCCTCCGCCAGGATGGCGAGCTCCGCATCCGCGATTTTTTGCAGCGCCTCGACGGAATACATTTTGGACTCAACCCGGTCTACTCCCTTGTTGGCTCGGAAATCGCTGTTCAGCTTGTCGGCCAGGTCGCGCAGCGCAATGCCGCCGGTGTCATATTTGGAGAAATCCTTAAGCATGCCGTCCACATAATTCCCGATCAGGCTTGGAGAAATGACATAAGACGGCGCTTGGCTCCGGTCTCTCCGGTTAAGGGCAAGATTAACGGGATATACCTCCGCCGAAACATCCCTCAGCGTTCTGGATGCTTCCTTTGTCGCGCTAAAACCTTTGTTGGTATGCGCGTTTAGAATCGCTACATCCGGAAAAACCGTGATGCCCGCATCACCCGCGTAAGCCATGAAATTCCGCAAGCCTTTGCCTCCGCCAATGGTGCCATCCACGGAAATATTGTCCGGCACCTTATGGTCCAGTCCGCCGTTAAACCAGCCTGAATACCGGAGGCGAATATCGGCAACGCCGCGCTCCTGCAGCTCCGTCAAAATATCCTGCGCCTGCTCGAAGGTTGTTAGCGGCTCAAGCGAGCGGTAAGGCACGCCGGCAAAATGCTTTTTCTTATCGATGCTGCCGACCAGCTCCAGATAAAAGGGCATTTCGTCGGAGGAGTCGGGGGAGAGCTCCTGAGGCAAGCCGCCGCCTTTCAGCAAATACTGCTGGTAGTAGGCTGCCATCCCTTGATAGGAAGCCTCTTCCCCAGTCAAAAATACATACCGGACGGAGAAATCCGACTGAGTAGGCTTTTCTTGAAAACGGGGCAGCGAACGCTGCTGCTCGTTTGCGTTCAGGGTCAATTCCCCTTTGTTCAGCACGGTGAAAATAGGATGGACGTAATTATAGCTGTTGAGCCGTCCGCTCACATCGGCCGTAATAAACGCTGCGGAGTCCCCTTCCTCCACAATGCCGAAAACCGCCCCTTTTTCTTTAATAATTCCAAATACGGGAAGTCTGATATTTTCGGAGTTCACTATATTTTCAACCCGGCTTATCGTTTGGTCTGCCCCGTATATCGGCTGCTGGTAAGCGGAATATCTTGTTTTTCCGTTGTTGAAATGGATAAGCGCTCCCGAGCCGTCAGGCACAAAAATGGAGCCTTCTTCCTCTGTTCCTCCCGCTCCGAAAAAGCTGAGCAGCGAAAGCGTGCCCACGGGATATTCATCGGGGTATACAATGCCCTCCATCGGCACTTTGGCTACCAGCGCATCCCCGTCTAGCGTGTACTGCACGGAAGCCAGAAAAATGCGGGGTTCGGGCTTAACCTGGCTCAGATTGTTTTCTTCGATATCAAAAAGCAGGTCCTCCTCCGTATATCCCGCGTCATCAAACGCCTTGAGCGCACGGTCAAGCTGCAGCCCCTTGAGCGCCCCGTCGCTTCGGGTGTAGACCCCTTTTTCCTTATCCTCGGCATAGACGATTTTCAGAGCGCGCTGCCCCGCATTGTCCAGCTTGCCCAGCAGCTTCTCCTCAAAGCGCTCCTTCTGGACCATCATAGGCAAATCGTCCATCGTTTTTTTGCTTGTGCCAAACATATACGATACTTGAACGCCGTTTGGAATCAGCTCCGCGCTGATCTGCCCGTAGGCCGCGCTGTCCGTAAAGGAATTGACGGAATTTTGTTGTCCGAACGAATTGTAAAACTCCAGCTTCAGCTGCGAGGATAATACATCCTTGTTGACGCCGGCCGCCACGGTGTCGGTTTCCCGGTCCCCGGGATTGCTTAGCCACAGCTCGCCGCTGTCTTTATGGAGCACCGCAATCGCGCCGGATGTTTCGTCCACAAACAGCTTAAGCGCCTGCGACTCCGCAACTCCCTTCATTCCTTCTGCGCGGCTGTCCGTAAACGCCGCGGAGATCGGGCTTCCTTTTTCAAAAGAAGCCGCAATGTATTCGGCCTCGCCTTCCGGCGCCTGCTCCGAGTCCGAACATCCGGCAATAAGCAGCGCAGCCCACGCGCATGCCGCTAGAAGCGCCAATCTGGACGCCATGTTCATTCCAATTGCTCCTTCCTTATTTCCTCATAGCCAGCTCTTGATAGATGACGGTTATGAAGGCGACAATTTGCTGCATCAGGCTAAAAAACAGCAGACACAGGAATGCGATAAATCCCATTGCCAGAATCGTCAGCAAAATCGTGCCGATCGTTTTGCCCGGCGAAAACTGATGAACGGTCATGTTTCCCACGAACAAAAGATAAACGAACCAGATCACCGCAGCGCTTGTTGAAAAGTAATAAAACGGCGTTTCCTGCAAGGACAAAGCGTTGCTTAGCCAAATCCAAGGAAAGTTAATCAGCACAAGCGGCGTCAAGGCAAGACAGGTCGAGGTAAAAATTTCGACGAACTTTCCTTCCCCGTCCATAAGCGTGGTCAACGACCAGTTCGCGACGCACCAGAACAGGACCGGCACCACGACATACACGATTTCCATGACGCTGTTGAAGTAGTTTGGATCATAAATATTAACCAGAAATCCGCTATACTGCCGTCCAAGGATGTTGGTCAGCGAGAGCAGAATCAGTATGGCAAAGGACAAAATGACGCTTTGCTTTTGGTCGCGGTCATACTTTAAATCCCAAAATCCGTTAAACGGATGGAGAATCAATTGGAGCGGATAACGCACCCATTCCTTGCTCATACCGTCAGCCCCCTTCTCTTCGCTGCCTTGCGATATCTGCGGAACGCCACTAAGCCAATTACCAGAACGGCCAACGCGGTCATTATGGTTGCAAAATGCTCACGCAGCACTTGCTTGCGGTATAGAAGAAAGGCTTTGGAGTAGTTGCGCTGATCCATGCTCCGCTTAAACTGCTTCATGGCATCGTTGTAATCGCCTTGTCTGACAAGCGCTTTGCCGATACCGGCGTAAGCGAATTCCAGATTGGCGTTAAGGCCGATGGTTTTATTGAACCACTCATAAGCGGCCTCTTCGTCGCCCCGGTAATAGCTTCTGACCGCTTCGTTCAAGGTGCGTCCGTATTCCGTCGTGCGAAACCGCGTAATTTCCCCAAGCGCTTTGTCCAGCACGATAAAATCGTCGCCAAGCCGGTCGATTGCCGTTGGCGTGTTGAAATCGCCCAGCTGATTGCCGATCCCGCCAAAAACGTACATGAAGTGGCCGTCGCCGCTATACGTAAACACTCTGCCGCGTTTGGAATCCAGTACGGAGTAGATTTCACTGTCCGTTACATCGATATCAATCAATCTGGATGGACCAACATCGGAGGTGTACATAATATCGCCCTGAGGGTCAAAATAGCCGGTTCGCCGTAAAATGTCATTGCCCTGCGCATTCAGCTTTTTGATGTTGTTGCCCCACTCGTCGCCGTTTGTGGCATAGATAAATCCTTCGTCGTCGATATCCAGATTGGTGAATTCCGTCGGCGTAAACATGATCATCTGGCTGCGCTGGGCCTGCGTCGAAATCTGCTTCCAGAAATAATCCACGGGATCGACATTAACCCGGTTTGCCCCGATGAAGGAGGAAAATTCCCCGTCGGCGTTAAACTCCATAAAACCGTCGAATACGCCGGTCGCCATTACGTACACGCGCTGCGCGTGGTCCATGACAACCCGGATGGGCTGAAACTGAAACGATGCCGACAGCAGCTCCGATTCCGGAGCCTCCAATAGTTTGACCAGGCTGTTTTGAGCATCAAGGTGAACAACTCGCTTATGGCCCGTATCCGCAACAACAAGCTGTTTGTCGGAGGTGACGAACAAGCCTTGCGGATTAAGAAAGGTTTCTTGCTTTCCATCCAGCAGGAAGGAATCGATGATTTGATTGATTTTGAAATCTTCATCCAGCACGAGAATTCGATTGTTGCCGGAATCCAGCACGTAAATTTGGCCATCCGACGTCACATGCAGGTCGGAAGGGTCCTTTAACGCGCCCCCTCCCATATCCTCTCCCCGATAAAGATCCGTAGGCACATAGGCGGGCGGAGCATTAACCGACAATCCCCAGAAGGAATAGTTGTAAGAAGCGCCCGTTCCTTCTGCGACGGCTAAATCCGCGCCCGCGCTAAGGCCCAGGAGGCAGCATAACAAGGCAAGGAGGGATGTTTTTGCAGTTATCATTTTTTTCAGCATCGCTTTTGCCCCCTAGTCCTTCATCCCGGAGGTCGCCATCGTCTGCATGACGCTGCTCTGAGAAATAATGAAGAGCGTAATCGGAACGATCATCAGCAGCAAGGCTACCGCCGCTCCGACGCCGGCCCGCGCGATGCCGCCTTGCGTAATTTGCCCCAGCGCGTAATGCAGCGTCTTCAGATTTTCGCTGTAGATAAAGCTGCCTCCGTCCGTTCCCCACAGTGCCGGAAACTGAAGAATCATCAGCGTCAACCAGGCCGGCTTGACGTTCGGCATCACGATGCTCCAGTAAATCCGGGCTTCGCTCGCCCCGTCGATTTTGGCCGCTTCCAGAAGGGCATCCGGAATTTGCTCCATAAACTGCTTCATCAGAAACAGGCCCAGCGGAAAAGCAAGCGCCGGAATAATAAGCGACGCATGGGTATTGATCCAGCCCAGCCACGACATCACCATGTAGTTAGGCGTTGCCGTGACATGGGGCGAAAACATGAGGGATAGCACAACAATCGTAAATAGCACCTTCGAACCCATAAAGCGGTATTTGGCAAGCGGGAACGCCGCCGCCGAAGCCAGCAAAATATGGCCTACCGTGCCCACAATGGTAATGAGCAGCGTATTGGCGATATAACGGGACAGGGGCACCCATGAATTCCCCATCAATGCGATGAGGTCAAAAAAATTGTCCATGGTGGGATTGTTGACAAAAAAGCGCGGCGGGAAAATAAACAGCTCATCCAGCGGCTTGAATGCATTGTTGACGGCATAGATCAGCGGCAGCGCCATAAACGCGCCGAAGCCGGCCAACACCACAAAAAGCATAAAGCTGACGGTAAAGGAACGATTGAGCTTTTTAGGCCCCCGCAGCGACGCCATTCTTTTGATGACCAACGTCACTCACCTATCTTTCTGAGCATTTTTTGTACAAGGATGTTGGTCCCGAGCATCAAACCAAACAGGACGGTGGCAATGGAAGACGCATAGCCCATCTCAAACCGGATCGTGCCAAAGTCCATCAAATGGGTCACGATGGTATGAGCGGCATAGTTGACGCTTGGGAAGCCGGCCAGCGCTATGGAAATATCCGCCACCGCAAAGGCTGCGGTAATTTGCATGACCGCGCCAAACATCAGCTGCGGCCGCATGGACGGAAGCGTAATAAACCACAGCTCCTGCCAGCGGTTGCGAATGCCGTCCACCGCTCCGGCTTCAATCAGCGTTTTGTCAATCGTTTGCAAGCCGGCGATAAACGCCAGGAAGCTTGTTCCCAAACTCAGCCACAATTGGACAATCATGACGATAGCCAAAATATACTTTTCATCCAGCAGCCATTGGATCGGCTCCAGAATAAATCCGGCACGCATCAGAAATCCGTTCAGATAGCCGTAGCTGTCTCCCGAAAACACGATGAGCCAGATAAAAAACACGTTGCCCGAAATGGACGGCGCGTAAAAAATGAGCGTCATGACCGCACGCACCTTAGGCGACAGCTCGTTGATAATCCACGCGAACACGAAGCAGGCGATATAGCTGACCGGCCCCGTAATGACGGCGAACAGCAGCGTGTTTTTTAGCGCGATCATAAAGATGTCATCGTTCAGGAACAGTCTGGAATAGTTTTGCCACCCGACAAAACGGGGGAATTCCAGCATGTTGAAATAAAAGAAGCTCAGCAATAAGGAAAACACGACGGGCAGTACGGTAAACAGGAAAAAGATCGTCATGTACGGCGCCATCAGCAAATACAATGTTTTGTTTCGTTTGAGCTCGCTCGCGACATAAGCCAAACCGGCTTTTTTCTTCGGAGTAATGGAGCCTGTAACGTTTGATACGGTTGTTTCGCCTTGCATCGGTCTCCACCCCCTGGCTAATAAGGCAATCCGAATTCTTTACGCTTGATTTCCATTTCGTCGTTAATATAGAGAATATAGTCTGACAAGGCCTCCCGTGGATTTTCGGCGGCATTGACTACTTTACGGAATGCATTATCCAGATGCCGGCCCGTGAAATAACCGCCGGGAACTTGCGGAATGCCTCTGACCCATTGCCATTGGCTCTCCAGATTGTTGTAGTCCTTGACCGGCCATGGCAGCTCCTGAAGCGCTTCGATGTTGGCGGTCGGATATCTTGCCGCTTCGCCCATTAGACCTTCCATCTCCCGGCCATAGGCGATTTGCGTATCCTTCTCCGTCCACCACTTCATAAATTGCCATGCGGCGTCCTTGCGGGTCGAGTTTTCCAGCATCATAACGGCCGTTGTATGGCTCGCTACCTGATGGTTGACCGTTCCGTCAGCCTGAGGGCTTCCCGGAACGATGGTAAAGTCCCATAACCCCTTAATTTCCGGCGCCATAACCGTCAGCATGTTGTATGTGGTGTAGTCGGCTATGCCAATCGGCATTTCACCCGTGCGGAACCGGTTCGGGAAATCCGCGATCAGCGGGAACTTGTAACTGGTATAAAACTGCGTCCATCTTTTGAAAGCCTGCATGGAGATTTCGGAATCCAGATCGCTCTTCTTGTCGTTGTCCCGATAAAATACTCCGCCTGTCTGATACAGCAGCATGGAGAAGGTTGCGTTGGGAACCAGACTGGCGTTAGCGGCCTCCAGCGGCAAATAAAATTCCATATTGTGCTTCTGCAGCACGGAAATCATGTTGTAAATCTCCTGCCACGTTTTGGGCGGCGTCAATTCCAGCTCCTCCAGAATATCCTTGCGGTAGAACAGCATCGGGAAGGTTTGCTGCTCTGGCAGCGCATATATGCCGCCGTCGTACCGGTAAGGCTCCAGGCCGCTGTCGCGGAAACGCATAGCGATTTCATCGAAGTCGCCAAATTGCTTCAAATCGGCTGCCGCGCTGCGCATGGCGTAGTTGACGGGAATGTCCTCGCCAATCTGCATGGCCACGTCCGGCCCTTCGTTTGCTAGAGTCGCAGGCAGCAAAATATTGGGCGGCACAAGCCGGAGCTGCACGGATATATTGCTCTCCGGCGTAAAGGTATCGTCGATCAGCCCTTTCAGCACCTGGGCCTGATCGCGTCCAGTCGTGATCCAGACGGTGATGTTTTCCCCTGCGTCGTTTGTATTGCCGATACTGTCGTAGTCCTCCGTA
Organism: Paenibacillus sp. CAU 1782; assembly: GCF_054551715.1. Lineage (NCBI taxonomy): Bacteria > Bacillati > Bacillota > Bacilli > Caryophanales > Paenibacillaceae > Paenibacillus > Paenibacillus sp. CAU 1782. The sequence goes on along the minus strand of NZ_JBTOLL010000013.1, from coordinate 89,081 downwards.
TAGGACGCCACGTAGGCACCAAGCTCATGCTTTACTACTTCAAAACCGCTGGCGTCCGCGCGAGGCAACTCCGCTCCCGGCGAAGAAACAACCAGATAATCCAGCGAAATCGGCTGCTCCCGTACGGTCAAAATCCAGGTGCCGAGGCCGCCGACGTTGATTTTGTACGTATCCAGCCGTTTAGGCGCGGTTTCAGGATATTGGACTAGATCCCTAAGCTGTCTGACCATCGCATGCAGCACGGCCACCTTGTCGCTTCTTTCGCCCGTTGCCTGCTCCAGATAATCCGCCACACTTTCAATCGTATCCGCCTGCTCCTGAAACACCTTCACCATACCGGGAATTCGTTTTTCAAGCTGGTAATCGCGGTAAGGGTCCGGCGTATTGGATGTAATCATCAAAATTTTGCGGTACATTTCGTTCAACTGCAGCACGCTTGATTCGATCGTTCGAAGAAGCGGCGCCATATCGCCCAGGGATACCATCATGCGAATGGTGTGCTTGCCTTTTGTCAGATGAAACTGGTAAGGGTCCTCTCCCCCCAGAACATCCATCTGCCAGTCCCTTGTATAATTAAACGTAATCCGTTTCATTTCCTGAAACGGATATTGCCCGTCAATCATCAGACTTCTTGTCGCATAAATGCCCCGAAGCTGGTTTTGCTTCTGCTTCAGCGCAATCTGGTACAAGCCGTCCTCTTCCACTTCAAACTCCCATTCCACCCACTGCCCGGGCAGCTTCCAGTTTAAGCCTCCGATTGTGTTGATCCGGATTTTGGAGACATCATACGGCGTTACCGTCGGACTGGACCTGTCGGAAACCGGATACAGGGTCGGGGAGGATTTGCGCTGCGCATCCTCCGCCTGAATGAGTATATATTGATCCTCTGCAGGCTTGATTCCGTTCGCCGTATATTGCTGCTCTAGCTCTTCATAGCTTTTTAACCGATCTTCCTGATACAGTTCGATATAATCAATGGCCATCGGCTCTCTCAGAGAGGCCAAGGCCAACGTTTGCTCTCCCTTTTCCAGATAAAAGGAATACGGCTCCTCGTAATAGCCATAGCGATCGTGAAAAGTCCCCAATTGCCATGCCGGTTTTTCGACTTGGCGCGGCCGCAGGTCGTTGCCCCTGTCGTCCTGGCGTATTTCTTCATACCGATTGCCCCATACACGGTCAAACAACAAAATATCGGCGCCTTTAAAAGGAACCTCTCCGTTGATTTCGAATTGCCGCTCAATGGCTGAGCTTTTACCCTCCAGGGGGTAATAATGAACTCGTATATTGTAGAGACCCGGCTGCTCTACAAGCACCTTCCACTCAATGCTTCCCGCTTCAGGCGTCAGAATCGCTTCTCCATCCAGTCCTTCCAGTCCCCGCTCTACAACGAAGCCTTCTCCGGAAGTCCGGAAAAAGTCCTCGCCTTCAATGCGAATCATGCCTGCCGGACGCTCTGCGCTTCCGTGTTTCTCTATATACTCGTCATAACCGCCACTGCCATCGCTTCGGGTTACGGCGTCAAAATCCGACAACGCGCGGACATGCGTAAATTCGGATTCCCCCGAAGGCCAAAATGTCCAGACGGACGTCAAGATGACGGCAAAAACGAGCAGGACAAGCAAAAACTTTCTCTTTCTGATGGCCACCTGGCTTTCCCTCCCGCATTGCAAAGTAAAAAATGAATACCTACCGCCGCAATAATTTAAGGCAGTCCCCGATTAGATAGGGCGGTTTAGCAAACACGCCCCTGGTCCAAAAGGGGACTGCTGGACAATTCGTTATTGGCCGTATACTTCGTCGATCGCGGCCTGGAAGGCTGTTTTGTAGGTCTCGATGACGGTGGATACCGACGTGCCGTTTACGAGCTCTCCATTGAAGCCCCAGTAATCCAGATTCGGGAAGGTGCCGTGGTCAAGCACGATCAAATGCTCTTCGACCGCGCGCGCATTGGCGATATCGTCCTCATTCGAAAATGCTGTCTCCAGACCAGCCTGGTTCGGATAATCGTAGACCGAATCGATATCGTTGATTTTTTCCCAGATGTACATCAGCTGCTCAGGGTTGCTCACCGATTTTGGAATCGCAAGCGCCTGGAAATCAGCCTCTACAGAATGATAGGTCGTTGCGTTAGGCCCTTTCGGGAATGGCACAAAGCCGATATCGTAATCCGGCATATCCGTCTGCATGCCGCTAATTTCGTAGTTGGCTCCCGCATACATCAGCGTGTTGCCTTGACGGAAAAACTGGGAAGGCTCCGTCCAGTCTCCTCCTTCCGTCGGACGGGCTACCTGCTCCGTCGCCAGACGGGATACAAAGTTAAGCGATTCTACCGTTGCCGGATCCTCCAGGTTTTGCTTGTCGCCTTTTGTCAGCGATGTATTGTTGGAGAACAAGGACTGGATGAGCAGGCCCGGGTTGGCTAAGCCCCAAGTATCCAGCTTTCCATCGTTATTGGTATCTTTGTTGGCTTCTTTGGCAACCTGGATGAACGTATCCCAGTTCCAGTTGTCCTCGTTGACATACTCCTGAAGCGGTTTGAGGCCAAGCTGATTCATCAGAGTCCGGTTGTAGAAGATGCCCATAATCAGATTGCCGCGCGTTTCGGAAAAGCCATAGCCTCTTCCCTCATATTGAAAATGGGCCGTTGTATCTTGGGAGAACGCGCGCGAGTTTTTTGTATACTCGTCGATCGGCCAGAGCAAGTCCTGCTTCACCAGTGTTGGAACGGTGTAGTTTTTGCCCAGACGAACGATGTCGCCAACCGGCTCTCCGGCGAGCAGAGACGCAGTCACTTTATCCCGGTATTCGCCGAAATCGATCGCTACGTATTCCACTTTGAAATTATGCTTTTCCATCAGAGCTTCAAGATTTTTCTTTTTCTGAATGTCATCCGGATTGTTTTCTCCGATTTCCATGTTCCACCAGGAAACAATTTTGATCGTTTTGCCGCCCAGGTCAAAATCCATCTCCGGCGTGCCTTCAACATCATCAATTTCTTCCGGCTCGCTGCTAGGCGTCGCCTCGGCTCCGTTGCCGGAATTGTTGCTTGCTCCATTGCCGGCATTTCCCGGATTGTTGCTTGGAGCGTTGCCGCTGCAGGCTGCCAGTACAAGCACAAACGCGCACAGCAGCACCATCATTTTGGTAATCCGCATTCGTAATCCCCCTCAGTAAATGTTGAACACATCAAAAGTGTAGCGCTTACATTTTGAGGCAACAACCTGCCGATAAAGAGATTGAAACCCGTCTGATTATAGGTTTTTAAAAACGCTTTCAAAGAAAAGTACGCGCGTACAGTGAAAAGGTAAAGGAATGGTGGCAATCCAAAAAAAAGCACATTGAGAACCTGATGCGCCTTTCCCATAATGTAAGCGTATCCTTTTTTTTTGATGAACAGCGGCGGCGCCGCAGACAAAAAAATGGGGGGGAGCATGTTGCATAAAGTAATGTTGGTTGACTTGAGTCCTCATTCCATCGCTAATCAGACTCATTGGCTGGATTGGAGAAGACTAGGCTACACACTGGGGGGAGTTGCAAAGTCACTGGGGGATGCCGTTTCCCTGTTTGCCAGGGAGCGTTTTTCGCTGGTTGTCATTCATATTCGCGATGCCCACGCGGAAGGCATTCGCCTTTGCGAACGGATAAGAGAAATATGCAGGAGGATACCGCTTGTTCTCATTGGCGGCCGGATGGATTTCCATTCTGCCCGCGAAGCGATGCATTACGGGGTCAGCGATTATTTGCCTGCGCCGTTTACGCTGGAGGAAGTGACGGATAGTCTGCGAAGCTTGCGCGAAATGATGGGGGAAGAAATCACGACCGCCGGAGCGTCCAGTCATGGGGACAGCCTTTACCAAACCAGGCCGGGAGACGAAACGGGAGGAGAAGCCGCAGAACACGCTCCGGATGCCAGACTGCGGGATGCGCATGTCATCGATAAGGTTAAGGCATACGTCGAAGATAGTTTGGATCAAGCCATTACCTTGAAGGAAATCTCAACAAACATGCATTTTAACTGCTCCTATCTGGGCCAAAAATTCAAATATCACGAAAACATGACCTTTAACGAATACCTGCTTCAACAACGTATGGAAAAAGCCAAGTTCCTGCTTGAGCACACCGGCCTTAAAATTTATGAAATCGCTAACAAAGTCGGCTACATTGAAATTGACTGGTTTTATAAAAAGTTTAAATCCTATACAGGCGTCAGCGCCAATGCGTACCGGAAAATGCGTTCCATTACTGCCTGATACCAGGAAAAGCAAGCCCCAGGAATGGCGAGTTATCCACATTCTTGGGGCTTGCTTTGATGTATGCTTTAATCGTTCAATTATAGCGTTTTTTGGGCCCAATAAGCACGCCTTCGGCAATTACAGCAGCGCCCGGTTACGGCAGCGGCACAATCCTAAGTGCCCGGTCGATCAAGGTTGCGGCCTCCGCGCGCGAAGCTCCCTGGCGCGGGGCAAGCCGGCCCTGCGGATCGCCCTCTACCAGACCGTTTGCAAAGAGCCATGCAATGTCCCGCTCGGCATATCCGGCAATCGACTGTCGGTCTGCAAACCGAACGAGCTGCTCGATGTTCGCTGCCTCAAACGACTCGACATAACCTGCTGCGCGCAGCGCCCTGCCAAGCATCACCATCATATCCTGTCGGCTGATGATGTCATGAGGGCGGAATCGGCCGTTCTCATCGCCTTGGACAATGCCGTAATCGCGGGCAAGCTGCAAGGCATCATAATAATAGGCTCCGGATTCGCTGTCGCTGAACGGCTCTTTCCTGTCGGGACCTTCTGTCATGCCCGGCCCCAGTGCCCGCATCAGCAGCAGAGTGAAGTCTGCCCGTCGTATTTTTCCGGACGGCTCGAAGCGATCCGGAGCCATCCCCTTGATGATGTCTTGCTCGGTCAACCGCCTAATCGCCTCGTAGGCCCAGTGCCCGGCAGGTACATCCTCGAAAAACGCCCCCCGCACCTCACCATTCGTATCGGTCTCCTCCGCAGGCTCGGTCTCTGCTGCGTCAACCTCCGGCACTTCCGTGACAGGCGGCACATACCCGCCCCAGCCGGGGACGCCCGGCTCTTCCGGCGGCTGCGGTGCCAGGAAACGCAGAAAATCTCCCCATATAATCGTTCCGTCAGCCTCGCGTTCATACGTCGCGACCGGCTCCAGACTGGCGAAGTTGGCTGCCGTCAGAGACACGCCCTCGCTGTTCATAGAGGCCGTTCCGTCGAACAGATAATTAAGCGCCGACGCCAGCTCTGCCGGGTAGACATCCTTTGGCAGGTTTGCCTGCTGGAAGGAGACGAACCCCTCCAGCGTAAAGTCTGTCGGGATGTTTGGATAGGTCGTCAAGCTGAGATTGGCCCGAGCATTGTCAAAGGCGATGTTGTCCTTAAGAATCACGCCCGGATTGCTGTTGCTTGTGAAGCCATAGGCGCCGTTGCCAAATGCCATGCTGCCCGTAATCAGATGCGGGACATGGATGCCTTCGCCGCCAAGCTTGAAGCCGTTTTTGTCCCCCGCGCCAACCGTGCCGTCTGTAAGGAAGCCGTTGCCATAAGCAATGCTGTCCTCGATCAACACAGAACCAATCGCTCCGGTGCCTGCTTTGGTGTACAAATCCCAGCCGTCGTCGATATTATGGTGCGCGATGCAACCGCGGAATACATTCCCCGCGCCCGAGGTCAACTTCGCCGCAAAGCCATCAGCGTTGTTGTCGGACGGATCGCGATTGTCAAAGGAGGTGCTGTTCAGTATCAGGTTATAGGAAGGCCAGTTCGCCGGATCTTGCTCCGTGACATCCGTCCGGCTGATCTGCAACCCCGTATCTCCATTCTCGTAAAAGCGGCTGTTCTCGACAATGTTGTAACTGCCGCCAATCGTGAATCCTTTTGTATTTCCGGCTGATCGGGCGAAGTCAAGCCCTGAGATATGCCAATGATTTCCGCTGAGGACGACACCCTCCGAGCGACGATTGAAATCAATGACCGGACGTGCCCCCGGCTCGGCGATTATCGTCTTGGGCGCGCCTTCGCGGCCATCATTGTACCTGGCGATTTGCAGACTGGAGTTGCGGACATACTGTCCCTCCCGAACGACGATTCGCTGCCCCGGCATGACGAAGGCTACCGCCGTATCCAGATCAAGCGGCCGCTCAATGCTGCCGTCCCCAGACGGCATGCCCTCCGGCGCGACATAAATATCCTCACCGTCCCGGTAGCTCTTCCTCTCCACCAGCAGATTGCGGACGATGCGATCATAATGGGTCAGCCGCTGCGTGTCGTCCGGCAAGAAGCTGACGCTGAAGCTCGATGACAGCTGCTCCGTCAGCACAGCCGGAATCTCCAGTCGCTCGCCGGCAGTCAGCTCCACATCTTCGGCAATCGACTCCACCCCCTGCCTGACCGTCACTACGCCGCCAACATTAGCCCGCAAAATGAGCCGGTAGTCGCTCTCGGACGTCTGCTCCCGCGAAAGAATCTCCAGCTCGGGAACGACTGGCTCCGGCTCGGGCAGCCGTTGCGGCGGATCGGTCGCCGCCGCGCTTACTTGCAGGTCGATACCGCTCACCTCTATCGTCGCCAGCCGCGCCGCGAAAAAGCCGACATACATACTTTCGCCATCCTGCGACAGCAGGATGTCCGGCTCGAAGAAGATCGCTTCTGCGCCGTCATTAAGCTGACCGAGGAAGCCGCTGTTCGTTTTGGCCAGCGTCAAGCGGTACGTCGTTGCCGGATGCGTGTTATCCGGGCCGGGCAGCTGCTCCTGCAACATGATTGCCCTTATTCCCTGACTGCCCGCGCCGTCGGGAGACTCGACACCCGTGCGGATGAACAGTTGCGTGCCATTGGTCAAGCGGGTGCCGCCGCTGTAGCCGCCTACGGCGGCGATGTTGGAGGCAAAGACGCTGCTCGTATTCGGCGCGCCAATGACATCTCTGGCCATGATGCCAAAAGCCTCCTGCCCGTCATGAGGCTGCTTGGCATAAGCATTTACGGTGATATTCGCAGACAGCGTAAAGTTGTCCTCTACGGCATCAAGCGCCGTGTAATAATAAGCGATGCCGTCATGATCGCTCGTAACCTTGCCGCCGCCCTCCAGCGCGATCAGCCGGATCGTGCCATCATCCAACAGCTCAACGCGGTTGTTCGCCGAAGAGCTGGATTGCCCGAACCTGATTGACTGCCACTCCCGCTCCACTGGCGCCCGCACTGTGATTGGCAGCGTAATCGGAGACAACCCGCTCTCCTCCGCAACAATCGTCGCCTCATACAACCCCGGATGCAAGCTGTCCATTGCCGAAGCGTCAACCGTGTAGGCCGCATACGGTTCAAGATCGCCGTTGTCGTAGCGCTTCGACACCTCCAGTCCGCTCGCATCAAACGCTTCTCCAACGAGGTAGGTCGTCTTTGGATAAACTGTCACAGTCAGCCCCTCCAGCGTTCTCTCCTGCACCGTGACGGCAAGCGAGATGAGCTGCCCTTTATGCGAAAAGTCGAGCTGCTTCACGCCAGGCGTATCCGTAGCCAGCGGCGACACCTCATATTCGTCCGCCAGCAGACGTACGCCGCTGCCGTCGCTGTACATCGCGTACAGTACAAGTCCGTCCAGCTGCAGTGTCTCGCCAAGGTAATAACGGGTCTTGAGCGGCTCCTGCCGGATTTCCAGCCGGACGATGTCCGCCGCCTTGACCGTCACGGCGAACGCGGCGCTCACCGTCGGCGCGACGCGCGAGGTCAGCGTTACTGTCGCTTCGCCGGGCTCGTCGAGCCGGGGCAGCTGCCCGCCCTCGACAACAGGTTGCCCGTCTACATTAACGATATAGTCCGCCTCGTTCAGTTCCTCCACCCGCTCGCTGTTATCATAGCTTGCTTCGACGACCAAGCCTTGCAAATCAAGCCGATCTCCTGAATAATAGGTTAGCTTGGCCGGATAATACTTGATCCGCAGCGCCGACATCGCCAGCTCCGTAACCGTAATTTGCAGTACGGCCTTTTGTCCCAAATAGTGGACGGCCAACGTTTGCGCGCCAAGCTGGCTGCTGTCAAAACCGGTAACGAAGAAATCCGCCGCAGTCAGCAATTGCTCGCTCCCGTCCGCAAAGCTGGCCTTCACTTGCAGGCCGTGCAAGTCCAACTCCTCGCCAACGCGGTAGACGGTCTTCATGCCTGAAGCATCCGTCTGCAACCCGTCAACAATGCGGGAATCCACGGTCAGCGCATAGCTCTCGAAAACAATCTCGGCATCACGCGCCACATATAACCCCCCATACACCGGAGCTTGCGACGAACGACTCCAGGCGATGGTCTCGCGTTGTCCGTTCACGCTAAGCTCGATCATCTCGCCCGACTTGCGAAGACGCAATTCATAAGCCTGGCCCTGGCTCGGCGCGGCAGTATTTGCAAAGGCGGGCAGCTTGGTCTGCGTCCCTTGCTGCTTTGAGAAGACCTTTATGACGGTGTCCAGCGCCCCCACGGCAACATAGTCCGACGTCTGCGTCGAGGCATCGCCGTCCTCTCCTACCGACTCGCGCACCATCAAGCCAAATGACTTCTGATTGGGCGTGCTGATTGCGGTCGTCTGATTGAAGCTGCGGACGACAACCCGCGCTTGCAGGTCATAGCTCGCTTCGTGGGGTATTTCCTGAAAATAAAAGGAAAGCCCCTCGTCGCCGGAGGCAATCTTCCCTCCTGTCGCCGACAGAACAAGCGCGTCCGAAGCCTCCACGGCAGGCGCCGGGTTGCGGCTGCTGCTCGTATTGGCGCCAAAGGCGCTGAATTGCCAGGCCGCCGACGCCGACTCTGCGCCGGCGCCCGACTCCGCTTCAAGCTCTGCGACCTCGGCGGCCGCAAGCGGCAATGCAGTCAGGAAAACCAACGACGCCAGCCCCAATTTCAACGCCGATTTCCACCAGGTTTGTCTTCTCAAGGTTTCCATCATCCTTTCCATTAATATAATTTGCAAGCGTTTTCATAATAATTCACTACTGAAGTTACCTCAATAATCATTAGCTCAGGTTCGTTCGGCCTATCGCTTTTACCGACATCGCACATCCCCCCGAAAGGCGATTAGAGCTTGTTCTATTGAAGTGATTATTGGCGTTATCCCCCCCTCATGCTACCTTTTCAGTGTGGAGGGGGGAATGCCCATGCAGCAGCATTGAGGTCGTACACCATGACGCACACCAGGGGAGGATCAAGTTGTAAGCGTTACCAAAATTAATAGGAAAAGGATGTGTATTCATGCGGAAAAGCTTATCTTTTGGGCTGATCATTGCAATGGTATCATCTCTTGTGGCGATTGTTCCTGCCGCGGCCTCTCCGTCGCTTCAAGCGGACGCGGTTATCGCCAACGCCAGCACGCCTGATTTTTCGATGAAGGGCTTTGCCACGTTCGGCGGCGGCACCACCGGCGGCGAAGGCGGCACCACCGTTACGGTCAGCACGGGCAACCAACTTTTGCAAGCACTCTCCAGCAAGCCGGCCGGCACTCCTCTAAAAATTTACGTCAACGGGACGATTACGCCGGCCAACACCAGCGCTACCAAAATCGACATTAAGGACGTTTCCAATGTTTCGATCCTTGGCGTTGGCACAAATGGCGTGTTCCGCGGCATCGGCATCAAGATTTGGCGGGCAAACAATATCATCATCCGCAATGTAAAGATACACGAAGTAGCCATCGGCGACAAAGACGCCATCAGCATCGAAGGACCGTCCAGTAATATTTGGATTGATCATAACGAGTTGCATCACAGCCTTAATGTGGATAAAGATTACTATGATGGATTGTTCGACGTCAAAAAGAATGCCTTCAATATCACCTTTTCATGGAACTATGTGCACGATGCCTGGAAATCAATGCTTATGGGCTCCTCCGACAGCGACAACGCACAACGCAATATCACCTTCCACCACAACTGGTTCAGCAATCTGAATTCCCGCGTTCCCAGCTTCCGCTACGGCGAGGGACATTTGTACAACAATTATTTTGAAAACGTCCTTGAGAGCGGCATCAACTCCCGCATGGGCGCTCGCCTGAGAGTCGAAAACAACGTGTTCGAGAACTCCGTCAACCCGCTTGGCTCCTGGTACAGCAGCGGGATTGGCTTCTGGCACGTCTCGGGCAACCAGTACATCAACAGCAGCGGCAGTATGCCAACGAGCTCGACGGTCAGCTATACGCCGGCTTACAGTTACACGCTGACGCCCACCAATCAGGTGAAACAACTGGTCATGCAATATGCCGGAATTGGCAAGGTTAATCCGTAATTCAAGGATCTCCTCTTGAACACCCGTGCGCTGCCTACAGCGGCGCACGTTTTTTTTGGCAACCCATTTTGGAGTCCGGGCCAACTCTTGTGTCCATATATGCGCTGCCATTCAGTCAATTCATGCCGAGTCCTGATCCGGGGGATACAGGATGATTTTTCCGTCCTCGACCTCCACCCGTACTTTGTTGCTCTGATGAAAGCCCCCATCCTCCAAATAACCAGCGGGTATTTGCAGGCGGCCCGCCTTGTCCAGCACCGCATATTCGATGTGGCTATCCTCTTCTTGCTCAGCGGTATCCCGCTCCGGCCCGCTTTTCTCCGCGCTTCCTGGTCCCTTGCGGAGTATTTCCGCCGATGTTTTTCCGTCGCGGATTTGCACGACGCGATCTACTTTGCGCGCCAGCAACGGATCATGCGTCACAATAACAATCGTAATGCCCGTTGTCCGGTTCAGCTCCCGGAACAGATCCAGCACCTGCTCCGAGGTTCTGGAGTCCAGCGAACCCGTCGGTTCATCAGCAAGCAGAAGACGCGGCCGGTTGGACAGCGCGATGGCAATCGCCACGCGCTGCTGCTCCCCGCCGGAAAGCTCGCTGAGCCGGTTCCGCATTTTGCCGCCCAGCCCAACCGCCTCCAGCAGCTCCTTTGCCCGTTCCCGCCGCCGTTTTCCGTGCAGCAGCATGGGAAGCTCGACATTTTCCATCGCGGTCAAATACGGAATCAGGTTGCGGGCATTATTTTGCCAAACAAAACCAACCAGCTCCCTCTTGTAGGCGACGAGTTCGCGTTCCCGAAAGGTCAGCAAATCCCGTCCGCCTACCTTCAATTTGCCTGCCGAAGGTTTATCCAGGCCGCCAAGCATATTGAGCAAGGTTGATTTGCCGCTTCCGGAATTTCCGATAATGGCCATCAGCTCGCCGTCCTCCACGGTCAAGTCCAGCCCTTGCAACGCCACCACTTCCAGATCCGCCGTCTTATAAATTTTGACAAGCCCTTCGCAATGAATCATGATTTACTCCTCTCCCAGCTTTAACGCCGATGCGATCCGGATGCGTGACAGACGATAACCAAGCAGGAGAAGCCCCACGCCAAGCGTCGAACCAACAATGCCGTATAGCTGAATATAATCGGCGGCCCGGTACACCACCTCGAAAGGCGGCACCTGCTCCGCGGTGGCAAACGACATTTCAAACAGGGGCACAAACCGCTCGCTGACAAGATTGCCGATCAAAACGCCCATCAACACCGCCGCTCCGGAGGTCAATAGCTGCTCCGCCGCCAGCATGCCAAAAAGCTGCGGAAACGGCAGGCCCATCGCCCGCAGCACCCCGTATTGAAGCGTTCTTCCCGACAAGGTCAAAATCCAGAACAGCAAAAAGCCAAAAAAGCAGATCGCCATAGAAATCACAAATCCAAGCGTCATGACGCCGTTAATCGCCATGCGGAACGGGTCGTTTCGTGATTGGCTTAAGTCCTGCTGCGCATCCTGCAGCCCGGTAACGGGCACCTTTCGTTCCGCAAGCTGACTGTAAATATCGCTGCTGGATACGCCCTCCTCCAGCTTCAGCCATACCTCGTAAGGCTCTACGGCCAGGCGGTTCTGAATGGTCGCCAGATGGCCTACGACAAGACGCGGAGCCGCAGCTTTTCCGTCCTCCTGCACGGGACCATCCGGAAGCGGATTCCAGCTTGGCCAATAGTCGATGATTCCATAAACCGTAAAGGCTGTTTGCTCCACGCCGTCCCAAGATATCCGCAGGGGATCACCCGGCTTCAGCTTGGCCTCCTCCGCAATCGAACGGGACACCAGCACAGCCCGAGGGTCCGGCGCCATCACATTCAAATAGCTGTTGATGGGGTGTTCCAGCAAGGAATCTTTCATCCATACCGTGTTGCCAAAATCCAGCGTATGAATGCCCATCAGGGTTGTTCTGCCTGCCTGGCCGCTGCCGGGAGCGCTAAAACGGGCATCCTCTTTCTTGAACACCTTGGCTGCTGCTTCCACCCCCTCCAGCTCCTGGAATGGGGCAAATGGCGGCTCCGTGTATTGCACGCGGCGCGTGGTTGTTGCACTGCTGTCCCCCTGAAGCTGCTGTGGGGCGCCGCCCGACATGACCGGAATCGGGGCATCGCTTTTCCAGCGGGTCGTCAGCGCCATATCCGCCCCCACGCCGTACCTGATTTTGCCCTCCAAATTATCATTGATCGTTCTGGCCGAGCTTGCGCTGAAAATGCCCGTGGCAACCGTCATAATGAGGAAAACCATAATCGTCAGGTATTGCCCGGAGGACCGGCTGACCTGCACCAGCGTTCCGTACATGGATGGCGGCCACCAGCGCTGACCTGCCCGGAACACCAGCCTGATCAGCCACGGATAAAGCCGGAGGGCCAGCAGGCCGCAGCCAAGCGCGAACAAGGCCGGCAGCAGGAATAACATAGGATCAATTTGAAGCGCATCGGAATCAATGGCCAGACGTTTCAAATCCTCCTGCCTTTTGTTGAAGTTGTGCAGCAAATAAAGGGATAGCGCAATCAGCGCTATATCCACTCCCGTTTTATGCCAAAACGACATTCCGGCAAGCCGGGCCGTCGCCTGCTTTCGCGCAACAATGCTGGTTCTCGTGGCTGCAAAAGCCGGAATCAAAATCAGGATGATCGCCGCGCCAACCGCAATGGCGGCTATTTTGTAGGCAATGCCGCTTAGAGCCACTTGAAGGGCCGATCTCTGCACGAATTCGAGAAAACCGCTGGATGCGCCCAGCACCTTCGTAATGGCTACGCCCAGAAAAGGCCCCGCGGCCAATGCGGCTCCACCCAGCAGAAGACTTTCGAATGTATAAGCCGTCATTATTTGCAGGCGGCTTGCGCCCCGGCTGCGAAGCACGGCAATTTCCGTCTTCTGGCGTTCGATAATCAGGTTGGCCGTCATGTACAAATAAAAGGCAAGCATCAGCATGACCGGCGAATAAAGGGAAAGCATCATCAAATCCAGCTTCTCCCGCTTGCCCTCATAAGAGGCAATGGTTTGAATTGCCGGAACATTAACTTCTTCGGCTCCCAATCTCCCCCGGAAATAACGGCGAAGCTCCGTGCTCGCTGTCGTAAACGACTCCATGTTCTCCAGATTCAACCCGCTGTAATCCAGGGCGACGCGCCATTCCAGTTCCGCAATACGGGCTTTTCCGCCCTGCACAAATTCCCGTTCAAACTGCTGGAAGGGCACGATAAAGCCATCCGACGATTCCGTTGTTAAAAAGGGAAGGTACGGGTCGGCCGCAGGATTGGTTTCGATAATGCCCACGGGAATAACTCTAAATACGGAGCCATCCTGCTCTGTCGATTCCGCCACAAGCTCCTCGCCCAATCCCCGTTTTGCGGCAAACAGAAACTTTTGCGTCACCAGCGCCTCAAAAATGCCGTCGCTCCGGTCCACGGGCATTCGGCCTTCGATCAGCGACACCCTGGACTCCATTTCGGACAGCGACTTAAACGCGCCCGCTGTTTTTTGCACCTGTCTCTCCGCTTCTCCGGCGTCAGCGCCGTACACTTTCATTTTTGGCGTGAACCTCTGCCGGTATGAGGACAGTTGATCCAATCCCGCACGGGCGGAGAGTCCCTCGACGTAACGGTCGGCGCGGGCAATCGCTTCCGCCGTATCCTCTACGCTTTTGGTTGAAGAAATCGTTGTTGCCGCCCGGACAAAGCCCGGGTACACGGAACTTTCGCTTTGCAGCCTTTGAAGCTCCTTTTGCAGCGTCCGCTGAAGAATCGCTTCGGAATAAAGCGGCATCGAGCTGAACAGCGCCACGCATATCGTAAGCCCTAACCATAGATTTAATTGCAGCCACTTGTTGCTGGCCATCTTGCGAAGGATCATGGTCCACAAGGCCATACGCACACCTCATTTGTTTTTCGTCCCTGCCGGGCATACCGTAATGGATTTAGTGGTTGACGATCACCATCTGCCCCTCCTCCAGTCCACGGACAATCTCTGCTTCGGTCGCCGTTGTCAAGCCAACCTCGATATCTATCTCCTTGCGCTGGCTGCCGTCGGCGATTTGCACATAGCTGCGCCCCATATAGGAACGCACGGCGGAACGGGGCAGCAGAATAACGTCGGCGCGATTTTGCAGCTCGATGGTCATTTCCGCGCTGTGCCCGATCTGGACATCCTCCGGCTGCTTCTCCATTCCGACGATTAACATGACGGCATTGCGCTCCGCCTGAATTTCATCCGCCGTCAGCGGGGCATTCGCCGGCGTTTGCAGCACCGTACCGCCATAGTCCTTGCCCTTGTATCTCAACTGAACCGGCATGCCGGCTTCCACCATCATCAGATCCTTGGAGCTTCCCGCCGTATAGATCAACTCGATGCGCGCGGGATCGGCAATTGTCATAACCGATTGATGAGCGCTAACAGTATCGCCAGCCTGCAAGGTTTCCGCAAACGTAACGATGCCATCGATGGGAGCGTATAGCCTGGAATGCTCCATGCGGCTCTCCATGGACTCCAGCAGCAGCACCTCCCGCTCAAGCTCGATCTCACGCAGCCGCAAATCCGTAGCGGAGGCGTCAGCCGATTTTGATTGCGTATACAGCAGCCAGCCTTTTTCCACATTCATTTTCTGAAGCCGAAGCTGTAGGTCCAAATCCCCGCTTTCCAGCTCGACAAGCACATCACCCGCTTTGACGCGGTCTCCTACCGCAACATTGACCGACCTCACTCTTCCTCCGGATTCCTTGAATGAAACCTCCTCGGTGGCTGCGGATACAAAACGGGCCGTTCCCTTGAGATACGTCTGGATATTTCCCTTGACCGCCTGCACCAGATTCAGTTCCTCCTCCATCGGCTGAATAAGAGGCGGCTGCATGCTTTCTTCTTCCATCGGAAGAAGGGAGCACCCCGAAAGGACTACACTTGCAACAATCCATATTGCAGCCAGCTTTGCAAAGCTTGGCCGGCTAAACGTCCGCTGGTTGGTTTTGCGTAACAATACGTCCATCCTCCAATGCCACAACATAGTCGGCAAGCTCCATAATGCCGGGATCATGCGTTGTCATCACAATCGTCATGCCGGCTTTCTGCACCAGCTCCCGAAATACTTTCATTACCTGAAAACCCATTCTGCTGTCAAGTTCGGCGGTTGGCTCATCTGCAATCAGCAAAGTCGGTTTGTGCGCGATCGCGCGCGCAATGGCTACGCGCTGCTGCTCCCCGCCGGATAGTTCCATGGGGCGATGCTTCATTCGATCTTTCATGCCAACCTTCTCCAGCGCCTCAATCGCCGCTTCGCGGTTGCCGCCGGAGGGCGTTCCCGCGATACGCAATCCGTATTCCACATTTTCATAAGCGGACATCAGGGGAATCAAGCCAAAGGATTGGAATACAAGTCCCAGCTCTTTTCGCCGCAGCCGGCTTCTCTCTAGGGGCGACAATCCCGTTATTTCTCTATTTTGCAAAAAAACCTGTCCCCCGGTTGGCTCATCCAACGCTCCAAGGATGTTAAGCAGCGTCGTTTTTCCCGATCCCGAACGTCCCTTGAGCGCAACAAGCGTCCCGGTCTTTACAAGCAAATGAATGTCTGCAAGCGCTGTCACGGCTGTTTGGCCTTTGCCGAATACCCGCCGGATGCCAACGGCCTTCAATAGCGTTTCCGAAATGATAACCCCCTCCTCCCCATCGATGCGCGAACAACTGAAGTTTGCTACTGTTCGGGGCCAGCCCCGCCATTGTAAGCTTCAGGTATCAACCAGCTCAGCAGCCTACGGGTTCACAACAACCTGCTGGCCTTCCTCAACGCCCTCGACGATTTCAATGTCCCCGCCGGATACAAGGCCTGTCTCGACATCCCGCACCAGACGTTTTCCTTGCTCCAGAATCTGCACGTAGCTCCCGCTGGCAAGGGAATATACAGCATTGCGCGGTACAATAATGACGTTTTCCCTTTGCTGGAGTGTAATCGCGATGTCCGCGCTGTGACCGACGACAACATCCGGGGGAAGCTGGTCTAAACCAATAACGATCCGGGTTGCATGATAGAGCCTTTTGCGAGGATCGGCCCGCAGCGGCAAAGCGGAGGGTGCCTGTACAACCGTTCCTTCGTAGATCGCTCCCTTGTAGGTCACCTCAACCGGCATGCCCGTCACAATGCCAAGCAATTCAGCGGGCTGCTTAGCGGTGTACACAAGTTGCAGGCTTGAGGGATCGGCCACGGACGCAACGATTTGATAGGGCTGAACCGTGCTGCCGGCTTCCAGCTTTTCAGCAAAGGTGACAATGCCTTCGAAAGGCGCGGTTATTCCGGAATTCAGCAATGTATTCTCCAGCGTGCGCAGCGCCGCCGACTCCCTTTCCAGATCCAACTTCCTCGATAGCAGCGCAACCTCGTCGCCATCCCGGCCAATGGCTTCTTTATAAAGAAGGGTAGCTCTCTCTACATTTAGCTTTTGCAGCTGAATCCTCTCTTCCAACGCTCCCGTGTCCAGCTCCGCCATCGCTTCTCCGCTTTCCACTTTTTTGCCGATTTCGGCATAAAAGGCTTTAACGACCCCGCCCGTATCGCCAAAGGCCAGTTGAGTCACTCGGGCCGGCACAAAGCTTGCGCTGCCGCGCAGCCGGGTTTCGATTGTTCCCCTTGTCGCGGATGAAGTCTCCGCCTTTTCCTCAAGGGGCTGGAATAACGGCGCTGCCAGTTCGGCGGGTTTGCCATTTCCCAAGGCGCAGCCGCCCAGCAGCAGAACCGCCAGGGCAAATACGCCAACCCGCGCCGCAAGTCCCCTCCCCATTGGGACGAACCCCCCGGCTCCTTTTTGTCGATCAACCACCGTGAAGCCTCCTCTGCTTGGCTTGTTGTCTGCTGCGTATTCCTCTGTTCATCGCTATTATAAAATAAGAACACCTTAATCAGCGCCCGTCTGATTATAGGTGTTCACATGTCATTTGCTATGAAATGCCGGCCTGGCATGAATCAAAAACAAAATACGCTTTACAGAAATTCTGCCGCTCCGCAATATGTGCAGCTTTCGATTATGTTTGCTTGCTTATTGGAATGAGTATTTCGACGGGTTCTTCATCTGCTTCCTCATCGATATAAAAGATTTCGACTTGACACGCATCATACCATTTATGCACATATTTATTTTGTTTCATCCATTCAAAAAGCTTATTGTAGCCTTCTCCAATCGTCTTATTTGTACATAACACTTTTACATATTCTGTAGCCGGAAGCACAAAGCCAATCATTCCATCCGGGACAAGATCGATTTCGGTAACCTCGACACAAGCCAAATAGGTAGCAAGAATACCATTACACATTCCCGGACTAAACAACGTTTCATAATCCGCTGCATGTTTTATTTCTTTTCTTCTTTCCCAAAATGCTCTTTGAACATTGATCGCGATTTCCGGCAATGAATCCGGATAATTTCCGGTGACAGACATTCCAACAAGCTTAAACTCCCTGTTAACCACTTCAATTTCAAAGGACGGCTTCAATTGCGCACCCATTCTTAATCATCTCCCGTATTTTTTTTAGTAATGCCAAGCGCCAATTCCATAACCTGTCCCTTGTCGAAGTCGCCGGTTCGGATTTCATACTGTAGCCTTTGACCGTCTGCTTCCTCTATCCACAGAAGCTGACGGTTGAACGCATCACCCAAATAAACAGCCTTATGACCGCCAACGCGGGTTAGCTCCACCTCATGCGAGGAAATATCGGGTACATGAACCCGATTTTTGGTCGTGGTCAGCACATGCTGCTCCCAACGGGCCCCATCATCCTCGCAAACCAGCTTGAAGCCAACCATTTTTCCGCTTGGCGGCAGCGGCCGGACAACCGTTTTTCCGCTTTTTTCCGCCTCCTTGCGCATAGCTGCAATTTCGCTTTCAGCCAGTGAACCAAAGCCATACATCGCATATATTTCCTTAATGACCTCGTTCTGTGGCCGTTTAATGGCATAAGGCTGCATTTCCTTCAGAAGCGCCTCCAGTCCGCCGCTCCAGCGCACAAGACCATAATTCGTCTGATTGCTGACCGTCCGGTCGGGGTTGTCCGCCAGACTATAGATGGCAATCCCTGATCCCGGCGGCAATCCGCCGACGAGCTGGTCGAAGGGATCATCCGGCTTCAGCATAGCTACCGTCACCTTGCCCAGGAAGCCGCCTCCGTCGCTCCAAAGCTCCAGCTCCTTGAATATTTTGTTCTTCAGCTCCCCGGGAGGTTCGATTTCAGCCGCCTGATTACGTAAAGCCGCCAGAATGGTCAAGTCGCGATCTTGATCGATCATTCCACATTCCTCCCTATCGTCGTTCTTAGCTTTCTCAAGGCCAGATTCAATCTCGACTTGACCGTACCCAACGGGATACCGGCAATTTCCGCAATTTCCTCCTGCGACAAATCATTCAGGTAGCGCAAGATAACGACCTGCTTCAGCTTGTAGGACAAGCCCTCAACCTCCGTAATCGCGGCATTGGCCGACAACTTCTCAACAACGGCATTGGAAAAATCAAATTCGACCATAGCGTTCTGAAGCTGCCTTTCCTTGTGCTCCTTGCGTGCCTGCCTCCACTTTTTTCTGCGATAGGACTGGTGCTGGCGGATTGCAATTCCGTACAGCCATGACTGAAGGGAACGGGAAGAATCAAATCGGGGCAGGCTCCTGTACAATTCCACATAAACGTCCTGCACGATATCATCCAAATCCGCCTTGCTTTCGGTTAGGAAATACAACATCCGGTAAACCGAATGGATGGTCTCGTTGTACAGCTCCGAAAACGCTGCATGATCGCCTGCCAGCACTTTATGCACTTTGGCGTTTGGTTCGCTCAACCTGTCACCTCCCGGGGCTGTTCGCATATTCCGCATAGAACAGATTTTGCTGTTTACACCTTATATTGGCCCTGTTCTGCACATTCGTTCGCCAAAAAGGCAAACAGCGCCCCTCCCATCCTGTGGAAAAAGCGCCATTGCTTTAAAAGATTGTTCCCCGCACGGGGTTGTCAGAAAAGTCTGATACGGTGAATCATTATTCAGCAAAACCGTTCCCTCCCGGAAAAGGGTGTCTTGGAAGCTTCAAACCTTTTTGTCCGCTTTTGTTTGATCCTGCCCTCAAGACACCATTTCCCGTCCGTTCCTCTCTGCTGAATATTTATTCGTTCCACTTGAGTTTTCGGAAATCCTCTTCATTACCCCTTAACCCCGCCAACCATCATGCCTTTTACAAAATACTTTTGCAGGAACGGATAAACCATAATAATCGGCACGGAAGCCACAATCGTCATGGTAGCGCGCACGGACAGTGGCGTCACTGAGCTTTGTGTGCCGCCGCTCATACCGCTAATCATGCCGGATATGGAGCCTGCGCTGTTTGTTGTATTGGAATTTTGCAAAATTTTCTGCAGCTCATATTGCAGCGTGCTTAAATCAATATCAGAGGAATTGTACAGGAATACGTCAAACCACTGATTCCATTGATAAACCCCGGAGAAAAGCGCCACCGTCGCAAGCACGGGAGTCGTAAGGGGCAGTACGATGCTGACAAAAGTACGGAATTCCCCTGCTCCATCAATTTTTCCCGATTCCAGAATGCTTTCCGGCAAGCCTTCAATAAAGGAGCGGATAATAATTAGATTAAATACGCCAATCAACCCTGGCCAGATGTAGACCCAGAAGCTTCCGATCAAATCCAGATCGCGCATCAGCAAGTAGGTTGGAATAAGTCCGCCGTTAAAATACATGGTCAATATAAAAGCAATCGTTACAAATTTACGCAATACGTACTCTTGTTTGGTCAGCGTATACGCCACCATCGCCGAGCAAAATACGGTCAATACAGTCCCGATGACGGTCCGCAACACTGAAATGAATGACGCATGAAAAATGGTGGCCTCTCTAAAAATGTAGGCGTAATTATCCAGCGTCCATATGCGGGGAACAAGATAAATCCCGCCTTTGATCGTATCCTGCGCCTGATTGAATGAAACCGCAAGCACATTCAGAAACGGATACAAGGTTACAATCATTAGCACAATCATAAATGCGTAGTTGCAAATATCAAATATTTGGTCGCCCGTCGACTTTTTAATTCGATATCTTTTAGATGCGTTGACGCTGCCTGAAGCCATTTCCCTGCACCCTCCCTCTAGAATAACCTGGATTCGCCCATTCTTTTCGCCAGATTATTGGCGGCAAACAACAGAATAAAGCTGACGATCGTTTTGAACATGCCCGCCGCAATGGAAAGCGAGAAGTTGCTTTGCGCAATGCCGTATTTCAAAACAAATATATCAATGTTCTCGGAATAGTCCACGTTAAGGCCATTGCCAAGCAAATATTGCGGCTCAAATCCCGATTCCATCAAATAGCCGATATTCATGATAAGCAAAACGATAACAACCGCTTTGATCCCTGGAAGGGTAATATAAAACATCTTTTTGAATCTGCCTGCGCCATCTATTTCCGCCGCCTCATATTGGGCTGGGTCGATGGTCGTCATCGCGGCCAAATAAACGATGGTATTCCAGCCAAGATCCTTCCAGATCGAGCTGGCGCCAAAAATAGTCCAGAACTGATGCGGAATGCCTAAAAACAATATTTCATTCCCTTTATCGATAAAACCAAACCAGACCAGCATCTGATTAATAATGCCATCCGGCGATAAGGTTGTCTGAATAATGCTTGCCGCTACGACCCAGGAAATAAAGTGAGGCAAATAACTGATGGTCTGAACAACCCGCTTGAACGCTACCCTGCGAATTTCATTAAGAAGCAGCGCAAGTGTAATTGCCGTAAGAAAGCCAAATACCAGATTGATGCCGCTCATCACAAGGGTGTTGCGCAATACGCGAAGGAATCTTTCGTCGCCAAACAAAAATTTGAAATGTTCAAAGCCAATCCAGGTTTGATCCCAAAAGCCGAGAGCCGGCTTATAATCCTGAAACGCAATGGTCCAGCCCCAAATCGGGACATATTTAAAAATGAAAAGCCAAATCACAAACGGGATCGACATAAACACCAGAACGCGTTGTTGCTTGAGCTTGAGCGCAAACGTTCCTAAGCGCGACGTCTTGCGTTGTGCTCCTGCTGCAACTGCCGCCTGGGCAGTATTGTTCTCCATCTTGCATTCTCCTTCCGATGCCATATCGCGAAATCGCAGCGGAGCCTCGCGGGAGAGCGGATAATTCCGCGCTCCCGGCCTGGCATCCCTTTTTGTTTATTTTGCGTCTTCGACTCTTATCTTAACTTGCTCGGTTGTCCACTTCTCGTAGCCTGCCGTATCAAGCTTGTTGAAGTCCTTCAGGTATTCCTCCCAAAGAGCGTCAAATTTATCCGGCGCGCCCAATACCAATTTTGGATAATGCTTTTTCGTCATCTCATCTTTGCTCGTTTCCCACATTTGCTCAGGAGAATTTTGCTCTTTGGCAAAGCCCCATGCCGGATACCATGGACGATAGACAGGCTCTGCAAACATTTCGCTGTAGGTTTTAGCGCCGTATTTGTCCAGGAACTGCTTATCGCTGTCCGTCAGTCTCATTTGGAATACCTCTGGCTGATAAAGGACAGCCTTGGCGTTGCCGTTAGCCAGCGTGGAGTTGGCATTGTAGCTAGGCCAGTTCCAGCTATATTGTTTGAAGCCGAATTTTTCATTAAAGCTTTCATCGATTGTGGCGATTTGCTCCGCCGTACGGTAGTAACGGCCATTGTCGTCAACTTCGAAGGTTTCTCCTTGAATGCCCCATGAGGTCAATGTTTGATTTTCCTCGGTCAACAGGTTGTCAAAATATTTGATAATGCGAACCGGGTCCTTGGCGCTTACTGTAATGCCAATACCGCGGTTGGTTACAAGGCCGCCTTGCGGATCAATGTAGGCATCAGGCGTTCCCTCGTCAAACGTTACAGGCAGCGGGAAATAGTTGTAGGCGTCCAGAGAAGGATCCTTGCGCGCAGCGTCGCTCAGCACGTTCAGCCCTGTCTGCACCTGCCATCTGTAGTCGAAGAAGCCCAATACTTTATGAGAGGTCAACTTGGCAATATATTGGTCATAGTTGTCGACAAAGGAAGACTTGTCGAACAATCCTTTTGCATTCAGCTCGTTAAGCGTTTTCAACCATTTGTAGGTCGCATCGGTTGCAGCATACGTCTTGGCTTCATTGCTGTTCAGGTCAACCATTACGTTGCCTTCGTTTGGATAACCCATCAAATGCATTGGCGGGTTGGAGGTTGCGAAAAATCTCCAGTCATGCGTCAGCGATACCATGCCTGTCAAATTTTCATCCTTGTGCTTTTCAGCGTAATTGGTAATCAACTCAATGTATTGATCAAGGGTTTTTACTTTAGGGAAACCTGCCTCTTCCAGAACGCGCCGCTGAATCCAGAATGCCGCTCCTGGCTCGGGGTCCGGAACATAATCGCCGACTTGAACGGCAATCGGAAGAATGAACAGCTTGCCGTCTTTGTCTCTCATTTGATCCAGATAAGGACCGTAGACCCGTTTAATATTTGGACCATGTTCATCAATTAATTTATCCAGTTCAATGAAAGCGCCTGCATTTAAAACCTCTTCCATCGCGGCGTCCGGAATCAAAACTTCAGGATATTTGCCGGATGCAATCATTGTGCCGATTTTGGTATTGAGATCGCCTACCAGAAACTCAAGCTTGAAGTTTACTCCGGTTTGGTCTTCAAGCAATTTGCCGATTGTAGTTTCATTGGTGTTGATGTCCTTGGTGCCGGCAACGCCGTTGTAAATGGTGTAGGTTACTTTCTCTTGTGTTGTCGATGTCGGTGTGCCTGAGCCGTTGTTGGTCGATCCTGTGGCCGGTTTGTTCGTATTGCCGGAACAAGCGGCGACAAGCGATACCAGCAGAGCAGCCGTCAGACCGAGAAGCAAACGTTTTTTCATTTTCATTGCTCTTTTAACCCCTCTCTCGAACTAAGTTGGTCGTGCAACTCCAGTATAGAATTGATTGCCCCGCTTGATTACCGCCCAAATTATTGATTCTGTTTTATAAATTATAGGTCTCATTGTTCAAACGGTATCGACAATCGCACAAAGGTTCCATGCCCTGGACTGCTTTGTATATCAAAGGCGAAGCCGTCCCCGTAGATAAGCTTGCTGCGATATACGACGTTTTGAATTCCGATTCTCTCCCCCATGATTTCATCCGAAATCAGGTAATGCCGCAGCTCCGCAACCTTTTCATCCGCCATGCCAATCCCGTTGTCCCTGATTTCAAAGATCAGCGCTCCATGATCTTCCTCTATCGAAATATCAATTCTCCCGCCTTGCTTCATCGGTTCTATGCCATGAATGCATGCATTTTCTACAAAGGGTAAAAAAATCATTTTGGGAAGCAGGCAGCGCTGCGCCTCCGGGGATACGTCGATGTTGTAATCCAGCTTGTCCTCAAAGCGGTATTTCTGAATATCCAGGAAACAGCGAATGAAGACCAACTCCTCATCAACGGTAATTCTGTCCTTGCTCCAGGTTAACGAGCTGCGGAAAATTTTGGCCATGCTGTGGATAATATGAGCCGTTTCCTCCTCTTGCTTCAGCAAACTCCGCATACGGATGGTCTCCAGCGCGTTAAAGAGAAAATGAGGGTTTACCTGGCTTTGCAATGCGTTAAGCTGAGCCTGGCGCCTCTCCAATTCCAGCGATTTCTTCTGGATGTCAGCCATATAAACATCCTGAATCAGCGACTTGATTTGTTGGGTCATTCGGTTGAACTCCAGCGTCAGCTGCCCGATTTCATCACGCGAGTCGGAGTCCTGAATGATTTCAAAGTTTTGGCTTTTTACTTTTTTCATATGCTTTAATATTCTGATAATTCGTCTGTTAATGGATCGGGACATTAGCAATATAATCAGAGTTGGCACCGTCAGCATGAGGCCTGCGGACCAAAGAATAAAATCGCGCGATTCCCATACCTCGCTAGCAATTTCTGCTCTATCCACCATGGCGACGATCTTCCAGCCGCGCAAATAACGAATATCATCAAAAACGCTCTCAAATTGAATTTGCTGCGAGGACTCGATAGCGTCGAATCGGATTCGCTGGCTGCCGTCATGGCCCGGTTCACGGCTAATTCCATATTGGAGAAAACCTTCGGGATCAACGAGGTAAATATCGCCCGGCACATTCAGATTGCCTAATATTTCATCCAGGTCCCTTGTTTTCAAATCAATTTTGAGCAGCTTTTCCTTGTTCATCCGGTCGGGAAAATAATCCAGCCTGCGCAGCAGCGAAAAGTCGCTTTCATCCCCGTTTCCTTCGGCTATACGAATAAAAAGCGGACCGGAGCGTGATTGTCCGATTGCCGCCTGATACCAGTGCTTAGCGCGTATCTCATTGGATAAGTAGCCGATATTGCCGGAATGCAGCAATGTCTTGTTATCCGAATAAATCGTAATGTTTTTGAAGGAAACCGAACCGGGATTGTAGCTGTTCAAAAGCTGCCTCAAATAATTATCGTACGTCTCTACATATTCCTCCGGGTAAGCATATTCGCGCTCTAAAATTTCATTGGTGCGAAAATCAGCATAAAAGAAGGACGACAGGTTGACCGCATCGTCAATCCACAATCGAAAATCGTTGCCAACCTGCTCTACGGCCCTTGAAATATCCAGTATTCTCTGCTCTCGTACATTCGTTGTAATAATGTTGAAGAAAATAACATTCATCAGCAAAATCGGCACAAACACGCAAAAGAAATAATTCGCCAGCATTTTGTCTCGCAAATTCATATTTTTTAACCAGCTCATGTGTCTTCCTCCAGAACCTGACGTATTATTTCCAGCGATTGCGATATTCGGTAGGCGGCATGTTTTCCAGCTTCTCGAATTGGGTAACGAAGTAGTCGGGCTTGTTGAAGCCGACGCGGCTGGCGATTTCGTAAACCCGCAAATCGCTTTGCCTCAGCAGCCGCTTGGCTTCTTCGATTCGCAGCTGCAGCAAGTAGTCATTGAAGTAGACGTCATACGTTTTTTTAAAAAGCTGGCCCAAATAAGCCGCATTCATGTAAAACTGCGCGGATATGCTTTTGAGATTAATATTTTCATGAAAATGGTCGTCCATGTATTGCTTGACTTTAGAAATAACGCCTAAAGCCGACGTGCGGGTTAAACCTCCGATCATCTCTGCGGCTTCAAACGAAAAATCCTCCAGCATTGTCCGAAGCTGGTTCAACGTAATGTTATGGTCATGCCAGCTGATGATAACCTCCATATGCCGGAGTCCCTTTTCATCGCCCTGCAGCTCCCGAATCAACCGGCCGGTTTCCAGCACACATTGAACGATAGCCGTTTTGATCGCTTCCGGAGAAAAACGCTCCCTCTGAAATTCGGCAATAATGATGACAATTGCCTGACGGATCGCCTCCCCGTCGTTCCTTTCCATCGCATCCGTCAGTCCTCGCTGCGCCTCTTGGCTCAAATGCTTGTAATATAGCGGGGTTCCCGCGATGTCGGCATGAAGCAGCACAGGTTCGCCGGGTTTCAGAAATTTGTAAGCGACGGTTTCCTTTGCGCTTGCGTAAGAGGCTTGGAGCTGCTCCAGCGACTGCACGGAATGGCCGGCATAGATGCAAACCTCAACGCCGGTTCCAGCCTCGATGCGCTGAAGGACACCTTGCAGAAACCGGCGCAAATTTTCGTCGCCTCCCTTCTCGTACACATCGGGAACAACAAAGCCGTAGCTTTTTCGATGCTCGTACAGAACAGGAGCGCCAAATGCCGGGGCTTCCGCCCTTACCGCTTCGCGGATTTTCTCCCTTAACTCGTTTTTGGACTGCAATTCCCCGCGGCTCCATGGAGGAGCGACATTCAGCTCGACCAGCGCATAGTTGTAGACCGAAGCTCCCGCCTCCAGCCACGGCTTGGCCCACTCGGACAGCCCGTCCTCCTTTAATTCTCCGCGAATCAGCGCTTCGATTTGTTTTTCGCCGCTCTCCAGCCTGCTTGCTTCCCGCCGTTTCTTTTTTTCGGCCAATTTATCCCGAAGCTTGGCCAAAGCCTGGGCGATGTCCTCCTGGTCAATCGGCTTCAGGACATAATCCGTCACCCCGAAACGCATGGCCTGCTGGGCGTAACGAAAGTCGTTATACCCGCTAATAATGACGAATTCGACATCCGGCGCAAGCTCCGAAGCGGCTTGTATCAGCTCGATCCCGTCCATGCCGGGCATGCGGATATCCGTGATGACCAGATCCGGCTTGCAATCCCGAATCAGGTCCAAAGCGTCATCCCCGTTATCCGCCTCGTCGATGACGACGTAGCCGTTGCCGCTCCAGTCGATTAATCCGCGAAGCCCTTTTCGCACAAACAGCTCATCATCTACGATTATAACGGTATACATTCCGATGACCCTCTTTCGATTGGGAGTAAAAGAACTATAGTTTTTAAAGCATTTTCTAAAAAAACTTAAACTTCACCGATGATAAAATGTCACTATAACGAATATCAGGGAGGTTGATGAAAAGGATGACCGACAAAAACAAAGGGGCGTTTCACAACGGAATTTACCGCAACCGTTTTCAAGACTTCGGCTACGATGAAGAAGCCGTGACTCAGAAACTGCAAAAAACCTGGTCTGACTTATTTTACGGTGATGATACCATCAGATTTTATTATCCCGCAAGCTCCAATATGGGCTATATTCTGGACACCGGCAATAACGATGTTCGGACGGAAGGCATGTCCTACGGGATGATGATGGCCGTGCAAATGGACAGGCAGGAGGAATTCGACAAGCTGTGGACCTTTGCCAAAACCTACATGCAGCATGCCGAGGGGCGCTATAAGCATTACTTTGCCTGGCATTGCAAACCGGACGGCACGGTAATCTCCCAAGGCCCCGCTCCCGACGGAGAGGAATTTTTCGCTATGGCGCTTTTTTTCGCTTCGCACCGTTGGGGTGATCGAGCAGAGCCGTATGATTATTCAGTCCAGGCCAGAATCATTCTGCGCGCCTGCGTCCATCAAGGCGAGGACGGGGAAGGCGATCCCATGTGGGATCCCGCAACCAAGCTGATTAAATTTATACCGGAATCGCCTTTCAGCGATCCTTCCTATCATCTTCCCCATTTCTACGAGCTTTTTGCCCTTTGGGCCGATGAAGAGGATCGGCCATTCTGGAAGGAAGCCGCTGACGCCAGCCGGGCCTATTTGCAAACGTCATGCCATCCCGTCACCGGCCTGGCGCCGGAATACGCGAATTACGACGGAACGCCGGCTCCTCCGCAGCCTCATGGCGATTTCCGGCATTTTTACAGCGACGCTTACCGCGTAGCGGCCAATATTGCGCTGGATTGGGAATGGTTCCGCGCCGACCCATGGCAAGTCAAACAAAGCAATCGCATCCAGCACTTTTTCCGGGGAATCGACGTTTCGGATTACCGCCGTTACGCCATCGATGGCAGAGCCTTCGACGAACCGGCCTTGCACCCCATCGGCTTGTTGGCCAGCAACGCCATGGCTTCCATGGCGGCGGAAGGCGACAATGCCGAATATTTTGTCCGCCTCTTCTGCGATACGCCGCTGCGCGATGGCGACCGGCGCTACTACGACAATTGTCTCTATTTTTTCAGCCTGCTTGGTTTAAGCGGAAACTATCGCATTTATTGGCCAAATTCCCGAGATTAGTGAAGCAATAAAACGCTCCCGATTCGCCAGCATTGGCAATCGGGAGCGTTATTTCTTTGCTGCGAAGCAGAGTCTTCAACGGTATCGGGGCATCAGGACCGATTGAACTGCCAAGTCCCCAGCGTGAACAGCGGAACTTCCTCTTTGCCTTTAAAAACAAGATACAAATCGCGGATACCGGCTGCGCCCGATACCTCCGTTCTCCATTCCTGCCAGCTATCTCCGTTTGCTGAAGGAGTAACGGTCACTTGTCCGATTTTTTCCCCTTCCGGGTTATCCAGCCGCAGTTCAATGATCCCGCCTTCTCCTCCGGCCGCCGATGCGGCAAAGGAAGCGGCGCCTTCGCCAAAGTCTGCTCCTGACACAGCTACCCAATCACCATTGTGAATATCCGTGACGATAAGGGAAGGTCCTTTCTTTTCCGAAGCCGCTTCAACCAGCTCGGTTGCGATTCCAGCGCTCCATCCAATCGTCGCCGCGTCGGTCAGCTCATACGGATCAAGGTGACGTACCTGAGCAACGCCCTCAAAGTTCGCTACGATTTCCCGGATATCGCCGTTGTCTTCAAATACGACCTGATTCAGATGGGTCGAGCGGTAACCTTTGGGCTGCCCCATTGCTTTGGACAATGTTTGGGCATGGTAGGCAATATAATAGGATTCTTGGAATTGGAAAATGACATGGTGATTGTTGCCGCCAACTCCAAAGAAATGGCCCGGATTTTTCAGAATCGTCCCTTTGTAGCTCCAAGGGCCCATGGGGTTTTCGCTGACCATATAAGCAATTTCCCCGGCAGGCGGGCTATCCGCCGTGCGAACCTCCTGAATAAAGTTGGTGCAGTAGGTGTAATAATACAGCCCGTTTACCTTATTAATACCGGAATCCTCAAACATGAAGGGAGCCGGAATAACGGCGGCTTCGCCCACAACGCTGGTCATATCGACGCCAAGCTCCATCACGCGGGCCGTATTCGGCATAGCCGCTTGCCCTTCCGGAATACCGCCGCCGAAGTAAATATACGCCTTGCCGTCATCATCCACCAGCACGGCGGGATCGAACAGCCAGGTCACATCCTTGACGCCAGGTGTTTCTCTTGTAATTAGCGGCTTGCCGATTGGATCTCTCCAAGGGCCGGTAGGGCTGTCTCCAACCAATACCCCGATATGGCTGGCATTGTTGGCGAAATAAAGGAAAAATTGATCCTTGCCGTCGATGACTTTATGGGCGGCGGCGGGAGCCCAGGATTGCGTCGCCCACTTGGCTGCGCCTTCCCGCCCCGCTACATTGATGTAGCCGTGATCGGTCCAGTTGACCAAATCATCGGAGGAAATAACCGACAGCCTGTTGATGGAGCTGTAGGAATTGTCTTTAACGTTGCCTTCAGCATCATATTCAAACACGTCATAGGTATTGTACAGATAGACCCTTCCATCAAAAACAAGAGTATACGGGTCGGCTCCAAATTTATGGGCGACGACCGGATTTCCATTGGACGGCAGCTTGCCGACAGCAGCAGTTGGCGGACTGTAGGCCGCAGAAGCCGTTGCTCCGCTCACATCGTAGGCTTGATTTTCCCCGTCAGAGATTGTTGCTTCCAATTTGTTCACTTTAATTTCTTCGCTCATTTTTCCCCTCAACTCCCGATTGCTTTTTAGAATCAGCGTCAACAATTCGTTGCCCGCGGCTTCGTTGGAAAAAGAAACGGCAGAACCGTCTCCATTGCGCATGATAATCCGTATGCCTCCGTCTGCTGGACTAAAGCTCACCTCATCCGCGACCAGATTGCCCGAATTGGGCACCACGG
This sequence comes from Paenibacillus sp. CAU 1782, assembly GCF_054551715.1. Taxonomy (NCBI): domain Bacteria; kingdom Bacillati; phylum Bacillota; class Bacilli; order Caryophanales; family Paenibacillaceae; genus Paenibacillus; species Paenibacillus sp. CAU 1782. Next base: position 59,365 of record NZ_JBTOLL010000013.1, on the reverse strand, counting down.
CGTCCGCTTCAAACAGATCCGGCAGCTGTACAAATGCCTCCAGGCTTATGGCTTCCCACCCCGCAGGCAATGGGTCGGCAAGCAGACGCAGCTGGAACATGCTTCCCGCTTTTTTCTCCAGCTCGCCATCCGCTTCCAAATAAACGGCTGGAAGGAGCGCAAGCGTTTCTTCAGCCTTGGGCGCCATAGATGGCTTGTAAAGGATAAACGCCACAACCGACAGGATCATGACCACGGCGGCTGCCAAAAGGATGCTTCTTTTTCCGTTCAGCAATCGTAACGCCTCCCTTGCCCATTTAGTCCAAGCCCTCTTATGGCCTCTCCCGCTGGGCGGGATAAGACGAAGCGGCTTACACTAAAAAGTGTACGGCCTCGCAGATCGGGGAACAACCTGCCGAATCGCGTTTCTCTTACCTGTCAAAGTCTATATAAGGTGAACGATGAGCTACGACGGACTTGAACAATAAAGTTCATAGCTTCGACAGTTGACCGCCGCGTGAATACTTATTCCGATCGCTGTTGTTTCCACATTTTCGCCTGTCTAATGGTCACCGATGGCCGCTAGAGCCTCAAATGGCTACATTGACCCCAGCTAACGGTCACCAGCGTCCTTTAGAGTCTCAAAAGTCACGTTTTGGGGATGAATGTAAGCTTTTACGGTCATGCATGACCTTTAAAATTGGATATTTCATCAAAACAAGGCTTTAACGGTCATGGATGTCCGTAGCGTGCAGCTAGCCTCCGGCCCCGGCACTCCGCAAAGACGCAACGTACCGTTTATAAGCCGAATTCAGCAAGCGGAAGAACCCTTTTTTCCGCAGCGGTTCATCTCGGTTGAGGCCATGCACTGGATTTTGTTCGAGTCACTTTTATAGCTGAAGCTTAGACAGCAGAACCGCTTTACCCGTATTTGACCAAGCTGTCCCGGTATTCCTGGGGGGTCAGGCCCGTAGCTTTTTTGAAGAAACGCGTGAAGGAATGGGCAGCGTCGTAACCTACCAGCAAGGCAACCTCCCTGATTTTGAGATCCGCGCCCTTGAGCAGCTCCTTGGACCGCCTGATTCTGCATTTGTCGATATATTCCGATAAATTGATGCCGCGCTCCTGCTTGAACAAACGGGAAAGGTAGGAGGGATTGAAATAATGGACCTCCGCCAGATGAACAAGAGAAACATCCTCGCCCAGATGCTCCTCGATGTATTGGCAAAGCCGATCGATTACATGACTCGTTTTGTCCCGGTCATCCATGGACTTGAATCGGAACAGCTCCCCCGCCGTCTGCTCCAGGTAGCGGAATGCTTCTTTGATGGAGGCGTGACCGTCCAGCCGCAGCAGCTTCTCGCGTTCTCCAACCCGCGCCTGCGGGCCTATTCGCTTTATGCCGGAGAGCAGGACCAAAGCGACGGAATAATAGGCTTGGGCAGCCAGCTCCACATTGCCGTTGCCATTCAGAACGGCCCCTTCCAGCTGCTTCAGCTCCCGCAGGAAATCATCTTCGCGCCCGGCCTCCAGATGAGCCTCCATGCTGTCCGATCTGACCGCAGCTGCGGCATCGCTTTTTTCGCTGTAGGTCTCGGACGGTTCTGTGCGATCCTTCAAAATCATGGAGATGCCGTCGCCGACCTTTAATTGCTGCAGCTGTCTCAATCGGTCGTATTGCGGCGTTATCTCCTTCCACTGGCAAGCGCAGCCGCTGAAGGTGAACGCGAGGGAAAGGCCTAGCGACGACATGCAGGCTTCCTGGATCAGCTCCAGCGTGCCTTCCAGGTATAGCGGCAGGTTTTTCTCCGCCTCCTGTTCTTGCGCCCGCAGCTGCAGCAGCCACACCATATCTCCATGCAGGTCCATCATGGCCGCGCTTTGAATGCCATCCCCCATAAAAGAGTTCCAGATCAGCTGAACAGCCTTAAAGGCATCTCTTTTTTCGCCATAGGATTTACCCGGGTTGGAGGAAATTCGGCCCAACGTCAGCATGACGGGTTGTTCCGGATTCAGCGGAATGTCCAGCTTGCCCAAATCGTCCGCCAATCGCTCCCCATAGCCCTCTATCAACGAGCTGTCCGCAACAAGCTGACGCAATAATTCCCATTGCTCCAAATAAACCAGCGTTTCGCTTTGCTCCTGCAGCCTTTGCAGCTTTTCACCCATTCGGCCGTCTCTCTCGAATTCCTGGACCACCTCCAGCACCGTCGCCATAACCTTGTCATACCCTTCGGTTTTTAGCAGGTAGCGGGCATTGGGAGTCTGGATCGCCTGGTAGGCATAATCGAATTCGCTGTATCCCGTCAAAAAAACAACTCTGCATCTAGGCCACAATTTCCGGATTTGCTCGCTTAACTCCAGCCCGCTCATGCCCGGCATGCGGATATCGGTGAGCACGATATCGATCCGTGTACGCGACATCCAACCCAGCGCCTCCTTCCCGGAGTAGGCCCGGCAGACATCCAGCTTGTCGGGCATCCACTTGTAGAACACTTCGTACAACCCGTCGGTAATGATCTCCTCGTCATCCACAACCAGCAATCTATACATGTCCGTTCTCCCCCGACAATGTGATTACAATAACGACCTTCAGGCCATTTAACTGACTTCTGGACAAAAAGAGCCCGCTTCCTTTTCCGTACGTCAGCGCAATGCGCCGGTGAATGTTGATCAACCCCGTCATTTCGTGGCTGTGGTCCGTATCCTCCAGCCTTTTGCTCAAAGCTGCGATTTCATCGTCGCTGAGGTCCGCTCCGTTATCTTCCACCGAAATGGAAATTTCGTCGGACGAAGACTCGAACGAAACCCGCAGCAATCCTTCGCCGGATAACTTCTCCAGGCAATGCTCATAGGCATTTTCAATGATGGGCTGAATAATCAGCCGAGGCACCTTGATGTGCTCAAGCTCCTCCGGCAGCTCTTGAAATTCGACGCTAATGCGCCGCGAGAAGCGAAGCTTCTGGATTTCGGTGTACATGCGCGAATGTCTGACCTCTTCCGACAGCTTGACATTGTCCTCGCCGTTGCGCGTAATAAACCGGAAATATTCGCCCAGCATGTTCGTGAACATTTCGATGCGTTCGTGATCTCCCGTTTTGGCAAGCGAATTCAGAATAAAAAAGCTGTTATAGAGAAAATGAGGGTTGATTTGCGATTGCAGCTGCTTCAATTCCGCCCTTTGCATCATCAGTTTTTGTTTGAAATCCTGATCGATGAGCGCTTGCAGCCGTTTGAGCATATGATTAAACCGGTCGTACAGGTAGCCGAACTCATCGCTTTGCCTGTGCTGGATTTGCATATCGAAAGTGCCGCCCTCCATTTTCCGAAAGCTTTGCACAAGAATAAGAAGCGGCTTATGGACAAATTTGTACGTCGAGTACACATAAACAAACATGGCCATCAAGGACATCAGCGCAAACAGCCACGCCCAGGCGTAAAACTTGCTCAGCGGCCTTTTGACCACATCGGTCGGCAAATACGTAACGATAGACAACTTCAGATCATCGGAATAGGCCTGGTCAATCAAATAGCTTTCGCCTTCCACCTCCAGGGAAGACGTTTCGTTCATCCGGCCGCCCTCCATATAACTTTGCATGATCCGCCCCGTTTCTTCTCCGTCCGCCAAGGTAAATCCCGACAGCTCCGAAATCAGGAACGATCCGCTTTCGGGATAAACGCCAAGCTGAATCAGAGACTCCTTCAGCATATCCTCGTCCAGCTCGATCACGACGGCAAACAATGGCTCCTGCCCTTTTTTGGCGCCTTGCTTAAACGCCGCCAGATGAAAGGAATCCCCGATCCGGAACGGCCGGCTGTTGGGCCGGGCGCTTACCCTGTTGATTTCCTCGTACCGTTCTGTCTCAAAAGGATTAACGCCCGTCATCGCCGTAATCGTTTTGTCAATGGAGCGCACATGCACATCCACATCCTTAATATAGGCGCTGCTGTTTTTGATGGATACAAGCCTGGGCAGAATGTCATTCAGGCTGGCCTTCCGGTCGACGCTGCTCATCTGCTCCCACATCAGAGCCATTTTGTTTAAATCGCCGTCCTGCAGGAGATCGTATTGCTGAATTTCCATCCATTCGATTTCACGATTCAAATCATCCAGATAGGCGGTAAGCTGCGCCCTCATGTTTCTGGATATTTCATCGCTCGCGTTTTGATAGCTCCAATTGTAGAGATAGATGCCAAGCAGAATAATGGGCAAAATAATAAAAAAATAAGTTGTCAGCAGCCTGACAAAAATCGTATTTCGCAAGGCTTTTGCCGGAATTTTGAACACTTGAATGCCTCCAATGCCGCTAGGTTGCTAATTGTAACAATAATCTCTTATTGGAGGTCTTGTCCTCTTTCCTCATACCACTGGTTAACCTCGGCCGTTATTTGCGCGCCTCCCAGTATCATCCACTCCTCCACGAACCGGTCGAATTCCTCAAGTGGGTTCCCCAAAATGATATTGATAAAGACATCATGGCGCAGATTGTCCAAAATGATTTGTTTTTCGATCATAGCTTCAGTGGGCGCGCCTACAAATGCGTCAAAAAGCAGCTGATTGTTTTGTTCATAGCTGTCCAGTACGCTCATCGCGCCGGTTTTGCCATACGTTTTTTCCCAGCCCCAGCCGGATTCGCTGTCCTCCATTCCCGCTGCGTACAGATCCATTTTTTTCTGGATAAACCGCGCTTCGTCCTGAAGCAGCGCCTCCTGGCCGCTCTCATGCGCCTCCTTGATTTGCCGGTAAGCCTCCAGGTTTTTTTTGGCGGGAAACGGCGTGACGGGAGAAAGGCCCCACACGGGATACGAGGTATTGTAATAAACCTCGTATTCTGCTGTTTTCCCCCAATTTTTCTCCAGATGTAGGTTAAAAAGCTTGACGACGGCTTCGGGATGAGCGTAATCCTTTCTCACCGCATAGAACTGGTTGGTGTTGAACTTCAGCGGCACGTAAACGGGCTGTTCCGTAGCGGATACAATAGGGTAAGCCTGCCAATCCGAGGCAGGTTCGGCGCCTCTGCTTCCTTGTGCCACAAAGGATGCCCATTGCTCTCCATACATCATGCCGATTTTTCCGTCCGCAATCTGCTGCTTCACTTTCCCGCCGGATTTAATCGCAAACTCGCTATCCAGCTGACCGTCTCTGTACAGGATTTGCAGGGCTTCCAGCGCGTCCTTAACTTCGGGCTGTATGCCGCCGTAGACCAGCCTTCCGTTTTCATCCTTGAGCCAGATGGACGGGTAAGCCCCGTATCCCGCCATAAAGCCGGTTAATCCCATAACGGGATCAAACAGGTATTGAGTGGCCGCCAAGCCATACGTATCCTTGATTCCATTGCCGTCGGGATCTCTATCTGTAAACGCTTTCGATATTGCCAAAACATCCTGCATCGTTTCGGGAGGCGAAAGTTTCAACTCCTCCATCCAATCCGTCCGAATCCAGAGATACAACGCTTTTTCAATGGATGCGTCCGTTTCCGGAATACCCATCAGCTTGCCGTTGATCGTACCGGATTCAAGCGCTCCCGCGCCCTCCTGCGTCAAAATTTCTTTCGTAAACGGCGAAGCGTACGTTTCATAGGAGCTTGTCAATTCCTGAATGAGGCCGGCATTGCTTAGCTGTCTGAGCTGCTGCCCGTTAACCTTGACGACGTCGGGCAGTCTGCCTGAAGCCAGCATAATATCAAGCTTTTTGTAATATTGCTCACTCCTGGCCGTCCAGTCGTAGGCGATTTCGATGCCCAGCACATCACGATATAATCGGCTCCAGCGGTTGTCCTCCAGTGTTTCGCCGGGCAAATCGTCAATCAGCCCTTTAAGGCCGTCTCCTACTTCTCTTGCCAGGGTCAGACGGACAGGCGGATCGTACCGGCTTAAATACGCGTCATCATAGATGGCATCAGGACTGTTCTCCGATTCCTGAATGTCATTTGGGCCTAACCCCTGGCTGCACGATACAAGCATATTGCTCATGACAAAGGCGGATAACAGCAATCTGATCACGCGCTTCCCGCTAATCTGCAACTGACAACCCCTCCCATGACCATTAATTGTCTAATTATAACGAAAATCACACCGGACTCAATCCACAATTTTTTACTTATCGTCCGTTTGTTGACCACTTTTGCGAATTAAATCCTCGGAGAACCAAATAACGAAAAAAAGCCGCCCCGCCGCAGAATAATCTGCTCTTGCGGGACGGCCTTATTCAGAACCATTCACACTCTGGCCCAACGCTTGTTTTTATAGGTTCAACTTATGTTGCTTTAAACGATATATTTCCGAGGCATGCCCCGTTCATCGCTATAGGAGATGACGGAACGACCGGTAGGCAGATCGACCTCCAGCTCGCAGAAGAAATCTCCTTTTGTCCATGCCAGCCTGAGCCCATCCTGCGGCGAATCAAGCACCTGGAATTCGCCCTGGAATGCTTCGTATTCATTGCGGAACCGGATCAAGTCAAGAAGCCGCTTGACAACCGGTTTCTTTAGCGACTCCCTGATTTCCTCCATGCTGTAGTTGTGGCGGTTAATTTCGCGGCCTTCTCCCGTTTCGGCGACCCGTTCATCATCGTTTTCCCCGCCAGCAGTCCTACATAATAAACTTGAGGGATGCCGGGAGCAAAAAACTGGATGGCTCTGGCGGCGAGATAAGCATCGTCGTCGCAGCCCAGAACGGAATAATAGGAGCAGCGAATCTGATGGACGTCGAAACCGTCCTCGCCCTTATGCTTCTCCGACAGCACCAGGCTAAGGTTGGCGCCCCGCTCCACGCATGTATCCACGACTTTTCTGGCATCCTCGACAGCCGCCAGATCATCCAGATCCGGCTTGACCGGTATGCCGTCATGGCAGTCCAGCATCGTAAACTGCTTTGCCGGACGGGTCCTCAAATAATGGACCAGCTCCTTGCCGTCATGGTCCAGCAAAGCGCTTAATATGCGATACGGCAAAATAAAATCGTAAATCCAGCAGCCGTGCTCGGCAAGCTTGTATTGAATGGAATAGTGGGAATGGACTTCCGGCAAAAGCTCCATATCCAGCGAAGCGGCCAGCTCCATCATCCAGTCCAGAAAATCGAATATGTCCGGCTCCACAAAAAAGCAGCTGGTGCCCAGTTTCTTAATGACGTAACCAACGGCATCCAGCCGGACGATTTTGACATTATGCCGTTTGAAATTCAGCAAAAATTCCCGAAACAACGTCCGAACCTGCTCCGAACGGACATCCAGATCGATTTGCTCCGACGGGTCGCTTTTGCCAAAAGTGGTCCATAACGACAGGCTTTCGCCTGAATCTCCTACAGAATAAGTGGAGTAAGGACGCGGCCTGCGCAAAAACATCCCCTCTATATCCGCCTGTACCGGCACGCCATCCTCCCAAAGCTTGTCCAGCGTCAAAAACATGTCGGCATAGGCCGATTCCGAGCCGTTTTCCAGGAAGTCCTGAACATAGGGGGATTGGCGGGAGATATGATTAACCATCATATCAATCAGCACGTCATAATCTCTGCCGATCGCGCGGATATCCTCCCACGTCCCGAATTCAGGCTCGATTTCCAGATAGGTTTTGGGAGCAAATCCCCTGTCGCCGGTGGACGGAAACGGAGGCAAAATATGAACGCCGCCTTTAAAAACGCCGGAAAAACAGTTCTCAAGCACATAATGAAGACTCTTTAAATTGCCGCCGAGCGAATCCGGGTACGTAATGAGCCCCACTTGGTTTTTTACAGCCATAAAGCGATGCCTCCTAAAGGTTGTAGATGCCTCCAATTTCGCCCAGCGGCGGCAGTTCCGCAACAGCTCCCACATACTTAAGCTTGTACGCGGTAACGGCAAACCCCAGCATAATCGCTTCCCGAATGCTATAGCCCTGCGTCAAAGCGGCGTATAAGCCCGACCAAAACGCGTCGCCCGCCCCCGTTGTATCCGCTACTTCCTGGGCCATAGTTGGGAAGAAGAGAGTTTCCGAGCCGTTGGAAGCAATCGCTCCCTCTTTGCCCAGCGTCAAAATGACCAGCTTGGCTCCAAGCTCCAGAAACTTCTGCAGCTGGTTTTGCGGCGTATCCGGCCCAAACAGCCTTTCCGCATCATCATCCGAAGGTTTGACGATATCGGCATGACCAATCACCCTTTTGACATACGCAGCCCCGTCTTCGCCCTTCTGCCAAATAGCGGGATGGTAATTGGGGTCAAATCCAATGAGCACGTTTTGCCGCTTGGCGGATTCCACCAGCCGCTGTATCGTCTCCCGCGCGGGCAGCATGGAAATGGGCCAGCAGGAGAAATGCAGAATTTTGGAGTCCTGCAGCGCCAGCTCCAGTCCCTCCGTATAGGGAAGCTGGAAATCGGCGTTGCGGTAAAAAACGGGAATAGGAGAATTGCGGCTTTTGTTGAGCAAAACAAGGCTTGTGGACTCCTCCGTAACGGCCACCAGATCGGAAGCGATGCCTGCCGCCTCCAAATGGCGGAGCAAATACTGTCCCGGCCTGTCATTGCCAACGGCCGATGCAATGGCGGAGCTGCCGCCCAACCGCTTGATATTCATGGCGATATTGGCGGGAGAGCCGCCAAAGTAAGGCTGGAAACTGGATTCTCCGAAGGCTGTGTCGTAATCCCCGGAAATCAAGTCCACCAGCAGCTCTCCAACCGCAAGCACGTCATTCCTTTTTTGTTCAAAGACATAACTTTCGTGAAATTCTGGCACTGGGTACTCCTCCTGTTGACTCCATTCGCGAGCGGACGTTTTGAATATCCTCTTATAGATGACGGAACGGCTCCCTGGCATCTACAAAATGAACGGGCAACCCGCCAGCCAGCGGTTTTAGCCATTCCGCCATGTCTTTCATGCCCCACTCCTCGGTACGTTCATGACCAACGATAATCATCGCTTTGTTCATGCCCAGCATCGAGGCGTCGTTGACATAGGCGCACAACGTCCACTCTGTAATTTCGCCGCAAATCATGACATCCAGGTCACGGTCCCGCATCAGTTCCATGGGCATCTGCTCTCTGCCAAGTCCCAGGCTTCCGCCGCCGACCAAAATTCCGATTCTGGAGCAGCTCATATCAGGACGTCCCACAATTCGAATGTGCTCCATCTCAAGCCGTTCCTTCAGGAAGGCGGTCAGGTCTTGCACCGTTGTTTCCTCAATGCCGTATCCCCACGGGGAAAGAGGGTCCAGCTGTTTCCCTTCCCAGCCAAGCTGGCGGATCAGGCCGTCATAAATCCGGTCGGTTTTGGCCAGATGCATATGATCATGGAAACGCCATATGGCGATGCCATTTTGCTGTATCAATTCCTTTTTGGCCAAATAGACCGGATCGTTCTCCAGCCATTCCAGATCGTCGGCTCCCGTAAAATACGTAGGCTCATGCGTAATAATCAGATTGGCGCCAAGCTGGATCGCTCTTCGAATGACTTCAACCGTCGCCATAAAGGTCGTTACGATGCCGGTGACCTCCATGTCGGGATGGCCGCTTGCCAACACGTCAAACGTTTTCTCCAGCTTTTTGCCTCCGCAGCTATCCAGCAAGACGTTGTCGATAACATCCTGAACTTTCATCGATTAAACATCTCCCTTTGTAAGGTGATTCAAAAAGTACGCTTTCCATTACGGGTCATGCCTGGCGGCATGGCCGGCGTCGAATATGAGACTCAGCCGAAATCTCCGGTCCTCACGTAGCTGCCACTACGCTCCGGTCCTCGATTCCTAGCTTGATCCCATCTTCTTGGTATTGAAAACCGAACTTTTTGAACTTTCATTTTAGAAGGTGATTCAAAAAGTACGCTTTCCATTACCGGTCATGCCTGGCGGCATGGCCGGCGTCGAATATGAGACTCAGCCGAACTTTTTGAACTTTCATTTTAGAAGGTGATTCAAAAAGTACGCTTTCCGCTTTTTACCCTTTTACCGCGCCGATGACGACGCCTTTGGTCAAATAATTTTGCAGCGTCGGCAGAACGACTAGAATCGGCAGGATGCCAAGCACAGCCATAGCCATGCGGACCGCGGTGCTGGGAAGCTCGACGGCATTGCCGCCCAAAATGCTGCTGGCTTGCCCCGAATTCAGGTATTGGATGTTGTTCATCAGCCGGATCAACAGGTTCTGAATGCCGTAATATTGCGGCTTGGAAATAAAATAAAGCGCGTTAATCCAGTCGTTCCAATAAGCGAGTCCCATAAACAAACCAACCGTCGCCAACACGGGGATGGACAGCGGAAGCATAATCCGGAAAAACGTGCGCAGCTCAGAGGCGCCGTCGATTTGGGCCGATTCGATCAAATCCATGGGCACGCTGTTTTTAAAATAATTGCGGACCAGCAAGACGTTGAAGCCGTTCGCCAGCAGATTGGGAATAATCAATGCCGCCAGCGAATCCTTGATGTGAAAAAACTGCGTCCACATAATGTAGGAAGGAACGACGCCCCCGCTGAACAGCATCGTGAAAAATACGATAAACGCAAGCGTATTATGATGCTTGAAATCCCGGCGGGACATAGGGTAAGCCAGCATGCTCGTAATGAGCAGGCCAACCCCCGTTCCCAGAATTGTAACCAGAAAAGATACCCCATACGCTTTTAAAAACGTTCCAGCCGACGACTTCATGTATAGATAGGCGTCAAAGCTCAGCTCCGCCGGAAAAAAGCTATAGCCATCCCTAACCAGCGCCGTCTCGGAGGTAAAGGAAGCAACTGCAATTAATAGAAACGGGATAAAGGCAAGCAAGGACCAAATCCCCATCGACACGGCGGCGAATAAGGCAAATGCCCGTTCTCCTCTTGTTTGAATCATAGCCTTCTCCTCCTAAAACAATGCGTTGTCCGGGCTTAGTTTTCTGACGATCGCATTGACTGCGACAACCAGGGCAAAGCCAACCAGCGACTGATACAAGCCCGCCGCCGCGGACATTCCGATATCGTTCAGCTGCATGAGCGCGCGGTAGACGTACGTATCGATGGTTTGTGTCGTGCTGTATAGCGCTCCTGCATTAAGAGGCACCTGATAGAACAACCCAAAGTCCGAGTTGAAAATTCTGCCGATCGACATCAAAGCCAGAATAATGACCGTTGGTTTCAACAGCGGCAATGTAATCGTGCGGATTTGCCTCAGCTTGCCCGCGCCATCGATTTTGGCCGCTTCATAAATACTTTTGTCGATGCCGCTAATCGCCGCAAAATAGATGATGGAGCCGTAGCCGGCCGTCTTCCACAGTTGGATGGAAACAAGCAGGTACGGCCAATATTTCGGCTCGGAATACCAGTTGATTTCCGGAATGCCAAGCGGGCGAAGGATGGATGTATTAATGAAGCCGCTGTCCGCATTGAGGAACGCAAACACAAGCAAGGACAACACGACCATCGACACCAGGCTTGGCAAAACCAGTCCCGACAAATACATTCTCGTAAAAAATTTAGTTAACAGCTCTGCCATCAGAATGGCGATAATAATGGATAAAATGGTGCCGAAAACGATAAACGCCAAGTTGTACAGCAGCGTATTCCGGGTCATGATCCAAGCGTCGCTTGTTTGAAAAAGAAACTTGAAATTATCCAGCCCGATCCAGTCGCTCCGGAAAATGCCCTTGGCGTAGTTGGGCTCCTTGAAGGCGATAAATATACCGAACATCGGAATATAGCTGTTGATAAAGAAATACAGCAATCCCGGTACGGCGAGCAGCAGCAATGGAGCCGTCTTCTTAAGCGGTCGTGGTTTGTTCGCTTTGCTCTTCATGCCGATTAACTCCTAATCGTTTATTGGTTCTGGGAAGCCAGCCATGACTCCAGCTGCTTTTGCTTGCTGTCGATAACCGCCTGCGCTCCCGCGTCGTTCAGCGCTTTGACAAAAGCCGGAATAGCCGTTTCGGGGTCCAGCGAGCCGGTCATAAAGCCGGGCAAATACTGATTGACTACGTTATTGACCGCGCTGATCTGCGTTCTGACTTCATTGGGATCAAAGATAAAACCGAAATATGGCGAACGTTCCGTTTCCTTGTTTTCCTTCAGCTTCAACTCTACATCCGACCAGTCGACGCTCTCCAGCTGATATTGCATCGATTCCGAACCCACTACGCCGGAGCTGAGCATCGCGGTATACGAAACGGTGTTGGCGTCTTTACCGTCTGGATATTTCATATGATGATCGCCAACTCTGACATAATCCTCATTCTCCACGCCGTACAAAACGGTATTGATCAGTTGAGAATCCGAATACAGCAGATTCAGGAACTTGACGGACGCTTCAGGCGTCTTGGTCGTGCTGTTGACCATCCAGCTCACCATATTGACGGAGCTGGTATCGAAGTAAAACGGTGCGATCCGTTTGCTCTCCACATTTTTACCGGTTTGCGCGCTTATCGCCTTCGCTGCTTCCAGCCCGCTGTAGCCGCCCATAAATGAAAAGGCTCGTCCTGCGCCCATCATTTCTGTCGCTCCAATCGTTGTAGTGGCCGCATCCTTCTGGATATATCCTTTGTTGTACCAATCCCTCATCATTGTTGCGCCGTCCATAAAGACATCCGACTCATAGAAATTGACCACTTTGCCGCTGTCTCCAATCACAACGCCAACTCCGGTGGAATCCGTCAAAAAGTCGACCTTATGTTGACCCTTCAGCAGATTGACCAGGCTGGTGTCGCTTGGATTGACGTTAATAGGCGCAAAGGACGTGACGTCCGGAAACTTCGCTTTTACGGCATCGAATACGGCTGGCAGATCGTCTGCCGTCTGGATATCGTCGGCGGATAAGCCCGCTTCCTTCAGCATGTCGGCGTTATAGACAAAATTGACCGGCAGCGCCATCCCTTTATTGACCGGAATGCCGTAAATCTGGCCATTAACCGTTGTGGCCTTAAGCGCATCCTCGCCAAAATCCTTTTCCAGCGTTGCGATAAGCTCTTTGCCATGCTCAGTCAGCAGCTCGTCAAGCGGATAAAGCTGGCTTTTGGATACGTAGGTGGAGAATTGGCCCAGCGTTGTGAAGATGTCCATTTTTTCTCCGCTTTGCAGAGCAAGATTCACCTTCTGCGCATAATCGGCCGGCCCGTAAATTTGCAAATCCACCTTGACGCCGATTTTATCAACGGTAATGGCATTGATTGCTGCTTCGACGTGGCTCAGATCCTCCGGAATCCGGTTGAAAGACGGCATGGCGAATACGATCTCTTCGACCTTCCCTCCTTGCTCGCCTTGACTTGCAGAATCACTTTTATTGCCGCATGCCGATAAAACGGTTCCGCCTAACAAAATCGTTGCTAAAAGCAGGTTTATCCCCTTTTTCATGTTCAAATCTGCCCCTTTCTGGTTAAGTACATCCCCATTTTACCTCGCTGCTTGTTCTGCGGCTTTTAAAAATACCGCCTCTTTTTTCAAAAATACGGCCCACCTTCCCCAGAGGGAAAATGAGCCGCGCTTAGGGCGTGACTTATAAGACGCACCTTAGCCATGCTTGAATTTTTGGCGGTATGCGTTTGGCGTGTCGCCGGTCGCTTTTTTGAACAGGGTGGAGAAATAGGATAAGTTGTCAAAACCCGTTTCCAGAGCGATAGCGCTGATGCTTTCCATGCTTCCCGCCAGCAATTGCTTAGCGGCTTTTATTCTGCAGTCGTTCAGGTATTCCTTGATCGACTGTCCCGTTTCCAGCTTAAAGGTTTTCGCCAAATAATCTGCGGTCAAATAGACGCTTGCCGCCACATCCTCGCGATTCAGGTCCAGATGATAATGTTCATGGATAAAACGTTTGGCCTTTTCGACCGCGCTTTGGGATTGAAGCAATTCGTCCGCGTAACCGATACTCTTCTCTGTGACGACATGCGCCCACTTCATAAAATCAATGACACTGCTGTCGGCATGATGAGAAAGCTGCTGCGATACCTGGTCCGCAAACAAGCGATGCGCCTGAATGTGGTGACGCGACAAAAAGGAATAAACGACCTGGAGAAAATCTTCCCGTATGGAATGCAGCGTCAATTGATCCAGCCTGTTTTGGCCAGCCAAATACTCCAGCTCCTTTTTCAGCCGATTCACGATGCGAAGCTTCTCCTTCTGGACAAAAAGCATGGCAAATTCGTCAAAATCAAGAGCATAACGCTCCGCCGTATCGTAGGAAAAGGGAACATGCTGCAGCTGCACCCTGCCTCTGAAAATAATGTTGGACGCGTCCAGCTCCTCCAGCCCGGTTCTTGAGCGGGCTAGCCCCGCCATATCTACCTCTTCTCCTATATAACAGGTTGCCTTGCACTGCAAATATTGTCCGCACACGGAAATAAACTCTTCGGCGCTTCGCTGGAGGACGGAGAGATCCGTTGCGCCGTCCCATACGATGGAGTTATAAAACACCTGTTCCTTTCGGTACGCAATCAGCCGTTTGTGATTCAATTCTCCCAGCAGCAGCTCGCAGCACAGATTGGACAACGCATAATGAAACAGGCTATCTTCCCATGACCGCTCCAGATGGGATTGCGGCACGCTGACCAGCATCAGGCGGAAACGGCCCTCTGCCGGAATAGACAACCCTCTTTTCTCCACCTCGCTGGCGAGCAGCTCCTTGCGCGGCGAAATCGCCGCCGTCAGCACATCGCTCCAAAAGCTTTTTTCCACGACATCCCTGTTTTTCAGCCACGTATGGGCCAGCTTTCCCATGCTTCTGCGCTGCTCCAGCGACTCTACGGACTTTTGCAATGCGGCGGTTAATTTGTTTTTATCCAGAGGTTTGACCAGGTAGGAATCCGCCTTATATGCAATCGCGCTGGACGCAAATTCAAAGCTTTCATGGCAGGTAAAAAAGATAAAGCCGCATTGTGATTCCTGTTCTCTCACCCACTTGATCATTTCCAATCCGGAGCCTCGCGGCATCTCGATATCGCAAATAATGACGTCGGGTTCGGCAGTAGCGAACAATTGTCTGGCATCCTGTATATTATAAGCCGTATCAATCGCGGTAAAGCCAAGCTCCTCCCACTTCATGATGCTAAGCAAGGCTTCAATCGTTGGAGCATCGTCATCAATCAGCAAACACCGCAAAACATTCTCCCCCTTTGCTTCTTCATCATTGGGATTTGTTACGAATCGGAATCCATAGCTCAACTTTGGCGCCGCAAGGCTCTCTGTTGGACAGCCAGAGCAAGTCGTCTCTTTTGTAAAGCAGCGCCAGCGTTTTGGCTATGTTGACAATGCCGACGCGGGCGGTATCGTCGCTGTCGCCATGCCCGCTCCGTCGCAGCTGCTCCTCGGGAAAACCTTCCCCGTTGTCTTCTATAACAATTTTGGCATAAGACGTTCCGTTTTCCTCCACCTCCGACGCCTGGATAAAGATAGACAGCATTTCCTCATAGAACAACGCGTGTTTAAAGCTGTTTTCGATAAACGTCTGGATGGCAAATGGCGGTATCCGCACTTCTCCCAGCTCTTTTTGAATTTCAGTCATATAAAAAATCCGCTCCGGGTACCGGATTTCCTGCATGCGGATGTAGTTTTCGGCATGGCGCATCTCTTCCTCCAGACTTACCTCCGTAAGCCCGCTTCTGAACATGTAGCGAAGATGCTCGGAAAGGTAACCGATCAGCCCCCGAATCTCGCTGTTTTTATTTTGATAAGTCAAGCTTGTGATCGTCGAAATTGCATTCAGGTAAAAATGGGGCCTGATCTGCATTTGCAAATATTTGATTTCGGAACGGCTGCGCTCAATTTGCTCCTCGTAGGATTGAATTTTCAAATCGGTAATTTCGCGAACCATGGACTGAAAGGAATGAAACAGCTTTGTAAACTCCATGGAATAACGGCCCGGCGGAATCTCAAATTCATGACTTCCTTTTTCCACCTCTTTGGCCGCCTTAACCAGCTCCAGTACCGGCTTGAGGATATCCCGGGCCAGGTTGCGCAGCACAATGGGCACAACGATGACCGACAACACCGCGAGCGCTACGATCAGCCATTGAATGGATTTGAGCCCAAAAAAGATGCTGCGTTTGGGGATAAGCGAAGTCATGGCGCCAAACTCCGGGATGGGCTCCGTCAACATCTGGTAATTGCCCCGATAGTACGAGGCCAGCTCCTCCTTTGTTTTCAGGCCCCCATACGTTTCGGGAATAGCTCCGGAAGCGGATAACAAGGCTCCATCCCGAAAGCTCAGCGAATAAAAGTCTCTGTCATTTGCCCCTTCGCCCATCATGGACATCAGCGTATCCGCTTGAACCAACGTCCCGAAGCTGACGCCGGCATACGTTATATATTTAAACAAATAATGTTCCCTGTTGACCTCGTAATGGCTCCATTCATCAACGCCGGCGCCGGAATCCGGCGCAAAGGCTTGTTCTCCGATAAATGCGATAAGGGCCAGCTTTTCGTCGAGGCTGATGCGGCTGCCGAATTGGGCGAGCTGGAGGCCGTCAACTCCAAATTGGATAAACATGCCGTCGCTAGCGCCGTTCCGCGCCATTTTGGCTGATAGAGCCGCCCTTAATTGCGTGGACTGAAAATACCGTTCTTCTTCGCTCCACGACGGGTAACGCGATGCCTGATCCAGATTATTGTCCAGCACCTCCAGAAGGTCCTTGACGTAATTGTTGAACCGATTGTGCATATCTGTTTTGTAAATGGCCAGCGTGTTGCGGGCGTAAGACTCGTAATTGCCGCGAACGACCTCAAGCGAATAAACATTGCTTAAAGCCAGCACAGAAAACAAAATCACAATCACGATCGTCAGCTGGATGGAAAATCGGAAGACCAGGCTGTTCGTTACCATAAGCAAGCACTCTCCGTCCCGATATGAAAGAAAACGTTAACATCTATAATTTCTACTCATTATGCCATATCAGAATCCGGCTGCAAGGCCCAATTTATCGCCCCCGGTATATGCTCATTCCAGAAATCCCAGGTATGCGCGCCAGGCGTTTCGATGTAAGTGTGGGAAACGCCTTCATTGGTCAAAAACTGATGGAAGCGACGGTTGTACTCCAGCAAAAAATCCTCGGTGCCGCAAGCCATATAGATGCGGGGAATCTCAGAACCGGAGGCCCGTAAGCCGCGGACCAATTCCTCGGGATCCCTGTCGCTGCCCATTACTTGGTCAAGATCGCCGAATACGCTTCGGAAATAGCCATAACCGGCAATTCCGTTATGGAAGTCGGGTTTGATGCCCGCAATTTCATAAGGAACCAGCGCGGACGACAAGCCCAGAATAGCGCCAAACCGCTCCCCGTATTTGAGTCCGTTTCGTATGGCTCCGTACCCGCCCATGGACAAGCCGCCAATAAACGTATCTTCCCTTTCCTTGCTTAACGGAAACATCTCCCGGGTAAAATCAACCAGCTCTTTCCCGATATATTCCCCCATTCGCTCCTCTGTATCCTCATTATCCAGGTAGAAGCGGTTTTCGCCGGCAGGCATAATGACCGCAATGCCATGCTTGTCCGCCAGCTCCCGGATCCGGGAAAAATGAAGCCAGTCGGTATGGCTGCCGCTGTAGCCATGCAGCAAATACAACGTTTTTAACGGCCTGCCGTCCTTAGGCTTCAAGCCCGGAATATCCGGGCGATCCAGCGGCAGCAAAGCATTAAAAACAACCTCTCGTTTTAAACAAGCTGAATAAAAACCGATTTGCGCCAATGACATCGCGATCCATCTCCATTCGTATTCTCATAGTCGTACCGCGCAAACAAGCCATTTGCATCCCTGCGGAATACCTACGGAATTTCTGCAGAATTTCTGCAGAACTTCTGCAGAATCTTTGCAAGTTCTCTGTAGGATTTCTGCAGGATCTATGCAGGATCTATGCAGCATCTATGCAGGATTTTTGCAAGTTCTTTGCAAGTCCTATGCCGGGCAAGTTTTTTGCGCTGTCTCTTCCATATTAGCTCAAACCGCTCTTTAGCACCTTTAAAATAAAGGCTATTTTTTTCAAAAAACAATGAGAAAACCTCTACCGGGGCGTTTCAAGATTAGCAACTCCATGTAGTGGAAAGCTATTCCGGGAAAAAGATATTCCCCAATATGGTTAACGGTCAAATCTGTCCATTAGAGCCGTTTTTAAGTAAAATCCAATTTGTTACGGACGTTTTTGTCCATTACAGCTTAAAATGAGCATATTTTTGCTCCATTTTAAGCTGTAATGGACAGATTTGACCGGCAGAGGTTTGCCGGCAGGCTGAAATGGGCTCTAACAGCCATTTTTGTCCATTACAATTTTGCCAGCCGGAACGGCAGAAGTTATTAAAAGCGCACACTTTCTTGCATGATCAAAAAACGCAGACCTCGGGCCTGCTTTCGCCCGTTTGATCTGCGCTTCTGATAGCCGGTATAATCGCAACCGGCAGGAAACCGTTTATCGCGTGATGCCCTATTCCGTTAAAAGTGAATGCCGAAACGGCTTACTGCGCCGTTACATTGATGCTGTCGATATTGGGACCTTCCGTCCCCGTTGTTACCACTCGCAGCGTATTGTTCCCTGTATTCATAAGCACCTGAACCGTTTTTTCGCCCCAGGTCGACCAGCTTCCGGTCGCGGAAAACGGAGTATTGCTAATGACTTTTACGCCATTTACGTATACGTCCAGATTGCGTGTTCCGGTTGCCAGCGCATAGCGGAGCTTGATGTTTTTTGTGCCTGTCGTTGCGCAGCAGATGCTGTTCCACTGAATGGCGGCGTCCGTTGATGCCTGAAAATCCACATAGCCGCTGCCGCTGTAGCCGCTATGCGTCGTCTCCACTGTGGCGGTGGTCAACGTTGTTCCGCTCTCTGCCTCATAGGTGGTGCCTCCTGCGCTATTGGGCGTAAATTGCCAATAATCGAAATTGAACAGGTTGCCGCCGCCCGTCCCCGTTCCTGTAAAGACAAAAAAGAGATTATGGACGCCGGTTGCGCCGCTTACTGCCGTTTGTACTTCCGTCCAGCTCTGCAGCCCGCCTGTCGGCGGAACCGTTAAGGTCGCAACAAGCGGTCCGTTCACCTGGCCCAGGCGCACCTCTATTTGCCCGCCCGAGGCAGAGGCTACCCCGGCTTTAATAGAGCCCGCTCCACTTGTCCCAAAGTCGGCTTTGGATACAGCCACCCAATCCCCGTTTTGAATGCCAGTAACATGGAGATTGGCAACGGGGCCGCCGGGCGCATTGGATTTCTCCGTCAAAATCCGCCCATTCCATGCGAAGGTTTCCGCTTCGACCCGGTTATACGGATTCAGGTTCGCCAGCTGCGTAACTCCGGCGTAGTTGGCCGCAACCTCCTGAATGGAGCCATCCGCGTTATGCACCAGCTTGTTGATGTGGGGCGAGCGATACCCCTTTCCGGCGCCATTCAGCGCCAAGCTGACGGTCTGGGCATGGTAAACCACGTACCACTCGTTGTTAAGCTGGAAAACAGAATGATGATTGTTTCCCCCAACGCCGAAAAATACGCCCGGATTTTTCAGAAAATGGCCCTTGTACGAAAAAGGTCCCATCGGGCTGGTGCTCGTCATATAGCCGATTTCGCCCGGCGGCATGTTCGGCGGATGAACGCCGCCAAAGTTCATGCAATAGGAATAATAATAGATTCCGTTGTACTTGTGAATGCCGGAATCCTCCAGTATAAACGGGGCGTCGATGGTGACGGCGCTTCCGACAATGCTGGTCATGTCCGCGCCAAGCTGCAATACGCGGGACGTTTTGGGGTTGGCTCGTTGCTCTTGCGTGGGATTGGAGCCGCCGGGAATGCCTCCGCCCGCATACAGATACCCTGTGCCGTCGTCATCCACAAACACGGCCGGATCAAACAGCCACACCACGCCGGACATGCCGGGTGTGCTTGTTGTTACCAGCGCCCTGCCAAGGGGATCGCTCCATGGACCAATCGGGCTGTCCGCGGTTAATACCCCGATGCCGCCCGTACCGTTGGCAAAATAGAGAAAAAATTTGTCCAGCCCGTTGATTTTTTTGACGGCCGCCGCAGGCGCCCATGACGCGCCCGCCCATTTGGCAATCCCTTGGCCTCCGTTTGCCCCGTTTGCTCCCGCTACCGGAATGGCTCCATGATCGGTCCAGTTCACCATATCCGAGGAAGAGATCACAAACACGCTTTTTAAATTGGCAAACGAATTGTCCTTCAGACTGCCGTCGCTGTTGTATTCATAGGCGTCGCTGGACATGTAAATATAGACTCTTCCATTATAGGTCAATGCAAAAGGGTCCGCTCCAAGATGATGGTCAATAAGCGGATTAGCGTTTCCTATCGTTTTTGCAATCGTTGTGCTTGCCGCAGAAACAGGCGATACCGATGCATAGCTCATCAGAATGACGGCAACTAAAAAAACCGCTACTCCTTTCATCCGCAACATGGAACAGCCTCCTTTATTCTGTAACACCAGGGTGAGGGGAGCTTACGGCAAAGTCACATGGATGTTGTCGATATTGGGCCCTTCCGTCCCCGTTGTTACCACGCGCAGCGTATTGATTCCCGTATTCATCTGTACTTGAATCGTTTTTTCTCCCCAGGTCGACCAGCTTCCGGTGGCGGAAAAAGGAGTATTGCTGATCACCTTTACACCGTTAACGTAGATGTCCAGATTCCGTGTGCCGGTTGCCAGCGCGTAACGGAATTTGACGTTTTTGGTGCCTGTTGTTGCGCAATAGATGCTGTTCCACTGAATGGCTGCGTCCATTGACGCTTGGAAATCCACATAACCGCTGCCGTTGTATCCGCTATGCGTCGTCTCCACTGTGGCGCTGGTCAATGTTGTGCCGGTCTCCGCCTCATAAATGGTTCCATTGGTGCTGCCGCCTCCGCTTAAATTCGCAACAAATGTGGTTACGCTTCTTGCGGGAAGCTGGGCCGTAAAGGCGCCGTTTGAAATCGTGAGGTTAGGTCCCGCCGCCAGGTTGCGCGTTGCATCGGTAATCCATGAAGCCGTCGTGGAAGCATTTCCGTTTTGCAGAACAAAATTTTGGCTGACGGCCGAAGCGCTGCGATTTACGGCCACGATCACGACTTTGTTATCGCCCTTATAGGCCGAAGTGAACACATTGGTTTCCGGGTTTTTCGTCGCATCCACTCGCACATAGCCGGGACGCACAAACTTCGAATAATGGGCCATGGAGTATCCGCGTTTGCTGATTGTCCCGTCTTCCTTCATAGGTCCGTAGGATCTGCGGATGTACCACCACAGATAAGCCTGGAATTCGGCATCGACGAGATTGTGATGGATATGATAGGCAACATCCAGCGCTTCGGGCCAAAGGTCGGCGGAGCTGCTGCTGTTGGGATAATAAACCTCGGTCATCCATAGCTCCTTCCCTGCTCCTTTCTGCTTAAACAACGGATAAGGGAAGTTGTTGAATTGCGTTCCGTAGGTGTGGGCTCCCAAAATATCCATATTGGCCAGCGCCTGAGGATCGTTCAGAATGGGGTCGGACATATTTTTGAGGTAGGAAAAAGACTCTGGCGCCATTACCCTTGTGCCCTGAATGGAACCTGCGTTTTCCTTCATAAAACGAAGCATTTCCTGCGGCGTCCACCAGGTCCAGTCATGCGCGTAATCCGGCTCGTTTTGCACCGAAATAGCATACAGATCAACGCCATTGTTTTTCATATATGTCACAAAATCATTCAAATGCTGCGCATACGCAGCGTATTTATCATAACGAAGCCGCTTTGCATTGGTGTCCCCGTTGCGGTTGAACGTTTCGATCATATCGTTTGGAGGATTCCATGGAGAAGCAAATACGATTGCTCCAAGCTGAAGCGCCCGCTGGGCGGTCGCCACTTCTCTGTACCAGTTGTTGGGGTTGGGATCGACATAAATTCTCAAGATGGAGAAGCCAAGCTGATTTTGTCCGTTGCCAAAGGCCGTATCCCGCTGCGAAGCCGTTAAATCGCCAATCCAGGCTGGGTGGTTCATGCCACCGAAACCGCGAATAAGCTGCTTTTCCGACGACAGGTTGACGACGACATCGGTTGCTGCCGAGGTTTTGGCAGGCGCCGGCACAATAATGAGCGACAACGCAAGCATGGATGCCAATAGAACACTGATCGACCTTTTTAACCGTGAAATCATTTCTTCATCTCCTCCTAAAATGGGTTTATGATGACCTGCTTTACGGCTATCGCAAAGCCGCCCAACCACCGCCTCTCAAAACATTCAATAATTGTATGCGCTTTCAATATACTTCATATTGCGATCTATTGTTACCTGACAAACGATAGCTCTTTCTTAAAAAACATACCTTTTTTTGTATTCCCCGGCCTGCTCCACAAGGGACCATACGAGGGCCGCAATAGCCAGCGCCACCATCCAAGTCTTGCTTTTGATATCCATTGAATTAGCGCCATTTCTTTGCATGATTCATGCCAACGATTGGGCGAATGCACAAAAGACCAAAGGCAGCGCTACTCCTTCCTTCGGTCTTTTGTTGCTTGCTTCTCTGCTTACATCGGAATCTCCTGTCAGCAAATACGGTCCTCAACCAACCAATCATCAGCTTTCAGCGTTGTTGCTGCGACGCAACGCATCGGTTTGATCAATTGTATGAGCAGGCTTGATTCATCGTTTGCTTATACAACGCTATTTCAGCATTGTGTCATTTCCAAAAGCATTTTCCCATGCTTCTGTTCGCTCATCAATGATTGCTTGACCGCCTGAATTGAGGTAATCCTTCATGCCTGAATCATATACTTCGTCAAATTTGTCAACAGGTGCGACAACAGCCTTATTCAAGATGGTATCCCGTTTCTCTTTAAGCGCTTGACCTTGCCCATCCTCTGCCTTGATCTCCCCAACATTTACATTTTTGCCTACACGTCCAGCATTCGTTGTTATTTGATGTGCGATCTCGATATATTTTGAGTCGACACCAGCATAACCATTAGCAATTGACTTGACGTTCAAATCGGGATCGCCCAGGTCAATGCCATTGCTTGTAATTGTGTAGTCAATGTTTGCCGGAGAGTTCATTATTTTTTCGCCTGTTGTTGCAATTGTCTTCAAGGAACCGTCAGGCAGCTTTTCATGAGTAACGCCTTCTTCTCCAAACTGCAGAAATACGCGATTTTCAAGCTTGGAAATCCAGTTAATATAAAGCATAGAAGCAATTGGTTCTTTGTTTGTAGCCGGGAAAAAGATTTTACGATCAACAGGGCCTGATAAAAATTTCTTATAAATTCCAGCATCATTGGCAAAGGGCTCAATAGCAACATAAGCTGCATCCGGACCAACAAGTCGCTGAAGGCTTGCATGAATGCTATCATTGCCGTTGCGATACGGATAATCCCAGTTGTGCATAAATGCGCCTACATGACCCATTTTCATAAGATTATCCTCGGTTGTATCTCCAGCAGGATAAAGAGAAAAATCTTTCCAAACCAAACCTTCGTTATACCACTTATTCAACGTTTTTATGCCTTCCTTGTAATTCGGCAAAAGGAAATTGCGATCATCAAATCCATTTATATAGATGTCCTTGTCAGTTATATCATTGGGCACGAAGGATGTCGTCAAATGATCTGTACGCCAGCCAACATCAAAGCTCGTTGAAAAAGGAATAATCTTGTCGGCATCTGCTCCTAAAAGTGTCGAAGCATTGTCTTTAAATGCCATAAGCATGCTCTCAAACTCTTGCAGAGTTGTTGGCGCCTTGAGATTAAGCTTCTGTAACCAATCCTGGCGTACAAACGTATTGATGCGATTAAGGACATTCAAACGAGCTTCCAATGCCCATAGGGTTCCAGTGGCAGGGTCCCGATCCCAGTAGATGTTTGTTTCGGTCAAATAATCCCACATATCTGGAAAAAGATCTTTATTTTCTTCCACAATAGGAGCTAAGTCAAGAACACCGCCCATATTAGCGTAGGTTTGAATGGTTGGATAGGAATAGGTGATACTGATATCCGGTGCCTGATTCGCTGCCAAAAGATTGTTAATGACTTCGCCTTCTGTCCAACGTGGAACAGGAACAAAAGTAACTTCTACATTATGGTCGCGAAGCATTCCGTCTTTGATATATTGCGTATAAAAGTTATCCTCTGGCGTGGTCCCCCCGTCATTGCCACGGTCATAAATCTCTACTGTGATTTTACGGGTTTCCTTAAATTTCACATTGGTATCGAGACCCAACGCGTCTAGTCTTGCATCGTCTCCGCCTTCGCTCGCATCAGATGAAGGTGCTGAAGAGGTTGTTGGAGCAGGTGAAGCTGATGGAACTGGTTTGTCGCTGGTACATCCCGAAAGCGCTAAAGCAAGAGCGGCGCTAATCGTCAGAATCGACATCCCTTTACGAAATCCCATGTTTGTTCCCCCTTATTTTCATTCGCTTTTTTGAATCCATTTATAAAAATTGACATCGCCAATTTCTATCAGGCATGAGATATTAACCTTTTACCGCTCCGATTGTAACACCCGAGATAAAGTATCTCTGCAGCCATGGATATACGAGCAGAATCGGTACCGTTGCAAACATAACGGTTGCTGACTTAATCGTTTCAGACAGGCCCGGGCTTGAAAAGCCTTCCTGTGTAGCCACCTCAACGCTGCTAATGCTATTAAGTATGTTGTAAAGCAGCAATTGTATAGGGAAGTAGGTTCTGTCGGACATAAACATCAATGCATCCGAGAAGCCGTTCCATCGACCTACCGCATAGAAAAGAGCCAACGTTGCAAGCACAGGAGTAGACAGCGGCAGATAGACGCTGAGAAGCACCTTAAGCGGCCCTGCTCCATCGAGTTCGGCGGATTCTCTAAGACTGTCTGGAATCCCGAACAAGAAGCTGCGCATGATGATTACATAAAATACACTAATGCTGTTTGGCAAAATCAGCACCAACGGATGATTGAGCAAGTGCAGCTCCTTCAAAAGCAAATAGGTCGGGATTGTGCCTGCACTAAAGTACATCGTAAAGATAATAATGGCTATGATCAGCTTTTTACCTTTCAGGTTGTCATAGATAAGCGGATATGCGCACATAATCGTCATAAACATGGACCAAACTGTGCAGATGACAGTGAGTATCGCTGTCCATAACAACGACCAAGTATATTTGGAATCTCCAAGCACAGTCGCGTAAGCCTCGAAATTAAGTCCTTTTGGCAAAAGTAAAACTTCATTTCTCACCAAGGCATCGGCAGAGCTTAAGGATCGCGCCAATATATTCAACAGCGGCAGGAGACAAGCCAAAACACACAATACACAAAATAATGCGATAATCCAGTCTCCGACTTTAGTGCCTCTTGATTTAATCATGTTACCAGCCTCCTACCAGATGCCGCGTTCGCCAGATTTTTTTGCCAGAGCGTTTGCCGCAAACAAAAATATGACGCACACGACGGATTGAAATAGACCCACGGCAGTGGAAAGAGAAAATTGCAAGCCACGAATACCGTTGTTGTATACGAATATGGAAATAACATTGGAAACATCCGAGACGAGCTTATTGCTAAGCGCGTAAGGTCTGTCAAATTCACTGCCCAAAATGTGGCCCAGGCTTAAAATTAGCAATACAATGATCGTAGGACGAAGCCCTGGCAGCGTAATATGCCAGATCTTTCGCAAGCGACTTGCTCCATCCACCGCCGAAGCCTCATAAAGCTCCGGGTTAATTCCTGCAATGGCCGCCAAATAAATAATGGTATTCCAGCCGCAGCTTTGCCATATGCCCAAAACAATATAGGTGACCACCCAATACGCAGGTTCATTCAGAAACGGAATGGATGCAAAACCCATCTTGTTTAGCATGATGTTGACAAGCCCGGTAGTTGGTGCAAGAAGCTGGAGCGCCATCCCGGAAATGATAACCCACGATAAAAAGTGAGGCATATAAACAACCGTTTGGGTAAATCGCTTAAAACGTTTGAACGCGAGCTCATTTAAAATAATGGCCAGCATAACAGGCGCAGGAAAGCCAATCAGCAAATCAAGGAAATTAAGCATTACGGTGTTTCTAAGCGCATAAAGAAAGTCACGATTGGAAAAAGCCTTTATAAAATATTCAAACCCGTAATTTCCTGCCCAGTCCATCGCCCAGGGACTTTTTATAATGCTGTAATCTTTAAATGCAATCTGAATATAGCCCATCGGTATGTAACGGAAAATAATAAAAAAGGCCATCGGGAGAAGCAGCATCGCATACAGAATCCAGTAACGTTTCATATAGAGGAGCGATTTACTTTTATTTGCAATGATCATGTTTGCACCGCCTTGCCTATAAATTTCTTTTCGCTTCGCAATCATTTCAAATTAAAGCGCTTTCATAAACATGAAGATATAGGGTTTGAATTAAACATTTAATTCTGTTAAGCTGCTCACAAAACTTCTATAAAGAACAACTACAACGCTTCTGTTCTTTATATAACTTAGCATTGAAGATACTTTGGAACAATAGCATGAATAAAGTTAACGAGGGCTAATTAAAGACAATTTTTCTAATAAACACTATAAAAGATCAGGTTGATTTCTAAGACATTGTGATGGCGAATACCCTTTAACCATTTTAAATTGCTTTCGAAAATGCGACAGGTCCTTATACCCACAACGCTCTGCGGCTTCACTTACTTTGCATTCGCCATTTTGCAGCATGTTCTCCGCATGGTTAATTCTCGTGAGCGTCAAATATTGATTAAGCAGCATTCCCATTTCATTTTTGAACAGCGCGCCAAAGTATACCGTATTTAGTCCTGCCCGACTGGCCATTTCTTTTACAGTAATGTTGCTCGCGTAGTTTTCAGCTATATAGTTGATCGCCTTCTTTACCCGATAGTCTATGCTTGTGCGATCCTGTTTTAAAAGGATCAACTCAAGCAATCTGTGAATAATGACAAGCAGCAAACCTCTAGTTTTGATACGATATCCGGCTTCCTTGCGAACCCAGGCATTGGATAGCTCACGAAAAAGTCCAACAAGGTCGCTTTTAATGCCAATGTGCGACAATAAAGGAAGAGGCATATTCGCCTGCTCTCCATCCATGCTATGGAGTGTAAAGTTAGCTGAGTACAAGTTCATAAGATCATCGACGACGCAATGAGCCTTACGAATACTTCCACGCGGAATGCAAAGAAGATCACCACGCTTTACCTCGTAGGATATGCCATTAATGATGTAGATGCCTCTACCCTCTATGACATAGGTGAGGTCAATAAATGAAATTTCATTCTTGATAATTTCCCATGTCGGTGTACACTTCCTATATATTAAGTAACCGATATCAGGAACTAGGAAGTCGTTAATTTCTACTGACAAATTGATCCCCTCCCAAATAATTCCTTTGTTTTATACCCTATTACTATAGTTCAACCTTGTCAACAACAATGACGTCGTCATGATTGAATTGTCGATGAGCTTCCAATGATGAATTAGCGTGTGATGAATTCCAATGAACATGCGCAAAAAGACCAAAGGAAAGGAATAGCTCTTTCCCTCAGTCTTTTCTAGGCCGATCGTTTTTCAGTTAGAGCTCATCTATCCTCTATCCTTTAGTTAAACTGCCTCCCCATCCAGCCTTGCTCATACGCATAACGGGCCAGCTGCACCCGGTTTTCCAAATGGAGCTTCTGCAGGATGTTCTTCAAATGGTTTTTGACCGTATGTTCGGAAATATCAAGCTGGGACGAAATTTCCTTATTGCTCAGTCCTTTGGCGACCAGCCCCAATATTTCGCTTTCCCGCGCAGTCAGAGGATTTTCCTGAACGCGATCTCCCCCAATCGGCGACAGCTCCTTCAAAATGCGAAAAGCAAGCTCCCGCGTCATCGGCGCTTCATCCACGGCGATCGCTTTCAAATATTCATGCCATTCGTCCGGCTTCATGTTTTTTAGCAAATAACCCTGCGCGCCTTTTTTGAGCGCTTCGAACAGGTGGGCAATGTCGTCGGAGACGGTCACCATGACCACCTTGATGTAAGGCAGCTGCTGCTTGAGCAGCCTGGTAGCCTCCAATCCGCCTAAACCCGGCATGCGAATGTCCATCAAAACAAGATCGGGCATCCATTGCTGGCACAAGTGCAGCGCTTCTTCTCCGCTCCGCCCTTCCGCCACAACCTCAAAGGCGTCATCGCTCTCCAGAATTAATCGGATGCCTTCTCTGGCCATCTCGCTATCGTCGATAATGATTACCCGAAACGTCGACAAATCAGCTACCCCCCTTTGCGATCGTAACCCGCGTTTCCCCGTTTATCCTGTCAAAAGAAAGCTGCCACGACATTTGCCTGGCTCTGTCCTGCATCATTTTGATGCCGTATCGGTTTTTGGCAGTGGCTTGTTCAGGGTCAAATCCTTTGCCGTCGTCACTGATGCGGCAGATCCAGCCTTTCCCCGCCGTTTCGGCCAGCAGGCTGATTACGGAGGCGTCGGCATGTTTATAGCTGTTAAGCATGGCTTCGCGGATAATGGCCAGCAGCTCCACTTTTTCCCTTGAGGTAAGCAGAGCGTCGGGAATGGACCACTCGGTTTGAAAGGTTACTGGCGATTCCTGCTCCAGCTCCTGGATCAGGTTGTCCACACCTTGCAGCCAGGGATGTTTATCGGAATCAGCCGTATGGCGCAAACTCGCAATCGCTTGTCTAACGTAATCGTTGGCCCGAAGCACGCTTTCCTTCAGATTGGCTAGCGGCGCGGCTTCCCCTTGCCCCCGCTTCTCCATCTGCATAACCTGGGCGTTCAGAAAAAACAGCGATTGCGCAATGCCGTCGTGGAGCTCTCGGGCTATTTTTTCCCGTTCTCCCATAACGGCTTGCGCCGCTTTGGCCCGGTTTAATTCCTCCTGGTTGTGCTCAATCATTCGGAACAATTGCGTCAGCAGCAGAAGCGACACCAGCAAAACAATCACGGGAGTCAGCCAATTGCCAAGCTCCATGGAAATGTAGGGGAGCAGGAACTCGTGCCTGAAATACTCCCATAATCCGATGGCTAACGTCGGTATCGTTAGAATCAACCATTTGATCGCCTTGTACGACAATTGCAGCCTCTCCTCTCGCGCTCATGCTAAGACGTGTAAGCAAAATTTCCTCCATTCGGGGTTTGCTTACACGCTCTATGGATCTCACTCTATTTTACCGATAAGGCCGGTGGAACGCACCTATAACTACGTAATGTAATGGATACCACTGTTCCATTACAGTCGTCATGCTCACATCTGTCCATTGGAGCTGTAACAGTCACATGTGTCCCATTGGAGCTGTAACGGTCACATATGTCCCATTAGAGTCGTCAAGCTCACATCTTTCCATTAGAGTCGTCATGCTCACATCTGTCCCATTGGAGCTGTAACGGTCACATATGTCCATTAAAGCCGTCAAGCTCACATCTGTCCATTAGAGTCGTCATGCTCATATCTGTCCCATTGGAGCTGTAACGGTCACATATGTCCATTAGAGTCGTCAAGCTCACATCTGTCCCATTGGAGCTGTAACGGTCACATATGTCCATTAAAGCCGTCAAGCTCATATCTGTCCATTAGAGTCGTCATGCTCATATCTGTCCATTAGAGTCGTCATGCTCATATCTGTCCCATTGGAGCTGTAACGGTCACATATGTCCATTAAAGCCATTTTTACGCAAAATCCAATTTGTAACGGACGTTTTTGTCCATTAGCGCATGGAAAATGTCATTTTTCGCTTTATTTTCTTCTGTAATGGTCAGATATGACCATTAAAAGTGGTCTAGATAGCTAAAATGTGCTCTAACGGCCACATATGTCCATTAAAATTATGCGAGTCGGCGCGTTCACACTCCGGCTTGTCCCAATGCTTGTTTTTCTTTCTCAACTCTATCGTTTGGCATCATATTTTACTTCTTCATTCCAAATCAACATTCTCAATCATCTTTCTGCATAATCATTCGCTTATCATTCGGCTTCATCAATAGCATCATCATTCGCTCATCATTCGGCTGCACCATTCAGCTCCATCTTTCGCCATCATCATTCAGCCTCATCATTCGGCTCCATCTTTCGCCATCATCATTCAGCCTCATCATTCGGCTCCATCTTTCACCATCATCATTCAGCATCAACATTCGGCTCCATCTTTCACCACTATCATTCAGCCTCATCACTAGGCTCCATCTTTCGCCACCATCAGTCGGCTGCAACATTCGGCTTCATCATTCGCCATCCTCTTTCAGCCTCATCACTCGGCTCCGCCATTCGCCATCACCTTTCAACCTCATCCTTCGGCTCCATCATTCGGCTTGATCTATCGACTTCCAATTCGACTTCTCCGGCTATTCAGTATTCAATTGGTTCATTAAGGCCAGAATATCGGACATCTCCGTCAATTCTCCTTCATGCCTGGCGATCAATTCGCCATCGCGATCCACCAGCAGGGTCAAAGGCATGCCGACAATGCGGTATTGTCGTTTGACCTCCATTTCCTCGTCCAGCGCAACAGGGAACGCAAGCTCGTAACGGTCCACAAAGGCTTGAGCCGTCTCCCCTTTTTCCCCGACATTAACAGCCAAAACGTCAATACCGCTCAGCTTGTAAGCTTCATTAAGCAGAGGCAGCTCGTTAACGCAAGGATTGCACCACGAGGCCCAAAAATTAATCAGCACGCCCCGGCCCTTGTAATCTGCTAATTGTACCGGCTCTCCCTGCAGATTGCTTAACGTAAACGCCGGAGCGGCTTCCCCCACAACAGCCCGCGCCTCCGGTTTCTCCTTCAACGGAAGCAGCGTATAGATCACACCCGCCGCAAGAATCAGCAGCAGTGCGTATTGAACAACTCTTTTGGATTTCATTCTCCGCTTCAGCTCCTTAACGGACATAATGGAAAACGTCAGGTTAGGTCCGGCCAAGCCAGCTCAAGATAAGGCAAGCCAAGCCAGCTCAAGTTAAGGCAAGTCAAGTCGGCTCAAGTTAAAGCAAGCCAAGCCAGCTCAAGTTAGCCCAGCTTAGTCCGATCAAGACGAGGCTAGTTAAACTAAATCCTCTCTAATCCGGCCAAGCCGGCTCAAGATAAGGCAAGCCAAGCCGGCTCAAGTTAGGCCACTCCGGTCAAACCCGCCCGCCCAAGTCACTTCAAACCAAAAAGCTCGCCAAACGCCCTCTGCAAACCTGCACTTCCATATTGCCGATCCATCTCTTCCTTCTTGCCATCCAGCGCCAGGTTGCCATCACGCAGGAAAACGTATCGATCACCCAACGCTTCCGCAATTTGCAATTGATGAGTCGAAAAAACAACCGTTTGTCCGCTCCCCGCCGCTTGCAGCACCAGAGCGACAAAAGATTCCATCCAATAGGGGTCTAGGCCGTTCGTTGGTTCATCCATAATAAGCAGCGGGGGCTTCGCGAGCAGCGCTTGCGCAAATAGCACACGCTGGCGCATGCCTTTGGAGAAGGAGGCTACCGGCTTGCCGCCGGTGTCACTCAAGCCGACCAGTTCCAGCACCTCTTTGGCTCGCGGCTTGCCCAGGCCACGGAGTCTGGCCCAGAACAGCATTGTCTCCAGCGCCGTAAGTCCCGGACTGAACCGGTAATCATCCGGCATATATCCGATTTGGCGGGCATAAAACGCCCTGTCCTCTCCCCATGTAACGCCGTCTATCGCAATGCTGCCGCCGGATGGGCGAAGGATACCGCCAAGCATGCGCAGCAATGTGCTTTTACCTGCTCCGTTGCCTCCGCAGAGCGCAACGACTTCGCCGCGTCCGATTTCCATCGACAAGTCGGAAACTACGGTTTTTCCTTTAAATATTTTGTGCACCGCTTGGATCTCGACCAGACTGTCAGCCAACTCTTCTCCCCCTTTCCCATACCGCGTAAGCAATCAGCAAGGCAATGCCGATCCAGGCGACCATCATGCCAAAAAAGACTGGCGTTCCCCAAGGCGATTGAATCCACAGCATCCAATTGTAATATTCCGGCCCCAGCGTCGAGCCCCCTCCCAGCTTTACAACAGTAAACAATCGGGTAAGCTCCGCCGGATTCAGGAAAGTCAGGGCTGTGACTGCCGGCTTGATTACGGGATAAGGAAGCATGCCAAGCGTCGCGATCAAAATCGAAGGCCAGGCAATAATAGCAAAAAACCAGATGCCCACTGCAAGCGTAAGCGCCTGCCAGCGGTTCTTCGCGATGGTGCCCACCAGCATTGAAGCCCCGAGAAAAAATAGGGATATGCAAATACAAAAGACCAGCAGTTGGCCGTAGGTGGAAATATCAAATCCTCCGCCCAGCAGCCAGCCCGCGGCCCCGGACAAGCCGAAGCCAAAAGCTACAATGACAAGCAGCACGACGGAAAGGCCGATATATTTGCCGGCAAGAAAAGCCCATGTACTCAGCGGATAGGTGGAGAGCAGCTCCCAGTTCCCCTCTTCTTTTTCGCCGGTCAGAGAAAAAGCGCCCAGCATCAGCGCCATCAACGGAAGCAGATAAAGAGCCAGATTCAGCATCGTCCCGCTTATGCCGGAATAACCTTTGACATAGCTCTGGGCATTGATCAGCAGCAGGCTAAGCATGAATAGAGCAAAAAGGGCCATAAAGGAATAGGCCCATGGATTGCGAAAACCAATCTTTATTTCCCTAGCCGCGACATAGCCGGTTTCGTTCACGAGCTGTGGCCCCCAGCGGATTGCCCGCCATGGCCCGATGCCGCTTCGCCATGTGCTTCAGCGGATTGCCCGCCATGGCCCGATGCCGCTTCGCCATGAGCTTCGGCGGACTGCCCGCCATGGCCCGATGCCGCTTCGCCATGAGCTTCTCCACCTGACTGCTCGCCTTGGCCTGACGCCTCTTCGCCATGAGCTTCGGCGGACTGCTCGCCTTGGCCCGATGCCTCCTCACTGTGAGCCTCCCCTGCGGAATCCGCTCCGTGACCCGACGCTTCTCCGCCGTGTCCGCCATCGGAGGAATGATCATGTCCGTCCATTGGCATCATGTCGCGGTTGACCTCCCATGTGTGATTAGCCAAATCGTCGGCTGTCATCAACACGCCCGCTCCCTGTTCCTTGATAAAAGCCAACGCCTCGGCTTCTTTTTCAAAGGAAACAACTCCGTAAGCCATTGGCGTCTGGTAGGAAGCATCATACGCATAATAAGCCTTTTCATAACGCAGCCACTGTTGGCTGTTGTAATCGCGAACAAACGCCGCGCCGATTGTTTCCGTTCCATTTTCCGTCTTCCAGGTATTCAAGCAGCCAATATCGTCGAATTTGAGCGATTGCCCGTCTTTCGTCACGATCTGAGTTGCGAATTGATCATCCTTAACCGCCATTTTGCAAATAACGCAAACGTCGGTTTCTTCATTGATCGCCTGGGCCTTGTACTTTTCACCTCCGCACGCCGCCAGCAGCAGCATAACCGCCATGATCACAAACAATCCTGCTTTTCTTTTCATCGAACAACTCTCCTCATCCCGAAAAATAGTAGACTTGCACAACCCAGCAGAGCAAGTCCCGCCAGTCCGACAGCAGCATCTCCATCAGGCCGTTCATATGACTGCATATCCTCCAATGGAGGAGTCATCAACGGAGCCGTATCGCGGGCCCAGCCGCTGCGATTCCCCCCATACAACCCTTCCAAAAACACCATCCCAGGCGATTGAAAAAACAATTGAAATGGCGGGCGCTTCTGCGTCAGGCCTTGAAAAAAAGGATTAATGGCATACGAAATGTCGCTGCTTCCATCGCCATCAGTGTCGATGCCTTGAAAACCATCCCAGTAGTTGCCCGTAATGTCATTGTTTTGACTGCCGCGCGCCTGCGCATCCGCCACATTGCCGACAAACCGATTACCGGTTATTCCGTTATCGTCGGACTCCAGTAGCTGAATCCCGATAAAGTTATAGCTGACCCTGTTCCCCTCCACCGCATTCAGCGTTGATTGCTCGATATACAACCCTACGCGATTGCCATCCACCGTATTGTCCTTAACCGCCGTTTCATGGGCATCGTACAGCAAAATGCCTTGAGAATTCACGTTTTCGCTCTGTTTGGTAAAGGTATTCCCGATGACTGAAACCTGCCGGGCGGTCATCACCATCGCTCCGGTTACGTTTTGATCGCCTTCATTGTTTTCGATAACCGTTCTTTTGGTGTACATGCAATGGACGCCATAACGCGATAACCGGAACACATTGCCCGATACGAAGACGTCGTCGCTGCTTTCAATATAAATGCCATCATGCACATTGGTAATCTCATTGCCGGTTAACGTCCAGCGATGCGCATTAAACAGATCAATGCCGTTCCCTTTGTTGGACATCCGCACGCCTTCCGGGACCCACTCAATCACCGTGTCTGTTACCGTTCCGTCATGAGCATCCCTGATTGCGATTCCATCCGCCCCCGTCAAAATATGAATCCCCTTCAAAATAACCCGTTGTCCCGTAACAAGCACAGTTGCATTTTCCTTGACATCGCCGTCCTGTATGGACAACCCTTCAACTACAACGCCGTCTCCCTGAATGGTAAGGGCGGGCTGCAGGCTGTTGTTGCGAATGATGACCCCGCCTTTTTTCTCCGCGCGCAAGGAAAGCGGTTTGCTAATGACAATGGGGCCTTCATACGAGCCTGACTGTAAAATGATGCTTTCTCCGGGCTTAGCCGCGTCCAGCATCGCCTGAAGGTCCTCCTGCGTCGACTTTGCCCCGGGTTCGGATTTAGCTTGTGCATGGAGCTCCCTTAGCGGCTCCGCTTGATGCGCCGGCATCGCACCCGCCCAATGCTCGCCTGAGGATTTCGCCAGGAGCGTCACAACCTTATCCCCCCCTGGCTGCTCCATAGCCGCTTCAGCCCTGACATCGCCCGCAGCAGGTATCGTACCGCCAGCTTCAGCAGCCAAAAGGACAATGGCAATGACGGCCAAAAGTCCCCCTGCCCTGACTGTCAAACGCCTGGACTTGACCGGGATCATTTGACCTCCACCCATTTCTTCTTCGTGATATGAATATCATCGACATAAAGATGAATGTAGACAGTCAAAATGCCTTTTTCCGGAAAAGTGTACGTACCGCCAAACACGCCTTCGCCTTCATAGACGGCATCAACAAGCTCCAGCTCCTCGCCGATTCGGATATCGAAATTTACGGTGGCTTCCTCTGATACCTCCATGCCTTCAAATTCCACATG
The DNA here is from genome assembly GCF_054551715.1 of Paenibacillus sp. CAU 1782. Lineage (NCBI taxonomy): Bacteria > Bacillati > Bacillota > Bacilli > Caryophanales > Paenibacillaceae > Paenibacillus > Paenibacillus sp. CAU 1782. The sequence continues at coordinate 24,373 of NZ_JBTOLL010000013.1, read as the reverse complement.
CAGCTTTGTCGGATTTCCTGCCGTTACATTTTCGGGAGTTGTCGTAAGTTTTGCTTCCACGGCATCCAGATCAACCGGCTGTTCCCCGGAACATGCCGATAAAACCATGGATAACGCTATCAAAATGGAAAAAGCGCCTATTTTCAGCTTCATTGCTTCATTCCCCCCTTTGCGCCAACTTTAATCAGGTTACATTTTAGCAATAGGAGGCAAAGCGTCCTATAACTCGAAAGGGCTATTAAAGGGCATAACATCGACAGCTTTGTGTCGGTATTCCACCATGCGAGCGTTTCTTCCGCTCGCTGTTGTTGTCAGATTGCCTCTAATCACTGGTTTAGTCTTATTTTTCACAGGTCTAAGCCTCGTTAACCCTGCCTATGGAATGTTCTCTTCTTTTTCGTAGGAATAGGTCCCGTTCGCCGAATCCGTCACGTCAACCTTTAGTATCCATGAGCCGCTTTCGTTGATGAAGCGTCCTGCAGATTCGTAGGTGTACTTGTCAAACCCTTCAAAACCATAAGGGTCCGGCCCGCCCTCCACAAAATGAAGCGGCACCTCTTTCTTCTCGCCGTTCCGTTGAAGAGCGACTGCGGCAGCTCCAGGCTCGCCCAAACCTGCAGGCAGCCAAATGTCCAGACGGAGCGTTTGCTTGTGGCCTTTCTCTTTCCGTATTCGCAACGACATGTGAGCATCCTTGCCCATGACATGCCAATAAACCGGCTCCTTCAACACGCCTCCTCCTGAAGCAAAGCGCGTGAGAGCCGGGCTTGTCAGAAACAGCGCAATCAGGCAGCCCGCTGCAATCAAAATGAATATAGCAACGCTTCCCCTCGATTTTGTCACGACTATCCCCCTTTTGCCCTTCACTCTTTATTCTCCCCTTATTTTTGCCTATTTGTTCCTTTTTTCATATAGCTCCTTGGAGCTATGGCTCATTCTAACAAAAAAAAGCGCAAACACCGGTTAGGGTTTGCGCCTTTTTGTGCGAGGCATTACGTTATGATGGAGACAAATTAAAAATAACGTCTTACTCTTTTCATATAATTTGTATACTCGCTCCCGAATTTGTTAATACACCATCTTTCTTCCGAAAGAATAATCCAGTGTGCCGATAGTTGAAAAAGGAGCAGCGCAATGAATAGAAGCATTGAATGCATTAAGACTGCACAGCCAACAAAATAGATGAAATATCCAATGTACATAGGATTGCGAGAAAGCTTGTATATGCTATTTGCATTTAACCCGCGTTGGTTAGGCTTTGCAAATGCAATAGCAGAAATGCTAAGAACAACAATACCCAGGATATAGATGAACAAGCCCATTAAAAACAGTGGCGAGGTTGTTTGTATCTTTTTAAAAAGCGGATACAAAAAAATAAAAGCGTTCGACAGCTGATAAAAAAGGTAAGCGTTTTTTTCTCCTCCTTCTAATGGAGCAAAAAAAGCGGCACGGCTTAAAGCTGTTTTGCCTATCATTCCTAATAAGCCAAACCTTATGAAGAGAAGCGGTATTATTAAAATAAACGCATTCACTGCTCTTTCCCCCCCGCTCATTAGCCTTTAACTGGCCCCTCCCGCTCCAGTTGTAAATGCATTCATCCGCTCCGCAAATGCCGCCATTTTCTGATTGCGCAAAAACTCCTCCATTTGCCGCTCGGCGGATGACATCACCTGATCGATCAAGCAATCGGGTCCATGATCGAGTCCGCAATCAAACAGGGACGAGGTTCCTTCGATGGCATGGATGATATCCAGAAACGAGATCTCCTCCCAATTCCGTTTCAAACGGTAACCTCCGCCAGCCCCGGAAGCAGATTCAATCATATTGGCTTTAACGAGCTTGGTCAATATTTTGGACAAATAGGTCGGGGACACGTCCTGCTTTTCCGCTAGCTGGTGTACGCTCATCGGCTGTTTGGGCGTTGCCGCTGTTAGAAACAACATAGTATGAAGGGCATAATTCGTCGCTTTGGAGTATTTCATTGGGCAGTCCTCCGTCCGAATTCAGTATCTCCCTATCATAACTGGTTACAGGATGAAAACACAACGTTAGATACCGACGCCTTAAGCCATTTCTTCCTCCATCAGCTCTCGATGCACACTCATCGCCGCACGCGCGCCGTCCGCAGCCGCGAATATAAGCTGGGACGGCATAACATAAGCCGCATCGCCGGCGGCGAACAATCCCGGCACGCCGCTTTTGCCCCATGAATCCGTCGCGATTCCTCCCAGCTCGTTACGCTCATAACGGAGCGTGGCGTGGAAATCGGCGCGCGGCTGCAGGACCGAAGCCACGAATCCGCCGGTCCGCGAAAGGCCCCCGCCATCGGCAAAAGCAACAGCTTCAAGCTTGCCCTCGCGATGAACAAACGAAGACACTGCTTGCTCCATAACGATGATATTTTTGGCGCGCAGCTGCTCCTTCTCCCTCTCGCTTAGACTATTGCTGCCATTCGTGCAAACCACCAAATCCTTGCTCCAATGGCTTATCATTTGGGCCATGTGAAAGGCGCCTGGCTGCTCGGAAAAGAGAACCAACGGCTGATCCCGCATTTCCCAGCCATCGCAAAACGGACAGTTGAACAGGCTTTTTCCGTAGCAGTCCCGCAAGCCTTCAACTTCGGGCAAAATTTCTCTTAGCCCCGTCGCAACCAGCACCTTGCGGGCATGTACCACATGGCCATCGGCTCCGGAAATAACAAAGCCGTTTTCAGTGAGGGAAATCTCTTTGGCTTCCCAAGCATAGTGGGTGACCGATGGATAACCTAACACCTCGTTATATGCGATCCGACGGAATTCGGCAGGCTTGACGCCATCGCGCGTCAAAAAGCTGTGCGACGCATGCGTCACGGCATTTCTTGGCCGATTATCGTCCATTAAAGCAACGCTTCTCCTTGCCCGTCCAAGTACCAACGCCGCTTGAAGCCCGGCTGGCCCCCCGCCAATAATCGCGCAATCACTTTGTATCATCACTATCGCCTTCCCTCCATCAAGTATATTGAAGACTATCAATATCCGCGATTGATCCAAAAAAACACATTCGTAGACTTAATATATCTATAATATCTCCATAACTGCCATAATGTCAACCTCATTCACCATTACGCCAAAAAAGCTCGGGCCGCCTCCCCAGCAGGAAAAGTCAGCCCAAGCCTTTTAAACATCCATTCTAAAAGGTGAAGTTGTAACGTTGACCACTCAGAAGCTTCACTCCAATACGCCCGTCCGAAACGCGGCTCCACTGAATCTGCTCATCATTGGACAAGATGCGCACAGGATCTTTGGAAAGGGCAAGCTGGCATTCCTGATCAATGCTGGACAAAATGGATAATCCGGCAATTCCGCCATTTTCCCATTGCAGGTCCACCACATAGCCGCCTCTGGCGCGCAAGCCATTTACATAACCGGTTGACCATCTTTCAGGCAAAGCCGGAAGAAGCTCCAAATAACCTTGATGCGATTGAAGCAGCATCTCCGCTATGCCGGCTGTCGCAGCAAAATTGCCGTCGATTTGAAACGGAGGATGAGCATCGAATAAGTTAGCGTAGACGCCGCCTTGGCCGCGGTTTCCGGTTCCGTCATTGCTAACCAGCGTGAGCAAGTTGGACAACAGATTTTCCGCCCGGTTGCCGTCGCCGAATCTGGCCCAAAGACTGATTTTCCAGCCCAGGCTCCAGCCCGTTCCATCATCCCCGCGGCGCTCCAGCGAAACCTGCGCGGCTTTGAACAGTTCCGCTTCGGTCTCCTCTGTGATCAGCTTCCCCGGATAAATGCCGATGAGATGAGAGACATGCCTATGATGAATATCCTCGTCGTCAAAGTCCTTATACCACTCCTGAAGTTGGCCGTGCTTGCCGATTTGGAACGGCAGGAGTCGGTGTCTCGCATCGGCCAGTTCCGTCGCAAAGTCCTCATCTATCCCAAGAATACCGGCAGCCTCAACGCAATTATCGAACAACTCGGCTATCAGCATCAGATCCATTGTTGCCGCAGCGCTAATAGCATAACAGTTGTCTCCGATTCTGAACTTATGCTCCGGGGATGTAGACGGTCCGGTAATAAGGAAGCCCTTGTCATCCTCGTACAGCCAATCCAGGCAAAACAGCGCCGCTTCCTTCATAATGGGATAAGCGCGTTCTCCGAGAAACGCCGCATCTCTGCCAAAAGCATAATGCTCCCATAAATGCTGGGTCAGCCAGACGCCTCCCAGCGGCCAATACGCCCAGATGGGATCGCCGTCGCCATAATCGCCAACCGGAGCGGTCTGCGCCCACAAGTCGGAGTTATGATGGGCTACCCACCCCCGTGCGCCGTAATTGACCTGCGCTGTTTCCTTGCCATTAGCGGCCAGCCGCTCGATAAAGGTCAGCAGCGGCTCATGCAGCTCTGCCATATTGCAGTTTTCCGCAGGCCAATAGTTCATTTGAGCGTTAATATTCAGCGTATAATTGCTGCTCCAAGGCGCGCGGGTTTCCTGATTCCATATGCCTTGCAGATTGGCGGGCATCGTTCCTTTGCGGGAGCTTGCGATCATCAAATAGCGTCCATAGTTGAACAAAAGGGCCACCAGCCCCGGATCGCTGCTTCCGAATTTCGCTATACGTTCATCCGTTGCCAGATCAGCCGGAGCCAGACTATCCCCGAGATAAATCGAAACCCGGGTATACAGCTCCCGGTAATCCTGTATGTGACCGGACTTGACCTCTTGGAACGTTTTAGCCGCAACAGCGGAAATGACAGAATCGGTCACGGCTTCCGGCAGCCTTTCCTTGCTGCTCGCCCCCTTCGCAGAATCAAAAGAGGTCGCCGCGCTGAAATACAATACCGCCGATGTTGCGCCGTATACATGCAGCCCTTCATGGTTGACCTTCCATTCGCCGCCCTCAGTGACTACCGCTAAACGCCCATGAAAAGCAAGCGCTTTACTCTGTTCGGGATCGCCGTATTGAATAGGATCGGCAGAATAATAATAACTTGGCCATACTTGCTCCGGCGCGGTGCCATGGATCGTCAAAGCCCCGTCTTCCGGACTTGTCTCATGGCGGAGCAGGCTGGTCAGCTTGGCGCGAAAACTCAGCAGGCCAGGCGCGGCAGATTCCAGTCGAACCGCAATCACGTTATCGGGATGCGATGCGAATATTTCCCTTTTATACTCATTTCCGCCTATCGTATAAGAAACTGATGCAACTCCATTCTCCAAATCCAACGTACGCTTATACTTGTGAAAATTGTTTCCGTGCTCCAGCGTCAGCTGCAAATCGGCAAACGGCAAGTATGACTGCGTATAAGGCCCCATTATTTCCTTGCCCAGGGCATCCGCTTGTGCGTAGTCGCCGCGGGCGATGCATTCTCTGATCTTTGGCAATACCGCTTTGGCGCCGACATTATTCCAGTCCTTCGGCGCTCCCGACCAGAACGTGTCCTCATTAAGCTGAATGCGCTCGGATTCCACGCCGCCAAATACCATAGCGCCCAAATTTCCATTGCCGACGGGAAGCGCCTCGGTCCAATATACAGCCGGCTTATTATAAATCATGCTCATTGTATTAAATCCTCCCGAATGAAATAGGTTTGATTTTCGCAATTCGCTACCATCTGCTCCTTAAGGAGTGTGAAGACACAACCTAGTTTATCCTATCAAAAAAGAGAAATATATGGCGTATCTTGATATTTTTCGGACCATTTTTAAGATATCAGGCAAATGAAGGATTGACATGGAGTATTCGTTGTCACTATAATAAAAATAACATATGAGCAACTATTCATGTATTAACAAAAACAAGACCTTAAGGAGCGGATCACAATGTCTGGACATCACGACCACAGCCATGATCATGGACACAGCCATGGACATACCGGCAACAAAAAAATACTGTTGATTTCCTTCATCATCATTACAGCGTATATGATCGTTGAAGCAATAGGCGGCGTAATCACAAACAGCCTGGCCTTATTGTCCGACGCGGGGCATATGCTTTCGGATTCCATTGCGCTTGGCATCGCGCTGCTTGCGTTCCGTTTCGGCGAAAAAGCAGCCAACAGCGGCAAAACCTACGGCTACAGACGCTTCGAAATTTTGGCCGCCGTATTAAACGGCATTACGCTGGTCGGCATTTCGCTCTACATCTTTTACGAAGCGATTGAACGTTTTGCGAATCCGCCCGAGGTGGCGACCACAGGCATGCTGATTATCAGCACAATCGGGCTGCTGATCAACATTCTGGTCGCATGGATTATGATGCGCGGCAGCGATACCAAAACAAACTTGAACATGCGCGGCGCATACCTTCATGTTATTAGCGACATGCTGGGATCGGTCGGCGCTATTGCCGCAGCGCTCCTGATGATGTTTTTTGGATGGGGCTGGGCCGATCCTCTCGCTAGCGTGATCGTAGCGGCACTGGTATTGCGGAGCGGTTTTTTTGTAACCAAATCGTCGCTGCATGTATTGATGGAGGGTACGCCAAGCCATCTGGATTTGAACGAAATCGTGCGCAGCATTCAAGTCACTCAAGGCGTATTAGGCGTACACGATGTGCATCTCTGGTCCATTACCAGCAACCAGAATGCTTTGACTGCCCATATCGTCGTAGATGGCGGCAGCAGCGTTTACGAGACTGAGCTTCTTTTGAAAGGAATAGAACATGCGCTGGAGCATAAAGGCATCACCCATGTCACCCTGCAGGCAGAGTCTGAAAAACACGGACATGACGACTCCGTCCTGTGCACCGCAAAGGCGGCTGCTCCGGACGCTCATGGCCATCACCATCACTGAGCCGGCTCGGCTACATATGTTCAAGTCCCCAATTTTGCAATTGGATCAAAATGGGAGCCAGGCTTTTTCCCTTGTCACTAAATGAATATTCGACGCGAGGGGGAACTTCGGCAAAAACAACCCGATTCACCAGCCCATCCTCCTCCAGCTCGCGCAATTGTCTTGTCAGAGTTCGATGCGTCACGGGAGATAACCGTTTTTGCAATTCATTAAACCGAATCATGTCTCTATTCAATAATTGGTATAGAATTAATATTTTCCACTTTCCACCAATTGCATTAACTGCAAATTCAACCGGACATGTGCTGCAATTCTCCAAAGGTTTGGTATCCATTATTCGCCTCCAAAAGTATCACGAGTGATACCTGATATCTCCAATGTGCGTACTTACATAAAGTTCGTAGGTTGTTTATTATGACTATAACATTTCGTTCGATACTGAACAAATGAACTTTACTGTAAGGAACCGTGAGATAGATGGAAACGATTTTGGTTTATGGAGCCTCGGGCGTGCAAGGCGGAGCAGTGTCCAGATTGCTGCTTTCCAAAGGTGTAAAAGTGCGGACCATTACGCGCCAGGAGAACAGTGCAGCAGCATTGAAGGAGCAAGGCATCGATGCATATATCGGCGACTTGTCCCAGCTTGAAACTCTGAAGGCTGCTCATGACGGCGTTGATAAAATCTTTTTGAACCTGCCGATACAATACGATACGGCATTGCTGCAGCAGTATATTGCCAATGCCGTGGAGGCCGCAAAACAAGGGAATGCCAAATTGATCGTTGTTAACTCCAATGGCTTTTTGCCAGACGAACCAACAGATGCCGAATCTCTGGAGGTAAAACGCGAAGCCATACAAGTTGTCAAAGCAAGCGGCATTCCAACCATCCTGGTAAAACCAACGCTTTACATGGAAAACTTTTTGATCCCGGGACTAATCAATAATGGCGCATTGTTTTATCCCGTTCCCGCGGATAAGCCCATTTCTTGGATTAGCTCGGATGACGCGGCGTTATACCATGTGTATGCATTAAGCCATCCTGAGCTGGCAGGGCAAACGATAGTGGCTCCCGGACCGGAAGCATTGACCGGCGCACAGCTGGCGGAGCGTTTTACGGCCGCGCTTGGCCAACCGATTGGCTTCCACTCCCTCAACTACGATGACTTCGAAGCCTCTTTAGCTCCTGTATTGGGAGAAAAGCATGCCGCCGGAGTTGCCGGCTTCTACCGTTGGATCGGCGCCAATATCGATTCTCTGAACGAGCATCAAGGGAAGGACTCTGCCGTCATCCCTGATCTTCAACTAACCGGCTTGAAGGACTGGTTGCAGCTGCCGCACATCAGAACAATTCTAACCCTATAAGGAGCCAGCTGGCCTATTTTGCATATCAGCTCAGCCTTATCTGGCTCATTGAGCTCGGCTTATCGACCTTATCCGGCCTATTAAGCTTGGCTTATCGGAAAAACCGGACTTAGCTGGCTTATTGAGCTTATCACCTTATTCTGCTTAGCCGGCTTATTGAGCTTACCAGCTTATCCGGGTTATTCGGCTTATTGATCATATTAGGCTAACCCAGTTTCCTTCCGGTTAGCCCACCAGCTTCAAGCCGACGGCAGCACCCAGCACCATGGCGATAAACAGGATGCGCAATGCGTTTCGCGGCTCTCCATAAAAGATGATGCCGAGAATTGCTCCGCCCGATGCGCCAATCCCCGTCCAGACGGCATAAGCCGTTCCCATGGGCAATGTTTTCATCGCAAGGGACAAGAACAGGAAGCTAAGGCCAAAACCGGCTACCAATTGAATAAAAGAAATGAGATTCCGATTTTTATGCAGCTTGTTAATCATCATAACGCCTACCATTTCGAATAAACCAGCCAATACGAGATAGACCCAATCCATGGCTTACGCCGCCTCCTTTTACTTTTCCTTGCTCAGCAATTTAAGACCAACAACGCCTAACAGAAGCACTCCGATCAGCGTGATTTTTCCGGCTTGCACCGGAGCGTCGAACAACAGAATATCGGCCAAGACTGTGCCCGCCGTCCCCAACCCGACAAACACGGCGTACACCGTTCCAACCGGAAGTTGACTCGCAGCGGCAATCATCAAGGTGAAGCTCACCAAAATGGCAATAATCGTTAACAGCCATTCCCAGAATCCATCCGCATGTTTTAAGCCGATTACCCAGCCTACCTCAAACAGAGATGCAATAATAACAGACAACCACGTTTTGTTCATTTTTTCATTCTCCTTTTTGAAAAAAATAAAGCCCGGGAAACAAACTGCATGTGCAGTTCGTCTCCCGGGCTTTTATCCCTCCGTGGCACAGCTCGCAAGCTGTGTGTTATCTCTCGGACCAGCCGGCTGCAAGCCGCGGAACCCTAGATAACTAACTATCTTATTCCTACACATTATACACATTGGGGCCGATTTTTCAATAGTCGGAACCACGCCCCCTTCATTTTTTCACGAGGAAGCTATGGGGTTATCTCTACTTGATCGTGAACTTGCTGATTTCCAGCAAAAGCTGATTGGCATGCGCAGACAATTCATTGGCGGAAACTCCTTTCATCCAAACTGCCTACTTTTAACTTTCGGTATCCTCTTGACATTTCATTAGATTAAGCGTACATTTTAATTGTTAACAGTTAGAGTTCTAACTATTTGAATTGAAATGGAGGAGTTTACTTTTGCTTAGACAAGATACGCCGTATACCAATTTGTTTCAATCCATCGGACTGAAGGTCAAGCGCAAAGCAGACGAAAGTATTAACGAGCTGGGATTAAATGCGCAGCAAGGAAGGATGATCAGCTACATTAACGAGCATCAGGATGAAGGTCTGATTCAGAAAAACGTCGCAAATTATTTTAATCGACGGGATGCTACGATCACCAGCATGCTGAAGGGATTGGAGAAAAACGGCTACATTCAACGAAAAATCCAAAGCGACAATGAACGCCAAAAAAATCTCTATGTTTTGCCCAAAGGCCAAGAATTAATCCAGGATTTTGAACGTGTTTTCGCACAGGTGGAACAGGAAATCGTCAGCGCCTTAACGCCCGAAGAGCAGCAAACCTTGTTGAAGCTTCTGACTAAAGTCAATCAAAATCTGTAATCCTTCATGCTCACAATAGCTTCGGCTATTGCCGGACAAATAGTTAGAATTCTAATTGTTAAATATCAAATAAATAACGTTCATCAAAAGTAACCACATAAACGGAGGTACATTCCCATGGAAAATACATCATCCAATCTCTATTATTTGAAAGACGCGCCTATCCGCAAAGCGATTTCCCATCTATCGCTGCCCATGATGCTCGGCATGTCCGTCGGGACGATTTACAGTATTATGAATGCCTTTTTTATCGGGCTTGTTCATGATACGGCTATGTTGACCGCGATTACGCTTGGTTTGCCCATATTTACGCTGCTTATGGCGGTTGGCAATGTGCTTGGAGTCGGCGGCGGCACGTTTATTACGAGACGAATTGCGCAAGGCGACCATGAACATGCAAAACGTATTGCAGGCTACTCCTTCTATAGCGCAATTATCGCTGCTGTATTAATCGCAATCCTGGCGCTTATTTTTGCACAACCGCTGGTTCATCTGTTAGGGGCAGACGCTTCGACTTCCCATTATACGACTATCTATTTGCTTACCTTATTGACGGGCGGCATTACGATTATTTGGAACTTCACATTGGAGCAGCTGGTGCGTGCCGAAGGCGCATCCAAAGAATCGATGTACGGCATGTTTATAAGCATTATCGTAAGCCTGCTGTTGGATGTTTTGTTTATTCTCATCCTGGATTGGCATGTATTCGGAGCCGCATTGTCCATGGTGCTCGCCAACTTGGCTTCTACCCTTTATTATGTTTATTTTCTGGAGCGCAAAAGCGAATCCATGACCGGCTTCCTTACCCGCTTCCGGCTCAATGTAAAGGATCAGCTTGAAATTTACAAAATCGGGGTATCCGAATTGCTGCAAGCCTCCTTTCTAATTGTATCTACCCTGCTGCTGAACAACTACTCCATGGGATACGGGGAACATGTTGTGGCCGCTTTTGGCATCGCCTTACGCGTCGTTCAGGTTCCCGAATTTCTCGCCATGGGCATTTATCTGGGACTCATCCCTTTGATTGCGTACAATATCTCCTATGGTAATTTCCTGCGTCTAAAAGCGGTATACCGCCACGCGGCATGGCTCATAGTCGGAATTACGGGTATTTTCACAGCGGCGGTTTACTTGTTTCAAAATCCGATCTTGGGGTTGTTTTCAAAAGATCCGGCGGTGCTGGCAATGGGGGGCTCCATCTTGCTGGCCATGCTGATTTCCGCTATCTTTAACGGTTTTGCGGGGTTGTTCTCAGGCATCTTCAAAGCGGCGGGAGAAGTTATTCCCACCAATGTAATGGCGGTTTGCCAAGGGATACTTTTTATCCCGGTTATTTGGATGATGCATAGCGAGCTGGGGCTGACCGGCATCATTTGGTCATCTACGATTACAGAGATCATTGCTTGTATGGCGGGAGCCGTATTTTTTGTACTGCATTATCGCAGGCTAAAGCCGGCGCCTGCCGCCACCTCCCTGCGTTAACGCCTGCAGAAAAGAAAAGGCGAGTTCTGCGCTGCCACGCAAACCGCCAGAGTCATTTTGAATATTCGTTGCCTTTTACAAAAAATGATTTCTGATGAGATGGGTCGCTGCCGAGATAAGTCGCTGTCAAGCGGCTTTTTCCATTGAAGTTTTAAGCCTTCAGCTTACTTGCTTTTCGAAAACGGCTATGCGCATGGATTCCAGTCGAACGTAAAGGGGGTTATTGTCGACTAGCTCCATCAGCTCTTTCAAGACGAGATGTTTGAAGTTATCGAAATTTCGTATCGGCTTTTCCTTCGCCATCTTCGTCAGAGTAGCGAGCCTCTTTTCATACTCCCGGCATAGCAGGCTAAAAAAACAAGGCTTCCTTTGTTTTAAAGTACACAAACAAAATTCCATTCGACATGCCCATTCGCTTGGCAATATCGGACATCTTAATTTTTTCATACTCCGATGCCAAAAACATTTCAGCCGCTTGATCCATAATCACCTATGCTTTTAGCGCTTTGGCCTCAGGCGTCATTGCGCGTTTCACCATAGGGTTCATCACTCCATTCGATTTTGTGTAATCAATCATCGATTTGGAGTCCAAAACAAAATTACTGTCCTCTTAGCTTTTCAGGAAGGCTCTAACCGACTCATCAAAATCGTTGCAAAATGCTTTGGACATTTTTTCCGCTCCATTGTTCCGAGTTAACCGGTTAATTTGCATCGTAGCAATGTGATCATTTGTTAACGTAGCGACTTTTTTAGGAATCACATTGTCAAATTCCATCTCTACCTCTACCCCCAACCAGATAACGTGTTTTCGGCCTTTCCACAGTTACAGCCTTTCCGATAGTCCGTGCAATCAACTCCGGCTTAGACAATTGATTGCCCGTATAGTTTTTAATCATCCAATCGGCCGTTTTGTTGGCGGCTTGAGCATACGCTCCTTTTGCAGATACCTTTTTCAGACCTTCTGCTGCAATGATGCCCCAGTCCGTTTTAATACCGCCTGGCTCCACAACAATGACATCAATGCCAAATGGCTCCAATTCCAATCGCAAGCAATCCGAGAGACCTTCTACAGCAAATTTCGTTGCATGGTACCACGCGCCAAAACTGGTCCAAATCTTGCCGCCCATCGAGGAGACGTTAACGATTTTGCCGAACTTGTTTTTGCGCATGCTCGGCACCACAAGCTGGATCAATCTGGCTAATCCGAACACATTCACTTCCATTTGACGCCTCGCTTCTTCCATCGGAACGTCTTCGACTGAACCATAGGAGCCATATCCTGCATTGTTGACAAGAACTTCAATTCTTCCTTCTTTTTTTAGAATTTCATTAACAGTCTGGATCATTGATTCTTCACTGGTTACATCGAGTGAAATAGGCCGAATGCCTTTTGTTTCCAGATCCTGCATTTTGTCGATACGCCGGGCAGCCGCATAAACCGTAAAACCTTTGCTTTTAAGTTCAATAGCCGCCTCCTTGCCGATTCCTGAAGAAGCTCCTGTAATTAATGCAACTTTTTGGCTCATGATAAAAACCTCCGTTTTGTTATTTGACTATAGGTCAATTATAAATGACCATAAGTCAATTTTTAACTCGTTTAAAATAAACTTCTTCGGTTATCATGATCTCTCCAAAAATATAGGTTGAAGCATGCAAAAAGCCCTGTATGCTCACAGAATCAGAGCATACAGGGCTTCCCTATTTAGTATTCGCTAATTATTGATTGGTTTTCATCTATTCAGCATAAAAAACATGAGTTTGCCGCTGAAAATTTGTTAAGCAGGGTTTGTTGTCCAAATACCTGCGCTTTTTAGCAGAACTCTTTGCGGCAGCTTCAATCCGGCAAGGATTAATTCTGCAACGTCTTCGGGCTGCATCATATGGTCCTCGTCCCCAATTTTCAAACCAAGACCTACCGCCATCCCCGTATTGACAGTGCTTGGCGTAAGCGCCGTAACTCGAATATTCGATTTGCGAACCTCTTGCATCAGAGCTTCCGTCAATCCCATGACCGCAAACTTTGAAGCACAATAGGCTGAGCCGTTCGCAAAACCCTTTTCGCCCGCTGTGGAAGAGATGTTAATGATATTGCCCGTATTTTGAGCGATCATCGCAGGCAATACCGCGCGGCAGGCATAATAAGTGCCGAACAGGTTGGTTTGAATTATGTTCTCCCACTTGTCGCTATCCATATCCAGAACCGTGCCGAAATCCGCAATACCCGCGCTGTTAATCAAAATATCAGCCGAACCCAATTGTTGAATCAACGCCGCAATCGCCGTATCGACCTGCTCCTTTACGGAGATGTCCGCGGCAGCGATATAAACCTGAATGCCATATGCATCCTCAAGCTCTTTTTTTGCTTGCTCCAGATCGCTCGCCGTTCGGGAGATCAAACCCAGATTAACGCCTTCCGACGCCAATTTGATTGCTGTCGCCTTGCCGATTCCTTTACCCGCTCCCGTAATAATGGCCGTTTTATTGTTTAACATCCAATAGCCTCCTATACTATCATTCATTTTGTGCTGCAAAAATAATCATGCTTTCCAATTATCTGTTGTGAAGTTCATTTGGATGCGGGCCTTTGCGGCGGTTGCAGTCCAGCCCATTGATTTGCTCCATGTCATCCGCAGTTAATTCGAAATCAAAGACATTAATATTTTCAGCGATTCTGGACGGAGTAACCGATTTGGGAATAGCGATCGTATTACGCTGAAGATGCCAGCGGAGCACGATTTGAGCCGGCGTTTTGCCGTGCGCTTCAGCCAGCTTCACAACAACCTCATCCTTCAGAACATCACCGCCTTGATCCAGCGGACTCCAAGCCTCCAGGAAAATATCATGCTGCTCGCAAAATGCCCTTAATTCATTTTGAGCCAAGTAAGGATGACATTCCACCTGATTAAGAACCGGCTTTACTTCGCATTCCTTGAGCACCCGCTCCAAATGCTGGATCTCAAAGTTGCAGACGCCGATTGCCTTCACTTTGCCGTCATGGTAGAGCTTCTCAAGCGCCTTATATGTATCGATGTATTGATCGAATTGAGGCGTCGGCCAATGAATCAGGTACAAATCGATATAATCCAGCTCCAGCTTCCCCAGGCTTTCCTCAAAAGCGCGCAGCGTATTTTCGTAGCCTTGATCGCCGTTCCAGACCTTCGTCGTAATAAAGAGGTTCTCCCGAGGAATTCCGGACTGCTTGATCGCTTCGCCCACTCCACGTTCATTCCGATAAATCATTGCCGTATCAATCGATGTATACCCTGCTTTAAAAGCATTTTCTACAGCTTCGGCAGCCTGCTCGTCGCTAACCCTCCATACGCCGAAACCAAGCTGGGGCATTTGCAACCCGTTGTTTAACGTTACATGATTCATGTCGCTTCACCTCTTATATTTTTTAGAATAGTGAACTTACTTGCCCGGCAACTGTAAATGTGTTCTTCATTCTATTTAACAGTATATACAATATTATAAACGCATTGAGATTGCTTTTGGAAATAAAGAACTTCCTCTCGCATTCCTTTCATATTCCCACGCATTTAGTTAACCATTTAATTAATTATTTAATTAGTCATTTAGTTGTGCTATAACATTTTTTCTGTTTAGATTGACTAAAACCCCTTTTTAAGCTATAAAATATGTAACAAGTGATTTTTAGATTAATTATATAATTAACCATTTAATTAACTTAATGGAGGAACCTATGACGAATCCAATCCATTCCATTCCTCGGATCGAGCACCCAAGACCTCAATTCATGAGAAATGCCTGGCTGAACCTGAACGGCGAATGGCAATTTGAATTTGATGCTTCCCGCAGCGGAAAAGAACGCGGCTTGCATAAGCCGGAGGCCGAGCTGGGGCGCACAATTGTCGTACCATTTTGTCCGGAGAGCAAGCTTTCCGGCATCGGACATACCGATTTTATTCCCGCTGTCTGGTACAAACGAAGCTTTGTCCTTCCGCCAGACTGGCAATCCGGCGAAGTTCTGCTGCATTTTGGCGCCGTTGATTACGAGTCCGACGTTTGGATTAACGATGTTTATGTCGGCCGTCATCGCGGCGGTTATAGCTCTTTCTCGTATCCCATTCGGCATGCGCTTCGCGAAGGCGACAACGTAGTTACCGTATACGCCGAGGATGATGTTCGTTCCGGCAAACAGCCGCGCGGCAAACAAAGCAGCGCCTACCGTTCCCAAGGCTGCGACTATACAAGAACGACGGGCATTTGGCAAACCGTCTGGCTTGAGCATGTCCCCGCTACCTATATCTCGTCGTTCCGTCTGTATCCCGATCCCGCTAACGGCTGCTTGCATGTGAGCGCCAAGGTTAACGGGCCAACGTCCGGCTTCTCGCTCCGTTGCTCCTCATCCTTTGAGGGAAGGGAGACCGGCAAGCAAACGGTTTATGTCAGTGCCGGATCAGTAAGGCTGACTCTGCCGCTTTCGGAGGAGCATCTTTGGCATCCCGGTTCTCCCAAGCTCTATGATCTTCAACTGGAGCTTTTGCAAAACGGCGGAATTATCGACAGCGCAAGCTCCTATTTCGGTTTGCGCTCCATTCGCCTTGACGGCATGGCATTCCGAATCAACGAACAGTCGGTGTTTCAACGGCTCGTGCTGGATCAAGGCTTTTATCCTGATGGCATCTACACGGCTCCAACCGACGAAGCGTTAAAAAAAGATATTGAGCTATCGCTTGCCGCCGGCTTTAACGGCGCTCGCTTGCATGAAAAAATGTTCGAGCCCCGTTACTTGTACTGGGCCGACAAGCTTGGTTACTTGATTTGGGGAGAACATGGCAACTGGGGCCTGGATATTAGCGATTCAAGCGCACTCTCCGCCTTTTTTCCGGAATGGATGGAAGGCGTGGAACGGGATTTTAATCATCCCAGCATTATCGGCTGGTGTCCGTTTAACGAAACTTGGGATTCCCCAAGCGGAACCCGTCAGAATAACGAGGTGTTGCGTATCGTTTATGAAACGACCCGAACCATCGATCCTACGCGCCCCGTCATTGACACAAGCGGCAACTTCCATGTTGCAACCGACATCTTCGACGTTCATGATTACGACCAAGATCCCGAAAGCTTCCGCAAGCGTCATCAGCCGTTAGCGGACGGCGGAGAGCCGTGGGTTTCCTTCCCGGAGCGTCAGGCCTACAGCGGGCAGCCCTATTTTATCAGCGAATACGGCGGCATTGGATGGGACCCGGAACAAGCCACGGAAGACGGATGGGGTTATGGCGACCGCCCCAAAACGGTAGAGGAATTCAAACTCCGCTACGAAGGGTTGACGAACGCGCTGCTGGATAATCCCAATATGTTTGGTTTCTGCTATACGCAGCTATACGATATTGAACAAGAAATAAACGGCTTGTACACTTATGAACGAGAACCTAAATTCGATCTGGCATGGCTGAGGAGCATCAACAGCAGGCGTGCCGCTATCGAGGATTAAATAAGCAACCTGAAACGGGGTAAATCCATGAACATCAATGTATCGACGGAGCAAGTCCATCTATTCGAAGCGCTTGCCTCCGAGAGCCGAATCCACATGATCAAGCTGTTGGAGGTCCGCCCGATGAACATCAAGGAAATGGCCGAAGCGCTTGGTTTTTCATCGGCAATCGTGACGAAGCACGTTCAGAAGCTGGAGGAAGCCGGCATCATTGTATCCGAAGGGATTTCCGGCTTGCGCGGCCGCCAGAAGGTCTGCCGCTTGGCAATTGATGAAATTACGCTCCAGTTTCGGACACCGGCTGTGCCCGCTCCCAACCGATACAACATATCGATTCCGATCGGCCACTATACCGACTATCATGCAAAACCAACCTGCGGTCTGGCCTCTTCCGGCAAAATCATCGGCATGTTCGACGATCCGCGCTATTTCTCCGATCCCGAACGGACAGACGCTGCCCATCTATGGTTCAGCAGCGGATTTGTCGAATACCGGATACCGAATTATTTGTTATCCAACCAAAAAGCCGACGCTATCTCCATCACGCTTGAGCTATGCTCGGAGGCGCCGGGCTTTAACGAAAACTGGCCATCGGACATCCATTTTTATTTAAACGATGTAAGCATCGGCTATTGGACCTGTCCAGGAGATTTCGGCAGCAACCGCGGGGTTCATACACCGGAATGGTGGAAGCTCGGCACCCAGCACGGGCTGTTGAAAACGATCCAGATTAAACCGCAGGGCTCCTACATTGACGGGATGCAGATGTCCGATATCGCCATAACCCAAATCCCGCTGCCTTACGGCGAAGATATCCGGTTTCGTATCGCCGCTCCCGAAACGGGAAAAAACGCCGGCGGACTCAGTTTGTTTGGCAAACAGTTCGGCAACTATAATCAGGACATCCAATTTGAAATCCTTTATGGAGACAAATAAGCGGGCAAAAGCCTCCAAATCCGCCTTGCAAGCGGGTTTGGAGGCTTCTCTATCTCAAAAACCAGTTTTATATTGCTTCGGAATCGTCGTTTCTTTCTTTAGTTGCGCAGCCGCTTCAAGCGCCCAATGCGGATTCCGCAACATCCCTCTTCCGACGGCAACCAGATCGGCATCTTCATTGCCCACAACAGCGTTCGCCACAATGGGATCATCAAGTCTACCAACCGCGATTACCGGAATGTCGAGCGTTTCTTTGATAGCCCGGGCCAGCGGCACTTGATACGCCGCGTGGGTGCCTGGTCTTCCTCCTGCCCCGATTGGACCTTCGCCGCCCGATGAAACATCGAAAGCATCAACGCCCGCTTCCCGGTACACTTTGGAAAAAGCCAGACTTTCTTCGAGGCCATATCCGCCGTCTACATACTCTTTGGCGGATATCCGCATAATAAGCGGCATATCCTCGGGCATTTCGCCTTTAACCGCCTCAATAACTTCGCGGCCAAAGCGAGTCAACTCCTGGCCGTATTCATCGGTTCGCTTGTTGGTTAGCGGGGAGTGGAATTGATGAATCAAATAACCATGAGCACCATGAATCTGGATGGCATCAAAACCGGCTTTTACCGCGCGAGCTGCAGCAGCCCGGAATTTCTCCACCAAACCTTTGACTTCTTCCGTCTCCAGAGCTCTCGGCTGCTTTGAATTTTCGTCAAACGCTATTGCGGACGACGATACCGGCACAGCCGCATCTTCCGCCTTTCGGCCGGCATGGGCGATTTGAATTCCCACTTTAGCGCCGTATTGATGGCAAGCATCAACAATTCTTTTTAATGCGGGAATTTGCTCATCACTCCACAAGCCCAGGTCATAATCCGATATGCGGCCATCAGGCTCCACATCCGTCATTTCAATGATGATAAAACCGGTTCCGCCGATCGCCCGGCTTACGTAGTGCAAATAATGCCAGTCCGTGGCGATGCCGTCCCTCTGCTCAACGGAATATTGGCACATCGGAGGCATCACAATCCGGTTTTTCAGCTCCAGGCCTTTCAGCTTAAATGGACTATACAAATCATTCATGAATAAAGCTCCTCTCAAAATGGTAAACTTTTATCAAGTTGCATGCACATGCATATATAAAGGGAGGAAAAAGCCTTGCATTAGACGCTTTATATGGAGTTGCGGAAATCAATTAAAGCTTTTGCAGGTGAGTCTGCAGCTCTGATTTCAGTCCTTCATCCGATAAAGCGGATTGCAAAACTTCATTAAAAGTTTGAAGCGCTTTTTGCAGCTTCTCTTCGCCGTATTCGGTTATGCAAGTATATATCCCTCGGCGATCATCCTCGCAGACATGCCTTTGCAACGCTCCGCAGTTTTTCGCTTCCATTCTTCCCACAAGCCGGGAAACCGCGCTTTGGCTCAGATCAACCATCTCCTGAAGCTGCTGCAGTCTCAGTTTCTTTTCTTCAGTTTGGGAGATAAAATGGAGAACATAAAATTCCTTTAACGACAATCCATACTTCTCCTGAAGCGCACGCTCCAACTCGTCATTAATGCGGCTTTGGATATGCGACAAAGACAACCACCTGGTTAAACGTTCATCATCGTTAAAGGTATTCATTCCACTCACCTGATTTCATTCACAAAATAAACATGCGCATGCATATAATTTATCTGATATTTGCGCTCTTGTCAATAACGCTAAAAAGGGGGTATCCGAAAGGTCTGTTCCGTTACTGCGGGATAAGAGGCTTCCGACTTCCATATTCAGGCTTGTAAACGGTAAGCGACGTCTTTGTGGAGTGCTTGAGCCGGTAGCTAGCCCCACGCTACGGACATCCATGACCGTTAAAGCCTTGTTTTGATAGAATGTCCATCTCTAAGGGTCATCCATGACCATAAAAGCATATTTTCATCCCCAAAACGCGGCTTTTGAGGGTATAAAGGACACGGGTGACCGTTAGCTGAAGCCAATGCTTCCATCTGAGCGCCTAGCGGTCATCAGTGACCGCTAGGCGGGCAAAAGGCAGCTGTCGAAGTTCATTTCAAAAAAATGCAAATCGTTCCATTTGACTTTTCGGACAAATACTTTAGTAATACGTTACAAATTCGGAAATAGGCTTTCGGTAGCCGCGAGGTTTACGGCTGCTGATCTTTTCCCTGCCGATTGTAATCATCAGCACCGGTTCAAATTGCTCTTTTATTGACAATACCTCGCGAAGTGCAGTCGGATTGAAGCCAATCATTGGACAAGTATCCCAACCCTTGCTTTTTGCGGCAAGCAAAAATAACATCGCCGATAGCGACGCATTGCGAATCGCTTCGTCCCTCTGATATTGCTCGCCATTGCTTTCATATGTAGTCGCAACCAGACGAACAGCATGATCGTATTCCTGCTGACTATATATGCCGAGATCCAACAGGCCTTCATAGATTCGTCCAGCTTCCCTGTAGGCAAGCTTGTCGCCCAGAACAATAATGACCGCTGATGCTGTGCCTACTTTATGCTGGCCCATCGCCGCCTGCTTAACCTTTGCCTTTAATTCTGGTTCAGTTACAACCAGGTAGTTGGCATGCTGCAAATTGGAAGCCGATGGAGCCATCTTGACCAATTGAAAAATTTCATCAAGTTCCTGCTTGGTAATCGGGTTGTTTTCCAAAAAATTGCTGGCCGATCTTCTTTCATTTACCAGCTTTACAAATTCGTCCATCATGTCTACCCTCCCAGGAAATCAAACCTATTGACCTACTAAAAACATCCTGTAGTCGTCAACATCAGTATACCAAATATGCAAAATTGCATCTAGAAGAGCACAAAGAATCTGCATAACGAATTACATCAATGTGCTAGCTTACATATATTTCGGTAATCGAAACGACTTTTTCCCTGCTGGCTTCAATTTTGAAAGGCACCGTAATTGGCTCCTCTCTTCCCCTGTACAAAAAGGGCTGGAATTCGTTCTTAGCTTAAACATGACGGTACAGTATGGTCAACCAAAGGCGAACAGCTTAAGGATTTGAAAGATATCTCCTTGTTTGAATCGGGCAATGGAGCTATGGCCTATGTGACCAGCAGCGGTGAAATCCATCATTCCTACCTGAAATATGTAGCCGATCGGGTAGCTGATGCATCGTCTATTGTCTCCTTGGAGATATTGAGCAATTCATCTAATGCATATATGGACAACTCCGGAAAAGTTGTAGCTGTTAACTTGATACACTATGATTACAACGAAGGAGACGTTCAATTTTTCCCGCATGTTGTGACAACGGATGCCGTGCATATTTCTTCAAGCGGTGGCGATACGCTGCTTGTGACACGAAAAGATGGAACGGTGTGGAAAACAGATACTTACGAAAACAAGTACAAGCTGTTGAAGCAGGTGGAAGGCATCAAAAATGCGGCCAAAGCTTCCATCTACGGAGGAAAACTCATTAATCGTCCAAATGATGACAGCACTCAAACCGGCCCCTATCGTGGCATGCAATGGCTTGTTCAGCAAAAGGGCGGAAACTGGGTTATTTACGAGCAGCCGCAAAACGGAAAAGGATTAGATGCAACGCCAATCGTAACCGTAGGAAATATAAACAAAAAAGTTACGCTTTCAACCAGTCCCGGCAGCAATTTAACCGGGGCCGTGTACGCTAACGGGTCGGCGATGCTGCCGGTGAGAAGCGTGTTCCAGTCTTTGGGTGGAACGGTCGCATATACTAAAGCAAGCAAAAGCTATGATATTAAGCTGGGTTCTAAATCTATCATTCTGAAAGTAGGCCAGAAAAAGGCGACAGTTGACGGCAAAGAAGTTGCTCTGGATCAGGCAATTCGCGAAGAAAATGGGGTTGTGCTGTTCCCGGCCACATTCCTGACCAAAGCGGCAGGCGCTTCTGCAAAGTGGGATACCAAGCTGAAGCAGATGAAAGTTTCCGTTGGCTCAGGAACGATGATTATTGAGTCGTCCGACACGCCAAAAAATAAAAAGAAGGAAGTTCAGGGAGCGCTCGCCAATTTTATCGGCAAATCGTTTTGGGTGAATCAATATAGTGACTGGGAACGTTTTATCAAGCTTACAATTACTGATATTCTTCCGGTAGGCGGAGAAAACTTCGAGATGGTTTTCGTCAAAGCTGACGGCAAAACAATAAAATCGGAAGTGACGTCACGAGAATTTGTATCCAGAATTTTGGGCGATCCTTATACGTTCCTGTCTTTCGATCCATATAAGAAATATAACTGGTCGTCTTCAATCTGGAATACCATTAAAGCGTCCAAAATTTCTATCGTCATGACTAATACCCAGGTAGATCTGTCATGGGGACGGCCTTCAAGCACCTCCAAATCATCCCTCCAAGGGATTCCTGTAGAAATATGGAGGTACGGATCCCAATACGTCGTTTTCACCAATGGCGTAGTTACCGAAATTTATACTTATTAGCAATTGAAGACGCCATTGGCTCTTAAGACACTGAAGAAGCTTCACGGAGAAATAAACAGAAAGTATGATTCCACGGAAGTGCCGTTCGAAAGTCATTCCTTAATGACTTTCCGAATGGCACTTTGTTTAAATGGAGTCGCTTTTGGCCAGACGTTCTTTCTAAATAACCTGCAACGCTCCAGGTTCATCCTCAGATGCCCGAAGCAGGCGGATTTGTAAGATAGCTTTTACATCGTACAAATCGACTGCGTGCGTACAAGCAGCCTTCTGCCGTCCGGTTAGCAGACATAGGCTTTGTACGACTCCAGGATGCTGGCCGTTCACCTTTGCTCCGCGTTTACCCAAATAATAGGTTAAGAAATATAAAAAAGCCCATCAGAGATAATCTCTAATGAGCTTTTTTAGTGGTTGTATACCGGCGAGAGGACTCGAACCTCCACGGTTTCCCACTCGATTTTGAGTCGAGCGCGTCTGCCATTCCGCCACGCCGGCATATATGAAGGTATTGCTTTGTAAAGATGGCGCGGCCTAAGAGATTCGAACTCCTGACCTTTTGATTCGTAGTCAAACGCTCTATCCAGCTGAGCTAAGGCCGCAAAATATGAGATTTTGTGGAGGCGCCACCCAGACTCGAACTGGGGGTAAAGCTTTTGCAGAGCTCTGCCTTACCACTTGGCTATGGCGCCATAATCTTATGGAGCGGAAGACGGGAATCGAACCCGCGACCCTCGCCTTGGCAAGGCGATGCTCTACCGCTGAGCCACTTCCGCAAATGGCTGGGGATCAAGGATTCGAACCTTGGAGTGACGGAGTCAAAGTCCGTTGCCTTACCGCTTGGCTAATCCCCAACATGTTACCAATCAAAGTGTTAATGGGGCGATCGATGGGACTTGAACCCACGAATGCCGGAGTCACAGACCGGTGCGTTAACCCCTTCGCCACGACCGCCATGTCACACTCTTTAGAATTGGCAGGGGCAGCAGGAATTGAACCCACACCAAAGGTTTTGGAGACCTTTGTTCTACCTTTAAACTATGCCCCTAAAACTGGTGGAGGATGATGGATTCGAACCACCGAACTCAGAGAGAGCAGATTTACAGTCTGCCGTGTTTAGCCACTTCACTAATCCTCCAAAATGGTGCCGTCGAGAGGACTTGAACCCCCAACCTACTGATTACAAGTCAGTTGCTCTACCAGTTGAGCTACAACGGCGTATGAAATTGAATGGTGGCTCGGGACGGAATCGAACCGCCGACACGAGGATTTTCAGTCCTCTGCTCTACCGACTGAGCTACCGAGCCTGATGATGTTGTAATGGCGGAGCTGACGGGATTCGAACCCGCGGTCTCCTGCGTGACAGGCAGGCATGTTAGGCCTCTACACCACAGCTCCACAACATATGTACCCGGAAACCACTGAAGGTAATTTGGTTGCGGGGGCAGGATTTGAACCTGCGGCCTTCGGGTTATGAGCCCGACGAGCTACCGAGCTGCTCCACCCCGCGTCATTATGGTGGAGGATGACGGGATCGAACCGCCGACCCTCTGCTTGTAAGGCAGATGCTCTCCCAGCTGAGCTAATCCTCCATGAGCGACTTTTATATCTTACCACACAATGTGGTTTGATGTCAACTCTTTTGTAAAGTTTTTTTGGTGACCCGTAGGGGATTCGAACCCCTGTTACCTCCGTGAAAGGGAGGTGTCTTAACCCCTTGACCAACGGGCCTTACTGGCAGAGAGGAAGGGATTCGAACCCTCGATACGCGATTAACGTATACACGATTTCCAATCGTGCTCCTTCGACCACTCGGACACCTCTCTGTATGGCTCCCCGAACAGGACTCGAACCTGTGACAACTCGATTAACAGTCGAGTGCTCTACCAACTGAGCTATCAGGGAATATGGCGATTTGCAATGGCTTGCTTCCTGAATCGCTTCAGAAAATACGCGACCATTCATTCAATGTTTGCACATTGAAAACTGGATACGAAAGAGTGCTTCACGTGTACTTTAGCTGGTTGCTTGACGCTTGTATGAGCAATCAAGTCTATTAGGATAAGCCCTCGACCGATTAGTATTCGTCAGCTCCACACATTGCTGTGCTTCCACCCCGAACCTATCAACCTCGTCGTCTTCAAGGGGTCTTACATACTGGGAAATCTCATCTTGAGGGG
>NZ_JBTOLL010000012.1:0-137275 GCF_054551715.1 Paenibacillus sp. CAU 1782 | reverse complement strand
AATCGTACCGCTTCTTCTTTGAATGTTTTGTCGTATTGATTCATTGTCTCTCGTCCCCTCGTCTGCTTTCATTTTATTTCATACGAGGGTGTTTTTCGACTGCATTTTTATAGTAGCACTCCATAATATAGTGGACGGGTCCGTAGCTCAATGGCAGAGCAACCGGCTCTTAACCGGTAGGTTGTGGGTTCGACCCCCACCGGTCCCATACTATTTTTTTCAGAGCGCCCTCCCCGGAGGGCGTTTTTATGTTGCCTTTCCGCCGATATCTGTGATTTTGACAATGCTGCTTTCTTGTTTTTGTCCCTTTCAAAAAAATTTTCCATAATTGTCAACCACATTAATCATTTAGGTGTTTAATTAAATGGAAGGACAAAATCATATTGAAGGGAAGAGTTTGAATGAAGATGATGAGACAATTTTCAAAGCTTTCGGTATGCATGTTGTTGGCAATGGTTATGATGGTGACCCCGATGGTATCCGCCGCCGCAAATGGTTTTACAGTAGCCAAAACATCGGCGCCGCCGGAAATGATGCAGCCATTTGGCATGGTTAACGGGTACACCTATTTGCTTTACACAGCCATCTCCGTTTATGACAATCCGGAGGATACTGGTAACCTTGAAATTACAGGCACTACCTACGCTAAATCCGTTGTGGACGAGCTAGGCGCCAAAATCCAGCTGCAAAGATGGACAGGTACGGAATGGGTTAATTCCGGTACAGAGACAACTGTAAAGAAGAGCAATGCTGAATTTTTTGCAGGATCAACTAAGAAATCAGCCTCAGCAGGGTATTATTATCGTGCACAAGTTACCCATTATGCCAAGCATGGAACCACTACCGAGCTATCTGTGGCATACTCCGGTACCGTTTTGAAGAAATAATGAAAATAAAATAGCCTCCAGAATTGCCATCATTTGAAGGCAGGCTGGAGGCTTATCTTTTAGAAGATCAACCAGGATGTGGCTCGCTTGAGCGAGTTTTAAGTCACGCCCCTAATGAATATGTTCGGCAATCAATGAAAATTGTTCGGCTGGAATATTACCAAGGATGCTAATATACGTGTTGTTGATGACGAACTCCAAGTTATTCCACCCATCTTCGCCTTTAAGCCAATAGATCTCTTTGCCGCCGATTTGTTCTATGCTTAAGCTGTTAGTATCCAGCGAGCTGCTGGATTCAAGCGTTTCGTGTTCCTTCAGCTGCCTTAAGGTAATGGAAAATTTCTGCTGGCTCAAATTTGGGTTTTGGTACAACAGGACCATATTGGTAATTTGCTGCTTGTCGTTCACGGATAACGTTTCAATCGACTTTAGTTCAAAGCCATCGGGGATATACTCCAAAGCCGGAGCGTAAAATGCTACATTTTTCGATACGTCTTTCCAATTCGATAATGCGGGAGTATCGGGTGCGACGTAGCCCGAAGAGTCCGTCGCTGGCAATGATTCTCCATATCCCGGTGGAGGAGCGGTAATCGGCTTTACATCTTTGGAATTTCCAGTGCCAAAAATAATGCTGACCATATTGTCGGTATAGACGGCGACCGTTTTGATAAAAGGAGTGAATGCGCTGGTAGCCGCCGGCGTGCCAAAGATAAACGCGCCGAGCAAAAAGGAGGCCGCGACATAAGGCAGCAGCCTGAGACGCGCGTTACGTTTGGCTTTTTTCGCAAGAGCCTGCTGTACCCTAAGCCACGACGAGTCTGAATCCGGTACAAAGTTCTGGTCCCTGGCCGCCGAATCAAACGCTTTGTCAAAGGCCTCACTAAAGGCTGAAGAAAACTCTTGGTCGAAGTCTTTATTGTAGTCGAGGTCCTTATCAAAGTCGAAGTCTTTATTGTAGTCGAAATCCTTATCGAAATCGAAGTCCTTATCAAAGTCGAAGTCTTTATTGTAGTCGAAGTCCTTATGGAAGTCGAAGTCCTTATCAAAGTCGAAGTCCTTATGGAAGTCGAAATCCTTATCGAAATCGAAGTCCTTATCAGAGTTTTTTTCAAGATCCTTATCAAATTTTTGGTCAAAATCCTTATCATTATCGTCAACCCATGGATCCTCAGCCTTGTCTAATTTACCATTAGATGCCTCGTTTACGGACTTGTTTTTATTGTTTTCAACTCCCCGCTTGTTCATCTGGCTCCTCCCATCTGCGCAAAAAGCGTTTTTTGACGGCCTCTCTGGCCCTGTGCAGCTTGTACTTCACTTTATCCTCGGTCGTTTCCAATTCCTCTGCAATCTCCTTATAGCTTAGCTCGCGTTTCCATCGCAGCTCGATCAGCGCTTGATATTCCGGCTTCAGCTCTTTCAAGCATTGACTGATCGTTTCGGTCATCATTCTGAGCTCAACTTCATCTTCGGTTGAGAAGTTATCCTGCACTTGCGCAACGGCTTCGTCAAGATAAACACTGTCAGAAGGCACTTCGTTGCGATTTTTTTTCGTTTTTCTAAAATAATTATAAACCGTATTCCGAACGACAACTCTAATCCAGCCTTTCAGCTTGGCCTCGGTATCTACATCAGGCACATGCCCAATGACCTTCAAAAAGGAAGCTTGAATAATATCCTCCGTAGTGGAGTGATCTTTGACCATATAAATAATGGGGGGATAAACAAATTGGTAATACTCCCGGTATACCTCGGCCTGAATTTTTGGCGCAAGCGCGCCGAAGTCAGCCCCGATTAAGAGGAACATCTTGCCTTGCATGGATAAAGACCCTCCTTGCCAATTAAGCCGCGATTAAAAAGTTGTTCAAAAAGTCCAGTTTTGAACTCTCATCTTGTGTTCTATGTATCCGCTATCCTCTTTCGACATTATAACCCATATTTTCCTCCCTGCATGTGGAATTGTTCATGCGACTTAAGTGCTACCATATGGGATTATCTAGTGTTAATAAAATATAAAGAGGTTTTTCGGGGATTGCTGGAGGTGCAGCGTGAAAAAATGGACGGCTATCGCGGCTTTGTTTATTTTCATTTGTTTCCCGATCTTGTTTTTCTCCGAGCAGGATGCAGTGCTTGGCGAGATGAGAGCCAGTGTCAAAGGCGACTACAGCATTTATTTGTTCTGGACAAGCGGAGGGCATGTCCAATCCGATTTGGCGAAGGAGTCATGGAGTTCGCTGATCCAGGAGGCCGCCTTTCAGGAGGGGGCTAAAATCCAGTTTACGGCAATCGATTTGAGCGACCGCCGTTATTTCTTTCAGTATCGAAGCGTGCTGGAGCATTCGGAACGCCCCGTCTATATGCTGCTGAATCATGCCGGAATCGTGCTGCAAACGCCAAAGCTGGAAAAGGTGAGAGACTATTTGCAAAATGCGGAGGTGGAAGGCGCTGCTTTTCGATGAGGAATCCTCCATTGCCATTCCATGTCCCCCTGCCTTATGATAGTGGAGGCATATTTCCACTTAATGAGGTTGTTCAAGGAGTCCGCTTTCCATTGCGAAAACCGAACTTTCCGAACACGTTGTTATTGACAATGGAATGCCGCAGAAATCTGCGGAAAGGTTGAGGCGTTTGAAATCTTTATTTTCGAAAGAGCAATGGTTTTCTAATATTCGCGGAGATGTATTGGCAGGCATCACGATTACGCTGGCATTGATTCCCGATGCAATCGCGTTTTCGTTTATTGCGGGAGTTAATCCCATGATTGGTTTATTTTCGACGGTCATTATTATGATCGTGATTTCCTTTTGCGGCTCGCGTCCGGCGATGGTTTCTTCGGCGGCGGGCTCCATGGCCGTCTTGATGGCTCCGCTCGTGCTGATGCACGGTATCCAATATTTGTTTGCGGCAACGATTTTGACCGGTATTATTCAGTTTCTTATGGGCGTGTTCAAAACGGGAAAATGGATGAATTTTGTGCCTGGCGCCGTAGTCACGGGGTTTATCAACGCATTGGCGATTCTGATTCTGATGGATCAGCTGAAGCATTTGGTAAAGGCGGATTGGCTGATGCTGGCGGCCGTGGCGGTTACGCTTGTTATCGTATACGTGCTTCCTCGCCTGACCAAGGCAGTCCCGTCGCCGCTTGTGGCCGTTGCGCTTGTTACGATAGCTTCGTTCAGTATGGGACTTCCTCTGGAGACGATTGGTTCCCAGGTTCTTATCGACAACACATTGCCGCTGCCCGGCTTGCCGGATATTCCGTTTACATGGCAGACGCTGGTCATTATTTTGCCCTTTGCGCTTTCGTTGTCTTTAGTCGGCTATACGGAAACGCTGTTGACGCAAAATATGATTGATGAAAAAACAGGAGAAAAAACCGACAAAAACGGTGAAATGAAAGGGCAAGGCGCTGCCAATGCGATATCCGGGCTGTTTGGCGGCATGGCAGGCTGCGCGCTGGTGGCGGAATCCGTCATTCATGTCAAAATCGGCGCAAGGGGCAGACTGTCCACATTGACGGGTGGCGTGGTGCTGCTCGCTCTGATCCTTTTGTTCGGCAAGGTTGTCAACATCATTCCCGTTGCGGCGCTGGTTGGCGTCATGCTTATGATTTGCTTTGAAATATTCGATTGGGGTTATCTGCTCAAGCTTCGCAGCAAACCGGCGAGCGACACCATCATCATGGCGGCAACCGTCGTGACGAGTATTTACACCCATAATTTAGCAATCGGGGCTTTGGTTGGCGTGCTGCTTAGCATGGCGGTTTTTGTCTACAAGCTTTCCCGTATCAAAATAAAGCAGGAAACAATCGACGGAGAAAAGGTATACCGGGTCAAAGGGCCGCTCTTTTTTGCCTCCGCCACGGAACTGCAGGATGCCATTCATTTGAACGACCCGATTACCAGAGTATGCCTGGATCTGCGGGAAGCGCATCTGTGGGATCATTCCTCGCGGCAGAGCATTATTAATATCCGGCGAAATCTGAGGGAGCGCGGGTATAAGGTCAGAGTAATCGGATTACAGCTGAAAGGGAGGAGCAGAACGTGAGAAGCTTTGAATTGTATACAGGCGGCCGGGACGGCATGATTGATGTCACGAAGCAAGTAAAAGAAGCCATCAGGGAAAGCGGGGTGCGTGAGGGGTACGCCATCGTTTATTGCCCCCATACGACCGCAGGCATTGCTATCAATGAAAATGCGGACCCTGATGTCGTGCGCGATGTTTTGCGGCGCCTCGACGAGGTTTTTCCTTGGCATCATAAGGAGGACAGACATGCCGAAGGCAATACGGCGGCACACCTGAAGGCGATGTATACCGGAACGAGCCAGACCGTGCTGATTCAGGATGGCAAGCCTTTATTGGGTACTTGGCAGGGGATTTACTTTTGCGAGTTTGACGGGCCTCGTACCCGCCGCTTTATGGTTAAGGTGATGGAGGGTTAACGACGACCAGCCGGGCCGCTATGAAAAGTTGAAGGGGCAGCTCCATTCGGCCAAGCCGAGCGGAGCTGCCCCTTTGCTTCCTTCTTTAATTCCCTCTCACCCAGTCCAGCATATCGGGAGTGATCGCAAGTATACCGTAAGGCAATCCGGAGGACGATAGCTCGGCAGAACCAGTGCCTTCCGACTGAAACCCCTTCATTACATCCGGGGTAAAATGGGGCAGCAGCTCTCTGGCGGTCACCGGTTCGGCCTTGTCAATCCAACCCGCAAGGTAGCCGAGCAGACCAATCAGCCTTTGCGGAGTTGCGCCATCCTCTCGCAGCGATGCCAGCGTCAGCGATTTATCGCGTTTGGACAACCGCTCCCCGGAAGCATCTCCGATCAGCGGCACATGGGCAAAGCTTGGCGACGGAAGGCCAAGCGCTTCATAAAGCGCCAGCTGCCTGGGCGTGGAATCCAATAAATCGCGGCCTCTCAACACATCGCTGATGCCCATGGCGGCATCGTCTACTACAACAGCCAACTGGTAGCTGAACATCCCATCGGCGCGTTTGACGACAAAGTCGCCCAAACCTTCCCCGCTAAAGGACTGTTCACCTGCAAAACCGTCACGGAAAGTCCACTGCCGGTGCGGCATCCTGAAACGAAGCGCCGGTTCCTTGGAAAGTCTGCGCGCCGTTTGTTCCTCTTTTGTTAACCGGCTGCAGAATCCGGGATAGGCTCCTCCCTCGGAGGAAAGCCCGTGGGGGGCGCTGCCAATCGAGGCAAGCTCGGCCCGGCTGCAGAAGCAGGGATAAAGAAGCTCCTTCTCCAAAAGCCTGTTTAATGCTTCCTCGTATAGATACTCCCGCTTGCTCTGCTCGTAAGGAGCATGAGGACCGCCAAGGTCAGGTCCTTCATCCCAATCAAGCCCCAGCCAGCGCAAATCGTTCATCTGCTGTTCCGCAAATGCGGGACGGGAGCGCGGCTTGTCGATATCTTCGATTCGCAGCAGAAGCTGCCCGCCCATTTGGCGCATTTGAAGCCAGGCGGCCAAAGCGGAAAACGCGTTTCCCATATGAAACAAACCCGAAGGCGTTGGAGCAAATCGCCCGCGTCTGGTCACGACCATCACCCTTCCCGGTACTGAAAACCGAATTTTTGAACATGTACTTTATGTGTAACGGAAGGTTTTATCATCAATAAACAAAAAAGCAACATAGAACTTGTTCAAGTTCATGTTGCTTTCTCTGTAGTACGGAGCCGACGGGATTCGAACCCGCGGTCTCCTGCGTGACAGGCAGGCATGTTAGGCCTCTACACCACGGCTCCATATTGGTTGTCTAACTTCGAATCAGACACAAGTAAGATAATAGCACAATTTTCTTGCTAACGTCAATATAAACTTTTTTTCTGCATTTTTTTCAAAAATGCATGCAGCTTCACATTTTTTTGCTGCAATATAAGCTATTATTGAAGAGGATATTCACTAATCCGACAAAAAGATATCATCATTCATACTCATTCGAGAGGAGTTTACATATGAAAAAAGTCGCGCATAAGCTGGCCTGGATCGGGAATGCCGCAGTGTTGATTTTACTGGCAATCCTGATGACGCAGCAAGCGCTTCTGCCGCTTGACCGCGCTTTGTTTGCCTACAACATGTCGCAGGCCCAGACGCAGATGCCGGACGAACGGATTCTGGTGGTTACGATTGATGAAGCGACCCTGGAGGAGCTAGGCGCCTTTAACACCTGGACGCGGGATATCTACGCCAGGCTGCTGGATGGGATGTATACGGAGGAAGGCGGACCGACGGCAGTGGGCTTTGATATTATGTTCACCTCTCCAAGCACGCCTGAGGCAGATGAAGCCTTTGCGGAAGCGCTGGCCAGCCATGATGGCATTATTTTGCCTTCGTACGCCAATATGGAGAGCGAGTTTACGAAGTCGCTGGAAGGGCAAAGCGCTTCGGAGATGCTCCAGCCATCGGAATGGGTCGACCCCATTCCTGAATTTGCCGAGTTGACGGAGCGAGCCCATATCAACTCGCGGCTGGACAGCGACGGCGTCATACGCCGCACTTGGCTGCATCTGGGCAGACCCGATGGTCCGCCGACCCCGTCGCTGGCTTACAAAATGGCGGAGATGGCCGGAGCGGACGCGAGCAGCTACCTCATGCAGAACAAGCGAAGCGAGATTCTGATCGATTACAACATGCACTCCGGCGATTTTTGGAGCGTTCCTTTTATCGATGTATACCGGGGCGATTTTCCGGCAGAAAACTTTCAAGACATGCTGGTGCTGATCGGCTTTTCCGCCGTAGGCTACGATACCGGGGTCACAACGACTGAAAGCGATATGAAGCTGGTTTACGTGCATGCCAATATTGTGCATCAGCTTCTGCATGGCGAGTCTATCCGAGAACTTCCCCGCATATGGACAACAGCTGTTTCCGCGCTTCTGTTTGCCATTATGATCGCGGCAGCCTGGCGTTTCCGTACCGTCACGAGCCTGCTGCTTGCAGCTGGCACGGCCGTTGTGCTGTATGCGGCTCAATACGGCAGTTACATGCTGCTGGGATGGCATTTTAAAGCGGTAGAGCCGATGGCTGTCTTGCTTCTGACCTATCTGGTCAACATTGCGATCAAATCGTTTATGGAGAACAAGCAAAAGGTATTTATTACGAAGCAATTCGGCCGTTACCTGTCCCCCGACCTGGTGAAGGAAATAGCGCGCAGCGACCGGGAGATTCAGCTTGGCGGGATCAATAAAGAGCTGTCCATTCTGTTTCTGGACATTCGCGGCTTCACGACGCTTTCGGAAAAACTGAAGCCGGAGGAAGTGCTGGATTTCCTCAATACGATGTTTGACGTCATTACCCGAAAAGCTTTGGATAACGGAGGGACGATCGACAAGTTTATCGGAGATGCGGCCATGGTTATCTTCAACGCGCCTCTGGATGTGGAGGATCATGAATACCGCGCAGTCAAAACGGCATGGGATATTCAACAGGCCATGGTGGAGGTGCGAAAAGCGATCCGGGAAAAATACGGCGTCACCGTCAGCGTAGGCATCGGCATTCATACCGGCATGGTGGTTGTCGGCAACATCGGATCATTCCTCCGCGTAGACTACACGGCAATCGGGGACAACGTTAACATAGCCGCCCGGATCGAATCCAATACCCGGCCTAATCAAATCCTGGTGTCGGAGGAGACCTATTCCCGAACCGCAGAGCGCTTCCGCTACAACTGTATCGGCGAACGAATGATGAAGGGCAAAACCGTTCCCGTGAAGCTGTACGAAGTACTAGCGCTGGAAGACTAGTATAGGGAGGATGGCAAGAAGCTAGAAATCGAGGAGCGGAGCGTAGTGATAGCTACGAGAGCACCTTCAATGTTTCTGAAAGAAACATACTTCGTAAGCATACGCTTTTCGGCTGAATGTCATATTCGACGCAGGCCATGACGCTAGTCATGACCCGTAATGGAAAGCGTACTTTTTGAACTTCCTCTTAAAATAGATGTTCAAAAAGTTCGCTTTTCAGTACCGAGAAGATGGCAAGAAGCTAGAAATCGAGGAGCGGAGCGTAGTGATAGCTACGAGAGCACCTTCAATGTTTCTGAAAGAAACATACTTCGTAAGCATACGCTTTTCGGCTGAATGTCATATTCGACGCAGGCCATGACGCTAGTCATGACCCGTAATGGAAAGCGTACTTTTTGAACTTCCTCTTAAAATAGATGTTCAAAAAGTTCGCTTTTCAGTACCGAGAAGATGGCAAGAAGCTAGAAATCGAGGAGCGGAGCGTAGTGATAGCTACGAGAGCACCGGAGATTTCGGCTGAATGTCATATTCGACGCAGGCCATGACGCTAGTCATGACCCGTAATGGAAAGCGTACTTTTTGAACTTCCTCTCAAATAGATAATGCAAAAGGGGTACTGCTTTTGGTAGGCCCCTTACAGTACAATAGGCCTGAATAAGGTTATTAGGTATTTCGACTCAAAAAGATAGCGGGAGGTTGAGGGAATTGCAATTTAGATGGAAAAAGAGAGTTCAAGAGAAGGGGGGCTTGTCGATGCTTGGCAAGCGGACAAGTGTGTTGGCTGCAAGCTTTCTGCTAGCTTTAAGTGTTAACGTCCATGCGTTCGCTGCATCGGAGACCGAAAAATCGTTTGGCATTGGGGACGCCGTACGGGGAGAAAACGGCAATCTTCTTCTGGAGGTTACGACAATTGCCGGATCGGGAGAGCCAGGGGACCGGGACGGAGCGGCTTCGTCAGCCGCTTTTCGTGCGCCGCAAGGCTTGCTGGCATTGCCGGACGGCACTTTGTACATAGCAGACACAAACAATCATCAAATTCGGAAGCTGTCGAATGGCTCTGTGTCGACATACGCCGGGCTGAAGTATTGGATTGACGGCTTTGGGCTGCCGACAGGCGTTTTGAACGACGGCCCAGCCGATGAAGCGGAATTTAATACGCCGGTTGGCCTTGCCGGAGATGCCGCTGGCAATCTGTATGTAGCGGATGCCGACAATCATGCGATCCGCAAGCTATCGCCGCAAGGAGAATGGACGACGCTGGCAGGTGACGGCATTTTGGGCCGAAGGGACGGAATCGGGAAGGAAGCCCGGTTTTATTACCCGCAAGCGATAGCCGTTGACCAAAGCGGCAACGTATATGTAGCGGATTCCTTGAATCATCAAATCCGCAAAATAACGCCGGGCGGAACCGTCTCAACGCTAAACGCCAAACAAAACAGCGGCGTCCAGGTTATGCCGGGATTGCTGGTGGAAAGCGGCGGCTACCGCGACGGCGCATTGGCTCAGGCTTTGTTCAACGAACCGTCCGGATTGGCGTTGGATGCCAAAGGCAATTTATTTGTCAGCGATACCGGCAATCAGGTTATTCGCTATATTGACCTGTCCAAAGGAACGGTCTCGACCGTTGCCGGAGTATCGCTGCCGGCCCAGGAATCAAGCGCTGAGTCAGCGGAGCTGCTTTATAGGGAAGGCGGCTACAGAGACGGTAAAGCATCGGAAGCGCTGTTCCATTTTCCGCGCGGCTTGGCGGTTACGCCTGAAGGAGGACTGCTTATCGCCGATAGCTTGAATCATGCCGTTCGTTATTTGCTGAATGGCGAGGTGATCACGTTGGCAGGCGGCGAAGATGGCGAACGCGGCTGGGAGGACGGAATTGAAGGACATCATGGCCTTCAGATGCCTTCGGCAGTTGCGCTTGGCAGGGATGGCTCCGTTCTGGTAGCGGACAGCTACAATAACAAAATTCGCAAAATAACGCTTCAGCAGCTCCCAAAACGGGGAGCAGGTGAAACGGCGGTGCGGATCGTGACGGGTACGGAGGGCAAATCCCTTGCCGTAGCAACCGAGCTTCGGAATGGACGCACATTGGCTCCGGTCAGAGCCGTGGGCGAAGCATTAGGCTATAACGTCACGTATAAACCGGAAACGCGCGAAGCTCTTTTGGAAAAGGACGGCTTGGCGGTAACGCTGCGGTTGAACGAGGCGCTTGCACTGGTGAGTCGAAACGGCGGGGCGCCGGTCAACTATGAGTTGGATTCCGCTCCATTCGTTAAAAATGGAACTGCCTACATTCCGGTTCGTTACATTAGCGAGCTGATCGACTCCAATGTGGAATGGCATGGGGAGAGCAAAACGGTCATTATTCGCGGCGCAGCAGCTGAAAACGAGGGGGATAAATAAGGATGAAGGCATTTGGAATAAACCTTGGCTCAAGTGCGCCGTCGGCTGCTTCACGTCCCGCTGTTCCTGTAACGGCCAGGGCGCTGGCGATGCTAGTGGTGTTTGCGCTGATGCTGGGAGCGGTGCTTGGTCCCTTTGCGGGACGCGCAGCTGCCGAGACCGTGCGAATTGCTACGATCCTGAGCGTATCGGGAACCGTGGAAGTGAAAAAGGCCGGCGGCAAAAAATATTTTAAAGCTTACAAGAATATGCCGTTGAATGCCGGCGACCATCTCAAGACGGGAGACAAATCTTCGGTTTCGATCAAGGTGCAGGACCGCGGGGACGAAGCTACGCTTGGCGCGGGCTCGTCGCTCTATATCTCGGAACTGAAAGAAAAAGGCGGCAAGAAAAAATCCAATTTCACTCTCTGGACAGGAAGCGTCTGGATTAAAGCCAGCTCGCTCGTATCCACGGAAGAGGAATTTGAAGTGGAAACGCCGACGGCCGTCATGGGCGTGCGCGGAACAACGTTGTTTGTAACGGTTGATCCCAGAAACGGGGATTCCAACTTCCTCATTATGTCTGGAGTTGGAGTGGTTCAATCCAAAAATCCGGCTCTTCATATCGAGAAAAACGTGTCCATTTATCCTGGTCAGACGCTTATGACCTATTTTAACGAAGAAGATAAAGTGTCGCATCTGGGAACGACAATCATCGATATCGATCACATTGCATCGCTGCTTGGCCAGGAAACGCTAAAAGCAATCATCGACAGCAAAAATAAAATCGATCAGGAAAACGAAGAGCTCATCAAAAGATTAAATTCGGAGCTGTTGAACGGCGCAAAGCCGGAAGCGGGAAGTCTGGACGTCCAAAATGGCAATGCTTTGGAACGCCTTATCTATAACTTGGATAATCTGGTAAGCAACATTGTCAAAAAAGCAATCCAGCAGCAAAAAGTCAACGGAGAGATTATCCGCTCCCAGGTTAATGAAGCCAACAAAAACCTGGACAAAATAATTGTACTCGACGATAACAAGCCTCAGCAATTAAGCAGCGAGGAGCTGGCTAGGCAGAAGCAAGTGCAGCAAACCATACTGGAGCGGGAAAAAAAGCTGCAGGAGGAAAAAGAGAAGGCTCTCAAAATGCAGCAAAATGCGGAAGAGGTTTCGAAGCAGCGTTTTGCTGAACTTCTGAAATTGACCGGGGCCAACGAGCAAGCGGCGAAGGACAGACAAGCCGCGCTGGAGAGCGAATATATCAAATCGCTGAAGCCCGAGCAGGCCAAAGCATACGAGGAAGCCAAAAAGAAGCTGGAAGCCGGCGAAACCGCAACGTCTTCCCCTTCATCAACGACGGCTCCCGCGTCAACGCCAACACCGGTGCCGACGCCAACTCCTGATCCAGTAGGAAACTCGCCGTTGAACGGGACGGGGACAATTGCCGGTCCAATCTCCCAAACCGTAACCGGTTCAGGAATCGTGACCTATGGTCCGGCAAGCGGCAGCTTGACTATCAATGGCAATGTTGCGATTACAGGCGATGCCGGGGCAACAGGCCGTTATGATTTTCGCAATCTCTCCATTAGCGGAAATCTGAACGTCAATGTGCCTAGCGGCAGTGTCAATTTGCTGAACGGCGTTACGGTGAGCGGCACAACAACGATTGTTGATGTGGCGTCCCAGACCTTCAGAAGCGAAGCTGCTCATGGCGGCGAAATCGTTGTGGCGGACGAGACGGGAACCCGGGTTATTTTGGCCGGGGCGGCATCAAACTCCGATGTGCGCGTGACCGGCTCCGGACATGTCACGCTGGAGGGGACTTACGACGGCGATATCACAATCGAAGGCGCCGTTGAAACCCTTGTGCTTAAGGGACAATTTGGCGGCAATCTCATCGTGAGCTATCCGGGCGTAACCATCCAAGTGGATGAAGGAACGACATTTGGCGGCACCTTGGATATACGCGCTGGCGGCGTTAAGCTGACTGGAGCTTTTGGAGTCATCAAATCAATTCTTCTTGCATCGGGGATAGAGCCTGACCCTTCGGTTCAGGAGGCGATTGCCGCAATCGCGGCAGAGCGGCTGAGGGTTCTCAATGAAACGGACAGCGCCCAGGAAATGCTTGGAATGATGAAGATTCTTGGCTACGGCCAAGCGACTCTGTGGCATGCGGAGAAGCTTATTCAATACCGCAATATGGAGTTTTACAACGGATTTGAGAACATCCAGCGTGCAAAAGAAGCCATCGACCACATTATGGAGCAAGAGCCGCCGTTGCCTGCTCCGTTATTGAGCGTATCTGGCGCTGTTGTTCAAGGAAAAGACATTGCGATTTCGTTTGAAGAAAATGAGGGCTGGTCAACCTCGATTTATCAAATCCTGCTGCAGCTTCTTGACGAAAATGGCCAACCCGGCGATGAATACGGTGTAGGCGACGATTATACAGTGACCGACAATGAAATCATTGTGGGAGGCGGCATCTTCCTTGAGTTCCCTCCGGGACAATACAGAATTGTCGTGATCGCGGACGAGGAACGATATTTGCCGGCTTACGTGACAGTTACCACCACTCCAATTGATTATTTGAATGGAGAATATGAGGGCCATCTGCCTCCTTATATTACGAGCTATGTCACTGGTGCCGAGGACCGTCTGCTGGGACCATCCGATGAATGGGCTGACGAGAACGGACCGCTTGAGGTGTTTAACCTGAGAATTGCAGGCGCCGGAACAGGAACCTATACGATTCGGAATCTGGTCATCAGGGGAGATTTAACCATCGATGTGCCTAGAGGCAGCGTTACGCTGGACAAAAGCGTTGAATTTATGTCGGAGGGCGCAAAAATTTGGCTAGAAGACATAAGCGAAGGAACTAATGGTTCGGGCGGCTTCACAAGCTACGCTCAGTATCTTCCTTTCTTTATTCATGTCAGGGACTCCAATGCTTCTCGCCTTGAATTGAGTCCGGAGGATAGAGCTTTCCGCATTCCGGAAGTGATTTTTGAAACGGCGGGTCAAACCGTATTGGCCGGAACCTTTGACTCGATCTATATCGAGGTCGAGCAGAACTTCGGAGAGGAAGAAGGCAACGAAGAGGGCAATGAAGAAGCATCCGAATATAGAGTGCTCGCGCTTTCCGAAGGTGCCGTTGTTCAAAGGTTGAATCTCATTACGCCGTTTCTAGAGCTGGGCGAAGTCGACGGCGTTATTTTGCGAATCGATACCCGGGAATTGGATGAAGCTGCTGTGCTTCATTCTTCGGTGACGGAGTACATGGCTTTGCTGGAGGAACAGTTCGACAAAGCAAGAGAAGCGCTGTTTGCTGAGTCCTATTCGGGAGAAGCAAAAGCGCGGTTTGATGAAGTATTGGCTTTTATCGGAATCAAAGCCGTCGACATTCTGGAGAAAGGCGAGTGGCTCTGGGAATTCTTCAGCAGCTATGGAGAAGAGGAAAGACCGTTTGACTTGTATGACCTGTGGCAAGTCGCCAATGGGCGTGGGCTGTAACGGGAGCAAGCTGTTTCTTAACGTTCAGGAATCATAAGTATAATGATAGTATGATTGCAGAATCGCGCCGTATCCGACGGCGCGTTTTTGCGTATAGAAACAGGTTTCGCCACCTTTTCCCTAATGTTTTCTTGTCATAATCTTATGTTCAATCCATCATAAGCAAACCTCATCATTTCATTCAATATTTCTTATAGCCGGAAACGGACCGATTTCATTGACCGAAACTGGCCGCTATGGTAGTTTTAAAACAATAAGTCAATTCATACTGACGAACTGGGAATTTAGTCGAACAAGGAAGATGCGAGGTGGATATTGTTGCAACTCAAGGTGACGAATAGTCCGTTTTCGGAGGAACAGGCAAATCTGCTTAATGCGCTGCTGCCAACCTTGACGGGAACGCAAGTGCAATGGCTGAACGGTTTTTTGGCTTTTTACGCTGCTGGGGCGGGAAACTCTCCGATTGAAAATGGTTTGACTGGAACGGATTCAGGCATCGCTGCAGCTTCTGCTGCGCTTGCCGCTGTACCGGGGACGGCGCAGGTCGCGATAACAGAAGCGGCTCCGCTGCAGGCGGGAGCGCCTCGCGAAGCGACCGTGCTGTTCGGCTCGCAAACAGGCAACTCTCAAAGGCTTGCCGGGCGTTTAGCCGATAAATTGAAGGAACTAGGATTTGAAGTGACGCTGTCGGCCATGAATGTATACAAAACGGCCAACCTGAAAAAGACGGCTCATTTGTTTATTGTGGCCAGTACGCACGGCGAAGGCGACCCGCCGGATAATGCGCTGCCTTTTTATGAATTCCTTTACAGCAAACGCGCATCGGGATTGAACGGCCTTAAATATTCCGTGCTTTCGCTAGGCGATACGTCCTATGAGTTTTTCTGCAAAACGGGCCGCGATTTCGATGAGCGTCTGGCCGAGCTGGGAGCGGAGCGGATAGCCGACCGCGTGGATTGCGATCTGGATTTCGAGGAACCTGCATCCCAGTGGTTCGGCAAAGTACTGGACGCGGTTCAGGCATCCGTAGCGGGAGGAGCAGTTGCAGCTGCGCAAGCAGCCCCTGCGTCCGGA
The DNA here is from genome assembly GCF_054551715.1 of Paenibacillus sp. CAU 1782. Lineage (NCBI taxonomy): Bacteria > Bacillati > Bacillota > Bacilli > Caryophanales > Paenibacillaceae > Paenibacillus > Paenibacillus sp. CAU 1782. The sequence continues at coordinate 121,675 of NZ_JBTOLL010000012.1, read as the reverse complement.
TCGGCTACCCCAAGCGCAGAAAGTCTCTATTCCCGCACCAATCCGTTCCGGGCCGAGGTATTGACGACGATTAACCTGAACGGCCGTGGCTCGGACCGCGAGACGCGCCACCTTGAGCTATCGCTCGAAGGATCGGGATTAAGCTACGAGCCGGGCGATTGCGTCGGTATTTATCCCGAAAACGACCCTGAGCTGGTCGATCAGATTATTTCCCAAATGAATTGGAATCCGGGCGAGGTTGTATCCCCTGACAGGGAAGGCGAAGACGCGACGCTTCGCGGGGCGCTTCTGCGCCATTTTGAAATAACGGTGCTGACCCGTCCGCTGCTGGAAAAGGCGCTGCCTTATTCCGGAGATGGAAGATTGGCTGAGCTGCTGAAGCCGGAGAACAAGGACGAACTGCGCGCTTATGTGAACGGCCGCGATTTGCTTGATCTGCTGCAGGATTTTGGGCCATGGACGCTGACTGCAGGAGGTATTGCGACGGTACTGCGCAAGCTGCCGCCTCGCCTTTACTCCATTGCGAGCAGCAACAAGGCAAACCCGGACGAAGTCCATTTGACGATCCGCAAAGTCCAATATGAAAGCCATGGCCGCAAACGCGGCGGCGTTTGCTCCGTGCAGGTGTCGGAGCGGCTGGAAGCAGGGGATACGCTGCCGTTGTTCATTCAGCAAAATCCGAACTTCAAGCTGCCGGCGGACCCGGGAACACCGGTTATTATGATTGGTCCAGGAACTGGCGTTGCGCCGTTCCGCGCGTTCCTAGAGGAAAGAGAGGAGCTTGGCTCCGAAGGTAAAACATGGCTGTTCTATGGCGATCGCCATTTTGTAACAGACTTCCTATATCAGACCGACTGGCAGCGGATGTTGAAATCCGGCGCATTGAGCAAGCTGGAGGTCGCTTTCTCCCGCGATTCGGAGGATAAGGTATACGTCCAGCACCGGATGCTGGAGCATGCCGCGGAGCTGTACGCCTGGCTTCAAGAGGGCGCGCACCTTTACGTCTGCGGCGATGAAAAACATATGGCTCACGATGTCCACAAGGCGCTTCTCTCCATCCTGGAGCAGCAGGGCGGCTTGAACCCGGAAGCGGCAGCCGCTTATATAGCGGAGCTGCAAGCTAATCAGCGCTATCAGCGCGATGTGTATTAGAGGTTGTTCAACACGTATTATTTTGGATAGAATTTAAGGAGTTGAACGGAAATGGCGAACGGACCTAAGGCAGTGCCGGTTGGCGGCCCTCCAAGCGACGTTGAACATTTGAAGCAGGAAAGCAATTACTTGCGCGGTTCCCTTGTCGAAACGCTGCAAAACCGGGTTACGGGCGGCATGAGCGAGTTGGACAACCGCCTCATGAAATTTCACGGAAGCTATATGCAGGATGACCGCGATTTGCGCAACGAGCGGCAGAAGCAAAAGCTGGAGCCTGCTTATCAATTTATGCTTCGTGTGGTTACGCCGGGCGGCGTCGCCACGCCAAAGCAATGGCTCGAAATCGACAAGCTGGCCCAGAAATACGGCAACGGCACCATTAAGCTGACTACAAGGCAAGCCTTTCAGCTTCACGGTGTTTTGAAATGGAATTTGAAGCAAACCATCCGCCAGGTCAATGATGCTATGTTGACCACATTGGCGGCTTGCGGCGACGTAAACCGCAACGTTATGTGCAATCCCAATCCGGAGCAATCCGATGTTCATGCCGAGGTGTACAAGTGGTCTCAGGAGCTGACAACTTATCTGGCTCCCAAAACGCCCGCTTATCATGAAATTTGGCTGGACGGGGAAAAGCTGGACAGCAATTTGCAAGTGAAGGCTAAAGGCGAGGCCGGTTCCAAAAAGGCGAAGGTCTCGGGCACTTCCCCCGCTGCGGAGAAGACCGTTCAAGGGACCGATCCCGTTGAACCAATGTACGGCCCGGTTTATTTGCCCCGCAAATTCAAGATCGGCATTGCTGTACCGCCATCAAACGATATTGATGTCTATTCCCAGGACCTTGGATACATTGCGATTGTGGAAAATGGCAAGCTGGTCGGCTTTAACGTAACGGTCGGCGGCGGTATGGGCATGACTCACGGCGATACCAACACGTATCCGCAATTGGGCAGGCTGATCGGTTTTTGCACGCCGGATCAGGTGCTGGAGCTGGCGGAAAAAACGATCACGATTCAACGCGATTACGGCAACCGCTCCGTACGGAAAAATGCCAGATTCAAATATACGATTGACCGCCACGGCCTCGACTGGTTCGTAAGCGAGCTTCACGAGCGGCTTGGCTGGGAGCTGGCTCCCGCCCGTCCGTTTTCTTTTGACCGTTCAGGCGACACCTACGGCTGGTCCAAAAACAAAAACGGCAAGTGGAACTTTACAATGTACATCAACAGCGGACGCATCGTGGATACCGAAGGCAATATGCTGATGACGGGCCTTCGCGAAATTGCCAAGATTCATACCGGCGATTTCCGGTTGTCCGCAAATCAGAATTTGATTTTAGGCAATATTTCAGCTCAAAAGAAAAAGCAGGTGGCGGCTCTGATGGAGCAATACGGTATCTCCGAAGGCTCGGATCATGCGGCAATACGCCGCAGCGCTTTGTCCTGCGTCGCTTTGCCCACTTGCGGTCTGGCAATGGCGGAAGCGGAGCGTTACTTGCCAACCTTGCTGGGCAAGCTGGAGCCGGTACTGGAGGAAGCAGGCTTGCGCGATGAGGAAATCAACATCCGCATGACGGGCTGTCCGAACGGCTGCGCACGTCCGGCGCTTGGAGAAATTGCTTTTATCGGCAAGTCTCCGGGTAAATACAATATGTATATGGGCGCGGGTTTTTCGGGAGACCGGCTGAGCAAGCTGTATCGCGAAAATGTAGGCGAAACGGAAATCATCGATACGCTGAAGCCGATCCTTCATCATTACGCGTCTGAAAGAGAGCAAGACGAACACTTCGGCGATTTTGTCGTTAGAACGGGATATGTGAAAGCAGTAGCTTCGGGTCTTGATTTCCATAGTTAAGCTGCACCTTGTATGGAGCGTCTGGACAATATAAGTTAAATCAGGCGCCTATAATCTTTAATGTAAGTAAAGCCGGACGCCCTCTCCAGTGCTACACTGGATTTGGGTATGCCGGCTTTTTGGCGGTCGGCCCCGTATTCCGGGACAAGGCGGCGATAAAAGGATGAAACGGGAACAAATTGCGGCTCAATTGTATACGCTAAGGGATTTTTGCAGGGATGAAGCAGGTTTGCGCGACTCCTTGCGCAAGGTGAAGGATATCGGCTATTCCGCCGTTCAGGTTTCCGGGATTGGACCGATACCGGCTCATGCGGTCAAATCGGCTGCTGAGGAAAATGGACTGTCTATTTGCGCGACTCATGTCGGCTTTGATGCATTAAGCGAAAGGCTTCAGGAAACAATCGCGACCCATAAGCTATGGGATTGCCGTTATGTCGGATTGGGCTCCATTCCGGAGCGCTACCGGGGAAGCGCGGAGGGTTATGCGGCCTTTGCGTACGCCGCGTCGGAGATCGGCAAGCTGCTTTTGGAGCATGATCTGAAGTTTGTTTACCACAATCACCGCTTTGAGTTTCAGCGTTACGGAGTAAAAAACGGAATGGATATCCTGCGCGAGCAGAGCCATCCCGAAGCTTTTGGCTTTGAACTGGATACTTATTGGGTTCAAGCGGGCGGGGTTAATCCCGTTGACGCTATTTATCAGGTTAAAGGGCGCATGGAGGTGGTCCATCTCAAAGATATGGCTATCGTGAATGACCAGCAGCTCTTTGCGGAAGTCGGGCAGGGCAATATGAATTTTCCGGGAATCATCCAAGCCTGCCGAGACATCGGGACGGAGTGGTATGTCGTGGAGCAGGATGAATGCATGCGAGATCCCTTTGAAAGCCTGGACATTAGCTATCGCTATTTGGCCGCTCTGGCGACGGAAGCGTAACATTTAAAATATCCATATCACGACTCTAAACAAATGTCGGATATTAGCATGTTTTGAGAATAAATAAAAAAGCCTTTCAGAGCGTTCCCGCTTATGGGACTGATTCTGAAAGGCTTTTTGTGCGTATGCTTGCCAAGCTCGCCCTGGCACTTCAATTGGCAGTTTCAGCGAAGGGAGCAAGCTTATTCGCAGTCCAGCCTGTATCGTAAAAAATTTAGAGCAATTTCGAAAAAATATGACATTTTGCACAGGTTTCGGGTAGAGCGTCGCGTCGCGGTATGATAATCTGATAGTTAATAAGTCGCAACATTTAATTTTTACTTGGAGGTGACGATCAGAGATGTCCAAACATGCTTCGAAAAAGACTGGAAAGTCAAAAAGCCGTCCTATCGTGCTTTACACAGCTATTATCATTGTTCTGCTGGTATCCATATTTGCGATAACTCGGATGTCGGAGCAGCCATCGAATCCATCTCCGTCTCTCAGTAACGCGCCGCCGATTGCATCACAACCCGTCATGGGCAAAGAAGGCGCCGCAATTTCGATTGTCGAATTCGGCGATTATAAGTGTCCTTCCTGCAGAGCCTGGAATGAGCTGGTGTGGCCGCAGCTTCAGAAGGATTACGTGGATACGGGAAAAGCCACGTTTGCTTTTATCAACACGATGTTTTTTGGCGAAGAATCCAGGCTTGGCGCTCTTGCCGGCGAAACGGTGCTTCAAATGTATCCCGAAAGTTTTTGGGAGTTCCACAAAGCGCTGTTTGCGGCCCAACCCAACAATGACCACAATACATTATGGCTGAATCAGGAAAAAGTGCTTGAGATTGCCCGCCAGACCATTAGCGGCTTCTCCGAAGAGGAGTTTCTGCATCAACTGACAGCGGACAAACCTGCCAGCATGGTGGCATTGGATGAATTGCTGGTCACTCAAAGCGGCGTCAAAGCAACTCCAACCATTATGATTAATGATGTTGTTATTGCAGATCCCTTCAGTTATGCAGAAATCTCCAAGGCCATCCAGGAGCAGCTTGAGAAGGAGTCCAAGTCATAATCCCGAGGCGCAAACCGTAATACGTTTTATGACAATCATTCCCGCAAAAATAGATGCTGCCGTAATCCATTCGTGACCTGATGACATCGAATCAACGCCCGGGCAACCAAGTCCTGCATGGTTGCCCGGGCGTCCGTTTAAAGAATGAACACGCCTTATAGCGATTGGATATAATTGCGGTAAAAGGTATTGCCGTTGCGGCGGTCAAAGCGATCCGCCAGCACTAATGCGTCTTCGCGGAAAGCAGCGGCAATAGGGCCGGCATTGCCTTTGCCTTCGCTTCCTTGTCCCTCGATGCCGTTTAAATGCGGGCTTGACTCCGGAAGTCTCACGGCGACGGCAACGGATTCGCCCGACAGCAGCTCCAGCAGCGCCGAAGAATGGGCAAGAAACATCATTTTATCAAACGGATTTTCATGTCCAAGCATGTTGGGATAATGCCGCTCCAGCAGCTCAAGTCCCTTGAACGGGTCTGTTTTGGACAAATAATAAATATGTTCGCTTTGATGCTGCAGGAAGTCCAAATTATTTTTGATCAGCTTATAGCCTTTTTTCTGCTGTTTTTCAGCTTCCTCCAGTTGCCCCAGACGGTACAGAGGCATTAGCACTTTAGAGATGGTAACGTGCGGAACTTCTCCGCAAGTCATTTTCCCCTTCAAAATCGGTTTGGCAGCCTCCAGCGTTGCTTCGTCATCTCCGGCAGCAGCTGCATATTCCACCAGGCGGTTTTGCTCGCAGGCCGTACAATCGCTCATCATATCTTCATCCATGCTTCTGAATTTCTTCAGAAATTCGCCGGCTTCTTCGACCTTTCCTTGCTGAAGGAGATTGACCGAAGTGTAAAAATAATAGGTCCGATCGCTGTAACCATGCTCCTTATAACGATTCCGCATATCCTCCAGCAGCTCATTTATTTGCGTCAGCGGAATATCGGGGAAACAGGAGATTTTATCCAAAATCCATTTGTAGCTCCATAATAAATTATATTCGTCAAACAAATCGCGATTTTTATCATATTGGCCAAGCATCCACGAAAAAGCAACCAGCGCCTTCATCGGATAGCCGTTAAACGTAGCGTTTTCCACAATCATGCTGCGGGCTTCGTACGCATCGACAATATCGTTTCTCAGATCCGCTTCGCGCGCAGCCTCCTCCAGCAGGTTGATTTTGGCCAGGCCGTCCGGCAAGTCGTAGACTTCATCCATTAATTCCTCATAGCTTTTACTCATGCTGTTGTTCCTCCGTTATTATGATTCGAAGACAAGCCCCAATCGATAAATTGAATGATTCCGTTATTCAGTACAGCCAGCTCCTGACGGTTCATCGGGTAATGTCCCATCATCAGGGCATTGACGTACAGCATTTTGATGGCAATCGGCAAAATAGCGCTTTGTCCGGAATTGAACAATCGGCTGATTACCGGGTTGTCGAGATTCAGATACAGCGTTGCGTATCCCGCATTTTGCAAACCTGTGCTCAGATTGCCCAGCACGGACGAAAACAGATCCGTCGCGGCTTCCCTTGTAAGCTCCAGCGAACGCAGATCGGAGGATTCCTTGGACAGTGTATATAGCGCGGGCAGCTCCGACGGCTTGAACCGCTTCAGCTGCACCTGCGTGCGGAAGTCCTGCAATACGGCGTCTGCCGAACGCGTTGCTTCATAATAGTAGCGTCGCTCATCACCTGTCAGGTCAGTGAAGGTGAAGGAGACGTCTTCAGGCAGCAGCCGCTCAACCTCTACGCCGCCATGCACCAGCGGCAAGCGGGACATAAGCTCGGAGTCGTAGATGTACCCGCCGTTAATGACCACAAGCGATTGGGCGGCGGCGACATGCGTAATTTGGCGATATTCATCCAGAGTCAGCGTGTAGTACAGGTGCTTGTGCTCCCGAAGCAGCTCGCCAAGCTCGCGTTGGCCGGCGCTGCTGTGGAAAGGAAGCCAGCGGTAAATGATCCGGTAGAACTGGTCGTCTTCTACGGCAAGAGCTTTCATGGACAAGGCGTGAGCGCCGATAATGGCCTGCAATCTGTCGGGAGCCAGCTCCGCCATCGTGATCAATTCCCCGCGAATGGATTCGCCCAGCTCGGAGCGAACCTCCTCCAGCTGCTCATTTTCATAGAAATGCTCCCGTGAAGCAGTAAGCTGCAGCTCGTCGCTCCAGATCAGGCATTTAACGAAAAAAGCCCAATCAGGCAATATATTTTCCGCTTTTTCGGATACAAGCATATGCTTCAAATAAACGCGGTGCGCCCGTTTTGCGTTCAAGTTGACGCCTTGGGGCAAAATAAAAGCAATGCCGCCCGTGCGGCCGGATGCGGTCTGCAGCGGGATGAAATCCCGGAACCGTTCTCCCAGCAGCCGTTCGCCCCATGCCAATACCTCCGCCTTGTGGCTGCGAGCCATATCGGGGTGTTTGATCCAAATCGGCAAGGTTTCGTTTATTTTTTTGAAGCCTTGCTCCGTCTGCAAGGTAATGGGATAAGGCAGCATGGCGCCATAATAATAGATGGAGTTTTCCAGAAACTCTTGTTCAAAATAAGCCTCGCTGCCGGGTTTGCAACGAAGGAATACTCTAGTTCCCGGCGTCAGCTCGGTATCCAGCTTGCGAATGGAATAAGTGCCGTCCGGCTTGCCGCGCCACTCAAGCGACGGACCGCCTTTAGCGGATTGCGTCAGGACGACGATTTCGTCGCTGACCATAAAGCAAGAAAGTAAGCCGATGCCGAAACGGCCGATAAATGTTGTATTTTGAGCAAGCAGATCGCCGCTCCGTTTGGAGGATTGGCCAATCACCGCCAGAAATTCATGAATATTTTCTTCGGTCAGACCTATGCCGTTGTCTTGTATCGTCAATGTGGCTGGCCCGCCTGCTCCGGTGACGTCGATTTTGATGGAGCCTTCGGCCGACGGCTCGATCTCCCGTCTTGCCGTTACGGCGTCTACCGCATTTTGCAGCAGTTCGCGCAGATAAACCTTGGGTGAGCTGTACAAATGATTGGACAGGATGTCGATCATCCCGCCTAAGTTTACTTGAAATCGATAGTTGTCTTGCTGGCTCATTGCCTCTCCATCCCCCTGAACATTTGTTCGTCTTCGCCATTTATTTTACTCCATTGGAAAATAATACGCCAGCAACCAGCCCCTCCTTCGCCAAAACAGTACAATGGTACTAGGCAAGTAGTATCATTATATACCCTACAAGGGTATCGTAAATAACAATTGACTAATATAGGGTAGGGGGGTATACTGAGGACATAAATCGGCAGCAGGAGTTGATTACAATGGGAGCAATCCCGGCAAAAGAGCAAAGGAATGGAACTGGGCAGCAATCAGACGTTCAGGTGACATTGGATATAACGGGAATGACCTGCGCGGCATGCGCAAACCGGATTGAAAAGGGGTTAGGACGCATGGCAGGCGTCACTAGCGCCAGTGTCAATTACGCAATGGAAACCGCTAACGTTGTCTTTGCGCCGGACGCAGTGTCGACGGCGGATTTGCAGAACAAAGTGAAGCAGCTGGGGTATGAGGCGGCTCTGAAGCAGGAAGAGGAGAATAAGGAGCAGCGTAAAAAAGAGGAAGCAGCAAGGCAAAAACGAAAATTTTGGCTGGCTGCCGTATTGTCCTTGCCCCTCCTGTGGAGCATGGTGGGACATTTCAGCTTTACTTCATGGATGTTTGTTCCTGATCTGTTTATGAATCCGTGGTTCCAGCTAGCGGTGGCGGCCCCGGTGCAGTTTTACGTAGGAGCGCCGTTTTATGCAGGAGCCTACAAGTCACTTAGAAGCCGCGGCGCCAATATGGATGTGCTGATTGCGCTTGGCACGTCGGCGGCTTATTTCTATAGCGTCTATCTGACGCTGGACTGGTTCCGTGGCGGGGGAAGCTCCCATCACGCGCCTTCGCTCTATTTTGAAACAAGCGCAGTGCTTATTACCCTCGTTGTTCTTGGAAAATGGTTCGAGAGCAAGGCAAAAGGCCGCACCTCCGATGCGATCCGTTCACTTATGGGGCTGCAGGCGAAGATGGCTCATGTGCTGCGGGACGGCAAAGAACTGCGGATCCCGATCGAAGAGGTGCTTGTTGGTGATCAGGTGCTGGTCAAACCTGGCGAGAAGGTTCCGGTTGACGGAGTGGTGGTTGAGGGGGCGTCTTCTGTCGACGAATCCATGCTGACGGGGGAAAGCATTCCGGTGAGCAAACGAGAGGGCGACCCCGTCATTGGTGCGACCTTGAATAAAAACGGCTTGCTTATAATCAAGGCGGAAAAAATCGGAAAAGATACGGCGCTTGCGCAAATCATCAAAATCGTCGAGAAAGCTCAAGGCTCCAAAGCGCCGATTCAGCGGATAGCCGATGTCATTTCCGGCATCTTTGTTCCGATAGTCGTTGCCATAGCGGCAATCGCTTTTGTACTGTGGTATTTCCTGTTGGAGCCCGGCAATGTAAGCGGGGCGCTGGAGAAAAGCATTGCGATTTTGGTCATCGCATGCCCTTGCGCATTAGGGCTGGCCACGCCAACCTCCATCATGGCGGGTTCCGGACGGGCGGCGGAGCTTGGCGTTTTGTTCAAAGGCGGAGAGCACTTGGAAAAAACGCAAGAAATCGACACGGTCCTGCTGGACAAAACGGGAACCGTTACGGTAGGCAAACCGGAACTGACGGATGTCATCGCAGTATCTGACGAGGCTGAAATGCTGGCTTTGGCGGCGGCGGCGGAGAAGGGATCGGAGCATCCTTTGGCTGAAGCTATCGTCGCCGGAGCGGAGCAACGCGGCATCCAGCTGCCACAGATAGAGGCTTTCGAAGCGATTCCGGGTTATGGTGTCCGGGCTGTTGCGGGAGGCCGCAGCGTATTAATCGGCACCCGAAAGCTAATGGCGGCGGAAGGCATCCATGCATCGAAAGCCTATGGCAGAATGGCGGAGCTGGAGGGCAAAGGAAAAACCGCTATGCTGGTTGCCATTGACGGAGAATATGCGGGATTGCTTGGTGTGGCGGACACAGTCAAAACGACCTCCGTTTCGGCTATTGCAAGGCTGAAGGCTATGGGCCTTGAAGTCGTTATGATCACCGGGGACAATGAAGCAACCGCCAAAGCTATTGCCGCGGAAGTAGGCATAACCCGAGTACTTGCGGAGGTGCTGCCTGAAGGCAAGGCGGAGGAGGTCAAGAAGCTGCAGCAAAACGGCAGAAAAGTCGCCATGGTTGGCGACGGCATCAATGATGCCCCGGCTCTGGCGACTGCGACGATCGGCATGGCGATTGGCACGGGCAGCGACGTGGCGATGGAAGCCGCAGACGTAACGCTTATGCGCGGGGACTTGTCCGCAATCGCCGACGCAATTGCCATGAGCCGCAAAACGATGTCCAACATTAAGCAAAACCTGTTTTGGGCGCTGGGCTATAACACGCTTGGCATACCGATCGCCGCGATTGGTTTGCTTGCGCCATGGGTTGCAGGAGCGGCGATGGCGTTAAGCTCCGTATCCGTGGTGCTGAACTCGCTCAGGCTGCAGCGAATGAAGCTGTAGCCGAGTACGAAGCTGAGTACGAAGCTTCGCACGAAGCTGTGCGTGAGGCTACAGCGGCACGAAGCAGTATCCGAGTACGAGAAGCTGTGGTCGAGTACGAAGCTGCGCACGAAGCTGTGCGTGGGGCTATATCGGCATGAAGCAGTATCCGAGTACGAGAAGCTGTGGTCGAGTACGAAGCTGAGTACGAAGCTGTGCGTGGGGCTACAGCGGCACGAAGCAGTATCCGAGTACGAGAAGCTGTGGTCGAGTACGAAGCTGTGCGTGGGGCTACAGCGGCACGAAGCAGTATCCGAGTACGAGAAGCTGTGGTCGAGTACGAAGCTGCGCACGAAGCTGTGCGTGGGGCTATATCGGCATGAAGCAGTAGCGTATGGATCAGCAACATGAAGCAGCAGTAGACGAATCAATGAATGAAGCTTTAGCTTAAGAAGCGACATGTAGTAAAAGCCGCATAGAGGGGCTGTCCAAAAAGTTACAAAAATTGGCTGGGTGAGACGACGTAAGGTTTTCCGTCCAGCCTTCGTATGATTAGGTCAACCAATTTTTTCTGGTTGGCCTTTTTAAGTATCTGATTTTGCAGGTACATGGGAGGTGCATCTCCATCATATTCATCTGCTTGTCATTTTCGCTGTAGCGGACATGAATGTCCCTTACAAGGGGAAAATGCAACTTTTCTACATTGTAACGGACACATATGACCATTACAGCTTGAAAAAGAGCTAATATGGCATGATTTGAGGCTGTAACGGACACGGATGTCCGTTACATTCGCCAAAAGCTATGAAAAATACGGTTAATGGACATGGGTGTCCTTTACATTCATCAAAAGGTGTACTCCTGTCACAGAATTGAGAAACTGCTGCGTGAAATCTCCCTGTGATGTGGCTGACGGCGATGCAACAACCTGATTTCCGTACGATCTAATGGCGACCGGAAGATTCCTTTGTCTGTTGTCATTTCGTTTGCAGGCTGAAGGGGTTGGAATGGGGTCAAGAGGGCAGTCTATAATTGTCACCTATAAACGCGATCGCCCGCCCACCTTCTATATAAGTTCAACTAAATAGTGTTGGCAGGGGTTTAGGCTGCCGTAAGGAAGGTTCTTCCGATCGCAGTTGTTTCCAGATTTCCTGATTATATAGGTGTAATGTTGAACTCCGGAAACACAAGCGAACGCCTGAAACGTTCTGGAAGAACGTTACTTCGTAAGCATATGCTTTTCTTCAGAACCATCCTCACTTTGGCCTGCTACTGCCGGTTTTAAGTTGAACTTATATAGCAGCCAAAAAATATGCTTGACGATTGGACACTTAAAATATATACTTAATAACAAATAGTAAGTAACAATTCAATATATAGATATATACGAAATGAATGAGCCGAGGTGATAAAAATGTCTCATAAGCTGCACCCCGATACAAAGCTGGGAGCCGTTAAGCTGCGTGTCAGCAATTTGGCGCGTTCGCTCGCCTTTTATCAAGAGATCATTGGATTTTCCCTGCTGAAGCAGGAGGGGAATACGGCGGAACTAACCGTTGACGGTAAACATGCATTGCTGGTCCTTCAAGAGGTACCGAATGCCGTCGTTATTCCGCCGCAATCAGCTAGCGGGTTATATCATTACGCTATCCTGCTGCCTTCCCGCAAAGCGCTGGGGGTTTCGCTCAAGAGGCTTGTGGATGCCGGACTTCGAGTTGGGCAAGCGGACCATCTGGTTAGCGAGGCATTGTATCTGTCGGACCCCGACCTGAACGGTATCGAGATTTACCGCGATCGTCCAAGGGACGAATGGAGCTACAACCCGCAAGGTTATGTGAACATGGCTACCGACCCAATCGATTGGGAGGGGTTATTGAAGGAAGGCGAAGGCGTTCCATGGACCGGATTGCCGGAAGGAACTACGATCGGGCATGTCCATTTCCATGTAGGCGATATGTCAAAGGCCAAACGTTTCTATAGCGAAGCGTTGGGTTTTGATATTGAGGCCGATATGATGAGGATGGGTGCTTTGTTTCTGGGAGCGGGACGTTACCATCACCACATTGGCCTGAATCTGTGGGCCGGAGCGGGCGCTCCTCCCGTACCCACAAATGGAACGGGCATTGACTATTTTACCGTTGTTGTGCCAAACCGCGAGGAAATGGAAAAAACGTCTAAATCCGCTCAAGAATTCGGATTCCAGGTGGAAATAGACGGCGGCATCACATGGATTACAGATCCCTATGGCATCAAGATCAGACTCATCGCTGAATAAGCAACTGAAAGTAATTGAATGTGGAATATATTAATAGTTCTGCGCTTTGGAAACGAACGAACGAACGAATGCATGAACGAACGAATGCATGAACGAACGAATGCATGAACGAACGAATGCATGAACGAACGATCGAACGAATGCATGAACGAATGAACGAATAAATGAACGAACGAGCGAGCGCCAGACTCTAGGAAAGGAGGTTTACCGGTATGAAAATAGCCATTATCGGAGCAACCGGAAAAGCCGGCAAGCTCATTGCGGAGGAAGCGCTCAGCCGAGGCCATCAAGTAACAGCTTTCGTAAGAGACGCATCCAAAATAAGCGACAGCAGGCTTTCGGTTAAGCAGCAGGATGTATTTCACTTAACAACAGAGGATTTAACGTCCTTTGATGTGGTGGTTAATGCATTTGGCGCCACGCCAGGCAACGAGGCGGCTCACGTGCAAGCGGGCAACGTGTTGATCGACGCGTTAAAAGGCGTTAGCGGCACACGATTGTTTGTTGTTGGAGGCGCAGGCAGCCTGTATGTGGACGAAGCTGCAACTGTCCGTTTGATGGACACGCCGAATTTCCCAAAAGAATATTACGCTACAGCAAGCAATCAGGGAGAAAACCTGAATCTATTGCAAAAAACCGAAGGGTTGAACTGGACCTTCCTGAGTCCTGCCGCCTTTTTTGATCCACAAGGGAAACGAACCGGCTCCTATAAAGTCGGCAAGGATCATCTGCATACGAACAGCCAGGGCAAAAGCTATATCAGCTATAGCGATTATGCGATTGCAGTGGTTGATGAAATAGAGGAGCCCAAATCGTTAAACGCACGTTTTTCCGTAGTAGGGGAAGAATAAGAGAACGACTACGCTTCAAACCTAAAAAATATACATTTATTGGAGGAGTTTGCATTATGGGAATCATGGACAGCTTGTTTGGACAAGGAAAAAAATCGGAAACAGGTGCAAAAAGCTTTAACGAAGCAATCGAAAGCAGACGTTCTATTTATGCCATCAGCTCGGAGCAAGTTGTATCTGACGAGCGCATTCAAGAAGTCGTTAATCATGCAGTGAAACATACGCCATCTTCCTTCAACTCCCAAAGCGCACGCGTGGTGGTTTTGGTTGGCGAGCAACATAAAAAGCTATGGAACCTGACGACTGATACATTGAAAGCTATTGTACCGGCTGATCAGTTTGGCCCGACTCAGGATAAAATGAATGCTTTTGGCGCTGGTTACGGCACGGTGCTTTTCTTCGAGGATGTTGAAGTAGTGGAAGGCTTGCAAAAACAATTTGCGGCTTATGCCGACAATTTCCCGATCTGGTCCAATCAATCCAATGGCATGCTGCAATTGGTAATCTGGACAGGTCTTGAGCAAGAAGGTTTTGGCGCAACGCTTCAGCATTACAACCCGCTGATCGACGATGCCGTTAAAGCGGAATGGAGCATTCCATCCAGCTGGAAGCTGATTGCCCAAATGCCGTTTGGCAAACCGGTAGCGCCTGCTGGCGAAAAGCAATTTGCGCCGCTAGAAGGCCGCGTGAAATTTATCAAGTAAGGAAAGAGAAGATTCTTGCCGCTAACGCTGAACGCTAACGCTGAACGCTAACGCTGAACGCTAACGCTAAACGCTAACGCTAAACGCTAAACGCTAACGCTAAACGCTAACGCTAAACGCGGTTGCGCCTCCTCAAAGGGAGCTCTAGAGGCTTTCTCTCCAAACGAAACCGTCTGCAAAACAAAAGGCGCCTGTCGCCTCCGTCTTGCAGACGGTTTTTTTCTGCGCGCTGTCTCACTTGCCTTCTCCGCTCGGTACCAGGGATAGTTGGTACTTTTCGCGTCTGCTGCTCCTTGATATAGTTGTGACAACAACCAATCATTCAAGGAGGAGATTGTTATGCCGGCGGCCCGCATTCACAGCCATGTTCATGAAACCAGCAGAGAACGTTCCATTTATGTGCTGCTTACCGACACGGGAACGTTGTTTACGAAACTGATCAAAGGCTTTACGGGCGCTCCATACAATCATGCCTCCATTGCGCTGGATGCCGGGCTGAACGAGCTGTACAGCTTCGGGCGCAAAACAGCCAACAATCCTTTAATTGCGGGTTTTGTAAGGGAAGATGTCTATACGGGTACCTTTGCCCATTATCCCGCTACAAGCTGCGCGCTGCTCCGACTGGAGGCGACTCCCGAACAGAGGCAAGCCGTAAAAGAGATCATCTCGCGTTTTCAACATCAAAGCGAGGACTATCATTATCACTTGCTGGGGCTGCTGGGATTTCTGTTAAAGCGGCCTATCGAAACCGACAATGCTTATTTCTGCTCGCAATTTGTGGCAGATACGCTGCGGCAAAGCGGCTTTGAGCTGTGGGACCGCTCGTCGGCGCTGGTATCGCCGGATGACTTTTTGCGCCATGGAAGCGTGGAAATATTATATGAAGGCGATTTGTACGATTATCCGCTGCTGGACGAATTCCGTCTCCGTCAGGCAAACATATACCAGACTCGCACAGTGGCGCGGTACGTCAGTTGACCTGGAATAATGGAAGTGCCAAAGCTGTCCATAGCTGCGGCGGCTTTGAATAAAGGCTGACCTGGCGGCGTAAAGCCTGACTCCTCGACCTTGCAGGGAATGGCAGACAGCGAGACGCCAAGCGTATTGGCAATGACGGCAGCTTTTTCCTGCGCCTGCTTGATGGCGTTGGCTAGAGCTTGATGATAAGCAGCCTCCGTATTGGCGGCCTGGAAGGTTACCTCCGATACCCGGTTGGCTCCGTTTGCGACAGCGGTGTCGATAACCGTACCTGTCATTGCGATATCGTTCAGCGTGACGGACAACATATGAGTCACTTGATAACCTTGAAATTGCTGCGTTCCGTCTTCATAGGTATAACGAGGCTCGATTCCAAAAGCAGCGGTTGAGATATCGCTGATTTGCGTTCCCAATGACTTTAACGCCGCCGTGATCCCATTGATTGCAGCGGCATTTTCCCGTTGGATGGTTTCCAGACTTTCGCCTTCGCTTACAACCCCCAATTGAATGACTGCAATTTCCGGGTTTGCATTTGCCGTTCCTTCGCCAACAACCTCAATTGTGAAGCTGCATGCATCGGTGTTCGTTTCATTTTTGCCCAAACCGGTCATGGCCACCACTCCTTTCTTCCATTTATGACGTCTCCCGTCGTCTAATAGTTTCTTAACTCCTGAACCTTTCCAAATTAGAGATTAACTGGTATCCTTTGAAAAGGGAACGACTACCACTACGTACCATTATGTTCAGGGGGAAAAACATATGCGTATAAATGCTGCAAAGATGGCGGTAACGAAAAACCGCTCAAGCAGAAGGGAGATCTGCAAAGTTGATTGATCTGGAATTTCCGGGAAATCTCGTTTCATGGCTGCTAACTTCCGCGGCCTGGATCGGTATATCGATTGTGTTGATTCGTCATTACAGGAGGCAGGAGAGCAAACCTGTTTTATGGAAAGCGCTGCTGGCCGTTATTATAGGGATTCCCGCTTTTAATGCCCATATTGATATGTTCGGCTTTACAGGCAAGCTGGCGGTGTTGCCCATTGGCGTTGGATTGATTTATGTTGTCATAAAAAAAGAATCCTGGCAGAAGTATAGAATGTTTGCTTGGGCCGGTTTTTGGAGTAACTACGCCATGTTGGCCGTTGCGCTTTTAACGGGAATGCTGTTTTCGGCAGTTTATCCCACAGGCGAGTTGTCCACTTACCTTGCACATGTGGATAAAGCCAGGCTGGTGCAAACCCATCCGTCCGCGCCGTCTGGACAATTCACTGTGGAGAAGCTAAAGGTTTCAATACAAGAAGCTGTGCTTCAAGACAATTTTCCGGTTTTAGACTGGTATCATCAGTCCATGCTGGAAGGCGAAGTTTTATACCGGAAGGAACGATTTCCGTTTATGCTAAACGGTATCGAACCCCAATGGGGCAGCGGCATCCATAGCTCGGCGTTTGTGGAAGCTGACGGCCAGGGGCTGCTAATTGTTACCGGGAGCGATTATTTATATTTCAGGTCCGAGGAGCCATTTGTTTGGATTGGAGGGGAGGGGCAATGAACAGAAGGAAGCTGTTGAAGATTTTGATTGCTTTGGCGGCTGTCATATGGCTGGCCTGGAATTTTGACGGCAAGCCGGGAGCCGTCCCGGCACATGATGAGGCTCTAACTATGCTGAAGTCATTTGCCCCCGACGTCAAAATAACAGAAGCGCTGGATGTGATGCCCCTGGGGCCAAAACATCTGTTTGTTCCCTTTTCATATGAAGGAAACAATCGCGGCTCCAGCTTCATTGTCTGGGAACGCTTCAAATGGCGCGTTGCAAGGGTTACTACTGACACGACCCCGATTATTTGGCAGTCGGGATTAAGCGATAACTCCAAAAAAGCGATCGTTTGGCATTTTGCTCCCGAACAAAATGTGGCGGAGCTCAGCTTTTATTTTTTAGCGGATAGGAATGTCGGATATAGCGGGGGACAAAATATCTATTTTCCGCGTATTCAAATGGAGCAGGCGATTCCGTCGGAAAACATCTCCTACGGGGTGATGGCATTTCCGCAGGAATGGGAACACCTCGGCAAGCTGCGAAAGGTTTCTTATGCCGGCTGGTTTATCCGCAAAGAGAAAATGGGAGAAGCTCCATCCATAGTTGAGAGCCGTTCCATTGAAACCGGCAAGATCATTACGCGTCATTTGCGAATTATTAATGAATCGGAATTGGATTAAACGGATATTTCGCAAACCAGCATGAAAAACGGCCGATCGTCCCTTTTGCAAGGGAAGGTCAGCCGTTTTTTTGATCCCATGTCTCGGGAAAGCTGAGCGTCTCAGCCGTATCGTAGGAAATATAGGTCATGCCATTCTGTACAAAAAAGTGAGCGGCCAGCTCATAGCCGTTTTTCATCACTGTCCCTTCGTGCAATAGCAAGGAAAAGGATTCTTCGCCGATCGTGATATCGATTGTTGCATTTTCGGCATTATAGGTTAAAGAGCCTCCATGCTGCTCGACGTATCCGCGAAGAGGTATAAAGCTTCTGCCCGCCGTGTGAACGACGTCAAGTCCAACTTGCGGAGATGCTGCGGCAGAAACAGAGACGGCTTGAGCTTGAGCCGCCACTGTTGATGGATTGTTTTCCGCCTTGAAAAATGCCGCTCCGATCGTTTGCTCTTGAGGCGCAGCAGCAGTTTCTCCGGATGTATAGTTTTGCAATAAAGCCGAGGGTAACTCGGCGCTTTCTTCGTGGATCGACAGGGATACAGGCTGTCCGGCCGCTGCGCTCCGATTGTATTGATCGTCAGGCAAGCGGGGATTGGTCAACGCGCCGATCAATGTAAAGAAGGCAAGTGTCATGATCGTAATATTTCCAAAGTTCAGCTTCATGGTTGCAGTCTCCTATCCTGAAATTAAGGATAGTGTACCCCGCAATTGTATGGAGAATGATAACGTAATATAAATTTTTCGTTATCTTTAAGAGGAAGCTTTCAGCTTGGGAGATGCGCTTTCTGGTTGAGAGGCATTCATTTTGCTGGTTCCGTTAAAAACGCCGCCGGCTTCAATAATAAGCGAAGCTGCCGTCAAATTGCCGTTCAGCACGCCCGTCGAACAAATTGTCAGCTTGCCGCGCACGTTGGCGTCGCCGTTTAACTCGCCTGCAAGCACAAGGTCGCGTGCGGAAATATTGGAGTTGGCGCAGCCTTTTTCGCCAATGATGACGTCTCCGCTGGAGGCGATATCCCCGATGACGGTTCCCTCCACGCGAATGCCGGCTTCGGATTTGATTTTTCCTTCAAAGGTGGTGCCTTCCCCAACTAAAGTGTCCGTGGAGTCCGGATTGATTTTGCCGCCGCTTTTTGGTTTAAACATCGTTATTCACTTTCCTTTCGATCTTCTTTAAGATAGGGCATCGGATTGACGTTTGTTCCATTGACGAATACCTCGTAATGCAGATGCGGTCCCGTGCTTCGCCCCGTATTGCCAAGCTCTCCGATTTGCTGCCCCTTGGTGACGGTGTCCCCAACTTCCACCAAACGTTTGTTTAAATGCAGGTAGCGGGTTTTAATGCCGCGTCCGTGATCCACAATAATGTTGTTGCCCTGGGGATATGTATTTTCGGACAGAGTAATGACGCCATCGGCCGCGGCATAGATCGGATCACCTCTGCTGCCGCCCAGGTCAAGACCGGAATGCAGCGACGTTCGGCCTGTAAAGGGATCGCGCCTGACGCCGAAGGTCGAGGTAATCTTGCGGGAATCCGCAGGCCAGATGGTTGGCGTGATGTCCTGTATATGCTGGTATTGCAGCATGGCTTCCTTGGTTTTCTCCAGGCTAGGCTTAAGCTCCTCCATCAACTGTGACAATGCGGAAAAGTCTTCTATGGTCTGCTTCGCCAGATGCTCCTGCTCCATTTGCGGAAGAGGGAATTCTTCTCCTCCTTGTCCTCCGCTTTCCTCCGTTAAGGCAGAGCTGATTTGGACTTCGGAGCTTTCGATGCCGGCAATATCCTTTAATTGCGCTTCCAGCTCCGCAATATCAATCATCTTGCTTTCAATTTCCCGCGCCTGCTCCGCCAGCACTGCCAAATCCGACTCCAATGTGGCAATTTGGTTGATTTTGTCCGACAGCTCTTCTGCGTGTTGCTCCTGCGAGGCTGCGATTTGACCGGTTAGTTTTCCTATGACGGCTTGATTGTCAGTGAACAGGTAAATAAACAGCGCCGAGCATGCCGCCAATAATATGAAAATAGCCGGAATAAGCACAAGCAGACTTGCGGATACGCTGTAACGCCGGACGGATTGATTGGCGTCGGGAATAAAAACCAGCGTAAACCGTTTGGACATCCATTTCATGACGTTCCTCCTACATTTTCCAGAGCATTAAAAAGTTAGGAAATATATGGTTCATAACATAATTAACCAGTTTTTTATTCGACAACCTCTTGCAGAAATCCTTTATTTTGCTGAAATATAGCGGGAATTGGCTTCTGTCATCTCTTCATGTCGTGAAAAAGGGAAGGGCGCGTTATTCCCTTTACGAGGATACCCGGGGTTATGGTAATCTATTGATAGGAGTACGTACATGTTAACCTGAAGATGGAGGAGCATTCTGATATGTTGAAGTGGGATGGTCATACACATACCAAGTTTTGTTATCATGGCAGCAACGATGAACAGGAATTGTATTTGGAAGAAGCAATCGCGCAGGGCTTTCAGCGTTATACCATGAGCGAGCATCCTCCGCTGCCGGAGGGCTGGGTCGATAATGAGAAGCTGATGGACGAGCTTGCGATGCCGGAGTCCGAGCTGGCGAGTTATTTCGCATATGCGAAAGAAATGAAAGCCCGTTACGAGGGGAAAATCGAGGTGACGGTCGGGTTGGAGCTTGACCATTTGCCCGGTCATTATGGCTTCACCAGACGATTTGTCGAGAAGTGGGGACATGAGCTGGAGGATGTCGTCTATTCGGTCCATTACCTGCGCGGAGCGGGGGGAATGCGATGCATCGATTTTACGCCGGATGATTTCAAGGAAGGATTGTTGTCTTTTTACGGCACGATGGATCAAGTCATTAATGAATATTTCGATCACGTTGAAACGGCCATCGCTTGGGCGGGCAAGCTGCCGATGCGCAAAAGAATCGGCCACCTGGGCCTGATCCGCAAATTCGAAAAAGAGCTTCCTCCCATAAACGAAGCCTTGTTTCGTTCGCGGCTGGAGGCGCTTCTGCCGATCCTGCACGATACGGGGGTTGGGGTGGATGTAAACTGCGCGGGCTTGCGCGTGCCGACAATCGGGACGCCGTATGTGCCGGACTGGTTTATAGCGGAATGTCTAAAGCGGGGCATTCCATGCGTCTATGGCTCCGACAGCCACAAGCCTTCGCATGTGGGGCTGGGCTGGGACTGGTTTGCTGCCCAAACAAAAAAGGCTTAAGGGCTGATTAACATAAACAGAATAGAAAGATAACGGGATGGAGAGAAGGATGGAGATGAAGGACATACTCATTAAGGAAGTACCCAGCGACAGCGCCGATTTAGCGGAATTGATTGCCGCGCTTGATCTCTATCTGTTGGGCCTGTACAGACCGGAGGAGATTTACACCGTTGATTTTGCCGATCCCAAAACAAAAGATATGATATTTGTAGTTGCTTACGACGGCGACCGGGCGATCGGCTGTGGCGGCATCAGGCTGCTTGATGCCGAATCGGTGGAATTAAAGCGATTTTTTGTTGTGCCGGATATGCGCCGTGGAGGTGTTGCCGGCAGCATTTACCGGTATTTGGAGGAGCGCGCGGCGGGGCTTGGATGCCGGATTATGCGGCTGGAAACGGGTGAGCCGCAGCATGAGGCGGTTACCTTTTACCAGAAATACGGATATTACAAAATTGAGCCGTTTGGCGAATACGAAGGCTGCGAAAGCTCTCTTTGCATGGAAAAAGTACTGCCGTAATTCAAAATGCCCGCCAGCCGGTGTTGTGTCGCCGGTCGGCGGGCATTTTCATGGGAGTCTAGGTATACGAATTTTCGCCGCTGCGCTCGAAAGCAACAATCCAATCGCCTTGCGTGGCCGCATAGCCGGTATCTCCTTCGACGACTAGGCCATACAAGCCTTTAACATCAAGGTATTCCTTGCGGGAGCCGTTGTCGAATTCCAGCGTGATGTAATAATAGGTTCGTGACGTGCCGGTTGTGCCGATATGGTCATTTTGATGGTGCATATTATGACTGGCATGCGACCGGACCTCGGTCCGTTTCGCGATTACTCGGACAAAGGCGCTTTCCTTCGGCGCTTGAGCATTTTTCGCGTTTTTGAAGATTGAAAATATGAAGGTGCCGATAATCAGGACAAATACAAGGATGAATAAAAAAGGAAACACATTAGCTATTAACGAAAATCCATAATCTCCAAATGAAGGACCAAAACCCACGACCGTTCACTCCTTATGACGATATTATAAGTGTTATACGCACGAATTTGTGTTTTGTAGCAAAAGCTGTTGTTTTTGGTCTATGCCGGAAGCCAAAGATTACCGGTTACCGGAACCATAAATCCCGAAACCGTACCCAACTCAGCGATTCCAGCGCAATACCGCGCACGGAAGGGTGAAAAGCGGTTTTGAGATGCTTGCGGTACAGAAACATCAAGTTTCCTCGGGCAGTCAGCCATTTTTCAAGCTCGATAAACTTTTCCCTCCTGACGGAGCTGTCCTCTTCTTTCAGAATAGATGAAACCATGCCTTCCGTTGCGAGGCGGCTTTCCGAAAGCATATGCTGCCCCATGCTTGTAAACAGATCCACTAGCCTCAGCTCCCGGTGTTCGTCGAGCATGATGGAGAACAGCAGCAGATCGGCGCTCATCCGCGCGGTGCCCTTGAATTGAGCCGCCGGAATCGTCTCGATATCCAGCGCTATTCCTTGGCTGGCGAGCAGACGACGAAGCAGTCTTGCATCGCTTCCGTATTGCGGAATCGTCACCAGCTTAAGCGGCGTTGTCCCGAATAACGCCTTGCTTCGTTTCTTCCAGTATTCATCGTTATTTTCATTGCTTTCCTCCAGGGAATCGGACTCGCCCCAGAAGCTGGAGGCGGCTTCAATGACATCGCCGGATAACAGTGCAAGTAGCTGCTTGCGGTCAATGAGGGCATTTAATGCCTGGCGCGCTTCGATGCTGGACAACGGGCCGTCTTTGGATTCGTTGACGGTCAAATATTTGCATGTGGTGCCGGATTGCCGCACCTGCTGCCATTCGCCAGCCGCATGGTCGCTCATGCGGACATTGTGCATCACCTGATATTGGCGACGCTCTTGACCGGGAGATGTCGATGCCTCCTGCTGGTTGGATTCTTCAACAGATGTTTTCTGCTCGGACGTTTCCGCTATTTTGCCCATTAAATCGGTGGACGTCTTGATACGCGATGGCTCGCCCGAATCGGAGCTGGCGCCGAAAGGATCCATTTCCCTGGCTTCCGAACCCGGCATGGCCCATACCTCAACCCGATCCAGAAACGCCCGCCCCAAAAAATAATTCGAAAAGGCTTCCAGGCTCCATATGCCATGCTCGGAGGGAAGAAGGCGGAAGGGACCGGTACCGATCACGGAACCGCCGGACTCCTGATGCCCGAATCGTTCACCTTCGGCTTCGCAAATATCGCGCGGAACGATGGATGCCCTGTTTGTGGTCAAAAAGGACAAGAAGGCTTCATTACGCTCCTTCAGCTTGATGACTACCGTTGTATCATCGGCCTTTTCCATATGTTGAATGCCGTTGTAGACCCAGCTGTACAAACCTGCCGGCGCCATCCGCCCCAGCCGCTTAAGAGAATAAATAACATCACTTGCCGTCATGACCCTGCCATGGTGAAACTGGACGCCCTTGCGCAAATAAAGAATCCATTCGGTGCGGTCTTTATTGCTCTCCCAGGCATGGGCGAGATGGGGAAGCGGCGTCTCCCCCTTGGCATCCATACGAAGCAGGCTGTCGAAGAGCTGATTGACCAGATGCGATTCGCCAAAATAATGGATGCGGGCGGGATCAAGCGATTGAATCGTGCCGGGCAGCGGGAAACGGAGCGTGTCCATGCGGCGGGTATTTTGCATTTCGGAATGGAAGCCGAATTGGCCCGTCAGCCAGTCCTGGAACGGTTCAAGCAAAGCCGTTCCGCCAGGCTGCAGCAGCTGCAGCGCGGACTTTAAATCGCTTCGCTGGGCCAGCTCCTTGGCTTCTTCAAGACGCAGCGCGTCTGCGGGAATTACAAATACCAGCTGCGAGCGGTTGCCGCGACCCCGTCGCGGCGTCCATTGCAGCCAGCCTTCGCCCCGCATCCGTCCCAGCACAAAAACAACATTGCGATGGGTGCAATCCAGCGCTTCCGCAAGCTCGGTCAAGGTTGTTTCGATCGGCTGGCCTTCTCCGACGCCGGGAAACATGCCTCTTAACACAAGATAATGCCGCCTGATTTTCACCGTATCCCTCCTTTTTGAACGATTATATATAAAATATGAAATTACTGACGCAGAAGTTGCACTTTTTGTTCCTGTTTTATAGGTTACAATAAAAGTGAGAGTTTAAAAAGTCTGGTTTTCAGACTCGAGAAGTTTGGGAGAATGTGAAAAAGGAGTGTTTAGCAATGAGAGATCCGGCGCCATGGCAGAGAAGGTATGACCGGCTGCTGGCAATGGCAGTGGTGTTTGGCATTGCCTCACAATATTTGTTCGTTGGCAAATCGTTTGGCCTTTCGATTCCATTATTTGTTCTAGGCTTTTATGGCCTCTACTTTTATTCCATGAAAGGGAGATTCGGCGGCTTCGACAAATGGCAGGGCCAGTCCAAAACCGGATGGCTGTTATTTGTGCCGATCGCCATGTTGTCTCTTAGCTATGTTTTTTTCGCCAATTATCTGTTTTGGTGGCTGAATATTCCTGCCTTATTCCTGTTGATCGTCATTCAGACGATGCTGCTTACTAGAGGCGGCTCCCAGCCGTGGAATCGTCCGGTTTTCTATAGCGAGCTGCTGTACCAGTGGATGATCAAACCTCTGGAGCATGTGCCGGTTCCCTTTGGAATGGTGGCGGAAAAGCTGCGCATCGGCAAAAGCTCCCCCGCCCGCAAAGGGCCTTGGGGGAAAATCGCGCTTGGACTGCTCATCGCCGCGCCGCTCTTATTGATTATCGTATCCTTGCTGGGATCGGCAGACAGCATCTTTATGTCATGGATTAACTCGATCCCGTCATTGTTCGACTCCCGATTTGCCGGCGAAGGTTTTCTGCGAGTATTTACAGCTGTTTTCATAGCTATCTATGTATTTTGTTATTTGTGGGGTTTGATGTTTCCGCGCAAACCAAAGCCTCAGCCGGATTTTGGTCCGGAATTTGGCCGGGTTGCGGAGCTCCCCTCCGAAAAGGCCGCGATAGGCGCGGATCCCGTAATAGCTTCAACTGTTCTGGTCTGCATCAATTTGGTTTACGTATTGTTTGCCGCCGTGCAATTTACTTATCTGTTCGGAGCGGCGGAAGGCTTGCTGCCTGCCGGAACGGCTTATGCGGAGTACGCGCGCCAAGGCTTTGCCGAATTGGTGATGGTCGCTATTCTGAATATTGGCCTGCTGCTGCTGGGGTTGCATTACATTTCCCCTGGCGGCAAAGGAATGGATGCGCTTCGTCGCATCTTGCTGACCCTGCTGATGCTTAGCTCTCTCGTCATGCTGGTATCGGCCTACAGCAGGCTTTCCCTGTATGAGGATGCTTACGGCTACACCCAGCTGCGCTTGCTGGTGCATGGGTTTATGATCATGCTTGGCGTCTGGATGGCAGTGGCGCTAGCCCGGATCTGGTATGGACGTTTTTCGCTAGCCAAAATATATATTGCGATTGCGGTGGCATCCTACGTCGTGATGAATTACGCCAATCTGGATGCGCGTATAGCGGATAACAACATCGCGCGTTATGAAGAAAGCGGAAAAATCGATTTTAGCTATTTGGAGATGCTTTCGCCGGATGCAGCTCCATCGCTGCTTGCCTTCAGCGAAAAATATCCCGATCTTCTGACGCTGAGTAATGTGGTCAAGGAATTGAAGCTGGAAGCCAGGAATGAAAGACGAACCACCTGGCCGTCTTGGAATTTGTCGTACCATCGGTTGATGGAGTAGGAGGATGGCAGCATGAGCAAAACAAAACGGTGGCTGTTTATCTATTTGCCCGGAGCGATCGTGCTGTTGTTTGTGTTCCTCCATCAGGAGAACAACGCCATCGGCATAACGACGCATCAATTGATGTCGCCTGCGCTGCCGCAAGGTATTGAGGGATATCGTATCGTTCATTTGTCCGATCTCCAGAGCAAGGAGTTTGGCAAGGAGCAGCGCCCCCTGCTGCGCAAGGTGAAAGAGCTGAAGCCCGATCTCATTCTGATGACGGGCGATCTCGTGGATTCCTCCCATTTTGATAGGGATGCCAGTATGGGGCTGATGGATGGGCTTCTGGATATCGCGCCGGTGTATTTTTCGGTGGGCAATCATGAATATGCGGTGCGAGAGTACCCCGAGATGGAAGAGGAAATGATCGCAAAAGGCGTTCACGTGCTTCGCAATGAGCTGGAGTATGTGCCCGCAGGCGAAGGGCAAATTGTTCTGATCGGAGTGGACGATCCTATCTACAACCGGGTAGAGGACGGGGATGTGGCCAAAATAAACAGCCATCTGGATCAGGCGATGCAAGAGGATGATGGCGAAGGATATTATCGCATCCTGCTCAGCCATCGGCCCGAGCTGTTTGACGTTTACGCCGAACGCGGCTTGGAGCTAAGCTTGTCCGGCCATGCCCATGGCGGGCAAATCCGGCTTCCTTTTGTCGGCGGCATGTTTTCCCCAGGCCAGGGAAGCTGGCCCAAGCTGTCGGAAGGCATCCACTGGCAGGACGAGTCCGCCTTGATCGTAAACCGCGGCCTCGGCAATAGCGTCTTTCCGCAGCGGCTGTTCAACCGCCCCGAAATCGTGCTGATCGAGCTGTCTCACGGCGAGCCGGCTACGCTGCCTCTCTCCTGACAAGCTCCCGGTATTGTCGCCTAAGCGCTGCAAGGCGCTCTCAGAACTAACAATCGGGCGTTTGGCTTCGTTGCAATGGCCAAGACCCCCGAGGCTGCTCCTTCATAAACTATGGAGACGAGATGTTTTGGGGATTGAGCAAGTGCAACGGTCGAGACGGGATGTTTTGGGGGATTGAGCAAGTGCAACGGTCGAGACGGGATGTATTGGGGATTGAGCAAGTGCAACGGTCGAGACGGGATGTTTTTGGGGATTGAGCAAGTGCAACGGTCCAGAAGGGAAGTTTTGGGGATTGTTCAAGTGCAACGGTCCAGAAGGGAAGTTTTGGGGATTGTTCAAGTGCATCGTTAGAGACGGGATGACTTGGAAATTGTTCAACTGGAGCGCCTGAGGTGGCGGCATTTTGAACAGATGGGTTGAGGGAGCGGCTTGGCATGAAGCGTTATTGCAGCGGAGTTACCATTGTCAAAAATGAAGGCACAATTGTGTTCGGAAATATCTTTGAGCTGTCGCCCTCCTCCAACTCCACCACGATTGCAAATTCCGGTGCGGGAAACGAGGGCGAGGTTATGCTGGAAAACGGGCGCAGTGGGAGCAATGGCGGGAATGGGGCAAGTGGGGCGAGTGGAGGCAGCGGGACCAAGAGGTCTAAGAGTAGCAAGAGATGCAACAAGAGGTCTAAGAGTAACAAGAGATGTAAGAGGCGTAAGAAAAACAAGAGATGTAGATGTAAGAAAAACAAGAGATTTAGATGTAAGAAAAACAAGAGATGTAGATGAAAGAGAAACAAGAGATGTGATAGAAGTTAGGAATGTATGAAAGCACGAATATTAAGAAATGGGAGAAAAAATATGTAAAGAGTATTTATTATGTAAAAATATATATAATGAAAAAATGTGATAGAGGTAATAAAGTATGGGGAGCAAGAGAAGTAAGAAATGCAAGAAGCAATAGAGGAAGCAATAGAGGAAGCAACAGTTGTGGTAGGTGTAAGAGAAACAGGAGATGTAACAGATGTACGAGAAACTAAGGGTCAAGAGGTTTGAGAGCAAGATGAGGACCGAAAAAGCAGCGAGCGAAAAAGACTCGTGATGCGGAAGGTGCAATATGAGCAGGACAAGGGCAGGCAAGATCAGGATAAGGGCAGTACAAGGGCAGATATAAGAGAAAAAGCCAGGTATGCAGCAACCCAAAAATCTCTAACGGACATCCGTGACCGCTAGCAGCGTTTTTTGGAGAATTTTCGCGGCTAAAGGACATCTGTGACCATTAGAACAGTTTTTTGGGAGAAATGGGCTGATTTTCGAGCGCTAGTGGACATAGATGTCCGTTACAGTTGCTGTTTTGTTCATATTTCGCCTTTAACGGTCACCGATGACCATAGGTTCAGCCGAGAAGAATTCCCAGAGAAAAAAGGTTGCGATCGATTCGACCACTTGCTTGCCGCGAATGGTTCAGTCGAGGAGAATGCCCAAAGAAAAAAAGGTGCCCGCTGCAACGGGCAGCGGGCTAAAAATTTATATTTTAAAAAAGGGGGTCGAGTTCTATTATAGGCCTTCTTCATTAAGAACGGATGAAAGAAATATTTCAGTTGCATTACAAATGATGGATGAGTCTTCCACCCAATTTAATTTATGTATGTAGGAGCTTGCTTTTGATCTGTTCCAGGTGATGGCTGTCATGTTCCTTCACCGACCGGTTCAAGCAATGTAAGCTCATCTATTTCTGCTAACGCTGCAAGTTGTTCGGTTGTTTCTTGAAATGCGGCAGCCGCCTTCAGTCCCACCACGATTACCTCCTGTCACAGCTAAAAATGGGGATCTCTGAAATATTATAAGTCAAAGAACGTGTAGAGACAAAGAGCACGGAGAGACAAAGAGCACACAGAGACAAAGAGCACGGAGAGACAAATATCATCTAGAGACAAAGAGCATAGAGAGACAAAAAATATGCAGATACAAAAAATATGTAGATACAAAGAAATTGCGTTGCCATTTTGAGATTCGATTGCGAAGCAGAAAAATATCTTCAATTGCGAAGCAGAAAAATATCTTCAATAAATCAATGGCGGCAGGGAAGGCTGAACGACCTTGGGCGTAATATTTAAAGCTCCATTATCGTCCACTGTTGCAAAAAAAATGTCCTCGGCTGCATATCCGCTGCTTTTCAACTTTTTCTCGAGCCACGCCTGATTGTACCCCAAAGAAGACAATGTTTTTTCCAGCACGATGCCTTCTCGTATGAGAGGATAGGACAAGCCGATGGCGGCGTCGTTGTTTTGAAGCAGCTCCTGCGTCAATTGCTGATTGTTTTTTTGCTGGAGCACGCTAAGCCCGCCATCGCCTTCCAGGATAGCCAGCTCGACCGTTGAAGCGTCAAAAATGCTCTGTTCCCTCAACATGGCTGTAACATCCTCAATACTGTATTGCACCTTCCGCATATTGCCCTGAATAAATTGCCCCTTGTTGATGACGATAACGGGTTCAAAGGTCACCAGTTTGTTGAATTTGCGGAATCTAATGACCAGATAGGCGAACAAGCGCTGGAGTATGCCAATTGCGATTACGGCTACAGCCGTATGGATATGCTCCACTTTTGGGTCCGCGATATCCGCGCCAACAACTGAGCCCAACGACAAAAAGATCAAAAAATCAAAGATCGGCAGCTGTCCAACAGACCGCCTCCCCATGTACAGAGCGACAATCAGCAGCAAAGGATAGATGGTATAGATCCGTCCGATTACCAGCATGGAATCTTTAATAAACGACATGCCTGCCTCCTGGAAAAAAATTACCGTACAGATCCGTTTGCCTCGGCTCTCCCGGTTGCGAAACCTTGATTAGTTTGGTCACCAGCGTAATTTTCCAGTTTATGGTGTCCGATTGGTCCATTGATTATGCACGCCGGATTGAGGGACTCTAGTAATTTTGAAGAGAAAAAATAAACAGATTAGCAGGATTTCCCTCGTATCCCGTCGAAATTCGTAGAGATACGTTTGTAAATGGAGGGGAACGGGCTTTGAAGCTGCGAAATGTTGGAATATGGGGAACTGCCGCCATTTTGTTATGGAGCGGGGCAGGGGATGCAGCTTACGCATCCGTAAAAGTGACGGGCTCGACCACCGCCATTGCTGCGGAGGCAACAGCAGAAATTTTGAAACAGGCAACTGTTGTACATATAGTGGCAGTCACGAATTTGCGTAAAGGACCGGGCATGGAGCATGACATTGTGGGCAAAGCCCAGGCCGGAGATACGTACAAAATCGAAGGTATAGAAGGGGACTGGTTCAAAATAGCGCTCCCGAGCGGCAGCAAGGCTTATGTGGCCAACTGGGTCGTGGAGACGGATGCCTCCGCGCAGCCGGAGCAGCCAGTTTCGGAACAGCCAGGCTCGCAGCAGCCGGGCTCTGGGGATGGCAACGCCAATCCCGGGGGGAATGTTGAACCTGCGGCGACTATGGTGCATATTGTTGCTGTCACCAATCTTAGAAGTGGCCCCGGCATGGATTACGATGTTGTGTCCAAGGCCAAAAGCGGCGATGCTTTCCGGATTGACGGTTCGGAAGGCGAGTGGTACCGGATTCTGCTTGTTAACGGCAGCAAGGCTTATGTGGCCAAGTGGGTGGTTAAAACAGGCGAGGTGCCGCATAGCGAAAGCCTTGTCTATATCTACCATACTCATAATCGCGAATCATGGAAAAATGTAGCTCGCAGCACAAAAGGCGGAGCCTACGATGACCGCGAGATCAATATTACGCTTGTAGGCAAACATATGGCGGAAGTGTTGTCGAAAAAGGATATTCCCGCAATTGCGGAAAATGCGGACATCGCTACCCGGCTGACAGAGCAAAAGCTGAGCTATTCGCAGTCCTACGCGGAATCAGGCAAGGTTGTTTCCAATGCGGTCAACACCTATGCTTCGTTGTCCTATTTTTTCGATATCCACCGGGATGCAGATGTGCCGCGGAGCAAAACGACGGCATCCATCAATAAAAAGTCATACGCAAAAGTGATGTTTGTCATCGGCACGGCCAATCCCAACTACAAGGAAAACAAAAAATTCGCGGATGCGCTAAATGCGATTATGAATAAAAAATACCCCGGCATGTCGCGCGGCGTTTTATTAAAAAGCTCGCATCAGGGCAACGGCGAATATAACCAGTCGGTTTCCCCCGGCAGTCTGCTGATGGAATTCGGCGGCGTAAACAATACGCTGGAGGAAAACCTCAATACGGCCGAGGCGTTTGCAGACGTATTCGCGGAATACCTGAAGCAGCAAAAGGCGGCAAAATAAAGATTCGCCCATACGCCAATAGAGTGTAACCTTATGCAAACAGAAACAATACCTTTACGCCAATAAAGACAACGTCTTTATGCCAACAGAGCGGAAACCTCTGTTGGTTTTTTGCGATTAAAATAAAAAAAGAACAGTGCATGAGAAGGGGGCCTAGGGCTTGGATTTGGCGGAAACGACAAAACAAATGCTGATACAGGCGGGATGGGAGCCTGGTGAGCGAGTGGATATAGACCATGCGGTCCGTTTCCTGGAGGGCATGGGGTATGAGGTGCCCGAGGCTGTCAAAGAAGCATTAAGCCGCTTTGGAGGAAAAATATTTGAGGTAACGCATCCTGAGGGACATATGGAACGGTTCCATTTTTGCCCCGATATTGCAGCGGGAGATTATTACGAGAAGGAAGATTTTGAAGAGTTCGAAGACCTTGTGAAAGAATCATTATTAATTATCGGAGAAGCGTACCGCGAGCATGTCATTTTGTTAATTTCC
Organism: Paenibacillus sp. CAU 1782; assembly: GCF_054551715.1. NCBI lineage: Bacteria > Bacillati > Bacillota > Bacilli > Caryophanales > Paenibacillaceae > Paenibacillus > Paenibacillus sp. CAU 1782. The sequence goes on along the minus strand of NZ_JBTOLL010000012.1, from coordinate 90,558 downwards.
GAGTCGGGCAAAATATATGGTAAAAACGGCGGCTCCTTAAGTAAACTCGGCGATACGATTTTTGACGCCTTGGATACGTTTTGCCTTTTCAAGTCGACGGAGGAAGTGTCGGGGAGATGAGGATGTGTTAGGAGTCCGAGGAAATGCTAAGGAGTCTGTAGAGGTGTTAAGGGGTCTGTAGAGATGTTAAGAAGTTAATTAAAAACGACAAGCCGTCCAATTAAAACGGCTTGTCGTTTTGCCTTAGTGGCGGTAGGATTTGCTTCGATCACACTGTTGAAAACTCACAGCACTTAACGAGATGATTTAAGACTAGTCATCACATCTTGATTGCCCTGAATTGTCCTGAATATTGGTCTTAGTTTGGCAGCTTGCCCCGCAGCTCTTGCCATTGAGTCAATTGACCTTGCAGAGCCGTAATAATAGCGTCGATCTCTCCGGCGGACAAAGCTTCGGCCTCCTCTTGAAGAGAAGCCGCCAGCTTGTAAATCGTGCTGCTCAGTTCATTCTGCCTCGGCAAAATCTCCTGCAGCTGCCGCATCAAAGCCGACACGCTGCTGCGAGCTTGCGAACCCGGAACGCCAAAAGCAGGCGCCGTGGCCGGCTCGCCAGAATAAACAACGCCGCTGCCGGTTGTCCCGCCCACGCTCACGCCTGCGCCCCCTGCCGCTCCAGCCCAAGCGGCAGCAGCCGAGTTAGGGCCGCCGCCGGCAGCTCCGTTAAAGTCAGCTGCTGCACCGCTGCCGCTGAGCATGCCACCGGCAGCCGAGCCGCCGGCACTGTTGGCCGTGCTACCGCCACCGGCAGCCGAGCCGCCGGCACTGTTGGCCGTGCTACCGCCACTGGCAGCCGAGCCGCCTACACCGCTGGCCGTGCCACCGCCAAATGCTGCACTACCGCCACCGGCCGCCGTACCGCCCGGCGCAGCGGAGCTGTTGTCGCGGGAGGCTTGGGCCTCGGCGGCAAGCTCAGCTTTCCTAGCTGCGGCTTCCTCTTGCTCCTGCTGAGCCTTGGCGCGTTCTTTGCGGTTTTGTTCATAGACCGACCAGGTTTCGATCAAGCCGCCGCCATTTTTGAGCAGCAGCTTTTCCTTGGTATTGTCGGAGATCGTTTTGTCCTTGAACAGCTTGGCGATTTTTTTGACATCGCTGACGGCCAGCTCGTCCCGCGCCGCGATAAGCGCGAGCGGATCGCGATGCTCCATCGGCAGATCCTTCAACGGCATCAGCTGATCTTCCGTCAGCCGGTCCTTGCGAATTTCCGTTCCGCTCACGATCAGCTTTTTGACGGCGTTGCTGAATTTGAGCAGCTCCATTTTATTTTTTATGTAGCTTTCCGGCTTGCCCAGCTTGGCCGACAGAAACTTGACGGAGCTGCGGAACCGGTCATCATTCAACAGCTTATGGAAGGCCTCGGCTTCCTCGATCGGCGAAAATCCTTCCCGCGTCAGGTTTTCCGCGATTTGCTCCAGGTAAATCTCCATTTCATCCGTAGCCTGGGATACGATACACGGAATCGTTGATCTTCCCAGCATCTGGCTGGCTTTATATCGGCGGTTCCCGTAAATAATCATATAACGTCCGCCTGCTATAGGCCTTACTTTGATGGGAGACAGCAGACCGATCTCCTGAATGCTGCTCATCAGCTCCTGCAGAGCCTCTTCGTCAAACTGGTATCTAGGTTGATCTTTATCCTCGTCGATCAACGCCATTTGTATTTCAACAACGTTCATTTCGATTCTCCTTCGCCGTTCTGACCATTTCTACTAATTGTCCTTATTATATAATAGAGCAAAAGTAAAAGGTAACTAATCTTCCCTTCGTAACGTCTTATAAACAACAACATGACCTGCCCGTTGAAAAATGATTTCAAGGGATAGGAGTATGGAATATGAATAAACCATTTTGGATGACGGCTTTGGCATCGTTGCTGATTTTGGCGTTTCTGATTATTCCGGGATTAAAGAAGGATACCGGACAAAGCCCTGAGAATGCAGGCAGTGAGCAACATATTCCGGCATCAGAAATGCAGGCACCGGAAATGCAGGCATCAGAAATGCAGCATGCCGAGGTTATTCCGCCCTCCTTCACGCCAGTGGATGTAAAAGAAAAGACGATGGCGGAGTCAATAACAGCCGCGGACGTCGACGGAGGAGGCTTCAAGCTTTCGTTCCCGGCAGACTCTTACGTGAATCTGCTGGCATTGGAGCGGACGGGGGATTCTTTTGTGCAATTGATCTCCTATGAGGACGGAAGCAAAAGCGAAGGGGAAAATGAGACGATTCGTTACGAAGCGCTGGTAGTGAATCCAGGCGAAAAGGAATGGAGAGGCATACCGCTTTACGAGACTTGTGGACATGAATACAGCTGGGATTACCCCTTCCGTGTCATCGATGATCGTTACATCCTGTTTGTGAAGCAAACAAGGACAGGGGATATTCTACAATACGATTTAGTCCGTTTGGATGTGAAATCGAACACCGTAGAGACTGTTGCGCCAGCATTTTGGATACGGTATCAGGAGCCGAATAGCTACGTTGATGATTTTTTGCTGGCAGACTGGCAAAGCGACAGCGGCGACAAATTGCTGTTGTCAACATTTATGGGAAAGATGTGGCTTTTTGACAAGTTTAACGACCGCGTCACTTCCTTCTCGCAAACATTCCCGGCATATGGCGATCTCGGCAGCAAGCCGCTCCGCAGCTTGTCTTATCCTTCACCGGATTTGAGCCGGATGGTGTACCAGGTTGTCAGTGGCTCGCAGATTGAGCCAAGCCGGCATTTTCAAGTCGTTGATTTGGAGAAAACCGACGTTCTCGCCCAGATCAGCCTGGAGGATAGCTATATCGCAGGCGACGGGAGCGTGGTATGGAACAAGAGCGGAACGGCTTTTTTTCTGGAATATGCCAATGACATTGAACCAATGGGAAGCGCATTTGAAAACGGGCAAACTGTATTCGCGCAAGGCATCGGTCTGTATGACCGTAACGGAGGCGAAATCCGCAAGCTGAAGGTTCGACCCGGCTCGCGGGAGCGAATGAACGTGTTTGGATGGATTGGCGATGACGAGCTGCTGGTAGAGCATTATGTTCCGACAAAGCAGGGAGAGAACGGCTGGGAGAAAAGCGATTCCGTCTACAAGATTCATCATGTGGAAACCGGACAAACAACAGTCCTTGCGACGGTTTTGGATGGGGCCGATTTAAAGGAACCGCTGTTGATCAGACGGCATGAAGGGATAGCGGTTGGTTTATCGGGGTTTGTGCTGCTGGACATGAATAACAAAAAGATTTGGGATGCTGGGACGGAAGGGCGGACATGGGAAAACGAAGGCGAGGTTTACTTCCAGCCGTATAGCGGGGAAACCACTTTTTTGTTCCGCTGGAATGGAGAGACCAGGGAACTGGAATGGATGTCCGATATGCGGAGCCAATTCATCGGCGCTTTTGCCGGGGGCTGGATAGCCTCATGGGATGATGATGGAGGATTGCAATTCAGACCAACAACCCTCGATCCTTTTAATGTAAAAGGCGATTTGCCTATCCTTCCAGCAGCATTTTCGGAAGAGCTGTCAAGCGGAGAGTGGTGGCAGAGAGAAATCACGTCAGTTAACATCTTGCCAAGCCTTGGTCAGAAACGCGACGAGGGCAAAAGCCGATTCGGATCGATTGAGCTTTTGGCAACGGACGGGGAGCAGTACATGCTGGACGGGGGGGAGCGGCGCTATTACGGAACCTATGAAACGGTATTTGTTGGTCAAGACGGCAAACGCCATGAGCTGCAGCCCGACCTCCGGGAATTGTCTCTCGTCTTGGATTCGGAGAAGGCTTCTATGGAGGTATTCGGGATGGAAGAGCATGATCTGATTCTGCTGGATACCGATCAGAACCATTAATCTATTTTATGCCATCGGCCATGCTGCCCATCTGGAAGCCTGTCTTAAGCCGGTTAACGGAGAATGGCAAATCTATGATTTTGGCACGCTTGAAACAGAAAAGGTCGATGGCTTTCCGGGTTACAATGGCTTTAAGCTTGAGGATTCGCTTGATGTTCATTAACGGCTATACAAGGTTGTAGACGCTTTACATGCGCCGGGCCTGGCTGCAGCACTTTCAACATGTGTTGTTGCCAAGTCCGGCGTTTTTTGCAGAGGTCCTAACTCCCGCAGACAAGGCTGGATTACGCGGAAGTCAACAAATGGAAGCAGGCCACTCTGTTTCAAAGGGAGAGGATGCGGTTAAGAACTAGCAAGCCGGTGGCAACTGATTAGATTTACAAAAAAGAAAGCGTGGTGATACTTATGTTACGCTGGGCATTAGCATTTTTTATTTTCGCCATTGTGGCGGGCATATTCGGCTTTATGGGCATTGCTTCCGCCATGGCAGGAGTCGCCAAAGTATTGTTTGTTATCTTTGTTGTACTGTTCCTGGTATCCCTGATTTTTGGCCGAAGACGCGCTTGAAAATGATCATTTCAGATGGCGGTTTGCATCGCCGATACTTGAAGCTTATAATTTACTCTTTTTAAACAATAGATAACGGAGGGATTTATGATGAAAACAACGAATACAGCTATTACGAGAGTGTTTACAGTAGATTCCCGCGAGGAAGTGCAAGAGCAAGCAGACAAGTTCCGCAGGGATGGTTATAGGGACGATCATATTTTTGTACTGACGCATGATAAATCCAGAACCAAACGGATCGCCGAGCAAGAAAATGTAGAGGAAATCGGGATCGCGGAGGAAGGGCTGGGAACGGCAATTGCCAACCTGTTCCGTTCGACCGGCGACGAGCTGAGAGCCAAAATGCAGTCGCTCGGCATATCGCCCGGCGAAGCGGAACGGCTGGAGCGGGAGATGGACGGCGACCGGATCGTTGTGATCGCATGGGGCGGCAAGGAATATGGCGAGGACGACTTCGACAGGGATGTATATTACCATCCGTATCCGGGCTTTCATCATGGAGGTTTTCCGCATAACCGTCCTCCATTCTAATGTATTGAAATAGCCTGCTCGAAAGGGTAGGCTATTCTTATATGTACGCAGTATCGTGAACCGTTCATAGGAGGATAGACAGATGCGTATTATAATCGTAGACGACAACGTAACCAATCAGATGATTATAAGGACAATATTGAGCAAGGAGGGGTATTCCGATCTCCGTATTGCTTCTTCGGCGGCGGAACTGTTTCGCATGCTTCATCTGGATTCGGAGTGCGGCGCGGAGGAGCCGGTCGATTTGATTTTGCTGGATATGATGATGCCGGAAATCGATGGGCTGGAGGCTTGCCGGCGCATTCAGGCGGAGGAACGGTACCGTGATGTGCCTATTATTTTTGTCACGGCGGTCGGAGAGTCTACCAAGCTGGCGGAAGCGCTGGATGCGGGAGCTTCCGATTATGTCATGAAGCCGATCAACAAGCTGGAGCTGATGGCCCGAATTCGTTCCGCGCTGCGTCTCAAGCAAGAAAAGGACTGGCACAAAAAACAGGACAAGCGTATCCGCTACGAGTTGGAATTAGCCAAGCAAGTGCAGCGAAGCGTGCTCAGCGATCCCATCCTTAACGAGCGGATTGAAATAGAAGCCGAATACCGGCCATCCTCGGAGCTGGCGGGAGATTATTACGCATGGTTTCGGATTGACCGGAACCGTTACGGCATTATTTTGCTGGATATGATGGGGCATGGTATTTCCTCTTCATTGGTTTGCATGTTTATATCATCGGTTTTGAAGGATCTCATTTTGCGAATTACTGATCCCGAAGAGGTGATGGTGGAGCTGAATCGTTACATGGGGCAGCTTTATCAGAAGGATGAACTCATCAATTATTATTTTACCGGAATTTTTCTGGTCGTGGATACAGACAGCCGAACGTATGAATACGTCAATGCGGGCCATCCGCCCGGACTTGCCATTACGGAGGACGGATGCTCCGAGCTGTTGCCTGGCGGTCCTGCAATCGGACTGTTTCATCAAATAAAGGTCGTAAAAGAAGTAGTATCGTACCAGCCTGGCACTGTTATTACGCTTTATACGGATGGCTTGCTTGACGCAATGGGGGAAAACGGCGATGAAGAGCGCCGCGAAGTCATGAGCGCCGCTGTTCGCGGCGGGCGGGGAGACAATCCCGGCGTATTGGTCGACACCCTGCTTGGAGAAGGTGAAGAAAACGCGCAGCGGGATGATATTTGCCTGGTTCGCGTTACGTTGAATTGATTTTGCCCCGGCTGCTCCCACTCCTTTTATACAATTTGCCGCAAAAGGGTTTCAAACGTTCCATTTACGTTTATAAAGAATTATAAGTGCGCGTTCAAAAAATACGGTTAGCAGTACCGAGAAGACGGGATTTCGACTGAATGCCAGATTCGACGACTGACGATGCCGCTTGGCATGCTTCGTAATGGAAAGCGGATGTTTTGAACAACCTCTATAAGAACCTTAAACCGAGGCAATAAGCTGGGAGGCGACGGACATGAGAGTATTGTTTCTCGTCACGTTGATCATATGCGGTGCATTGGGAACAGCTGGAGGCGAAGGAGCGGACAATAGTAATGCGGTGCCGGAAAACCCGCCTGTATTTGTAGCGGGGGTCCCGGGAGGGCAAAGCCTGGGATTGGCAGAGCCGAATAAAGACGATGCGTTATGGACATCCAATTCGGTGAAGGCATCAACAACAGAGCCCGTAAGAGTTGAAAAGAGTGCGACAACGGCGATGCAGCCGGCAGAGCATAAGCTGAAGACGGTATGCGGCGTTTCGCTTTACGATAGCCGGGAGGATGTTGTCGCCAAGCTTGGCGAGCCATCTGTTATCCAGACGGATGAGTTTTTTGCCGATTTGGAAGTTTATCAGTATGAAGGTTTGCGCGTTGCCTTTATGGGCGAGTTCATCCAATACGTTGATATCGAGCTGACGCATGGCCTGGAGCTTGACGGCATTCCCGTTGAATCCACCAAGGAAGCTTTGGTGAAGGCCTTGGGCGAACCGGATTATAAGGCCGAGGACGGTATTGTGTTTCAGCGGGACGAAGCGCTGCTTAAGCTGTTTCTCGACCCCGAAACCGGAAAACCGTATGCGATAAGCTATTATCATATTGCGACCGTTTGACGGCTAGACATAGAGCGCTTTTTAGAAGAAACCTATTTTTTCCAAATAAAGACTTGTCAACCATGTATTCAACCGATATGATTTAATTATGATAACAGGGCGGAGTGAAACAATGATGAAAACGGTACCTTTTGCAATCCAGCAGAGCGAGCGCGACGGAGTTTATACACTAAAGCTGAGCGGTGAGCTTGATTTGTCCGTCGTCCCCCAGCTGCAGAAGTCGCTCCAGCACGTGCTGCAGCGCACCGATGTGGCGTTGGCGCTTCATCTTGGCAGTTTAACGTACATCGACAGCACGGGAATTGGCATAATCGTGTCGATTCTGAAGGCGAGGGATGCCATTAACGCACCGTTTTACGTTCAGGAGATTCCCTCCTCGATTCGCCGTTTGTTCGACTTGACGGGATTGTCGGGTTATTTGAAGGAAGGGACAGAGGCGCAGGGATGAAAGCGATAGGATTGCAGATACCGGCCCATGCCGATTATATTGACGTGGCAAGATCGTGCCTGTACGGAGTGGCAGTTAAGCTGGGGTTTAGCTTTGAGGATATAGAGGATATGAAGGTTGCGCTGTCGGAGGCTTGCAATAATGCGGTGTTGCATGGCAGCGGCGATGATGATGGTCCCGTGATCGACATCTCGTTCCAGCCAGGCGACGGCGTTCTTGCCATTTCCGTTATCAATCGCGGCCCTTCCTTTCCGTACGAGGCTGCGCGCCATGATTCATTGCCGCTCCAGGGCGGGAACAGCAGCGAGCTTCGCGTAGGCGGACTTGGGATCTTCCTGATGGAGGCGCTGATGGACGAAGTTAATGTGTTATCGCAAGAAGGCTGCACGGAGGTGCGCTTAATCAAATACAAATCCTGAAAAAAGGAGGCCTGACATTTGTCGCCCTCCTTTTTTGCGTTTTCGTCTATTACCCCTCGATCGGAAGCTTTCGGAAAATACGTTCCTCCGGCATAAATTCACTAAATTGCGACTTGTGGGGGGAGATAAAAGATTCTTTTCCTCCTAAAGCAAGGAAACCGCCCTTGGCCAAACTTTCACTTAAAACACCATGCACCCGGTTTTGAAGCTCCGGATTAAAATAGATCAGCACGTTCCGGCACAGGATAACGTGAAACTCGTTAATGGAGCCATCCGTCGCCAGATTATGCCGGGCAAACATCATTTGTTTTTTGATCTCGTCATGGAAGTAGGCAGAGGCGTGATCCGTGGAGTAATAGGCGGAAAACTCGCGTGTTCCTCCAGCCTGCAAATAATTTTTTGTATATGCCTGCATGCGCTTCAACGGAAAACGCCCTTCCTTCGCCAGCGAAACGGCCTCCTTGCTCATATCCGTTGCATAGATCGTCGAACGTTCCAAAAGTCCCTCTTCCTGCAGCAGAATAGCCATGGAATAAACCTCTTCGCCGGTGGCGCAGCCGGCATGCCAGATGCGCAGCTCCTTCTTTTCCCGAAGCACCGGCGCTACGTTGCGGCGGAAGGCAAGAAAAAACTCGGGATCTCGGAACATCTCCGTTACTTTAATCGAAAAGTCCTCCAGCAGCTTCTCCAGAAAACCTTCCTCGTGCAACACTCGATTCAGCAGAGAAGTGACGGTTGGAAGCTTGTCCTGCGTCATCCGGTTGCGAATGCGGCGGCGCAGCGAGGAGCGCAGATAGTTGCGGAAGTCGAAGCCGCTGCGGCGCCGAATAGCCTCCAGCAGCAGCTCGATTTCCAACTCCTCCAGCTCAGCCGGATCTTCGTCCGTATCGGCATAGGGGATAACTTTGTTATTCCACCATTCAATCGGCATTAATGATCCACCTGCTTTGTCAGCCAAACGCGCATCAGGGAGAAAAGCTGCTCCATCTGAATCGGCTTGCTGATATAATCGGAGGCGCCCGCTTCCAGGCAGCTCTCCATATCGCTTCTCATCGCTTTTGCGGTTAACGCGATGATTGGCGTATTTTTCATAAGCGGATGGCGCCGCAATGCGCGCGTCGTCTCGAAGCCATCCATAATCGGCATCATGATATCCATAAGAATCAGGTCGAAACGAGTGTCCTCGTCCACCATTTCCATACATTCCTTGCCGTTTCCGGCCACCGCAACCTCAAGTCCCCGCTGCTCCAACGCATGAATAATAGCAAATACATTGCGGGCGTCATCCTCCACCAGCAGCACCCGTTTGCCCTGGAAAGGATTATCCTTGTTTTTGTCGCTGCTTTCCGGCTCTCCATCGAGGACTACTGTATCCGCTGCCGTTATCGCAAGTGGACTTTCTTCCATCGCCGGAACACTTTTTCCGGGAGCTGCCAAGTTTTCCCTTGCTGCTGCGGATTCCTGTTCGGCCTGCTGCGCTTCCATGGCGGCCGCATCATATTCCGTTGGCATATACAGCGTGAAGGAGCTTCCTTTGTGCAGCTCGCTGTCAACGACGATGCAGCCGTGAAGCAGGCGGGCAAACTCGCTGCAGATGGACAATCCAAGTCCGGTGCCGCCATAAATGCGATTTGTATTTCCGTCTACCTGCTGGAATGCTTCGAAAATCAGCTCCTGCTTGTCTTTTGGAATGCCGATGCCGGTATCGATTACGGAAAAAGCGACGATCCGGTTGGGATCGGCATAGGGCAAGCGATGTCTCGCAACGACAGGGTCGGCTTTATGAATTTTCAGCGTAACGGAGCCGCTATCGGTAAATTTAAAAGCGTTGGACAGCAGGTTTTTCAGAATTTGCTGAAGCCGCTGCCCGTCTGTACGAATGATTTGCGGAACGTCAGGCTGCATTTCGTGCTGGAACACGACATTTTTTTTCTCCGCGACAGGGTCGAAGCTCAGCTTCATCAAGTCGGGAATTTCCGTCACATTGACCTCATCCAGCACAATCGAAATTTTGCCGGCTTCAATTTTGGACAAATCCAGAATGTCGTCGATCAGGGTCAACAGGTCCCTGCCGGAAGAGTGAATAACGCGGGCGTAACCCTCCTCCTCGGAGGACAACGACTTATCCGTATTTTCATACAGCAATTGGGACAAAATCAGAATGCTGTTCAGCGGCGTGCGCAGCTCATGGGACATGTTGGCCAGGAAGTTTGTTTTGTACTGGGCGCTTTGCTTCAGGCGGTCCGCATATTGCTCCAGGTCTGCTTTTGCTTGCTCCAGCTCTTTCGTTTTTTGCTCGGCGTACAGATTTTGCTCCTCCAGATGCTCCGTTGTCATCCGCATTTCCTCTTGCTGCATCTGCAGCTCCTCGGATTGCGCCTGAAGTTCTTCCGTTTGCGCCTGAAGCTCCTCGGTAAGCGTCTGCGATTCGCCCAGCAGCCGTTCGACTTCCATTCGTCCAGCGGCATTGTCGATGGCTACGCCAAGATGGTCTTCGATCGCCTCCAGAAGCTGCAAATGCTGGGTTGTAAATGGTTCCAGCGAGGCGAATTCAATGACGGCTATGGAGTGGCCCTGGAATTCAACCGGCACCACCAGCACGCTTTTTGCCCGGAATTCGGCAAGTCCGGATTGAATGCTGGCTTCGTAGTCCTGCGGTTGATTCAGCAGAAATGCCCGTTTGTCCTGTGCGCATTGTCCCACCAGCCCTTCGCCAAGCCTGAAGCTTCTGCCGCCCGCCGGATCTCCGGAGCCCGCATACGATGCCAGCTGCTCCAACCGGTCTTGGCCTCCGCTGCCCCTGCGAATATAGAAGGCGCCGTAACTTGCCGAAACCATGGGCGCCACCCTGCTCAGGAAGGAAGAAGCCAGATTGCGCAGATCGTCCATGCCTTGATTCATGGTGGCGACTTCCGCTACTTTTTCCTGCACCCAGGACTTGGCCTCCAAATTTTCCAGAAGGATATTCATGGATTCCGCCAAATCTTTGATTTCATCATTGGACTGAACGTTAATCCGTTTGGTCAAATCGCCTTTTGAACGCGATATTTCGCTAATCATGCCGACCACCTGCTTGATGGTCCGCACAATGGAATTGGATACGATCAGCACAATCAAAAATGCGATCACGGAAACGGCGCCCACCATAATGTACAGCCCGATCGTCAGAGCGGTATTGCGGGTATCCAGATCGCTCAGATAAGCTTCGTTATCCGCCAGATGTTTGACACGGAGCGATTCCAGCAGCTCTCTTAATCTTTCGATATCGCGTTTGCCGGGATCATCCTGAAAAAAGTGCAGGATCGCTTCGTTCTGATTGTTGCGTTTCATCTCGATTGTGGGTTCCCCGGTTGTGGAGATCCAGCGTTCTATCGTTGTTTTAATTTCTTCCAGCTCGCCCTGCTTGGAGGGATTGTCGCCGATAAAGGCTTGCAGCGCTTTAAACTGGCCTTCCCATTCCATAATGCTGGTTTTGTAAGGCTCCAGATAAGCCTCGTCCCCGGTAATGAGATAACCGCGCTGGCTTGTTTCCATATTAATGACATTGTAACGGATGGTGGTGATCAAATTGCTGATCTCCATATCTCTCGCCGTCATGGTTTCGATTTCGTTCTGAAGGGAGGAGATTCGGTTGGTCACGATGAGGATAGCCGCCCCCATGCAGCAAATAATTAAAATATATCCAATGGCTATTTTGAGCCGGATGCCGGCCCGGAATGCTTTCGGCATAATGGCCTCCTTTTTGAAGTCGTTCAAAAGTCCGCTGCGTTTTCTATACTCTATTATACCATGCCGAGAGGATGGCAGACCCTTTTTTGGCGGAGTCGTTTCAAAGACTGATTACAGGGGTATAACGTTACAAAGGGAGTGATGAGCGATGGAAATCGTGATCGGCATATGCGCAAGCGTGCTGACCGTTGTTCTGGTGCTGGTGCTTTTGATGGTGCTCAAAACATTGCGGCAGGCGAATGTAGCCATAGATGAGGCAAAGCGCACGATGAGCGAACTGCGGGAGGAAGTCCTTCAGGTCAGCCAGGATGCGCGTTCCGTTATTCATCATACAAATGCGGTAACGATAGATATCCGCGAGAAGATGAAGGAGCTTGATTCATTGTTCGGCAGCGCCCGGGAAATCGGCCACGCGACGTTTGCGTTAACCTCGGCTGTGCGGCAAACCGCCTCAGGCATGGCTGCCAAAATAAAATCAACGGGCGTTACGGCGGCAGCGGCAGTTTCCCCAGCCCCTAAGCCTGCAGCGCAAAACCGGAAGGAAGAGGCGACGGTTGCAGCCATCGCGGACGGCGTAGCCTCGGCGATACGCATTTGGACCAAACTTCGGCAAAATTAGTTTATAATAAATAGACTCGAGAAAGGAACGTGCCCTATGACGAAACAGACGCCGATCCTATTGCGAATACCGGCTTCGGCCGACTATCTGGATATCGTAAGAACGACACTTTATTCCATAGCCAGCAAAACCGGCTTTTCATACGAGGACATCGAGGATATGAAGGTTGCCGTGACGGAGGCTTGCACAAATGCGATCCTTCATGCATATGGCGGGCGGGGAGAAGGCGTTATCGAAATTGCTTTCCAGCATGCCGATGACGAGGGGCTTCAGATTAACGTCCGCGATAACGGAGACAGCTTTCCGTTCTCCCCATTGGAGCCGCAAAGCGCGACGCTGCACGACACTCCGCTTCGGGATGCGGCGATCGGCGGGCTAGGCCTATTTATGATGCAAGCGCTTATGGATGAGGTGGATGTAAGAACGGGACAAGGCACCGAGGTTGTACTCATCAAGCGCAGGAGCAGAAACGAGGAGATGGTATGAGCCTTCATTCCTCTGGACTCACCCCTCAGCAAGCAGCGGAAATGATGGAGCTGTACCGGACGGAAGGCTGCAATGACAGTGCGACAGAGCTGCTTCGCCACTACGAGCCCATTGTTCGGATGGCGGCGGGAAAGATGTCGCGCAGCCGGCCGGATCTGTATGAGGACCTGTATCAGGTAGGTCAAATGTCCATGCTGAGGCTGTTCAAGCAATACAATGCCGACCGTGAAATTCCTTTTGAAGGCTATGCCATGAAAAGCGTCATCGGCCACCTGAAAAACTATTTGCGAGACAAGTCATGGTATATTCAGGTGCCGCGCCGAATCAAGGAAAAGGGGCTGCTCGTCCAACGCGCAATCGATGAATTAACGGTGAAGCTGGGACGTTCCCCTCAAGTTGAGAATATCGCCAATTATTTGGAGCTGTCGGTGGAGGAAACGATAGAGGTGCTGGCCTCAAGAGAATCCTATCAGTATGTTTCGCTGGATACGCCGCTGTCGTCCGAGGGCGAAAGCGTAGCAACAATTGGCGATATGATTCGGTCGGATAGCGATGATCTGCAATCGCTTGATGGCCGTCTTGATTTGCGCGAGGCGATTGGCAAGCTCAAAATTCAGGAGCAGACGGTGCTGTCGCTGGTCTATGACAAAGGACGCTCCCAGCGTGAAATAGCGGATGAGCTGGGCATTTCCCAGATGAGCGTTTCCCGCATTCAGCGCAGGGCGATAGAGCAGTTGAAGGGTTTGCTGGGAGAGGATCATTCTTCCGGCTAATCCGGTTTGAGCGTTTAACCGCAATCATACATAACACGGACTGGCAAGCGCTATATCCTGGACCCTGCTAAAGCTCGTTATGCCGATTTATATCCGAATACTGGAAGGATAACTGCTCGCGATCCATATGCCTCTAATAGGTTCATGCAAACGGGAAGTCGGGTGCTCGCACACCGGACTTCCCGTATTTGTTGTTTTACTGAGGCTCGCTTGTTATGAGCGGTGCCGTCTGTTTATAAGGTTGCTTTAGTTGGAGGAATTTCCATTGACCGGCGGCAGCGAAGCGATATCCGATTTGATGCCTTCAGCAGCGTCTTGAATCGCTTCTTTTGTTCCAGTGCTGAATGCTTCAGCCGCTTCCTTGGCTCCTGAGCCAACAGCTTCGGCAGCTTCTTTGGCATGTTGACCAATGCTGGCTGCTGCTTCACCGGCATTGCTGACAGCCTGGCTGGCTGTTTCCTTCGTGCTGCTGCAAACGGCGTCTGCCAAATCTTTGGCGCGTCTGCCGACGGTTTGCAGTTGTTGTCCCAAATCGGATCGAAGCTCCTGTCCCGATTTTGGCGCCAGCAGCAAAGCGGCGATAACGCCTACGGCTCCTCCGACCAGTGCTCCTGTAATAATACCCGATGTTGTTGAATTATGTTTAGACATGGTTCATCTCTCCTTTGGATGTTTGATGGTGTGTCTTATAGTTGGTACTTACCCTCTTTTGTCGGCATCGAATCAGGAAGTGACAGATAAGTTTAACGAATGGGTGAGAGTGAAATTCATGTTTGGCTTGTGATAAAAGTCACTTTGGTGGATTTGGCGCGGCGGTATACTGGCATTGAAAGGAATGATAGCAATGAACAGTATACTCAAATTTCTCAAGCTGGTGGAGATACAGACTAAGGTAGCCAGCATGCTGCCCTTTTTGCTTGGCTCCGTTTATGCCTGGTTCCGATTTCAATCCTTTGATATCGGCTTATGGCTTCTGATGTTTGCCTCGCTGCTTTTATTCGATATGACGACTACTGCAATCAATAATTTATACGACTATGTCAAAGCGCAGAAAAAACAGGGTTACGGCTACGAGGAGCATAATGCGATTGTCAAATTCGGCATGAATCCGGTGACGGTTTTTATAATGATCGTCGTGATGTTTTTAACATCCGTCGCCGCCGGGCTTGTGCTTGTTGCCCAGACGGGATTGGTGGTGCTGGCACTGGGAGCCTTGTCGTTTGGCGTGGGCATCCTGTATTCCTTTGGCCCTCTGCCGATTTCCCGCATGCCGCTCGGCGAGTTGTTTTCGGGGTTGTTTATGGGTTTTGTCATAACTTTTGTCGCCGCCTATATCCATACGGACGGCAATCAATTGGCTTCGATTACCCTTCAGGACGGAATGCTTGGCGTCAGTGTCAATCTGATGGAGACGCTGCTGCTGCTGCTGGTTTCCATGCCGGCCGTGCTGGGAATCGCAGGTATTATGCTGGCCAACAATATATGCGATATGGAAGAAGATTTGGCCAACAAGCGCTACACGCTTCCGGTATACATCGGTCAGGAAAAAGCGCTGCTGTTGTTCCGCATCATTTATTATGCCGCTCTACTGGATGTGCCGATTTTGCTCATTATGGGCGTAAATCCCGTTATTGCGCTGCCGCTGCTGCTAACACTGATTCCGGTGCGTCGGAACATAAAGACTTTTGCCAAAGCGCCGGCCAAGGCAACCACTTTTGTGCTGTCGGTTAAAAACTTCAGCCTGACTACAACAGCTCGCATAGCTGTTATGCTGCTTGCGATTTTTATACCTTGGCATTGATGGCAAGTTTGCAGGACAATGATCGGTATGAATGGAATTAAAAAAGGGGCTGTCCAAAAAGTCAAACGCTCTAACGGACACGGAAGTCCGTTAGAGGCGTAAAACGCAGATTTTGAAATGCTAACGGACATCATTGTCCGTTAGAGCCCCAAAATGGGTATGTATTGGATGATCTTCACTGTAACGGACATCCATGTCCGTTACAAACGCAAAAAGCAAAAAAATAAGCGCTAACGGACACGAATGTCCGTTAGCGCTTATTTTTTAATTGAATCAGATACGTGGATCGGCTTTTTGGACAGCCCCTTTAACAGAGGGTCCAACCGATTAAATATAGGTGGATTTATTTGGTAGTGCTGTTTTTAACCCAATTGCCGATGTCGTTGATGACTTCGAACGGAATGTTGCCCGGCTTGAGGTATTCATTTGGCGTGCTCATGGCACCCTCGCCTTCGGTATAAAAGTGATTGAGTTTTGGATACAGCCGATAAGTTACGTCATTGCGATCTTTCAAATTGTCCTTCCAGATATCAAGCTGTTCCGGCATAACTTGATAATCGCGCCCTCCCTGCAGGATCAGCATTTTCCCTGTCTGGTCCTTTGCCATTTCAGCTGGCTCATAGCCGCGCAGGTCCATAAACCAATATCCGAGCGAATATTCTTTGGGAGGATTGGCCGTGGAAAAGTTAGGGTCCTTCAAGATGGCAAACTGCCCTTTATAGAATTCCAACGATTGTGGGGGCATCTGGTTCAAATCTACGAGATAAGAAAATTGCTTTTCCATTAGGTCAAAAAAGGATCCGCCTGGTGCTGACATTAGAACTGTTCCGGCAATTTGCTTATCTTCATCTGCTTCCACAAGGCGCGGCATCATAAAACCTCCTTGACTGTGTCCCAGTACATAAATCTGTTCCGGATCGATGCCTTCCGTGTTGCTCATTTGTTTGACGGCAGTAAGGGCATCGTCAAGCGCTTCTTCTTTCATCGTTAGATTTGGCAAAAGACTAAGCTGCGCTGAATATTCAAGGCTGCGTTTTTCGTAACGCAGAACGGCAATTCCTTGTGACGCCAAGCCTGCTGCAAGATCGCTGAATGGCTTCAGCGCGCCAAGCCACTCATCGCGGTCATTCGGCCCCGATCCGTGAACGAGCACAACTACAGGATGCGGACCCTCGCCTGTCGGCAACGTCAGTGTGCCAGGCAAAGCCCAGCGACCTTCACCGACCATAACTTCTTTTTCGGTATAGGCCTGCGGATTTGCATAGCTTGGCAATTTGTAGCCTTCTAGCTTCGTTGCCGCGGAAAGATCGAGCAAAAAGTCATCGATCTCTCTTCCGTGATTAAATCTAAGGACGAATGGTATTTCACCTTTTTCAAAAGCGAGCGCGAGCCTCACATTTTCATGTACGATAGTTTTATCGGTTGAGAGGTTGGTAATGCCTTTAAAGTTTCCAAGTTGACCTGTTGCGTTTCTAAAAAAATAGTTGATACGCTCCGCCGTAGCAACTGACCCAAGATTGGCGCTAAAATACTGTGTCGAACTGATAGTCGAAGAGCCCAAAGCAGAGGCAATAAAAGCTGTCGCTTTGCTAGTGAGATCCATCTTGTCAACGATGATGGCTTGGGATTGTTCATCCCAACCTATTGTGATGCCGAGCGCTTCATTAAGAGCATGAAGTGTAATATGGGTTCGTTTTTCAATGAGCTGCGCTGCCGATGGCATTGTGATCGCCTTGCCGTCGCTTACGGCTTTATTGCTCCCTATTTTCAAGGATAATGTATGTCCGAGATACTTGACGCTTACAGTCGAGCTGGTTTCGTCCCACAACACTTCTCCGCCTAACATTTCGACAACTGCACGTAAGGGTACGATTTGCTCTGAACGGTCAGCATCAATTTGGACATTTGAAGCTGGAGTAACCACCTGATTATTAATTGACGCAGCACTTGAGATGGTCGGAAGACTGATGGACAAGGCCAGTATTGCCGAGATTGCTTTTAAGGGAATGGTTGGATTAGTTCTCAATTGTGTATACCTCCATAATTTAAATTTGAAATTTGAACGCCACTTTCCGATCTTGTATATAAAATGATCTCATCGGAGCTTCCGACTTATTGCATAAGAATACAATGTCGGGATTATGATCAACACTAAAAATGCGAATAAAATAATCCATAAAGGTTTTTCGAAAAATAATGAAATAAGCATTAGAATTCCTGAGACTATAAAGACAGGTCCGCCAAAACGATGGGTGCGTCTCCATACATCTTCGTTCGCAAGCGTCCAGGGTGTTCGAAAGCCGATGAAATAATTGTAACGAATGCGTCCTGTTATGTTTCCGATAAAGATGAGAAAAACTCCTAACACAGGAATACCCCATCGTTCCATCGTGATCGTATAGCCTATGTTATACAAAATAGTAAGTATGAACAAAACACTCAATAAAACCGTTATTAAAAGGCGAATCATTTCGAAAGTATCTTCAAATTTAAGATAGTTAAATCGTTTTGGATCTATTTGACGTGTTATTTTAAACAACAGCGGAAACCCTATTGTAAAAAAACAAATCAATGGTAAATACAACTTTTTCATAATGAAGCCGTTTCCTTCACCATTGAATAAATTAAAATGAATAGCCACTTGCTCCGGCAAACTCGAGTAATAAATGAAGCCAATAATAAGCGGGACTAAACCGATCAAAAACAACAATATATCCCGCCGTCCCAATTTAAGCTTACTTATCATGTTCAAAACCCTCTTTCCGAACCTTGTCTGAAAACATTTCCAAAAACCATCCCATGACTTCATGCACTACAGTAGTATTCAATGAGTAAATGATGTTTTGGCCATTACGTTCATCCAAAATGAGTTTAGCATTTTTTAAAGTGCTTAAATGATGTGAAATACTTGGCTTCGTCATACTAAATTGTTCGGCAATTTCTCCTGCTGTCAAATCCCTCTCTCGTAACAAACTAATAATTTTACGTCGGGTAGGGTCAGATAAAGCTTTAAATGCATCGTTCGTTGTTGTTCACCTCATTCCTTCCTCATTTAGATGATTGTCTAATTATCTAATAGTAGCATTGTTACTACCATTATTCAAGCTTCAAACGTCTAGGGCGTGTCTGAAAACTCACTCAAATGCATCTATCACCGCCTTTTTGCCCCCTGCTGAGTTTTCAGACACGCTCTAATGATTTGTATGTTGAGATTTTTTTGTTTTTCATGAAGCGAAATGCCGGGTTGGGGAGTCTAATTAACAGGAGGTGGTTGAGGGATGAAGGAGCCGGCCGGCCCAATCGTACAGGAAAGCTTTCCGAAGCATCCGGATGACGCACTTGAAATGATGATGACGCAATACGGAACAACTGTGCTTCGTTCCGCTTATTTCTATACGGGTGATCGGCATCTTGCCGAAGATATGAGCCAGGAGGCCTTTTTGCGGGCTTATCGGGGCTGGCCCAAGTTTCGGGGAACCAGCTCGGTCAAAACGTGGCTAATCAAAATAACGATAAATGTATGCCGGGACAGATTGGGACTGAAAATGTCGGGAGAAGAACCTACCGATCCGCAGACGCTGGAGGCAACCCGCAGCTTTCATGTTGAAGAGGAAGCGCTGAACAAGCTCGCGCGCAGCGAATTGCTGCAGCATGTCATGAAGCTGCCGATGGCTTTTCAGGAAGCGTTATACCTGTACTACTATCTGGACATGAGCACCAAGGAGATGGCGGAAAGCCTTGCGCTGCCGGAAGGCACTGTTCGTGGCAGATTGCACAGGGCGAGGGAGCAGCTAGGGATTTTGCTAACCAGGGAGGAGAGGAACCATGAAGGAGCTTGAACAGCGATTGAGGGAGCAATACAAGGAGGAAAGTGACAACTATCTTTTTGGCGATATGGCTATGGACGATAAATTGAAACAAAGCATCAGAGAAAAAGCAGGAATAAAAGGAGGAAGCATTATGACAAAAATACAGGGGAACAGCATCAATCAAAAGGCCAATAACGACAGTAGAGAAACCCGTCGAGGATCGTTTATGACTCGCAACAGATGGATATCCGGCATTGCGGCCGCAGCGCTGGTTGTTACAGTGGCGATCTCCGCACCGCAGTTATTCCCGGGAGACGGCAATGGTTCAACGGTCGTTCAAAATCCGGGCACGGGTCAAAATACGATTTCGAACCCTGGGGACGGCGGCAGCGTGACGACACCGGGCGACGGAGCGTCGGGCGGATCAAGCCTGTCTCCGCTTGTTACGGTAGAGGTGGGATCGACGGAGGAAGCCAAAACATTATTCGGAAGCGATCTGCTTGCGCCTTCGTTTGTGCCGGAAGGCTTTCAATTATCCAAAATCGAAGCTACAGGCATGAAGGAAGGAGAGAACACAGCGGTAACGCGGATCGTTTATATCTACAAGGCAGGCGAGCAGGAATTTACGTTTATGGTTGACCGTGCGGATGCTGTCATCCCGATGGAGTTTTTTAGCGATACCGAAGTCGCGGGAGCGGAAGCCTATGTGTTCGCACAGCCTAACATGACGGAGCTCTACTGGAAAAACGGCGGTCTGCAATTCAGCGTCGTAGGCAGCATTAGCGAGGAAGCGTCTCTGGCCGTAGCGGAGTCGCTGCAATAGCGGCAACGCCGCGATAGCCTGGCCGCAGCACGGCTACAAGCGACAGCGGAATCGCTGCAATAACCGTACTGCTGCATCTACTATACGCGTCAAGCTGGACCGGGGCTCATGTTGCTCCGGTCTTTTTTCGCCGGCGGGATTTGAAAAGGTGGAGCAGATAAACCAATCCGATCAGCACGATGAGATTGGTGATGGACCAGAGCGACCAAGGCGGGGCCAGAGAGTTGAGAAAAACGATATCCGGAGCCATAATATAGGAAAAACCAAACATCAGGAAGCCGACGGGTATAATAAACGCGCGGCCGTTCCGCAGCCTGAACAGCTGCAGGATTGCCTTTTTGGCGGCGTAAATGATAATAACGCATTTGAAAAAGGTGGACATGACATAACTGATGACCAGAATAAACTCCAGCCGCTGCAGAAAATCGCCAATGCTTATTTTTTTGGCCATTGTATAGGTAGGGTAAAGCTGTTGCTCGGTCAAATAAGCGCCGAGAGACAGCAGGGACAGCGTCACCAGCAAAATAATGACCAGGCCGCCCCACATAACGGCGTGCATATAATGCTTGAACATGCGCTCTTCCTTTTTCACTGCGGGAAATATCATCAGAAAAGCCGTCATTTCCCCATAGGGGAAAGCGGACATCATTAGAGTCCCCCTGGCAAATTCCGCAGGCGTATGATTGAGCACCGGGAGCAAATTGCTAAATTCAAGCTCGCCAAAAAGCAGGGCAAACAGCAGCACGGACAAGCCGACGAACAACAGGAAAAACACCTGCGCGGTGAGCGAGATGGCCTCCAAACCGGCAAACAGGGCGATAACCACCGTGGCTGAAAAAATAAACAGGATCACGCGCATCGGCGTCTCCATCATAATTTGGGTTGTGACAAACTGTCCGATTGCTCTTACCTCCGCGGATGCGGCGGAAACCATGTGCACAATAAAAAACAGCGACAGCAATCCGCCGATCCATTTGCCCGCAACCTCCCGATGGATGTCTACAAGCGTTTTTCCCGGAAAACGCATGCCGAACCAGAAAATAAACGCCGCTAGTCCCCACCCCGCCGCGCTGCCGATGATTGCGGCAATCCATGCATCCTGATGCACGATGCTGGCGGCCAGAGATGGAAGAAACCATGCGATATCCCCAACGATAAAGAAAATAACCAGCACTTTCAACTGGCGTACCGACATAAACGGCATTATCTTTGAAGTCATGTCTAATCAATCCCCCTGAATGCTAGTTCATGCCGAAAAGCTTGATTGCGGGAGCGTATGCGGCTTTCAGCAGAATAAAGGGGCTGGGAAGCGTGATTACATTAAAGGTACAGATGCTGAACCAGCACCCCAGCGACATCAAAACCGTATAGATGGCCGCTTCTTTAAACCATCGCTTTTGGAAAAGAGTCAAGCCTTCCGCCAGAAACGGAACAAGAATGATCCCCAGCGTTATCAAAATGCCGAACAAGGCAGACACCCCTTACTTTTTCAGGTGGTTAATGAAAGAATCGCGAGTAGTGCCGATTTTGTGGATCTGGCACTTGACATCGTACTCAATCTTCAGATTGGGCCAATATTTTGTTGCCCATTCGCTTTTCATTTTTTTCCATTGATTCGGATGGCTCTGATAAACCTTTTGCCCAAAGCCAAATACATCAAAATCAAAGTTATCCTGTGCGTAGGCGATGGTGTGCTCAATAATCTTCTGAAGTCGTTCCCCGGCCTGATGCTCCAAATCAGTTATGGTTGCGGGATCTGACAGGTTGATTTTGCATTCCGTGTCGGCAACGGTGTTAATGTTAGTGATCTTGATGGAAATCAGCGGTTCTCCGTCAACGACATCCGCTTTTACGACCGTCTGATTCCTCAGCGTTTCCAGCCCGATCAACCCGCCGGAAGGACAGTTCAAATGGCCGGCGGAGCTTTTTACATTATCAAGGATGTAGTTGTAACCCCTGCTTTTGGTTTCGTCCAGCCAGCCCGCCAGCTTGTCCCCCGAGAATACGGCAAGTCCCGTGAAGCGCACCGTCGCATCGGGCTTGACTTGCTGGACGTTGGAGATTTTTTTGCCTTGTTCCTTATTGCCGATAAGCTGAACGCCCGTTAATACGGGATTGCGCCCCTCCGAAACCAATTGCTCAATTAATTCCTCAATCGTTACGGTCGTGGTAGGCGACCAGTTTTTGGCGGAGGTGTCCAGCGAATAAAATAGATTTTCGGCAGGGATACGCTCCATCGAGGTCAGGGTTTCCAATATGCTGACCGCGGAGCTATGCCTTGCCACCATCAAATAAAAGTCGGTGCGGGTTTCGGGATTCCGCGAGAACAAATCCAATACTTCGGCAATGCCCTCCTTCGCCAGATTTTCATCGATGATCAACACCCGCAGATGCGCGGAATAGATTTTGCGGGAGCTGCTCTCCGTCATTTTGCGGAAAGCCTCTATCATCGTAGGAGCCGTTGCTTGAAAAAGGGTGACGGGAGACATGCCGCTGCTTGTTGTTTTGGCGGAAACCTCGCTGGGAATGACGACTTGGGAGGCTACCCGGTATTGCTTGCCCTCCTTGTCGATGGAGGTGGCAAGCTGAATCGCCAGCTCATTCAGTTCCTTGCGGTTCCAGCAGCCGCTGGTCAGCAGCATACAGCAGCCCAATACGAGAACGGAAGCGATGCATCTTCGCAGAATCATGAGTCTGCGCCTCCTTCACCGTCTCTTGCGGGCCAATGACGCGGCTTTTGGCGGAAGCGATTGAGCTTGCCGGTCGCAGAAGGCCGCGTTTTCATCCATAGCCAAGGCACCCGGAAAATGCCATCCTTCTGATCGCGCCAGTTAAAAGGGGCGAAGGTATGCAAATAATGAACGCCAAACGATTTGAGCGTTCCGAGGTGAAGGACGATAATGATCATGCCAAGCAAAATGCCCAACAGCCCAAAAGAAGCGGACAGCCCCATCAGCGGAAAGCGCAAAATACGTACGGCAATCGAAAAATTGACCGCCGGTATCACAAAGCTTGAGATCGCTGTTATGGATACGATAATAACCATGGCAGCGGAGACAATTCCGGCATCGACGGCTGCTTGACCGATTACGAGCGTGCCGACAATAGAGACGGCTTGGCCAACTGTTTTGGGCATGCGGACGCCGGCTTCCCGCAAAATTTCAAATGTAATTTCCATCAGCACCGCTTCCACAAAGGCGGGGAACGGGACCCCTTCACGCTGAGCGGCCAAATTGATCAGCAAGCCGGTTGGAAGCATTTCCTGGTGAAAGGTGGTAATGGCTATATAGATCGAGGGCGCAAGCATGGCGATAAAGAAGGAAATATAGCGCAGCATTCGAAGCAGCGTACTAATATCCGCCCGTTGGTAATAATCCTCGGAGGATTGGAAAAATTGGACGAACAAAGCCGGCACAAGCAGCACAAACGGCGTTCCGTCCACCAGAATGGCGACCTTACCTTCCAATAGCCCTGCGGCAATGGTATCGGGCCGCTCCGTATTGTAGATTAACGGGAAAGGCGTATAGATTTTATCCTGAATGAAGCTTTCAATATATCCGCTTTCCAAAATGCCGTCGATTTCAATTCGGTTCAACCGCTGCATAACCTCGTCGACGATATGCTGCTCGGCGAGGCCTTCTATATGCAGAACGGCAACGTTGGTTTGCGTAACGTCGCCAATTTTCAACTCGTGCACCCACAACCTGGGATCTTTGATTTTGCGGCGGATCAACGTTGTATTGGTGCGGATATTTTCGGTAAAAGCCTCCATGGGGCCGCGAACGACGGATTGGGAGGTGGGTTCGCTGACGCTGCGGTCTTTCCAGCCGACAGCGGTGATTGACAGGCATTCCGTACTGCCGTCCAGCAGAAGAATGATGCCTCCCGATAGCAGTGAATTGTAGATTTCATTGTGTTGGTTCAAAATATCCGTATGGCCTGCGGTAATAACCTTGTGAATTAAAAAGGAAACGGGGTTTTCGTCTATTTCGGAAGTGTCGTCGCATTTAATATGCAGGAAATCCTGAATAGCGTGATGGATGGCAACGCTATCGGACAAACCGTCAACATAAAGCATGGCTCCGCGCCAGCCCAGATTGTTGGACAGCTGCTTGATGATCAGGTCCGAGCTGCCTCCCATTCCATGCTGAAGCACGTCCAAATTATTTTTTAAGTCAGGCTGAAGCGTTCCGTTGCTGGCTTGAGGCTTATCTGTCTTAGGCACGCCGCATCCCCCTTTCCATCCCTAAGCTCCCTATGTATCATCTCCGGCTGCCAAGTTTTTCATTCGCAGGGAGGAGATGCAGGCATAGGAAAAGGGGGGGCGGCAAATCAAGGCTATAACAGGACAGCAGCGGGATATGGCTATGGGAGCAGGCAATCCTGCAATGCAGTTTCAAGTGAGGAATAGTGGAATTCAAAGCCGCTGTTGCTCAGCTTCTCTGGCAGGACGGCTTGTCCTTCAAGCGCCATTACGCTCATTTCGCCTAAAAGAAGCTTTATTGCAAAAGCGGGAGCGGGGAAATAATGCGGTTTGCCCAGCACTTTGCCGATGGTTTGGCCAAATGCTTTCATCGTTATAGGTTTGGGCGAAGTAAAATTGACGGGGCCCTGAAGCGAAGAATCGCCAATGCAATGCAACATGGCTCTGACGACATCCTGAACATGAATCCAGGAAACGATCTGTCTGCCGCTGCCCAACGTCCCGCCAAAACCAAGCTTGTACGGGAGCGCCATGCGGGGAAGCGCGCCTTCGCCTCGGCCAAGCACAACGCCAAATCGCATCAGAACGGTTCGAACGCCGGCTCCGTCGGCCTCGGCCTCCCATTGGCAAACGACTTGCGAAAGAAAGTCCGAAGGCTGGACTTGATTTTTTTCGGTAAACGTTTGGCGTGTCGACGTGCCGTAATAACCAACCGCGCTGGCATTCAGCAATACGGCAGGTTTATGGTTCAAACTTCTAATGATGCGTTTGATCTCGTCCGTTGCATGCAGCCGGCTTTCCAGCATCCGGCTTTTGCGGGCGGGAGTCCATCTTCCGCTGCTGAGGGATTCTCCGGCTAAATTGATAATGGCATTCATGCCTTCAAGTCGGCTCTCCGGCTGATCGCTTTCGCCTAGCCATTGTATGTATTCCACATTTTTTTTGGTAGTCGCAGAAGCAGTGCTACGGGTCAAAATATAGACCTGATGGCCGTGCTTCAGAAGCTCTTCTGTTATCGCCTCTCCAATAAATCCGCTGCCTCCGGCAATGGCTATCTTCATCCGTGACACCCTCCCTGTTGTGAATACCTCTATTATAGGCCAATCTCCGACCGGCGGACAAATTTGTTTTTGGCGTCGGGCTGCCGTAAGGGCTTGCTTCCTGTCTGCGATTTTGGTAGCGTTGGATGAAAGCCATTTTACCGCTCCCTTGGGACATGTATGCAAACCCGCTTAGGGGCAGTTGCATACACGCCTTAGCTTGGGAAGCCTATCATCATGCAGGAGGAAGCATATCCTATGGCATTGGAAATCGAACGTAAATTTTTGCTGGCGGAAAGACCGGAGGCATTAATTCAAGAGGGTAAAATAAAGGTTCTGCATACCCAGAATATCTGGCAGACCTATTTGGCAATTGACGATACGCAGGAGCTGCGGGTTCGCAAATTGAAGAATGAGGACACGGGAGCCGTCTCTTATACGCATACATTCAAAAACGGCAATGGCGTGCAGCGGGAGGAAATCGAATACGAGATTACGGAAGGCATTTACGAGCAGGTAGTCAAGGCGTTTGGTTTTGTGCCGTTGACAAAGTCCAGAATAACCGCGGACTGGGACGGACGAACAATCGAAATCGACGTTTATGACCAGATTCATCTGTCCGTGCTGGAGGTTGAGTTCCAGTCGCTGGAGGAAGCCAATACGTTTGAGGCGCCGCTTTGGTTCGGCGAGGATATCAGCACGCAGAAGCAATACAGCAACAAGACGGTATGGAAAAAGCTGCAAGGCGATAAGTGGACTGAATAGCGCTTATGACGATCTATGAGCGCGGGGCGTTTTTGCGGAGGATGGAGCTGCTGCGTGATGATGTTGATTCATGGGAGGCGTATCCATTCCATATTGAAGCCGTTCGGCAGCTGGAGGAGCTTGCGTTTCATCCCAAGGTGACGTTTCTGATCGGCGAAAACGGCAGCGGCAAATCGACTATTATGGAAGGGATCGCGGTAGCGCTGGGCTTTAACGCCGAAGGCGGCACCATTAATTTTTCGTTTCAGACCGAGGAGTCGCATTCCGAGCTTTATCGCTATTTGCGACCCGTGAGGGGGCCGCAGCGGCCAAGGGACGGCTTTTTCTTCCGTGCGGAAAGCTACTACAATCTGGCTACCAATATTGATCAGATGGACCGCGAGCCGTCGTTTGGATCGCCGATTTCCCATTCTTATGGCGGAAAGTCGCTTCATCAGCAATCCCATGGCGAATCTTTTTTTGCAACGTTTCTTCACCGCTTTGGCGGAAAAGGGCTGTACATTATGGACGAGCCCGAAGCCGCGTTATCTCCGACCCGCCAGCTTTCCATGCTGGGCCGCATCCATGAGCTCGTGAACCAGCATTCCCAATTTATTATTGCCACCCATTCCCCCATCCTGATGGGGTACCCGGATGCCTGGATTTATGAGATCGGCAGGCATGGCGTCAGGCGGGTAGAATGGGAGGAGACGGAGCATTATATCGTCACGCGCCGTTTTCTGGGCAATCGGGAAAAAATGCTGGACGAACTGCTTGACGGGCGGCATGGGCAATAACCGATATTATTCGGGAGGGCTTTCCTTAAAGGCAGCCAGTTCATTATACAATTCCGTTGTCGCCGCGGCCTGATCTTCATTAAAGACAACGTAAAGATCGGGCAGCTTGATGACAATAAACGGCGGCGATTTTTTGAAAACATACAGCTTGGCATCGCCAAGCTCGTTTAAGGAAAAATTCCCTCTGGCATAAAGCGAGGTTGCAACTCCATTGCTGCGAAAGCCGGAGGGCAATTGATCCTCAAGCTTAACTTCAAGCATGTCCTCCAGGCTAAAGCTGTATGGGTACTCCGTATTTACAATTGAGGCCGTGCCATCCTCGTTAATGATGAGGGAAGGCGCGACGGCATCGCCGCGCGCAAGCAGGAGCAGAACGGGAATAAGGATAGCCGCCGCCAAGGCCGCGCCCCCGTAAACCAGCAGCTTGCCGCCGCGCGTTGCCATATTGACGGTGGAGCCAATGCCTATCCGTTTGCGAACCAGCATGGAGGCGTCATCCGGGTTGTAGTAAACGAGTCCGTGACGCCAAAACTCATCGTCGTCGCCCAAATAGGCCTTGCCGTTGGTATCGGCATAGCGGTACTCCAGGCCGCGAATTTTATTATTCACCGCAATAATAACGACTAACGGAATTAGCGAAACCATCATGATGCCGCCCATCCAGATGCTGAAATCGCTGGACAACCCATCCCGCAGGACGGCGTAGGCAATGAAGGCGTTGACGGCTTCGAATAGAGCAAGCGCCAGCCACATGACCGACCAGTAGCGTCTCGCCGCGCTGTGAAGAGCGGCGTTTGCCGCCGAACCGCTGTCAGGGCGGCTTCTGCCCTTGCTGAAAACCCGGTACAGCAAGAACATAACCACGGTCATGATGAAGGAAGCCAGACCTGTCAGGCGAAGCAGGCCCTCAGAGCCTACAGCGGAAACAATGATCAGGGCGCACGAAATAAAGGCCGGGAGCAGAAACCAATAAGGAGATATCGGTTTCATTGCAGACAACCGCCCTATTTCCGGCTCTATTGAAATTTCTCTTTTGGACTCTCCGAACCAATTTTTTTCGCGTTTTAGCTTGGAGGCCGAATAATGATAACGCCTGAACAAAATGGACGAGGTATAGAAAGCTCCGATTACCCAAAACAATAAATAAAGATAGGCCAATAATGGCATGTTTGACAGCAGAAGCAGCGGCAAGGCGGCTATCAGAATAGCTGCGCCAAAAATATAATAGGTTCGCCGGTATTGGGTTTGCAGCTGCAGCAGACGTTTGTCCTTGAGCGCTTTTCTGGGCAGGGTCACGCCAAACCAGAGGTCGCCCCGAGGCTTTGATTGGCTGAAGTAAACCGGCAGCACTGCCGCAAGAACAAATATGACGAGCAGCATAATTGGGATGTTCACTAATCTCTTCCTCCTACTGAATAGCAGAGCGTGTGTTCTGCCCCACTATAATACAAGAGATTCCATTTTGTCAAAAAGAGAGGTTAATAGCCATGATACGTTTTGGAGTGGTAGGCACTAATTGGATTACGGACAGATTCCTGGCTGCGGCGCTGCTGCATGAGGACTTTACGCTTGCTGCGGTGTGTTCCCGTTCAGAGGAACGCGGATTGGCATTCGGTAGCAAATATGGCGTCAGCACTGTATTTCGCAGCATAGAGGAGATGGCCGAAAGCGGAGAGGTGGATGCCGTCTACGTCGCCACGCCTAACAGCCTTCATGCCGGCACAGCAATAGCGGCAATGGAGCGCGGCGTCCATGTCCTGTGCGAAAAACCCATTGCATCCAATAGCGGGGAGCTGGCGGACATGCTGGCGTCCGCAAGGAAAAACGGCGTTGCTTTGATGGAGGCCGTTAAGTCAACTCTGATGCCCGGATTTGATGCCGTAAGAGAGCATTTGAACGAGATTGGGCCTGTTCGCCGATATGCTGCAAGCTTCTGCCAATACTCATCGCGCTACGATGCCTATAAGGCGGGAGAGGTATTGAATGCGTTCCGTCCCGAATTATCCAATGGCGCTTTGATGGATATCGGCATCTATTGCATCTATCCTGCGGTCGTTCTGTTTGGCCGGCCGCGATCCGTCAAGGCGACCGGCTTTATGCTGGAATCCGGCGTCGACGGGGAAGGTTCGGTGCTTCTGGAGTACGAAGGAATGGATGCTGTTATGCATTACTCCAAAATTACTCATTCCGCGATGCCTAACGAAATTTTGGGCGAGGACGGAAGCCTCATCATTAACAAGATCAGCGAGCCTTATACGGTTGAGCTTCATCGGCGCGACGGAAACGTCCGGGACTTGAGCCGGACAGCGGTGGAGCACAGCATGTATTACGAGGTGAAGGAGTTTATTGCAATGATTGCCGAAGGGCGGCAGGAGTCGGCAATCAACTCCTGGGAAAATTCCGTCATCTGCATGGAAATTATGGATGAAGTCAGGCGGCAAATCGGCCTTTCGTTCCCGGCGGACAATTGACCATAAAGGGGAATACAGATGCGCTCCATATCGAGAGCGGCGCTCATTATGTTTTGCGGTATTGTGTTGGTGCTGGGGATAGGATTGTCCACGCTTGCGTCTAACCGCCCCGCTGACGAACCGATGCCCAGGGCCAAGGACGGAAAGCTGGACTTGAGCCGCTGGAGCTTCTCGGCAGACGGCAATGTGCGGTTGGACGGGGAGTGGGAATTTTACCGGAATCAGCACCTTGAGCCGGCTGATTTTCAAGCGGGTCGACAGACGGACGGGGCGCTGCGTCAGCCGAGTTTCGTTCAAGTGCCCGACAGATGGGAGCAGTATCAGATCGATGGGCACAATTTGTCGCCGTTTGGCTTCGGAACCTTCCGCCTCAGCGTCAAGCTTCCGGATGATGGGCAGCGAGTTTTTGGCATCAGGCAGATGAATATTAAAACATCCCATACGTTGTACGTAAACGGCCAGCATCTCGGAGGCCGGGGCCATCCGGGAGAAAGCAAGCAGGACACCTTGTCAGCCAACTCGCCCTATGTGCGTTTTTTTTCAACAGAGGACGGTAAGGCGGACATTATTATACAGGTTGCCAACTACCGGTATTTTCAAGGTGGAATTACGCATTCCATCTTGCTTGGCGAACAAGGGGATATCTTGCAGGTTCGGGAATCCGCTGTCGGCAGGGATTGGTTCGGCGCCGCTTCCTTTGTGCTGATGGGCGTCTATTTCAGTGTGCTGTTTCGTATGAGAGGAAATGAGCGTTCATGGCTGTATTTTGGTATGGGCTGCCTTCTGATCACCCTCTATTTCGTGACGCACGGGGAAAAAATTATCACGATGCCGCTGCCGAATATTCCATATGAGCTATTTACCAAACTTCAGGATATTTCGGGCTCTGCGGCCGTTTTCTGCATTCTGCTGTATACACGGCATACGCTGCCGGGCCTGTTCAGCCCAAGGGTGATGAAAGCATTCGGTGTGCTGTTTGCATCGATGATATTGTTCATTGCGGTTACACCGGCAGCCATCTTCACCAGCTTCAGCATTATCAATTTCAGCCTGTCTCTTGCAGCCGTTCTCTACATCGTCTACGTTATGCTCCAAGGGGCGCTGCGCAGGATGGAAGGCACGTTGTATATGCTGGTCAGCGTACTGTCGCAGCTTGTAATGGTTGTGGTGTCCATGCTGGATTTTATAGGTGTGCATGGATTTGTCTCGATGCAAATGACTGCCTGGCTGCTGTTTATTATGGCCCAGGGACTGTTGCTGTCCCAGCGCTTTGTCAGCGCGTTCGAAGCTGTACAGAAACTGTCGCAGCGGCTTGGTTCCATGGATCGGCTGAAGGATGAATTTTTGGCCAATACGTCTCATGAGATGAAGACGCCGCTTCACGGCATCATTAATATCGGCCAATCCTTGCTCGAAGGCGCAGCGGGGCGAATGACGCCGCAACAGGAAGAAAATGTGGCGCTAATCGTCGGGACAGGGAGACGAATGAGCACCCTTGTTGGCGATCTGCTCGATTTTTCCAAATTAAAAAATGGTCACCTGTCGCTCCAGCGTCAACCTGTCGCATTGCGGCCGCTAGTACGCGTCATATTCGAGATGTTCCGCTATGTGGCTGGAGCCAAACCGGTTCGTTTCATTGACCGTCTGGATGGCAGGCACTATGTCGACGCCGATGAAGACCGGCTCATGCAAATCCTGAATAATCTGATTGGCAATGCGCTCAAATTTACCGCGTCCGGCGAAATTGCGGTTGCAGCGCGCGAGGAAGGCGGCTGGCTGGCGATTTCCGTATCGGATACGGGAATAGGCATCCCGCCTGATAAGCTTAAACTCATATTCGAAACCTTCGAGCAGGGCGGCGCCGCGATAGCCCGGGAATACGGAGGGACTGGACTTGGACTTAGCATTGCCAAGCGGCTGGTGGAATTGCATGGCGGAACGATCCGGGCGGAGTCGACGTCAGGAAAGGGTTCAGTATTTACGTTTACGCTGCCGCTCGCAGCCGGAAAACGGAGCGAGGACGCCAGCGCGACTTCGGCAAGATTCGCCCCTTTGCTGGAGACGGCGGCGCTGCAGCAGAAGGCGGCAAACGTAATCAGGCTGGAGGGAAGCAGGCCGGTGACAGTGCTTGTCGTTGATGATGATGCCGCTAATCGCCAGGTGCTGCTTAATCTGTTGTCTGTTGAGCGGTATACGGTCATCGCTGTATCCAACGGAAAGGAAGCGATCCATCAACTGGAGCAGTCGCGCCGCATCGATCTGATGATCGTTGATCTGATGATGCCGGGCATGTCTGGCATTGAGCTATGCCGCAGCATTCGCGATCGATATTCGCTATCCGAGCTGCCGGTGCTGCTGCTGACCGCCAGAAACAGGCCTGAGGAGATGTTTGCGGCTTTTGGCGCAGGCGTTAATGATTTTCTCGGCAAGCCGGTGGAAGCTGGCGAGTTAAAGGTTCGCATTCGCACCTTGCTGGATATGAAGAGATCCGCAAGCGAAGCGATAGATGCCAAAACAGCCTTTTTGCAAGCGCAGATCAAGCCTCATTTTTTATACAATGCGTTGAATACGATCTCTGCCTATTCGCTGGATGATTCGCAGGCCGCAAGAGAGCTGCTGTTTCATTTGAGTCAGTATCTGCGAGGGAGCTTCGACTTTCGAAATTTGGAGCGGCTGGTGCCTCTTCACAAGGAACTGGAGCTGGTAGAGGCTTATTTATATATTGAGAAGGCACGTTTCGGCAACCGGCTGCGGGTTGTGTATGATATAGACAGCGAAGCTGATTGTATGCTGCCGCCGCTTGTTATTCAGCCGCTGGTGGAAAATGCGGTGCAGCATGGTCTGGCCGAACGCGTAGAGGGCGGAACAGTATTTCTGTCTGTGCGCGAACAGGCAAGCGAGGTTGTCATTACGGTGGAGGATGACGGAATAGGCCTGCAGCTATATTTGCATGAGGAGCGGGTTGCAGAGGGCCATGAGGCGCATAATGGCGTAGCTCTCCAAAATATCAGAATGCGGCTAATGAGGATGTATGGCCGCGATCTGGAGCTGGCAAACAGAGCCGGCGGGGGTACGATAGCTGTGGTGAGCATTCCAAAGGGAGAAGGCAGAGATGATTAATGATTAAAGTGATGGCGGTTGATGACGAGCTTCCGGCGCTAAGGATGGCCGAAAGTGTGCTTCGAACATTTCATGATGTCGAACTCTGCGGGCTTTTCAATAACCCCGAAGAATTGCTGAATATTCTGCATACGGTGGAAGCGGATCTGATATTTGTGGATATGAAAATGCCGGCCATGAATGGTCTGGAGCTGGCCGAACGAATCCATCAACTCAGACCGAATATCGGAATTGCCTTCGTTACGGCTTATGACTATTATGCGGTCGATGCATTCGAGTCTGAAGCGTTTGATTATGTGATGAAGCCGATGAATGCGGGGCGCATCCGCAAAACGCTGGACCGTTTCGTCAAGAAGCAGGGAGCGGCCTTGGCCGCCGGGACTGTCGGCAATGCCGCGGCAGTTGCGCTGGCAGAGCGCATCGCCGTACGCAGCTTTGGGCATTTCTATGTGGAGACATCGGAAGGAGATGCGCTGAAGCTGCGTAGAGTCAAGACGGAGGAACTATTTGCGTATCTGATTCATCAGCAGGGCAAGCCGGTCTCAGCGGAGCATATTATGGATGCGCTGTGGGGAGATCGGGACGCCGAAAGGGCCCAATCGATTCTCTATACGACCATATACCAGCTTCGCAAGGGACTGGAGAGCATCGGTTTGTTCGATGTCATCGAGCATTTCCGATCCGGTGGCGGACGCTACCGTCTGTCATGGACGCCGTATCAATGGGATTGCGACGAGTTTGAGCGGGTGCATGCCCGGCTGAGCGCCTCTGTTCCTCTGGATGAAGCCAGAAGCGCGGTGAAACTGTACAGGGATGGTTACCTGACGGAGAACGGCTATGATTGGGCGGAGTCCAGAAGGGCTGAATTGGAATTAAAGTATATCGAGCTGCTGGATTATGTCATTGCGGCGGAAGTCCGGATACAGCGCTTTGAGTTTGCTTTGTCCTATTTGCATCAATGGGAAGCGCATCAACCGTTCGCTGAGCGGCTGCACGCCAAAATTATCGCGCTGCATCTGCTGATGGGCAACAAGGAAGCGGCAGTCATGCACGAGCGAGTGGTGAGAGAGCTGTTCATGAGAGAACTGGGCATGCCGGTTAATCTGGACACTGAAGTCCTTGCTTTGAGTCCGATGTCAGTGTTCTGAATACAAAAAATTAACAAAACGGCCCCCCGTAGAACGGTGGGGCTTATTTGCGTTTGCGTCCAGCAGAGCATCATTAACGGGGGCGTTTTATGCGTGACCTGTTCAAATCCTGTTCAGATTCTATCCTTTATAATGTCGAATTAAGCCGTATTTTGGAAAGATTCGGCAATACATTCATACAGACGAAAGAAAGGAAGACGATGCGAGTGAATGTAAGGGAGATGAAAAAATCGCTGTCGCTATGGACAGCAGGGCTGCTCATTTTGTCCAATCTGTTCGCTACAGTAGCCCATGCCGCGCCGGTCACAATCAACAACCAGAGCGCGAGCGGCTACAGTGGAGTAATGGGAGCATCGCCGATTGTTGGCGAAGTGGAAATGACGGGCTACGGAGACTGGCCTGACGGATTTTCGACAGGAACTCCTGGCAATGGAGGAAATCCCCGATTTAACGGCAGTGTGTTTGACGGTGAGAATATCTGGCTGATTCCTTCGATGGCGTCTCAGTTGGTCAAAGTCAATAAGACGACAGGTACGATGGAAGAATACAGCCAGTGGCCGCAAGGCTTTACGAGAAGCGCGACGTATCCTGATTTTGCAGGCGCTGTCTTTGATGGAGAAAATATCTGGCTTATCCCGCTATATGCCGAAAAGGTGATCAAGGTAAATAAGGATAGCGGCGAGATGACAGCGTACAGCAATTGGCCAAGCAGCTTTTTATTGCCAAGCGCGGCTCCTCCCAACCCTAATCCTATATTTTCAAGAAAGTCGAGCAATTTTGCTGGCGGCGTTTTTGACGGTCAACGTATTTGGCTGATCCCGAGTTATGCCAATGCGCTCATCGCGGTAGACAAGGATACCGGGACGATGACCCATTATAATCAGTGGCCGGGGGATGTGAAATTGCCGGGCAGCGGCGTTCAGATCGAGAATGGCGGATTTCTTATTAACAGCAATTTTTCCGGCGGCGTTTTTGACGGGCAGAGCATTTGGCTTATTCCTGTGGGGGTCGACCGTTTGGTTAAAGTGGACAAAGATACGGGCGAGATGGAAAGCTACAATGACTGGCCGAGCGGGTTTGAGAAGGACTACTTCTCGACTACAGGATTTTCCGGCGGTGTTTTTGACGGAGAGAGCATTTGGATGGCACCGAGCGGTATTAATACGGTGATGGACAATACTGTTGATCCTATTCAATTCAGCTTTAATTTGGGGGCTCCGGTCGTCAAGGTCAATACGGCTACCGGAGTGATGACGGATTATCGCAATTGGCCGGGCGGAGAGGCAAAGAGCAATTTTTCCGGTGTTGCGTTTGACGGCCAGAGCATCTGGCTTTACCCTGCAACTACATTGGATCCCAATGACGCCGTGAGCGAGCTTGTCAAAGTGGATATCGCTACCGGGACGATGACGGGGTACAGTAATTGGCCTGTCAGCACAACAATGGGGTCATTTCCATTTGCCGGCGGCGTTTTTGACGGAGAGAGTCTCTGGCTGGCGCCTGCGGGGGCCAATGAGGTCGTCAAAATTGGCGGTACAAAAGTGGACGTAAGCAGCGTAACGCTAAGCCCTGCAACCCTGGCGTTGATCGCAGGCGGGGAGACAGGCGCTGTAACGGCAGATGTAGCGCCGAGCAATGCGACAAATAAAAAGGTGACGTTCACAAGCAGCGATCCGGACGTGGCGACGGTGGATGAAGAAGGAACAGTCACGCCGCTGAAAGCGGGCGAGGCCATCATTACGGCGACAACGGAGGATGGCGGCAAGACGGCGACAAGCACGATCACGGTGAAGGAAGCGGCTGTAGCTGTGACGGGAGTAACGATAAGCCCAGCTTCGCTGACGCTGGTCGCAGGCGGAGATAAGGGTACCGTAACTTCGGAGATAGCGCCGGGCAATGCGACGAACAAAAAGGTGACGTTCACAAGCAGTGATCCGGACGTGGCGACGGTGGATGAAGAAGGAACAGTCACGCCGCTGAAAGCGGGCGAGGCCATCATTACGGCGACAACGGAGGATGGCGGCAAGACGGCGACAAGCACGATCACGGTGAAGGAAGCGGCTGTAGCTGTGACGGGAGTAACGATAAGCCCAGCTTCGCTGACGCTGGTCGCAGGCGGAGATAATAGTACCGTAACTTCGGAGATAGCGCCGGGCAATGCGACGAACAAAAAGGTGACGTTCACAAGCAGCGATCCAAGCGTTGCAACGGTGGATGAAGAAGGAACAGTCACGCCGTTGAAAGCGGGCGAGGCCATCATCACGGCGACAACGGAGGATGGCGGCAAGACGGCAACCGTCTCGGTCACGGTAAAGGAATCTGTGCCTGTGACGGGAGTGACGGTTAGCCCGGCTGCACTGAAGCTGACAGCCGGCGGCAGCAAGGAAAAACTGACGGCAACCGTAGCGCCAAGCAACGCAACGAACAAGAAAGTAACATTTACGAGCAGCGATCCGGCAGTGGCAAGCGTGGATGAAGAAGGAACGGTCACGCCATTGAAAGCCGGGACTGCTACCATTACAGCAACAACGGAGGATGGGAATAAGACAGTCGTTATCGTTGTGACGGTAGATGGATCTGAAGGCCCGACGCCGACTAATCTGGCAGCGGCAGCCGGAAACGGCTCTGTCAATCTGACCTGGACAGTAGTGGATGGAACGGTGTCTTACAGTGTCTATCAGCGGACCGCTTCCGGCGGTTATGGAACAGAACCGGTCGCAACGGTAAGTGGCTCCAGCTACACGGCAACCGGACTTGTGAACGGAACCGAATATTATTTTATCATCAAAGCAAATGGTGCTGAAGGAGCAGGCAATTATTCCAATGAAGCCAAGGCAACGCCGATTTCCGGTTCTCAGAACTCCGGCGGCAATCCCTCCACTGGCAATCCGTCCGGACCAAACTCTGGAACAGGCGCTGGAACTGATGGGCAGGGAGCAGGGCAGCTAGACTTCCGAATCATCGTAAATGGCAAGCAGTATGATCAGATTGCGACAGGCAATACCACGAAGGAAGAAGGCAAATCTGTGCTGACCGCGGCAGTGGATACGGCAAAATTGTTGGCACAGCTTGGCAAGGAAGGAGACAAGTCCACCATTGTTATCCCGGTTTCGACAGTTAATGTAGACAAAGTATCAACTGTGCTGACCGGCGAGGCAGTGAAAGCGATGGAGGGCAACCAAGCTACATTGGAAGTACTGACGTCTAATGGCAACTACAGGCTGCCTGCCGGAGAAATTGCCATTGACAGCTTATCCGCACAGCTTGGCGTACAGGTCAAGCTAAGCGATATAGTTGTACGCATAGACATTGCCAAAAGCAATGATGCCAAGGCGCAGCTTGCTGCAAGCACGGCAGAGAAAGGAATGTTCAGCGTTGTTGTACCGCCGGTGGATTTCACTGTGACCGCTGAATACAATGGCAAAACAGTTGAAGTGGATAAATTCAGCGCTTATGTACAACGTGATATTCCTCTGCCGGACGATGTGGACCCTAACAGGATTACAACGGCAACTGTGCTGATGGAGGATGGAACAGTATATCATGTGCCGACCTATGTGACTGTCCGCGACGGAAAATATTATGCGGTTGTCAGCAGTCTGACAAATAGCACATATACGTTGATTTGGCATCCAATCACATTCTCGGATGTAGACAAGCACTGGTCCAGGAACGCTGTAAATGATATGGGATCGCGCCTGATCGTGAAGGGTGTCGACGAGACGAGATATAACCCGGATGACGATATCTCTCGCGCCGAGTTCGCAGCCATTATTGTGCGCGCACTGGGCTTGGCCGAGAATGGAAAAACAGCTTCCTTCCAGGATGTGAAGCCCGGCGACTGGTACATGGGCGCTGTTGCAAAGGCTGCGGAATACGGACTGGTAGAAGGTTACGAGGATGGCCTGTTCCGTCCGGAGAAGACGATTACCCGCGAAGAAGCTCTGGTCATTGTTGCGAGAGCAATGAAGCTGACGAGTCTGGGTACTGATGTGAGCGATGAGGAAATCGCATCTGTGCTGGCTGAGTTTGCGGACGGATTGGAAGTGGACGGTTGGGCAAAGCAGGCCGTCGCTGCGGCGATCAAAAATGGAGTTATTCAAGGCAGAGATAACGGATTGAAGCCATTAAGCAACATTACAAGAGCAGAAGCTGCAGTTATTGCTCAGCGGCTGCTGATGCAATCCGAATTGATTGATGTAAGAAATTCCAAATAGCAGTAAACAAGGCCGTACACAAGCAACTTGGTTGCTGATGTACGGCCTTGTTATTTTGCATCAGGGTTAATCTCTGGAAGCTGCGGTAGAGGTCCCCTCGTAACGGGCCAATGCCCAGGCGGCTGTTTGGCGCATGCGTTCGATTAGACGATCCCCTGATATGACCCTTACGCGCTTGCCCAGAAATCGCAGCTTGGAGAGCACGTATTCACTTTCGTTTAGCGAAAAATGCAGCTTGATGACGTATTCGTCCTTTTCGGCATCATAACGCACATCGCGCTCAAAACAGGAAAAAGCATAAAGGATGCGCGACAGCTCGCCGTTATAGGCGGGCATGACCGCAACTTCGGCGCTGGTTAAAGCCGCCGCCAATCCGGCTTCCGCTTCGGAGGCGCGAGCGGCGACCGTATCGGGACTCAGCGGCTGCGCATGCAGCTTGACCTCACTTATTTTATTCAAACGGGTGCTCATTACTTTGCGTTTGTTCCGGCTTAGCCAGAGGAGATACCATTCCCGCTTGACCATGGAATACTCCAGCTTGTAGGGAAACGCATGATGCTCTACCCGGGTTTCGCCATTTTTGAGCGCGAAGCTAATCGTGAGCGCGTACCCGCCTCCAATCGCGCGTCTCAACTGGCGGATCAGCGGATGGTAAACCATGACCTCGCGGCTTGCGGCTTTATGAATGAGATGAGGCTCGAAGTGTACCTCGGCTTCGTTTTGCAGAATGGCTTGCAGCTTGGCAAGCGTTCCCGGCAGAAAAGCTTCGCTGGCGGAGGGATGATTCAACATGCTCTTTAGCCAGGCGCGCTCATGGGCGGAAATCAGATAGGTGCCGCGATTCTCAAGACGCGAAAGCAGCTGATAGTTGAATATTTTTTCAAAAGGATTCATAGTAACCAGCCAGCTCCTTCCACTCCTGAATCAGCTCATCACGCAGCTGTTTGGGCTGAAGCACCTCGCAGCTGGAACCAAAGCTGCGCAGCCATGGCTTGATTTCCAGTATGCCGTTTACTTCTATCTCGTAAATAAAGTCCTCGCTGCTTTCCTCGGTAATGACGCCCCACCCGCCCTGATGCTGAACACGCTCCTTCACAAAATCGGGAATACCCGGGCCGGGCTTATAAAATCTTGCGCGCACAAGCATCTTTCTGCCTGTATCCAGCAGCCAGCTGTCCCGAA
This sequence comes from Paenibacillus sp. CAU 1782, assembly GCF_054551715.1. Taxonomy (NCBI): domain Bacteria; kingdom Bacillati; phylum Bacillota; class Bacilli; order Caryophanales; family Paenibacillaceae; genus Paenibacillus; species Paenibacillus sp. CAU 1782. Next base: position 51,625 of record NZ_JBTOLL010000012.1, on the reverse strand, counting down.
TGCGAAGCTCCAGCAATTGCAGCTTCTCCTCCATAAAAGCAGGGCTTACGGCTTCCTCGTCCTGAAGTCCCGTCACGCCTTCCAGGCGAAATTTTTTGATGCCCTGCCTGCTGCACCAGCACAGCAAGTACCATCTTCCATATTGATGATCGTACACCACTTTAAGAGGAAGCATGGTCTGGCGCTTGACCGCGGCTTCTTTTTCATAGAGCGGATTCGTATTTTGAGAGGCATAGCTGGTATCCCTCTTAGGGGAGAAATAGAGAAAAGATACTCTCTTGCGTTCCTCGATCGCCCGAAAAAGATTAAAGAGATGGGCTTCGTCCAAAATGCGAGAATAATAGTGATATTTGTAGAGCAGCGCACCGTCCGCACCGATTCCGCCAGCAAGATTGCCAGTTGCATTCTTGTCATCGTTTGAGGTATCACCGTCACTGCTTGCGTAATAATCAGTGGTATTGTCGTCATCGCTCGTACCATTGATTGAGGCGTCAATGCCCGTGGCCCCTTGAAGAAGCCTGCCGAGATTGTCTCTGAGCAGATAACCTTGAACGGAGGGAAGCTGCGTATTGGCCATCATATCGGTAAAATCGTATAAATCCAGCAATTCATCATGATCCAGCGTCTCCGAAAAGCCTCTCCAGAGCTTGTAACGGTAGGGACGCGGCCCCGGCTCCTTGACGATGGCGCCAACGTTCTCCAAATATTTCAGATCGCCGCGAATTGTTTTTTCATCGGGCAGGGCAAGCTCCGGCGGCATGCCGGCACTGACGGCATCCAGCAGCTCCATCGCTGTCAGCGGTTTGTCGCCCATGGCCGCAATCAGAACGGAAAGCCTCTCGCTTTCGGTCTCCTTCAACGATTTGGCCCGAAACAGAAACAGCAGCAGAGGATCGGAGGAGTCCAGATAGCTGTAGCGGACCATCTCCGCCATTTCGCGTCCGGTTTCGGAGGTTCGCGAGCTGCGAGGGCCAGCCGTACCGGCAATATCTTTGAGTCTTTTCATCATTTTATCGAAAGTGTGCACTGAAATGCCGAGACGCTGCGCGTATTGCTGCCGGTTATAAGCGGATCCCGTCAAAGCCAGCATGCGCAGAAACTGAATTTCCTTATCAAAGCTCTCTTGAGCCATCGTTGTCCGCCCTCCTTTTAGAGGTTCTTCTAAACTCCTAATTAAACAAACATGTTGAATAGATTCTTTACATTGCTTTCATTGTAGCAGGATTTGCAGAGTAGTAATACTTTTGCCATGTTCACGAGCATTTGGGAGAGTTACCATATGAAGCAAGAAGTGCGCCGGTTCAATAGGCGGCCGGGAAGCTGTCGGCATTGACGCCGAGGCTGAGACGAACCCAACCGCAACAGAGCGGCCGGATCAGGCGCACGCACAAACGGAGGAATAGCAAATGAACAAGAGCAGCAACGTGAATGACCGCGGAATGGTAACAGAAAACCTGCCGTTTAGAGGGAACTATGTGAATCACGGGAAGAACCATCATGAAGCCGGGCTGGAGCATGGAAAGGTGCATGTGTTTGCCAATGATAAGGTATTTGCCTCATTGGAAGCCGGCGTGTATGCAATGGCGGACAATAACTTGACAATCCCGCGCAATCAATATTTCAGCTATACGCCGGACGCTCATATCGGGGTCGGGACTTGCATCGGCACAACGGCGGTATGGCGGATGAGCGACGGCTTCGTGTCGCCCTCCATTGTAGGGTCCGATATCGGCTGCGGAATGCGCGTCCATCTGACGCCGCTTCATAGCAGCGACCTGTCTAACAAAGATACGCTGAGAAAACTTGTTGATGCTATCGAGAGATATGTTCCAACAAATGAGAGAACCAATACAAACTATAGCGATATCGATATTATGGAGGTTGTCCGCCACGGGCTGAAGGGATTGCCGGAAAAATATATGCCGGATGAACAATGGTTAAGCCATGTCGAGACGGCAAACTTCCCATACGATCAATCCTATCTGGAGAAGCTGCCTCCAAAAATCCGCAAGCATGCCCATGGACAATTAGGCTCTCTTGGCGGCGGGAATCATTTTATCGAGCTGCAAAGTCTGGAAATCCCGCTGGACAAAAGGGAGCTGGCGGAGTCATGGGGGATGTTCCACGGTCAAGTGATCGTGATGATCCATTCCGGCTCCAGAGCGTGGGGAGCGATGGTAGGCAGAGAGCATAACAAAGTCATCAAAGCCGCCATGGATTCATGGGGAATCGTCAACCCGGATCCCAATTTGATCTACGCGCCGATTGCCAGCGAGGAAGGGAAGGCGTACCTGAACCTGATGTATTCCGCACTTAATTTTGCGGTTGCTAATCGGCATATGATTGCGTTTGGCGTGCAGGAGGCATTTCGCGAAGTGTTGGGCGAAGAGATTCGGCTTCTGGTTTTGTACGATCTGATGCACAACTATGCGTTAAAAGAATTCCATCGCGGCCAGCCCATGCTGGTGCACCGCAAAGGAACAACCCGCGCGTTGCCGCCGGGGCATTTCCTTAACGTTCCAGCTTACAAGGAGACGGGACATCCCGCTTTGATTCCGGGTTCTATGGGAACGGCCTCCTACATTATGGTCGGAAGAGGGGAAGGGGCAAAAAACTTCCATTCCATCTGTCACGGAGCGGGGCGTCTTCGTTCCCGCAAAGCGACCAAAGCGCTTGTCAACGTCGAGGAGTTTCAGCGTTCCATGAAGGTTGGGCTGGCGGATGAAATTTTGGTCAACCATGACTCTCTGGAAAGTATTCTCGACGAGTGCCCGCAGGCGTACAAGGATGTGGACTCGATTATCGATAGCGTGGTTGGCGCGGAGCTGGCGGATGTTGTAGCCAAATGTTTGCCGCTTGCCGTTGTGAAGGGGCGTTGAGACGCGTTGCGAACGCTAATGAATGTTGGATATGAATTTGAGTAAGAGTAAGAGTATGAGCATTGCTCATCCACTGTTGGCAGTGGATGCTTTTCACAAGCAATACAAGGAAGGGAAAAAAGCGCTCGACGGCGTAAGCTTCGAGCTGGCGGCAGGAGAATGCCTGGGGCTGGTTGGCGAAAGCGGCTGCGGAAAAAGCACGCTTGCGCGAAGCGTGCTTCGGCTTGAGTCCGTAAGCAGTGGCCGTATTTGCTTTAGGGGCGAGGAGATTCAAGGGATGAAGGAGCGGCAATTGTTTCCCTTCCGAAAGAATATGCAAATCGTGTTTCAACATCCTTCGGCCGCCCTGAATCCAAAATTAAAAATCAGGGATTCCTTGCTGGACCCCTACGAGCAATACCACAGGATGGCGGAGCATGTCCATTTTCGCTGCCGGTCCAAAGAAAACTTTGTCCGCGAGCTGCTCGACGCGGTTGAGCTGCCTCAGCGGCTGGCGGAGAGTTATCCCCATGAGCTGAGCGGCGGACAGAAGCAGCGCGCCACGATTGCCCGCACGATCAGCCTGGAGCCCGCCTTCATCGTGCTGGACGAACCAACGGCAAGTCTGGATGTATTGTCGCAAGGCGCTGTGTTGTCCCTATTGAAGCAGCTGCAGTCACGCCTGGGGATGGCCTATCTCTTTATTTCCCATGATCTTGCAGCCGTCAAACAAATGAGCGACAACATAATCGTCATGCGTGAAGGAAAGCTGGTTGACCGCTTCCCAAGCGATCAGATTTATGCCGATGAGCGGCATGAGTATTCGAAGCAGCTGATCTCTCTTTTTTGATCTTGTAGGCGATAAAAGCTGCTGTTAATCGCTTCTGCTAAACGCTGCTACCAAACGCGGTTGCATAACCTTGCGAGTCCTCTAATTCAATAGAGGTTTTCTCTTTAGCTAAGCCGGTAAAAGCCGAAGGGCTCGCCTTTGGCGAACGGTGCGCTTATTTCGTCCAGACGTTCAAGCGCGAAGGACGTCAATTGGACATCCAGGCTTTGCAAGTTAAGACGAAGCTGCTCCGGAGAAGTCGCTCCCGCAATAACCGTGGAGACGGCTGGCCGCGTCATGAGCCAGGCCAGTGACAGCGCGCTTGGCGTACAGTCCAGTTCGCTAGCCAATTCGGACACCTGCTCTGCCAGCTGCAATTGCGCCTCTCCCAGATACCGCTGGAAGCCAGGGTCGGAATCGCCGCGCGAACCGGTTGGCGGCTGTGTACCTTTGCTGTATTTGCCGCTCAGAATCCCGCCCGCCAGCGGAAAATAAGGAATAATGCCGACGCCTTGGTCGAGGCATAGAGGCACCATCTCGCGCTCCGGCGTCCGGTCTGCAAGGGAATAGCTTGTCTGCATGGAGACAAAGCGGTTCAGGCCCAGCCTGTCGCTAATACCGAGCGCCTTCATTAACTCCCAAGCGTAATAGTTGGATGCCCCGACATACCGCACCTTCCCGGAGGTTACCATGTCTTCCAGAGCGCGAAGCGTTTCCTCCAGCGGCGTTTCGGGATCGAAGGTATGGATTTGGTACAAATCCACAAACTCGGTGCGCAGCCGCTTCAAGCTTCCCTCCAGCTCCAGGGTGAGATGTCTGCGGGACGAACCGCGCTCGTAGGGCCCCTGGCCTCGTGGCAAGCCAGCTTTTGTTGTCAGAACCGCTTCATGCCGTCTTCCGGCAAGCGCTTCGCCAATAATGCTTTCCGAAGCCGTGCTGGCGTAGATATTTGCTGTATCGATAAAAGTAACCCCATTATCCAACGCTTCCCCGATGATGCGTTTTGATGTGCCGGCATCGGAACGTTTGCCAAAAGCATTGGTTCCGAGCCCTAATACGGAAACCTTGAGTCCGCTATTGCCCAATCTCCGATATTCCATCATTAATCCCCTCCCGCAAGAATACAAACTATCCCACTATTTTAGCCGCTTTTTCCCGCAATCGCTACACGGCTGGCTCAACGGCTCAACGGCTCAACGGCTCAACGGCTCAACAGCTCAACACCTTTGCCCATCCAGCACTTGCACTGGTTATTTTTTAAAAATTCAACTCATTGAGCCAGCTTATCTCATTTTGGAGGTCATGGACTCATTGAGCCAGATTATCTCATTTTGGAGGTCATGGACTCATTGAGCTAGATTATCTCATTTTGGAGGTCATGGACTCATTGAGCTAGCCTCCCTCGTTTTGAAGGTCGTGGACTCATAGAACGAGCTCCCCTCGATTTAAAGGTCATCCATGACCGTCAGAGCGTAAAATTGCGGGTTTTGCCAATGTAACGGTCACCGATGTCCATTAGCGTGAAAATAAAGCCAAAAAAAGGGGGATAGCGAGCGCTAGTGGCCATCGATGTCCGTTAAAAACGGTTTTTTCTAAAAAAACGCCTCTTACGGTCATGGATGACCGCTACATTCTCATGTCCATAAGACGACCTTCACACGACACTAGAAAGATGCCTAGTTTTGACGCTGTTTCTTGCGTTATGTTAAAATGTGGGGATTAGGGCGGGGCGGGTTTGCATACACGCCCTGTAGGAGAGGGATGAGCATGATGCGTTTTGCGGACAACAAGGGGATTACGGATCCAACGCTGAATCTGGCGCTTGAGGAATACATTTTGAGAACACTGCCGGAAGGCGAGAACTGCCTGCTGTTTTACATAAACGAACCTTCGATTATCATCGGCAAAAACCAAAACACGCTTGAAGAAATCAATGCGGAATATGTAGAAGCGAACAAGCTGCATGTTGTGCGCAGGCTTTCCGGCGGCGGCGCCGTGTACCATGATCTTGGCAATTTGAATTTCAGCTTTATTATGCGGGATGACGGAAGCTCGTTCCACAACTTCCGCAAATTTACGGAGCCGGTAGTTAAGGCGCTGCAAAAGCTGGGCGTAGAAGCGGAATTGACGGGGCGCAACGATCTGCAGGTCGGCGAACGGAAAATTTCCGGCAACGCGCAATTCCATACAAAAGGCAAAATGTTCAGCCATGGCACGCTGCTGTTCGATTCCGAAATCGAAAACGTAGTGTCGGCGCTTAAAGTGAATGCCGAAAAATACGTATCAAAAGCGACCAAATCGATCCGCAGCCGGGTCGCCAATATATCGGAATTTTTGAAGGAGCCGCTAACGATCCAGCAGTTCCGCGAATCGTTGCTGGAATCCATTTTTGAACAGGAAGACGGCGTGCAAAACTACGAGCTGACTGAAGAAGACTGGGCAGCGGTGCGCAAGCTGGCCGACGAGCGCTACCGGAGCTGGGAATGGAATTACGGTCGTTCGCCGAAATTCAACATGCAGCAGCGCAAACGGATTGAGGGCGCGGGAACCTTTGATGTCCGCTTGAACGTGGAGGACGGCCTCATTAAGGAAGCAGCCATTTACGGCGACTTTTTCGGACGCGGAGATAGCAGCGAGGTAGCTGCGAAGCTGGTTGGCGCTCGTTATGACGCGGCAGCGCTGGACGCGATCAGCAGCGAGCTGGACTTGGCGTATTATTTTGGACCGATTACAAAAGAACAATGGCTGGAGCTTTTGCTGTAGAATACTGCGAAAGGAGTATTTATCTTGAAAAAGATTGCTTCTATATTCATGCTGTTGATTATAGGTTTGCTTGCGGCATGTTCGCCAACCCAATCAGACGCTATTAAATCCATGGCTTCCAGCGAAGAGGGCGCTTATAGCATTTATGTCTTTTGGGATGGAGAACAGACGGACCTTCAAACCATGCTGGGAGAAGCGCTGACTGTTATCAGTTCCGACAAAGTGATGAATTCGCTAAAAATCAGCAATATTTCGATAGTGAGCTTAAGCGATGAGTCGCAGCCCTATCCCTATAAAAAGCTATTTGATATAGAGGAATCGCCTACTTTGCTTCTGCTGGATACGGAAAAAGTGCTCTTGCAAACCACCAATGTGGAGGATTTGTACGATTTCTCCGACAATGCAGCTAAATAGCGTTAACTAAAATGAGAACGAGGATGCCCCGCCGCCAATACGGTTTAGGAGCACCCTCGTTTTTTTGCTGCAAATGTAAGGAGCTTTTTTATTACTAGGAAGCATTTTTGTTGTAGGAAACAGGTTTAATGATTTTTTACCATGACGCTTGCAGCTTTAAAACCTATAATCGGGTTATCGCATTAAGGAATAACAGCCGACTAAGGGGGGGATTGCAGGATGACTTCGACTTACATAATGGAAGACAATTATGAACTGACAAGAGTTGATCACAAAACCTTTTCGATTCACTTCAACACATACAGAGAAAATATATTTTTCAGACAGAGCTGGGAGAAGCGGCTGCCCATTTTTGGAGAAGAGGATCGCTGTTACTGGATTACCTATCAACAAAAGAGAATTGGCGGCGTATGCATAGAGCCTAACGCCATGTCCGCGCTGTTCCTTGAGCCGCCGTTTACCGATTTGCACGAGGTTGTGTCCAGATTGAAGAAATTGCTGCTAAAAATCTCTGATTCCAGCAAGCCCATTAATGTCTATGCGATTTTGCCGGACCAGAGAGAGTACTTATTGCGCTTTGGATTCCTCCCCACGGAGGCAAGGAAAGTGATGATCCGGCCAACCGAGAGGTTCGACAGACAGGAGTGGGGCGAAAGATTTGATGTAACCCCGCCTGAGCCGAAGCAAAGCGCAAAGCTTGCTGAACTGTTTTACGATGCCTATTCAGGCAGCGATAGCATCGGAATGCCGGGCGAACATACCATGCAGCAGGTGGAGTCGGACATTCAGTATTATTTTGAACATAACCAATCGGATATTGTAAAAGCGGCGTCCACCGTTGTTTTCGACCGTTCGACCGGCGCGATTGCGGCGGCATGCCTGATTTCCATCTGGGAGGAGCTGCCTTTGATCTATGATATTGCGGTGTCTCCCGCCTATCGGGACGAGGGTATGGCAACCAAGCTGCTGAAGGCGGCTTTAAGCGAGCTTTATGATAAGTTCCATACCCTGCGTTTGTTTGTGACCGTAGGAAACCCCGCCGAGGCGGTTTATTACAATCTTGGCTTTTATTCCGGACTGGCCCAAGAGAACTTTTATTTGCCGCATCGAAAAGCTTAAGTGAATCAGTATGGATAAGCCTAAAAGAATGAGCGTCCGATTGCTTTTAAGCGCGAATTCAAAAGCTCTAGGATGAAACGGGAGCAATCGTTTTTTTCGATCCAAGCGAGCCTTTGAGCCATAGCTTGCGCCATTTGGACTGCATGACCACAACGAGCAGCATGGAAGCGGCGGTAATGAGCGAAAGAATGATAAAGCCGGGCGTGTAAGACTGGTACGAGCTGTAGAGCTGGCCCAGAATCAATGGAAGAGCGTAGCCGCCAAGTCCGCCGGCTGCGCCGACGATACCCGTCATCAGACCAAGCTCGTTGCCGAAGCGCTGCGGCACAAGCTGGAACACGGCGCCGTTTCCTGCGCCAAGACACATCATGCCAAGGAACAGCATGGTGATGACGATAGGCAGCGGAGGCAGGAAGGATACGCCAACAAGCATGAGGGCGGCTCCTGTATAAAGGCAGGTCAACATGCGGGTGCCGCCGATTTTGTCGGCCAGAAATCCGCCTACCGGACGGAAGAAGCTTCCCGCAATGACGCAAAAGGTTGTAAAGTCCGCAGCCCGGATCGCTGACAAACCATATTGGGTGTTAAAAAAGATCGTCAGGTAGTTGGCGAGGCCAACAAAACCGCCAAAGGTTACGCAATAAAACGCGCAGAACACCCAGGCATCGCGCTGTTTCAGCAGGTTGCCGTATTGCGAAAGCTTTTTGGGCGCTGGACGGTTGGGGCTGTTGCGGGCAAACAAGGTGAAAAAGATAAATACGATCACGATCGGAATAAGCGCGAGCGCAAATACCATCTCCCAGCTTCCGAAGTGAGTGGCAAGCCGGTTGGCAAAAAGGGTGGCGAGCACGGTTCCGCTATTGCCGGCGCCGGCAATGCCCATGGCGAGGCCTTGATGCTCCTTGGGATACCATTGTCCGGCAAGCGGCAGCGCGGCGGCGAAGGAAGCGCCCGCTACGCCAAGCAGCAAAGCGACAACGTATAATTGGCCCAGCGAATCTACCCACAGCCAGCCGAGCAGCAGAGGGATGACGGTGATGCCCATCCCGATTTGCGCGGTAAGCTTAGGACCGATGTAATCGGACATAAACCCAAGCACAAGTCTCAGAATGGAGCCGCCGAGAATCGGGAGGGCGACCAAATTGGCTTTTTCCAGGGGAGTCATGGGATAATCCATTGCAATGAGGACCGCAAGCGGGCCAAGCATTCCCCAAATCATAAAGCTGATGTCAAAATACAGGAATGCACCAAACAGAGTCGGCTTATGTCCGCTCTTCCAGAAGCTTTTTTTGTCCAGCATACAACATCTCTCCCCATCACCATAATTTTCTTTTTTTAGCGGTTGTTCAAAATTGTTCAGACAGAAAAGGCCGCAGAAACATTCTCGAATGGAAAAGAGAACGTTCCGCGGCCTCATTGCCGAATCGGAAGCCACGCCATTGTGACTCCCTGTAGTCAATCAAAGTATATGAGACCGTCACACTTATGTCAATATATCTTACACAAAAATTCAAAATTAATTTATGAATCATGATCCTTTAAATGTGCGTCATATATATTGACATACATATGATTTTCGACTACGCTTATTGTAGACATTCGGCACAATGGCGTGCCGTCTTGCGTAGGCAATGCAGCCCATTTTCTTCCTTGCTGGAACCAAGGGAGGAGTGGGCTTTTCGGCGTTTTAAATGAAATATAAGGAGCTGGGGAGCCATGCCGGAGTTGAAAAAAGGCGCAGATCATAACGGGACGGTTCGTGAAGTGAAGGAACCGCTTGTTTCGCATACATCCAGCAAGAATTCCCCAAAGCTGAAGCTCGTCGTTGTAGGCAACGGCATGGCCGGGATTCGTTGCGTGGAGGAAATCCTGAAGCTGGATCGTCATCGTTTTGAGATTACCGTTATTGGCGACGAGCCGCATCCCAACTATAACCGGATTTTGTTGTCCAAAGTGCTGCAAGGCGGAACCACCATGGATGAAATCGTGCTAAACCCGCTGAGCTGGTACGGAGAGAATGGGATAACCCTGATTACAGGTGATCGTGTAACGCGAATTGAACCAACATCCCGATTTGTCGAAACGGCAAGCGGCGGCGTTTATCATTGGGACCGGCTGGTTCTTGCGACAGGCTCCTCCGCTTTTGTGCCGCCGATTATCGGCGTTGATAAAAAAGGCGTCATCGTCTTCCGCAAGCTGGAGGATTGTGAAGCCATGATGCAAGCATCGGAGCAATACCGCAAAGCTGCCGTCATCGGCGGGGGGCTGCTTGGCCTTGAGGCGGCGCGGGGATTGCTGAATCTGGGAATGGAGACAGAGGTGATTCACAACGCATCCTATCTGATGAACCGGCAGCTTGATGCCACATCGGCGGCTATGCTGCGGATTCGCTTGGAGGAGCAGGGCATGCGATTCCGGATGAACGCGCAGACCGCGCGAATTTTGGGCATGGGCAGGGCAAAAGGGCTCCAATTTAGCGATGGCACAAAACTTGACGCGGACTTGATTGTGCTTGCCGTCGGGATTAAGCCCAATCTGGCGCTTGCCGCGGCATGCGGCATCAAGACGAATCGCGCCATTTGCGTGGATGATTATATGCGCACAAGCGCCGCTCATATTTATGCGGTCGGTGAATGCGCGGAGCATCGGGGTATTGCATACGGCCTGGTCGCGCCTCTTTTTGAGCAAGCAACCGTATTGGCGGCGGAATTATGCGGCATCGGCACCGAGCCTTACCGGGGAACAGTGCCTTATGCGCAGCTTAAAGTAGCGGGCGTCGAGGTGTTCTCCGCCGGTTTAATCAACGAAGGCGAAGCGCAGACCGCTATACGCGTCGAGGACGGAATCAATGGCGTATATCGCAAAATAACGATGGATGAAGGCAAGGTTGCCGGCGCTATTTTGTTCGGCGACTCTACGGACGCTCCGGCTCTGCTGAAATTGATAAAGTCGAGCAGTCCCGTTGCGGAGCTTGCAGTTTTCCACGGTTCGGGGAGCGGAGAGGGAGAAGGCGGTTTAAGCGCGGCGGAAAAAGCGGCGGTGGCTATGCCGGGTGGCGAAAACGTGTGCGCGTGCAACGCCGTCAATAAAGCCGCCATCGTTAAAGCGATTCAGGATGGCGGCCTGGAAACGGTGGAGCAGGTCAAGCAGGCGACTCGCGCATCCGGCTCCTGCGGCGGCTGTCAACCGGTTGTGTCCGCCATTTTGTCGGTTGTCCGTTCCGGCAAGGCCGATAATCCAGCTGGCGGGGCGGAAGCGCCGGCAGCAGCGGTCGCGGCTGATGCCGACTTCGCAGTTTGCGGTTGTACGACAATGAACCACGAGACTTTAAAGGCCAAGGTGCAGGAACAAGCCGCGTTTCCATTGGGGGAGCTGCTGGCAAGCCTGGAATGGCGCACGGATGATGGCTGCGACACCTGCTTGCCGGCGATACGGTATTACCGGGAATTAGGCTGCGAAATGGCGGGCAGAGAGAGTAACGCGAGTGTGAAGAGTGACGTGAGTGTAAAGAGTGGCGTGATCGGCAAGAGCGGAGAAAGTGAAGTAAATGAAAAAATTGAAGAAAACGAAAAGAACGAAAAGAACGAAAAGAACGAAGAGTCGCTGCTCGGCGGGGGTTTCTGGAGCAGAGGAGACGAGGATTGCCCTGTTTTGGGCCCGATTCAGCTTGCAGGTCCTTCGCCGCGAATGCCGGGAGGAGCAGAGCTGCGGCAGCTTTTTGACCATTGGACATCGACATGGCAGGGCCGCTTGCTTCCGGCTTCGCTAGCGCCAGCTTTGTCCGCCGGCGCTGGGTATCCGGTTGGCTTGCCGGTGCGGGATATCGCTTTGTCCCAGTGCCCTGCGGGATGGGAGCTTTTTGCCGGCGGTCATGCTGAGCTGCCAGTCAGGCAAAGTGACCTGATCGGCCTGGCGGAGAATCTCGAAGAGGCGCTGGACCTGGCGGATGCCTGTCTCCAGCTTTACCGCGAAGATGCCTATTACGGAGAAATGATGGGAGAATGGATGGAAAGAACCGGGTTAAACGCAGTGCGCCTGCGGCTGCTTGATCCCATCAGCAGAGGGATGTTGGCGGAGCGGCTGAGGAACGGAACAAAGCTGAACGAAATAAAGTTGAACGATATAAAGCTGAACGAAATAAAGCTGGACCAAACCAATGGGACGGCTGTTGGGCAAGCAGGCAGCAAGGACATTTTGGCTGTGCCGCAAGTTTAATCGACCACTCAAGGGGGAATCGCCATGACGGATACATTAACGATCGCAGGCACAGCGGAAAATGGGGCAGTGGCAACGCAATGTCCGTTCTGCAGCGTGCAGTGCAAAATTAGCTTGACCGAGCTCGAAGCTTTGTCGGAAGCCGTGCAAAGCGGCTCCAACACGCCAGGCGCCTCCGTTTTCAAAGCGGAAGGCATGTTCAATCACGCCTCCGAGGGACGCGCATGCGTGAAGGGGCTTAACGCTCATCAGCACATCAACAGCAGGGAGAGAATCCTGTTTCCGATGGTGCGCAAAAATGGCGTTTTGAAGCAGGTTGGCTGGGAGGAGGCCATGAGCGAGGTTGAGCGGCGACTTCGCGAGACGCGGACGCAATACGGCGATGATGCGGTCGGCGTATACGGCGGCGGTTCCTTGACTAATGAAACCGCCTATCTGCTGGGCAAATTCGCCCGCTTGGCGCTTGGCACGCGCTACATTGATTACAACGGCAGGTTCTGCATGTCGGCCGCCGCCTCCGCCGGGGTCAAAAGCTTCGGGCTGGACCGTGGCCTCACGTTTAGGCTGGAGGATATTGCGGCTGCCGAATGTATCATTTTGGCGGGAACTAATGTTGCGGAATGCCAGCCGACGTTAATGCCTTATTTTAACCGGGCTAGAGATAACGGGGCCAAAATAATCGTCATTGATCCTCGCGTCACTCAGACAGCGGCGGCAGCGGCCCTTCATATCCAGAACCGTCCGGGTACCGATGCGGCGCTTGCGGCGGCCATGCTGACTGTATTATTGGAGGAAGAGCTGATCGACAAGGCGTTTATCTCTGCGCGAACAAACGGATTTGAAGAGCTTGCAGCCAGAGTGAAGGAGCAGGCAAGCGTTAGAGAAACTGCGCTGTATTGCGGCGTCGAGGAGTCGTCGATTCGGGAGGCTGCGCTGCTTCTCGGAAGGGCTAAGACGGCCATGATTATGACCGCTCGCGGCGTCGAGCAGCAGACGGACGGGCATTTGGCGGTCAGGGAGTTTATCAACCTGCTGCTTGTTACCGGCAATATCGGGCGGGAAGGCTGCGGCTACGGAGCTATCACCGGTCAAGGCAATGGCCAGGGCGGACGCGAGCACGGGCAAAAGGCGGATCAGCTTCCTGGCTACCGGCTCATCGAAAATGAAGCGGACCGCGCTTACATCGCCTCGGTATGGGATGTAGAGGAGACGCGAATACCGCGTGCGGGCGTGTCGGCTTATGAGATGATGGAGCGGGTTGCAAACGGAGAAATCCGCAATTTGTTTGTTATGGGCTCCAACCCCGTCGTCTCCAATCCCAACGCCGTGCTGGTTGAAGAGGGCATTGCCGGACTTGACCATTTGATTGTGGCAGATATGTTTCTGTCGGAGACGGCGCGGTATGCGGATGTTGTGCTGCCCGTAACCTCCTATATGGAAAACGAGGGTACGCTCACCAACCTTGAAGGCAGAGTGCTCTTGCGGGAAGCGGGGCGTCCTGCTCCCGGCGAGGCGCGCCATGATTGGCGGATATTATGCGATATCGCGGCATTTTTTGGAGAGGATCGGCGGTTCCGCTTTGATAGCGCGGAGCAAATATTCCAGGAGCTGCGTATAGCCAGCCGTGGCGGCCGTGCCGATTATTACGGCATCACGTATGATCGAATTCGCCGCGAGGGTGGCGTGTATTGGCCTTGTCCCGATCCGGAGGGAGACTCGGAAGCATTGATGTTCCGTCAGCGGTTTGCCCATCCCGACGGCAAGGCGATGTTCAGCTCGGCTCCGTTAAGCCGTCCCGCACCAACTGTACCGGTTGCAGCGCAGGAGCGCTCGGCGCAATCCCCATCAGCAGAGCTGTTGATGAGCGGGGGAGGATCGGCGCAATCCCCATCAGCAGAGCTTCGACTGAGCGGGGGAGGATCGGCGCAATCCCCATCAGCAGAGCTGTTGATGAGCGGGGGAGGATCGGCGCAATCCTCATCGGCAGATCTGCGGCTGAGCGGGGGAGGATCGGCGCAATCCCCATCAGCAGAGCTTCGACTGAGCGGGGGAGGAATTGCGCGATCCTCATCGGCAGATCTGCTGGATAGCCTTGAGGTAGCTTCTTCAGCCGGAACTTTGAAGGGTCGGAGCGAGGTTGATTTGGGCCCTCGAGGGGAGCGGGCAAAAGAGTTTCCGCTGATTCTGACGAACGGCAGGATTTTGGCCCATTATTTGACCGGCGTCCAAACCCGGCGAAGCCCTTCGCTGTCGGCCCGCGAAGTCGGCAATTTTCTGGAAATCCATCCTGCGACCGCCCGCCGCCTGCGGATTGCCGAAGGTGAATGGGTCGAAGTGGAGACCGAGACTGGCATGTTCTCTGTCCGCAGCCGTCTGACAGACAAAATCCGCGAGGATACTATCTTTTCGTCCATGCATTGGGGAGGCATTCAAAATGTAAACCGGGCAACCCTGCCAGAGCTCGACCCATTCTGCAAAATGCCCGGCTTCAAATACGCGTTAGCGAATGTCCGACCTCTGAAGGGCAAAAAATCCACCTAGAAAAGCTGCTTTTTGAAAAGGTACCTTTAGAAAAGATGCTTTTAGAAATGCTATCTTTAGAAAAGATGCCTTTAGAAATGCTATCTTCACTCGGGGAACTAATCTGGGAACCAAAGAACCCAGGTTTCGACCGACAACGTTTCTTGGAAGCAAACGTCCGGAAGAACGTCTCACATGGAGGCTCCATCGCTGACGGTCATGTATGACCGTTACAGCCTCAAATTGCTGAATTTCCTTCAGGTAACGGTCACCAATGTCCTTTAGACGCTAAAAAGTGGGGGATAAGGGGCAAAAATGAGCGCTAACGGCCGTTTGTGTCCATTAGAAACGGATTTTCGGTAAAATGAAGGCTCTAACGGTCATAGGTGACCGTAAGCGCGCAGGACCCTTGGGAGATATCCAGACGCCCGCTTCGATTGACTGATTGGAGCAATCGAAGCAGGCGTTTTCTCCAAGCGACTAATATGAGTGAGTGGTCCAACCAAGCTGCTGCTCCGATGGACTGCTTGGTGCAAACTCACCAAGCGACCGCTAAGCTTGACCGCCCGGAGCAAACTCACCAAGCGACCGCTTCGCTTGACCGCCCGGAGCAAACTCACCAAGCGACCGCTTAGCTTGACCGCCCGGAGCAATCTCGCCAGGCGACCGCTCCGCTTGACCGCTACAAGCAATTGCCCCGAGCGATCACTCCAAAAGCAAGCCTCATTTCTTTTTGAAAAGTAATTATTGAATATTTTTTTATAACAAATTATTGTGATTTTGACGGAGAAAGGGGGGCGAGATGGATAAAGGGGACATAGCTAAATTGGAAAAATCCAAAGAACTCAATAAGCTCTCGAAGCACCAAGAGCACCAAGAGCACCAAGAGCACCAAGAGCACCAAGAGTACCAAGAACACCAAAAACACCAAAAACACCAAGAAACCAAAGAACTCAAAAAGCTCACAGAACTAATACAAAACCAATATTCGAATATCGCAGGTATTGTGGTTGTAAAAGACGATGCCATTTCTTATGAATACTATTTTAATGGCCGCGGCGTCGATGATGCGATCCACATTGCTTCGGTAACAAAAAGCATTGCCTCTGCGCTGATCGGCATTGCGATAGATCAGGGCTATATCAAGGAC
The DNA here is from genome assembly GCF_054551715.1 of Paenibacillus sp. CAU 1782. Taxonomy (NCBI): domain Bacteria; kingdom Bacillati; phylum Bacillota; class Bacilli; order Caryophanales; family Paenibacillaceae; genus Paenibacillus; species Paenibacillus sp. CAU 1782. The sequence goes on along the minus strand of NZ_JBTOLL010000012.1, from coordinate 35,757 downwards.
GTGCACCAAAATGTATTGGCCTTTTTTCCCGACTACATTCCAAAACGCGGAGAAAAAACAATACAATGCATAACGATAGGCAATCTGCTGACAATGACCGCGCCTTACAAATATCGCTCTGAGCCGTTTGCGAAGGTTTATTCAAGCTCCGATTGGACAAAGGCTGCATTGGACTTGTTGGGGGGCAAAAGAGGCATTGGCGAAGGGATTGGCGAGTTTAACTATTCCACGGTTGGAACCCAAATTTTATCGGGAATTCTTGCAAACGCAACGGGGCAGCCGGTGCTTGATTTTGCCGTAGAAAATCTGTTTGCGCCGCTTGGAATCAAAGTCCCCCGCAACGTGGGAATTAGGAGCAAAGAAGATTATCTAGCTTTTCTCAAAGGAGAAAATGTTAGCGGCTGGGTAGCTGATCCTGGAGGGGCAAACACGGCAGGATGGGGACTTGCCCTAACACCGCGTGATATGGCCAAAATCGGTCAGCTATACGGGCATAACGGCATGTGGAATGGCGAGCAGCTATTATCCTCAAAATGGGTTCAGGACAGCACGAGGGAGCATAGCCGATGGGGAGAACGGCCGTATGGCTACATGTGGTGGATCGTTGATAACAATAGCGATAGCGATACGGATTCTCGTTGTTACGCGGCTATAGGCGATGGCGGGAATATCATTTACGTAAACTCCGAAAAGAACATAGTCGTTGCTATAGCCTCAAGCTTTATGCCCCGTGCCAAGGACAGAGTCGAGCTCATCAGAGAGCATATCGAACCGCTGTATGTAGAATACGGGTGAAACACAGCTGCCCGTATTCTTCACGTATCCAACTCGTATTCATTCCGTATGCATCCCGTATTCTTCACGTATCCAACTCGTATTCATTCCGTAAACATTCCGCATTCTTCACGTATCCAACCCGTATTCATTCCGTATTCTTCCCATGGTTTTCGCGTACTCTTCCTGAATTGCTTACCTGAAAGAGCACCTGCAGCCTTTATCCAATCAGACTGGCTGCGGCTTGGGAAGCGGCGCAGTGCAATTGCTCCCGCACCTTCACGACCTCTCCGATAATAATCAAGGCGGGATTGTCCAGGCGGGACATCGCTGCGGCGTTATGCATGTCGCCTAGCGTTGTTACGATGGTTCGTTGCTTGGAGGTTGTGCCATTTTCGATCAGGGCAACAGGTGTAGAAGGCGATTTGCCGTGGCCCAGCAGCTCTTCCCGAATATCCGGCAGCTGGCTTACGCCCATGTAGATGGCCAACGTGTCAACGCCATGCGCCAACAGATCCCAGCGGATCGGGGAACGGGCGTTGTGGCAACGGCTGCCCGTGACGCAGGCGAAGGAAGCGGCGCTCCCGCGATGCGTCAATGGAATGCCGGAGGCTGCGGCGGCGCCAACGGCGGAGGTGATCCCGGGAATGATCTCGAAGGGAATATCCTCTTGTGCCAATGCGATGGCTTCTTCGCTGCCTCTGCCGAAGACGAATGGATCTCCGCCTTTTAGACGAATTACGCTTTTGCCTTGCTTGGCATACTGAACCAAAGCCTCGTTAATATGCTCCTGCTGCATGGCATGGGCGCCTGGCACCTTGCCGCAATAAATTCTGACAGCGCTGGAAGGCGCGTAAGATAGCAGTTCTTTGTTCGCGAGCCGATCATACAGAATGATCTCCGATTGCTGCAGCGCCTTCATCGCTTTGACGGTAATCAGGTCCGGATCTCCCGGTCCGGCTCCTACAATAAAGACCTTTCCGTATGTGTTCATTCAGCTCATCTCCTTCCGCTTGCTGTCGCGGTATGATTAGTATTCTCGGTACGAAAGACCGAACTTTTTGAACTTGCGTTCAACTGGGTTTTCCCGGCAGACGCGTTGTCCTGCGCCGTGGCTTTCCTTCGATGCGTCCAATATAACATAAGGCCTGTAAACAGAGCCCCTCCGATAAAATTACCAATCAATACGGGAATCTGGTTCCATAACCACCAGTCGCCCATCGTGACATCCGCCCCCAACAGCATGCCCGCCGGAATGACGAACATATTAACAACCGCATGTTCAAAGCCTTGGGCAAAAAACGTGAGGATGGGCAGCCACATGGCAAGTATTTTGCCGGCGGTTGATTTGGACGTAAAGGCCATGACAACGCCCAAGGTGACCATCCAGTTGCATAAAATCGCTTTGGCGATAACGATGATCAGGCCGTCGAAGCCAAGTGCTTTGTAACCCAGCGTTTTGGTTTCGCTTATGCTAATCAGCGTGGATACAAGCGGGTTGGAGAGATCATGTCCCATTTTGGTAACGGAAATGAGATACAAACCCGCGTAGAGCATGCAGCCGATCAGATGGCCGATAATCGCCCACCCGAAGGTCGAAAGCATGGAACTCAGTTTGATTCTGCGTTCCAGCAGCGCCAGCGGAATTAAGGCAAAACTGCCGGTGACCAGTTCAAGACCAAGCAGGACGATAATGACGAAGCCAACCGGGAAAATCAGCGCGCCGGCCAGTCCGATCGAGGTCTGCTGTACGGCGGTAAAGGCAAGGGTTGTGGCAAAGGCCAGAATGGCCCCGCCCAATATGCCCCTCAGTATCGTTTGAACTGGGGATAAGGAGGCCTTGGCTGTCCCTGTATCCACCATGGCTTGCACCACTTCTTGCGGTTTTACATAGGTCATGTTGTTGGATTCCTTTAATTAGATGTTTAAATAAACGGCGCCGCTTGCGGGATCGATTTCGACTTCGTAGGTGGTAACGCAGCCGTCATCCGGCTCCTCCGCTTTGCCTGTGCGCAAGTTGATTTTCATATCATGCAACGGGCAATGAATATGGGATCCGCATACCATGCCTTCCGAGAGCACGCCACCTTTGTGCGGACATTTGTTGTCTATGGCATGAACGCTGCCGTCCGTTAAACGGAATACGGCAATTTCGTTGCCATCGATTTGAACGGTGCGCGAGCTGCGGATATCGATATCGGATAAATGGGCGACAAGCAGTTTGGTTGTTTTTGTTGTAGTCATGAATGAGGACCTCCTTGATTGTTGGACCGGCCTTCCGCCGGAGCGGTCGGCAAGTCCGTCACAGGGTAAAAATGATAGTAAAAGCGCATTGTAACCATTAGAATGCTTGGCAGTTTAAAAGCTTGTTAGCTGTTTACAGGCTGAGGTTTGGCGAGTGGTTGGAAGTTTTTGCGCAAATCATCGGATTCCACAATTTCTTTCCAAGGATCGGTTGTCAGGCTGAGCGTTTTTTGCAGTCTCTCGACCAAGGCGAGGCGATCCTTCTGTTTCTCCAGCGCTTTTTTGACGTAATCCAGGCCAACCCGTTCCATCCAATGAGCCGTCCGTTCATTCCATGCGGCTTGCTCGCGGTACAGTTGGAGATAAGCCGTGGACCATTCCATCACTTCGTCCTCCGTTTTGACCACGGTCAATACTTCGGTTGCCCGAACCTTGATGCCGCCGTTGCCGCCAACGTGGATTTCCCATCCGCCGTCGATTGCGATAACGCCAACGTCCTTGATGGAAGCCTCCGCGCAGTTCCGGGGACATCCCGAAACGGCCAGCTTGACTTTGGCAGGAGCATTCATTCGTTCAAAAGCTTTCTCCAGCTTCACGCCCATGCCCATGGAGTCCTGCGTTCCGAAACGGCAGAACGTATTGCCGACGCAGGTTTTTACGGTGCGGAGCGTTTTGCCATAGGCATGCCCGGACGGCATATCCAGATCGCTCCATATTTTTGGCAAGTCTTCTTTTTTGATGCCCATTAAGTCCAATCGCTGACCGCCGGTGAATTTCACGAGCGGAACCTCGTATTTTTCCGCGACCTCGGCGATTTTCTTCAGCTCGGTCGGCGATGTGATGCCGCCATAGATCCTTGGTACGACCGTAAAAGTGCCATCCTTCTGGATGTTGGCATGGAAGCGCTCGTTGGTTACGCGGGATTCTTTTTCGTCCACATATTCCTCGGGGAACAGCATGCCCAGGTAGTAGTTGAGCGCCGGACGGCATTTGGAGCAGCCTTCGGCATTATTCCACTCCAGCACGTTCATCACTTCATTTACGCTCATGAGACGCATTTCGGTGATGCTTGCGACGATTTCGTCGCGGCTTAGCGTCGTACAGCCGCAAATGCCTTCTTTGACCGGTTCGCCGATGGAATCGCCGGAATAGATCTGCAGCAATCCTTCCACCAGCGGTTTACAGCCTCCGCAAGAAGCAGATGCTTTGGTGCAGGTTTTGATGGAGCCAACCGTATTGCAGCCTTTATTCAAAATAGCGTCAGCGATGGTGCCTTTGGATACGCCGTTGCAGCCGCAAATAATTTCATCGTCTGCCATTGCTTGCAGTCTGGCATTTCCTGAGCTTGCGCCGCCGCCTGACTGATCCGGAGAAAAGCCGATAAGAAGACTCTTTTCCCGTCCTTCGATGGACTCTTCTTTTTTTATAATGGAGAACAACTCAGCTCCGTCAGAGGTGTCGCCGAACAATACGGCGCCAATGAGCTTGCCGTCCTTGATAACGAGTTTTTTGTAAGTTCCGCCAAGCTCATCCTGAATTTTCAGTGAGCGCGTGCCGGGGCTTTCATCAAAAATACCGCCAGAGAACACATCAACGCCGGATACTTTCAGCTTGGTGGAAGTGACGGAGCCGCCGTAGCCTTCCGTAGTCACGCCGGCCAAATGTTTGGCAAGCACTGCGCCTTGCTCATACAGAGGAGCAACCAGGCCATAAGCGATGCCGCGGTGCTCGGCGCATTCGCCTACCGCATACACATCCGGGACGCTCGTACGCATGAAGTCGTCGATGACGATGCCGCGGTTAATTTCGATGCCGGAAGCGCGAGCCAGGTCCACATTAGGTTTGATGCCGACCGCCATCACGACCAGATCGCCGTCAGCTTCGCTGCCATCGGAGAATACCAGGCCGGTAGCCCGTTTCTTTCCTTTAATAGCGGTTGTGCTTTTCTTGAGCAGGAATTCCATGCCTTGAGCTTCCAGCTCGCGCTGCAGCATCCGGGCAGCCGTCTCGTCCAGCTGGCGCTCCATCAGGTAGTCGTTGATGTGAACGACCTGCACCTTCATGCCCAGATGCAGCAAACCTCTGGCCGCTTCAAGGCCCAGCAATCCGCCGCCGATGACCACCGCTTTTTTGTAGGAGCGAGCAGCCTCGATCATTGTTTCGCAGTCCTTGATGTCGCGGAAAGCGATGACGCCTTCTTTGTCAGCGCCAGGCAGCGGGAGCATAAACGGGTTGGAGCCGGTTGCGATAAGAAGAGAATCGTAGGGAACCGATACGCCTTGCTGGGACGTAACGACTTTGCGGTCCGTATCGATGCGTGTTATGGTATGACCTGTATAAAGCGTGATGTCATTTTCGCTGTACCAATCCCAGTCGTTAATTACGATCTCTTGAAGGCTGGCTCCGCCCGCCAGGACGGAGGACAACATGATCCGGTTATAGTTGGGATGTGGCTCGCTTCCGAAAATCGTAATCTCATACCGCTCGGGAGCAAGTTTCAATAAATGCTCAATGGCTCTGACGCCGGCCATGCCGTTGCCGATCAGGACTAGCTTTTGTTTGGTGGTCATACGGTAATCTCCTCTCCGGTGCTGCTGCATTTGAATAAAAAAAGCCTGCTTCACAGAGGAGTAAACATACGTTACCCTAGGTCTGTGAAAGCAGGCTCCATTGCCGCTTCAAACGAATACGCCATTGTATTCGTGAAAATGTGTTGTGACTAATGTCACTATACATCACATGACGATATAATGTCAATATAATTCACATTAAAAATTTTGACTGATGACAGAGTCGCTTTAAAGTGTTATAAATAGTAACATGAAATTTCTGTTGGGGGGCGAGCCGATTGCGCTCTTTGCTGGTAGTTGAACCGGATGTTGCTGCGGTAAGAAGAGCGGACCTGTCTCCGTCCGTCTCATTGCCCAAGAAAAAAACACCTATTTATGTGTTAGAGGAATACGGTTACGCCGTGCTTCGAGCAAGAGATGTCGGCAAAGCGGAGACGTTGATCGGCGGGGCCGATGCTTTGGTTCTGCATATGCCTCTTAACGATGTCAAGCTTGTGGGCCATAGGTTGACCAGGGCAAAGGCGATGCCCTTGTTCTGGTGGTGCAGCGCGGCTTCCGCCGCGGATTCGCTTCAGTATTGCGAGGAGGATGCTCCGGTTGACGGACTGCTGACAGCCTCCATGAGCGAGCAGGAGCTGCATTGGAGCCTCCATTTTGGAGAAAGGCAGTTTATGGAGCGGCAGCAATGGCTGAGTGAAAAGAAGCAGCTTGAAGGCCGTCTGGAAGAGCGTAAATGGATTGATATGGCAAAGGGGATCCTGTGTAAAATAAAAAATATTTCGGAGGCCGAAGCGTATGAAGTGCTGCGAAAGCAGGCCATGAACGATCGCAAGCGGATGGTGGATGTGGCCACTTCTATCGTAAGAGTGCATCAATTGCTTCAGGATCAAAAATAAGGGGGCCATGTCATGTTTGCAAAGTTATTGAAGGAAGTTGGCAGAGGCAAGCGGGGAGCGCGAGATCTCAGTTATGAGGAAGCCCGTACGGCCGCCGAATTGATTGTTGCAGGAAAGGTTACCCCGGCTCAACTGGGCGCCTTTTTTGTCGCCGAACGGATTAAGATGGAAAGCGTCGAAGAGCTTCAGGCATTTGTTGAAGTATTGCGCGAACATGCCTATAGAGTACCGGTTCAGGAAGGGATCGACTGCACGGGACCATATGACGGACGGAAGAAATCATTTTACGCAACCTTCGCCACGGCGTTTGTAACCGCGTCCGCAGGTTTGCCGGTAACGCTGCACGGCACGGCGCCTATGCCGCCCAAATGGGGGATTACGCTTCAAGATTTGCTGGAGGAGGCTGGCGTTCCCGCTTTGGAGATGTCCAGGGAATCAGCTCTGCATGCCGCTAAGGAGACGGGGGTATTGTACGTTTCCTCGGAGCAGTGGTGTCCTCCGCTTGCCATGCTTCGCTCTGTCAGGCTGGAGCTGGATATGCGCACGATCATCAATACGGCGGAAAAGCTGGTGGATTACAGCCACTCTCCGTATCTGATGTTTGGAGTGTTCCACAACACTGTTTTTGAGCGGATGGCAAAGCTGTCCGAAAAGCTGTCATACCGCAAAGCGCTGATCGTTCAGGGCGTCGAGGGCTCTGAGGATCTCTTTATTGAGCGGCCGACCCGTACGTATGACGTCAGCGGCGGCGAAGCCACGCTCCATGTAATTAATCCTGACGCCTATGGACTGGAGACAGCCGTTCCCGAAATTTCCTGGACAGCCAAGGAGCAATTGAATGCTACGGAGGCGGTTCTGCAGGGCAAGGGACATCTGGCTTTTGTCAATCAGGTGCTGCTGAATGCCGCCGTTCGTTTGCAGCTGGCGGATAAAGTGGAATCGGTGGAGGAAGGTTTGTACACCTGCAAAGCGCTATTGGATGAAGGGACGCCGTTTGAGCGTTACCGGACCTGGCTTTCCCTCATGCAAAAGCAAGGCGCCCACATCGTATAAAACGGATCGCGTTCATTATGGCGCGATCACGCCTATCCAGAACACCTCAAACCGTCAGCAGCGCTGCCAATCCGCAGCCGTAGGCTGGCGGTTTTTTGTTGCGCCCAGCATGCAGGAATAGGTTCTTAATTCTCAGTGGGGCTTCTATTCCGGCATTATGCAGGACATGCCGCCTTTGAAATTGGATCAAGTGTCTGTCAGTTCTGGCAACGATCCGTTATAATGGACACAAATGAATATTTTTACAGGAAGGGATCGATAGCTTGCTGGGACAGGAAATCACATACAGAGAGCTCGCGATTAAGGATTTGCATCCGGAAATGCTTCTGCCGTTTCGCCGATATCAAGAGGTCAACAGAGTATGGCGCATGGTAGACGGCAGGCGGAGGCTGGTGTCGGAGCCTTTTATCGATAATTGGGACCGGGAGACCAAGATCGAAATCGTCGAGCAGGATTTTAAACATTGCCTTATGGGCGGGGGCAGCGTTTTTTGCGGTGTACACGATGGAAAAATAGTGGGCTTTTCCTCTTTGCCGCGCCAGTTGTTTGGAAGCGCCAATCAATATGCGGATTTGATGCAGCTGCATGTTTCCGCCGATTACAGGGGCAAAGGGTTAGGCAAGAAGTTGTTTGCCATGAGCGCGGAGCAGGCAAAGTCCTGGGGAGCGGGCAAGCTTTATATTTCCGCGCATTCCGCCGAAGAAACCGTAGCATTTTATCGGGCCGCGGGCTGCGTGGACGCGTTGGAGATCAATGCGGCTCATGTAGAGCGCGAACCATTCGATTGTCAGTTGGAATATGTCTTGTAGAAGAGCATGAGAAAGCAGGGGGACCGGAGAGATGGCATTGGGGGATTTGGCATTCAGGGAAGACGGCACTTTTAAAATCGTACAATTTACCGATGTTCATCTGGTCAACGAAGATGGAGAAGACAAGGACAAGCGGACACTGGCTTTGATGGCAGACATCTTGGAAAGGGAACAGCCCGACCTCGTTGTTTATACCGGCGATTTGATTTTCAGCGAGCATGCCGGCAATCCCGCCAAAGCTTTTCTCAGCGTTATCGGCGTTGCGGAAGCCGCAGGCACACCGTACGGGGTTGTTTACGGCAATCATGACTCCGAGCATGGCATTACCCGCGCCGAACTGCAGGGGATTTTGGAGGAAAGACAGCTGTCGTTGTCTCAATCCGGCCCAGCCGATATACGCGGCACAGGCAATTATGTGCTGACTATCTCAAGGGCTTCCGGACCGGAGGAAGCGGCAGTGCTTTATTTTGTCGATTCGGGGGAATACGCATGCCCCTCTATCGGAGGGTATGCCTGGCTGCATCCCGATCAGGTGAACTGGTACAGCGCGCAGTCGAGCAGCATTTCCTATCGGAATAACGGTCCGCTTCCCGCATTGGCTTTTCTGCATATCCCGCTGCCTGAATATCATGAAGCCGCGCTGAGCGGGAATATCCAGGGAACAAAAGGCGAAAACGTATGCTGTCCCAAAATCAACAGCGGTATGTTCGCCGCAATGATGGAGGGCAGCGATGTGATGGGCGTATTTGCCGGGCATGACCATGATAACGATTACATCGTTCCTCATCATGGCATCGCGCTTGCATATGGCCGTATCACAGGCTGGAATACGTATGGCTCGCTGCAGCGTGGCGCCCGGGTGATTCAATTGCGTGAAGGAGAGTTTTCTTTTCGTACATGGATCAGGCTGGAGGATGGATCGGTTCACCATGAAGCTGAAATCAATCCCTCGGCTACTGTCGCCAAAGTTTGAGGAGGATAATGATGACGGAGCAGGAGAAGTTTGGCGAAGGATGTACTGCGGAGCGGAAGAAGCTTGGAGAGGAGCGTATGGCAGGGATGGAGAAGCTTGGAGAGGAGCGTATGGCAGAGCTGGAGAAGCTTGGAGAAGGGCGAACGGCTGAGGTTCGCCGTTACGGGGACGGGAAAGTCATCAAGCTGTTTCATCCTGGTTTCCCCAAGGATGCCGCCCAACATGAATTTAATATAAGCAAGCTGGTTTACGAATCCGGCATTTCAACGGCCCGTCCGTTTGAAATGTTGGAGAGCGGAGGCAGAACAGGCATAGTGTACGGTTATATTAGCGATTCGTCCACGCTGCTGTCCAGGTTGATGGAGAAGCCTGAAAAAATGGATGACTACGCGGAGCTGTTGGCGCGCCTTCATTACGAGCTGCACAGCCGGACTGTTGACATCAGGCAGAATGGCGTACGTTCCCTCAATGAAACGCTGCTTCATCACATTTGGCAGGCAGATGGGCTTTCAGATGTTGAAAAAGACGCGGCTGCCCGGTATTTGCAGGAGCTGCCTCAAGGGAACAGCTTGTGCCATGGGGATTATCATCCCGAAAATGTACTGCTGGGTGATGAAGCTTATATTATCGACTGGATGACGGGAATGATCGGGCATCCCGCGGGAGATGTCGCGCGAACAGCCCTGCTGCTGGGTACGGGAAGATTGCCCGAAAGCGCGCCGCCAGCTTTGATCAAAGCTTTGGATCAAGCTCGCAACCGGTTGAAGGAAGGATACGTGAAGCATTATATTTCTCTCTCGGGTATTTCCGAGGATGAAATCAACAGATGGCTGCTTCCGATAGCTGCCGCACGGCTGGTGGAGTGGATATCGGAGGATGAAAAGGAGCAGCTGCGGCAGTTTGTGCGCGAGCAATTGAAGGGCGATTCCAAGTGACTTGTATAATGTTCACCTAGAGCATCCCATCAACCATTCAACCATCCAATGGATCCAGTCTGTACGATCTCGCATTAGTAAATTCGCAGCAATACACACTACAACAAATTCAATAGCATATCAGTAAGTCACTATGCGGATTGACCGGGGAGCGATGACATTGACGATTTCAATGAACGATATCCAGTGGCAGGAGGGCGATGCTGCCATAATTGCCGCTTTGACCGGAGAGCACAGGCTGCTGCCTCTTAAACCAGGCCTTGAAGCAGAGGTCGTTATTGTGGAGACGAACACCGGAAAGTTTGTCTTAAAGTTATGGAACAAGGAGTCGCGGCCCGATATCAGCCGTCAATACAAACTGCTGAATCTGCTTGACCGTCAAGGTATTAACGTGTCAAAGCCCTATGGCTGGGGAGTGGATGGACAAGGGAATCAGGCGCTTCTTACGGAATTTGGCGGAAACCCTCCCGCTAAGCTTGACAAGGTGAAGATCAAAAATCTGGCAAAGCTGTTGACGGACATCCATACTTTCAATACCGAAGAAATAGAGCCGGATTTGATCCCTGCTTATGATTTCGCTTCTTATTTTTTTCCGTCTCTGAACGAGCATGAGGATCTCGCCCAAATATTCCGCCAAGCGCTGGATGTAGCACAAATGACCTCGAATGCGCTGATTCACGGCGATTTCAATTTGGGGAATGTGCTGGAGCAAGGGGACCGTTTAATGGTTATTGATTGGACGAACGGACAGATGGGAGACGCTAGATACGATATGGTGTGGGCTCATTTTCTCATAACCGTTTTTGCTGGAGAACGCATCGGCAACTCTTTTGGAAAAGCCTTGCAAGAGCTTGTGCCGTTAAAACCGGAAACGTATTCAGCATTCCAGGCGCTGGCTTGTCTGAGATGGCTGCTGCTGAGCCGAATAAGCGACCTGCCCAAGGGTGAAGGGATCGAGAAGCGAATTCGATCGATTGTACTCTCCAACGAATGGTTGAGTGAAGATATTATCCGTTAGTTGGCTTTAACATGCCGTTTTTTCCCCTGTTCCGCAGCTTGTAGACCAAAATGGCAAGCAGCGGAATAACCGTGCTGCATGTAATATCCCAATCGACCCAGTAGTACACAATCATGGAGATGTAATAAGTAATATTGGGCGCGATAATAATCGCCATGCCAAACAGCATCATTCCCGATGGCAAAATAAGCGGACGGTAGGTCTTTAGCTTAAACAACTGGGCGAATCCCAGCAGGAAGCAATAGAAATAAATAACCGACTTGAAGTACGTGGAAATGATCCACACGGTCGCCATGATGGCTTCAATACGCTCCAGAAAATTGCCGATGCTGATGCGCTGGGCTAAAGTAAATGAAGCATAAATATTGTGCTGGGTAAAAAAAGAGCCAAGCACCATGATGGAAATCATGACAATGCCGGTTAGCAGCAGCCCGCCTATAAGCGAAGTAAGCATGATGTCCCTGTTGCGGTGGGGAACATTGACCGTATAGGGGAGCAGCATCATAAAGGCTGTCAACTCGCCAAAAGGGTAGGCAATCGTGACAGTCATACCCTTGATCATAGGCAGCCATCCTGAGCCAAGCACAGGTCTAAGTCGATCAATATCCGCTTGGGGCAAAATGCAAATGATCAGAATAACGATAAATAGCGTCACAAGGGGAAAGAGGATCTCTCCTGTGCGAGCCAGGCTTTCAATGCCATGAAATAAGCCCCATAGCAGGACGAGCACAAATACCAGGTGAACGATTCGTATAGGCGTGTTAGGAATAATCTGGGTAGTCAAAAAATCGCCAACCTCGCGCGTCGCGATTACTGTTAAAGTAAAGAAGAAAAACAAATACCAAAGATTGACCAGAGCTCCAATCCATTTGCCCCAAATGCTGCTCATTGCCTCCACTAGCGTCATGCCTGGCTGCAACTGATAAAATTTCAGCATGATCCAAATGGAAACCAGTCCAACGGGAATGCCGAGCAGGGAAGAAAGCCAAGCATCCTGGTGGGCAAAAAACGTAATGACTGCCGGGTAAATCAAAATCATGTCCCCGATTTGCGCCAAAAGCAGCAGCACCAGCAGCTGCCGATTGCTAATTCGTCCTTTTTCCAGCATGATCTTCCCTCCTTTAGGCGAAAATAGTGTGCAGCAAATGGTTGACAGGCGAATAAATCCAGATGAGCATATTAAGCGGACTGGGCACGCTGATCAGCTTGGCCGCTATAATGCTCATCACCGTGCCAGCTGCCAGAAAAATGACGGTAGCTGCGGCCTCTCCCTTCATGCCTTGTCGGATTAATGGGGGCAGCTCCATAATTCCGATGCTTGCGCCGATTCCGATGACGACCACGTATGTAATCAAGTCAGGTCACTCCTTGATATCGATTTGGAAAGAGTCGTCAAGCGAACCCACTCTTTTGATCATATATTTGATCTTGTAATTGACTTTAAGCTTGGGCAGGTAGTTGCTCCAGTTTTCTTGATGGGCCAGCCACCACTTATGGTTTGTGCGGTCGATTTCCTGGCCAAAGCCGAAAATATCAACCTTGTACTTTTTTATGACGTCTTTAACTGTTGTTTCCAATAGCTCGACAAAGGCTTGTTCGGCTTCCTGCTCCAGCTCTTTGATAATAGCCAAATCGGCGATTCTCTTCTTGCATTCTACTGAAGCAATGATACTTACGGCTTCCAGGCTGATGTCGATCTCGGGCTCCGATTGTTCATTGAATTTAGCTTTCATTTTGGTAGAGCTGCGCAACACTTTAAGTGCGATTTTTCCGTTATCTTTACAATCCAGATGACCAACTGTAGATTTGACATTGTCACGGATATAGTTGTAGCCCTTGGACTCGGATTCATTCAGCCAGCCGATGAGCTTGTCTTTTTTGAATATGCCAAGACCAGTGTAATACAGCTTGGCTAAGGGATCGCTCCGGGTCAGGTTGCGCTCCGTCGGCGCCGTTTTTTTATCTCCCCTCAGCTCAACCCCCGTCACGACAGGGGATATGCCGCTGCTTAACATTTCCTCAAACAGGCGGTCCGCGCTAACGGTCGTTGTAGGCGCCCAGGTTCTGGAGGAAACCTCAAGAGCGTTGTACAGCTTTTCAGCAGGAATTCGTTCAAGTGCTGTCAGCGCCGAAAGAATAGTTTCAGCCTTGGCCTTTCGAGCAATCATGACATAATAATCCGGTCGTACCCCGGGATCGCGCATCAAGGCTTCAAGCACATCGCCTATTCCGACCTCAGCCGCATATTGTTCGCTAAATACCAAAACGCGGATATGCGACATAAAAATATTTCGAGGATTGCTTAACGTCAGCTTCTGAATCGCTTCGAATATGGTTGGAGCGGTAGCTTGAAACAGGGTGACCGGCGTACCGCTGTTTTTTCCTGTATTGGACCCAAGGGCGGAGGGAATGGCTACCTGAGCCGTTACCTTGATTTGATCCCCTGCCATATCGATGCCAAGCCCCATCATAATGCCCAAATCGTTCAGCTCTTCCCGGTCCCAGCAGCTGGTGAGAAGCAAGGATGCAGATATTAACAGAACCGGGAGCAGCAATGTTATTCTGCGCATTTTAATCACCTTTTCCATAGCGAGGGCTTGGCATAATTGCTTTTGCCCTGACGATTCAGATCGCGAATCTGATTGCTCATTGGCCGTGTGCGCAGGGAGGGCCAAGGCGCCCGATACAGCGTATCCTTCATATCACTGGCAAAGAATGGACCAAACGGGCTCATATAGGGTACCCCAAACGAACGGAGAGCGGTTAAATGTATAATCAACATGATGAGGCCCATTAAGACACCGAACAGCCCGAAGCTTGCGGCTAGAGCCATCAGGCCAAATCGGATAATGCGCACAGAAATGGATAGCCCATTCTCCGGAATGACATAGCTTGAAATGGCGGTAATGGATACGATGATTACCATGGCGGCGGAGACAACGCCCGCTTCAACTGCGGCTTGCCCGATAACGAGCGTGCCTACGATCGATACTGCCTGACCTACGTTTTTGGGAATACGGACTCCGGCCTCTCGCAATATTTCATAGGTGATCTCCATTAGCATCGCTTCGATAAAAGCAGGAAACGGCACACCCTCTCTCTGGGCCGCAATGCTGATCAGCAATCTTGTCGGCAGCATTTCCTGGTGGAAGGTGGAAATGGCGATGTAAAAGGATGGGGCCAGCATGGTGATGAAAAAGGCTAAATAACGAATCAAGCGCAGCAGTGTACTGATATCGGACCTTTGATAATAGTCCTCTGGCGATTGGAAAAAATGAACGAATAACGCGGGTACAACAAGCACAAATGGCGTTCCGTCCACCAGAATCGCGATACGCCCCTCCAGCAGAGCTGCAGCAATGGTGTCCGGCCGTTCACTGTTGTAGACCGTAGGAAATACCGTTCTGCGTGTGTCTTGAATGAATTCTTCAATATATCCGCTTTCCAATATGCCATCGATATCGATTTTGTCCAGCCGTCTGCCTACCTCGTTGACAATTTCGGGGTCAGCCAGGTCCTTGATGTACATCACGGAAACAGCGGTTTTGCTGATCCGCCCGATTTCACGGGATTCTATCCACAGTTCGGGATCTTTGATGCGTCTGCGAATCAAGGTGATATTGGTTCGCAGATTTTCATTAAAGCCTTCCATGGGGCCGCGTACGACGGATTGGGATTGAGGCTCGCCAATATTCCGGTCCTCTCGTCCTGCGGCAGCAATTCGCCAGGCTGAAGCCCTTCCATCTAGAAGCAGCAGAACATTGCCTGAAAGCAGGTCTGTGAACAGCCGCTCCATGTCGTCAATCCGCTGCACATCGCCGGCGACCAGCACCTCATGCAGCAGATAATGGATAAACTCATCGCCTTCCAGATCCTCGCCAAGCTCTTGATTGGAAATAAGAGAGGGCAGGATGGAACCGTGAAGCAGCTGCTGATCCACCATTCCATCCACATAAAGAAGAGCCGCCGGCCATCTCTTAAGACACTTAAACTCTTTTACAATCAGGTCATGGCAGTTTCCCATTGTTTGCCGAATTGTTTCAATCGTATCGCGCAAAACACCCGAAATGGGCTGCTGTGTCTCCGTTTCAAGGGCTTCCGCCATGGCTGTATACCTCCTGTCGAACAGTTTGCAATGACGTTAGAATACCCTGAAAAGATTGCCATTATGTCATATCAGACCCATTGTTTTTATGTTATAATTTCCGTTATTCATCGAAGAGAGGAACTGCTGCTGTGAACGATCGTCATTATTTTTCCAATGCCAAAATCGTCGCTTTGATCGCGACCTTATGTTGTGCTTTATGGGGGAGCGCGTACCCTTCCATCAAACTGGGGTATGAATGGTTTGCGATAGCCGCTGACGATATCCCCTCCAAATATGTGTTTGCGGGATATCGTTTTATTTTGGCCGGTGTGCTGCTGCTGTTGCTTGCCAGATTGACCGGAAAGCGCATATTCGCCCTTTCCCGCAAGGAAGTTGGGAGCTTGACGGCCTTGGGCCTTCTGCAAACCGCGCTGCAATATCTATTTTTTTATATTGGCGTTTCCAATACAACGGGGGTCAAAGGCTCTATCATGAACTCCACGACCACTTTTTTTAGCGTGGTGCTGGCGCATTATCTTTACAAAAACGATAAATTGGGACGAAACAAGCTGCTGGGCTGCCTGGTTGGGTTTGCGGGCGTGGTGGTTGTTAATTTCCATCAGGATTTGCTGGCGTTTTCCTTCTCGCTGACTGGCGAAGGATTTATCGTGATAGCCGCCTTGGTATTTTCAATAGCGGCAATATACGCCAAAGCGTTAACCAAAAGCGTGGATGTGCTGCTTATTACGGGATACAGCTTATTCATTGGCGGGGTCGTCTTGACCGTGCTTGGTTTGGCCCTTGGAGGAAGTATCACACGGTTTACGCCGGCGTCGATGGGCATTCTTGTTTATTTGGCGCTTTTGTCATCGGCAGCTTTTTGTCTGTGGAATGTGTTGCTGAAGTACAACAAAGTAGGCCAGGTCTCGGTCTACAACTTCCTGATTCCCGTATTCGGCACACTGTTATCGGGGCTGCTGCTGGGTGAAACCGTGCTGGAGCTTAAAAATCTGATTGCGTTGATTTTTGTGTCATTCGGCATATTTTTGGTCTATCGCGAAAAACCTTTTGGCCTATCATAAAATGATACGAAATATGGTAAGCTGTAGAGGCAAGCCGATTTTGTATGCGGCAGAAGCCGTGAGTTCGATTTTGGACAAGCCAAACCGGGACAAAGGGCTAGCGATCTGACCAATAGGAGAGTGAAGCAGTGGCCATCAATACCTATCTCAACTTTAAAGGGAATTGCCGGGAAGCCGTAGAGTTTTATGCCCATGTTTTTGGCGTCGAGGTACCAGACATTATGACGTTTGGCCAGTCGCCCCAACATCCCGACCATCCGCTGCCGGAAGGCATGGAAAATGGGGTCATGCATGCCCGCCTGGATGTTTTGGGCGGCACTCTCATGTTTTCCGATACCTTTCCGAACATGCCGTTGACGTTTGGCGACAA
Organism: Paenibacillus sp. CAU 1782; assembly: GCF_054551715.1. Taxonomy (NCBI): domain Bacteria; kingdom Bacillati; phylum Bacillota; class Bacilli; order Caryophanales; family Paenibacillaceae; genus Paenibacillus; species Paenibacillus sp. CAU 1782. Next base: position 18,946 of record NZ_JBTOLL010000012.1, on the reverse strand, counting down.
TATCAGCCTTGTGCTTAATCTGACTAATCAGGATGAAGTAACCGCTTATTATAACCGCTTGAAGGAAGGCGGCAATGTCCAGATGGAATTGCAGGAGACTTTCTGGAGCAAATCCTACGGCATTGTAAAAGATAAATTCGGCATTACTTGGCAGCTTAGCCTGGAAGCGTAAAGTTCATAAAAACAATAGAGGCCGTTCCGGACAGCGATTGCTGCCGGGACGGCCTCTTCATGTTCCCGCCAAACCTAACGATGCTCCACCAGATCGATGGCTCCCAGAATGACATGAGCCAGGCCAAACCCCAGAACACCCGTACCTACAAGCTTGTACTTGCTTTTCATCAGTGAGGCCCCTCCGGCCGATACTACGGCTCCAAGAACAGTAGGAATCAAACCTTCGCGCATAATCGACACTCCTTACGGTTTTGTTTGGCAAGACAGTTTATTATTCCACCCCCGCATGGTGCTATGCATATTGCCTTGCAGGATCGATTGGGACATCTCTCCAAGCGCCAGTTGGCGCATATCTGAATTGGCGCGCGCCTTAACTGAGCGGCTGGCACCTACCCGAAATGGCAAGCAACTTAACTGAGCAGCTGCCTCATGCCGGTTTATGGTACTGTTCGCCAAACGGCATGTTTGCAGAACGTGCAGGGCATAGTACCAAATGGATCATTCGGACAAAAAGTGCGAAGGAGCGAAACGAAAATGAGTCAAACACCGGAAAAAAAGCAAGTACTGCCGCCGCAAAATCAAAACCGCCAGCCCGGCATTGAATCGCAGATGAATCCACGTCCAGCCTTTCAGTCGCCCGGCTACAAGGCTGCAGGGAAGCTGGCTGGAAAAGTGGCGATTATTACGGGAGGCGACAGCGGCATTGGACGGGCGGTTGCCGTCGCGTTTGCTATGGAAGGGGCTTCAATCTGCATCGCCTACAAGGATGAGCATCAAGATGCGGAGGAGACCAAAAGATTGATTCAGGAGCACGGAGGCTCATGTCACCTCGTCCCGGGCGACATTGGAGACGAAACCTTTGGAGCGCGGCTTGTGCAAGCTGCCATTGATCAATTCGGCAAGCTGGACATTCTCGTTAACAATGCGGCGGAGCAGCACGTCCGAAAAAGCCTGACGGATATTACTCCCCAGCAATTGCAGGCAACTTTCCGGACAAATGTGTACGGCATGTTTTATACGACGATTGCCGCTTTGCCTCGTCTGGCGCGGGGAAGCAGCATCATCAATACGGCTTCCATTACCGCCTACAAGGGCAACCCCGGCTTGATTGATTATTCCGCGACAAAAGGCGCGGTTGTTTCCTTTACCCGGGCGCTGGCGGCCAATCTGGCCGGAGGCGGTATCCGGGTAAATGGCGTTGCACCGGGTCCAATCTGGACGCCGCTTATTCCGGCGAGCTTCGACGCGCAGGCGGTTTCCCAGTTTGGCTCCGATACGCCGATGGGCAGGCCGGGCCAGCCCTATGAACTGGCGGCGGCCTATGTCTATTTGGCCTGCGATGATTCCAGCTACATGTCGGGCCAGATGCTCCACATCAACGGCGGCGAGCCGGTCAACGGATAAACCATGCCGCCAGGCATGATCCGCAATGGGAAGCGGACTTTTTGAACTACCCATCCAATGAAGGTTCAAAAAGTCCGGTTTTCAGTGCCGAGAAGATGGCAAGAAGCTAGAAATAGAGGACTGGAGCGTAGTGGTAGCTACGTGAGGACCTCAAATGTTTCCGGAGGAAACATCCTTCGTAAGCATAAGCTTATTTCGGCTGAATGCCATATTCGACGCTGGCCATGCCGCCAGGCATGATCCGCAATGGGAAGCGGACTTTTTGAACTACCTCATCCAATGAAGGTTCAAAAAGTCCGTTTTTCAGTGCCGAGAAGATGGCAAGAAGCTAGAAATAGAGGACCGGAGCGTAGTGGTAGCTACGTGAGGACCGGATATTTCGGCTGAATGCCATATTCGACGCTGGCCATGCCGCCAGGCATGATCCGCAATGGGAAGCGGACTTTTTGAACTACCTCTTAAAGGAGGTTGTGGGTTTTGGCGTAGTTCCCCCAATGCGGCTGCCCCCCATCGGCATCCTCTACGCCGTACATATCACCAAGACCCCAGCTTGGCAGAACGGTACCATTGTACTTGCTATATTCTGGGTCCGCAGACAACGCCGCGATGCCTCTGCCGATGAAATACGGCGTTTCGGATTCCGCGAAATGCTGGCTGTCCTGTATGCCGCTTGTAACGGCATCCCGCCAATTGTCCTCGGTGACGCCAAAATGCTCCAGCATTTCCTCCGAGCGCAGAAAACCCGGCGTTACGGCAAGCGCGGTAACCCCTGTGTCGGCGAGATCTCGGGACATGCTCTCCGCCAGGTGGATAGGCGATATTTTGGCCAGGCTGTAATAGAGGTTTCCCCGGTACCGGTAGTCGATGCCATCGGTTACCTCGATGATCAGTCCTGTTCCTCGTTCGATCATCAGCGGAGCGGCGTAAAAGGAGGTAATCATATGCGCCTTGACGGCTCTTTCTTGCACTAGCAAACCGTTTCCCAAGGAATGCTCCCAGAAGCGTTTGCCCCACTGGATCAGCTTTTCGCCTCCCCATATGTTATTGACCAGCACATCCAGTTGACCGTTTTGTTCTTCGCGAATACGGGAGATCAACCCCGCTACTTGTTCCGGTATGGTGTGGTCGACGGCAACGGCGATCCCCTTTCCCCCGGCTGCAGTGACCAGCTCTGCTGTTTGCTGGATGGTTTCGGGCCGGTTCAGGTCGGAACGACGTTCCGTCGTGCTTCTGCCGGTGCAATATACTGTAGCTCCAGCAGCTCCCAAGCTGACGGCGATGCCTCTCCCCGCGCCTCTGGTTGCGCCTGCCACCAGAGCTATTTGATTTTGTAACGGTTTTATTGTCATCATTTGCACTCCTTTGCGATTTTTTATGAAATACCGAGATGAAAGACGGCAGCGCTTCCGTTTCAACTTATGTTTTATCTTAAATGATGTAAGATGACATCTACTGTCATCATTGCTTGATATAATAGAAGTAGCTTGTCACTTCGGAATGATGCAAGGGGAGAAGGCTGGATGACGGCGTCACGATTGGTATCCATTGTGTTATGTTTGCAGAATGAAGGGAAGCTATCAGCGCAGCAGCTGTCGGAGCGGCTGGAGGTTTCCAAACGGACGATATTGCGGGATATGGAGGAGTTAAGCTCTGCGGGTATTCCGGTTTATGCGGAGCGGGGGCAAAATGGAGGATGGCGGCTGACCGAGGGTTACCGCACCAGCTTGACCGGCATGCATGCCGGTGAATTGGCGGCATTGCTTCTGTCGAGCCATGCCGGACCGCTTAACGATTTGGGGCGGAGTGACGAGCTGGAGTCCGCCCTGCAAAAGCTGCTTGCCGCATCCTCGGAAGCGGCTCGCTCCAGCGCGGCCGCCGCCAGGGAGAAGCTGCACATCGACGGCGCGGGCTGGCATGACGATAAAGGCTTGCGGCAGGGGCAGGGACAACGTTTTTTGCGAGTCATTCAAGAGGCCGTCTGGGGCGAGCGCCGGCTTCGGATAGCCTCGCTTCGGGATGGCAAGCCGATGGAGCGGGTCGTTCATCCGCTGGGGCTTGTTGTGAAACGAGGCGTATGGTATCTTGTGGCGGCGCTTGATGCCGAGGAGGAAGCCCCGCAGAGGAACGGGGATGCCGTGCTGAGGACATTTCGCATCGAACGCCTGTTGAACGCCGAGCCGGCGAATGGAGCCTGCGAAATCCCGCCAAACTTTTCTTTGGCGGCGTATTGGGAGTCGTCGCTAAAGCAATTCAAGGAGCAGCTGCCGCGAATTCCCGGCAGGGTCAGAGTTGCCAAGGAAACACTTCCCATGCTTGAAGGGGACCGGTATACGGAAATAGGGGAAGCCACTCCCTGTCAGCGGGAAGGCTGGCTGGAGGCGGCATTGATGTTCCAAAGCCTGGAGAGTGCCGGGCGTCTTGCGCTGTCCTGCGGAGCCGGGATTGAAGTGCTGGAACCAGAGGAATTGCGGCGTTTTGTAGCAGATGAAATCAGGAGAGCAACAGTGTTATACTTGTAATGGTATTCGCCATTTCAATTTTCAAGGAGATGTTTGTACATATGACAATAGCGGGAAAAGCAAGAGACCATTTTGAAAAATACGCAGAGCTGATCGTTCGTACGGGCGTGAATATTCAGAAGGGCCAAGAGGTGTTTTTGTCAGGCGCTTCCATTGAAATTGCGGATTTGGTGCGCGTTATCGCAGCCAAGGCGTACGAGGCGGGAGCAAGCAACGTACATGTGGACTGGACCGACGAAACCGTCTCCAGGCTCAAATACGAAAACGCGGACGAAAGCACGCTTTCCAAATTCCCGGCATGGGAAACGTTGAAGCGCAATTCCTTTGTAGAAAACGGCGCCGCCTTTATTTCCATCACGTCCTCCAGCCCGGATTTGCTCAAAGGCATCCCTTCCAGCAAAATTTCGGCCTTCCAAAAAGCGGCAGGGGAAGGACTGAAGGAGTTCCGCAGAGCGGTTCAGTCCGACAAGGTCAGCTGGACGGTTGTTGCCGCTGCCGGCAGCGAGTGGTCGCAGAAGGTATTTCCTAACCTGCCCGCTGAAGAAGCGGTGGAGCGTTTGTGGAATGCCATCTTTGATTCCGTGCGGCTGCATACCGCCGATCCCGTTCAGGCATGGGTGGAGCATAACGAAAACCTGCATAGCAAAGCCGAAATTCTAAACAGCCATCGTTTCAAAAGTCTGCATTACACCGCGCCGGGCACGGATCTGACCGTTGAGCTCCATGAGAAGCATATCTGGGTGGCTGCGGGCAGCACCAACCAGGACGGCTTCAGCTTTATGGCCAATATGCCGACCGAAGAGGTCTTTTCGGTGCCGCTCAAAAACGGCACAAACGGCTATGTATCCAGCACAAAACCGCTCAGCTACGGCGGCAACATCATTGACCGCTTCAAGCTGACGTTTAAGGAAGGCCGAATCGTCAAAGCCGAGGCGGAACAAGGAGAGGAAATTCTCCGGAAGCTGGTTGAGATCGACGAGGGCAGCCACTATCTGGGCGAAGTAGCGCTTGTGCCGCATTATTCTCCTATTTCGGAGTCCGGCGTTCTGTTCTACAACACCCTTTTTGACGAAAATGCGTCCAACCATCTTGCTATCGGCAGCGGTTATGCGTTTAACGTAGAAGGCGGAAAAACAATGACGGCCGAAGAGCTCGAAGCTCATGGCGTCAATTCCAGCATTACGCACAACGACTTCATGATTGGCTCCGCCGAAATGGATATCGACGGCATCCAGCATGACGGCACTGTTGTACCGGTGTTCCGCAAGGGGAATTGGGCCATTTAAGGAGCGGCTGGTTCCTCTGCCGCAGAGCGGCTCATCCCCGCTGCATTTGCCCATATGACATTTGTCATATGGGTTTTTTGACGTTTATGACTGTTTCCGGTTTTGCCTCGCCTCTACAATGAAAGTACATGGTGAGATCGGGAGGAATAGCGATGTCTGAACTGAAACAAACCCATTTGAAAAAAAGCGTTGCCCCTTATGAAAAAACGGATATCTCAATCAGTATCCGTCAGGTGTGCAACACCCTTGTGCCGCTCGTACTGCTGTGGACGGCGGCTTATATGAGCCTGCCGGTATCGTATTGGCTTACGCTATTGTTTGCAGTGCCGGCTTCGGCCTTTGTGGTGCGTACGTTCATTATTTTTCATGATTGCTGCCATGGTTCCTTTTTTCGGAGCAAACGGGCCAATGACATCATGGGGATCATTACCGGTATTTTGACCCTGGTGCCTTATCAGCAGTGGAAAAACGCACACGGCATCCATCATGCAACAAGCAGCAATCTGGATAAACGGGGCGTCGGCGATTTATGGATTCTGACCATTAATGAATATGAGGCTTTAACGCCTATGCGCAAATTTGTATATCGGGCATACCGCCATCCGCTTGTGATGTTTGGTCTTGGGCCGATAGCCGTTTTTATCGTGCAATACCGTTTCAATCGCAAAGGAGCCAAGCGCAAAGAACGCCTGAATACGTATTTGATGAACGTTCTGATCGTAGCGTTTTACGCCTTCATGTGCCTGGCGCTGGGCTGGCAGTCGTTTTTGCTGGTGCAATTCCCGATCTTCTATTTGGCTGGCGTGCTGGGGATCTGGCTGTTTTATGTGCAGCATCAGTTCGAGGAGTCTTATTTTGAACACGAAGATGAGTGGAGTTACGTGATGGCGGCGGTGGAAGGCAGCTCTTACTACAAGCTTCCCAGACTGCTGCAGTGGCTGACCGGGAATATCGGCTATCACCATGTTCACCATCTGGCTCCAAAGGTGCCCAATTATTATTTGGAGGATGCGCATGAATCGACCCCTCCGCTGCAAAAAGCCACAACCATTAATATCCGCCAAAGTCTGGAAAGCTTGCGATTCCGGCTTTGGGATGAAGATAGAAAACGTTTTGTCAGCTTTCGCGACGCCAAGCGCCACCGCATCGCGAAGGAAGGCGAGCGTATAAGAGGCGGCAGCGCTCGTACGGAGCCCAAGGCGGGTTAATTGCGGGGGGCGGCATAAATTTCGCCCGCCTCCGAGTTTGTCATTGCTCCCGTACCCGGGAGCTTCTCTTCTTTCAGTGACGCTTTGTCTTGTCCCGGTATGCTACAATAGAAGCAACGACGAGCAGGGGGGGACTTCCTTGAACAAGTGGTATCAAATTTTCAGCCGCAGCACGGGGCTTAGTCCCTATGTATGGCTTGTCTTTTACATTTTGCCCTTTTACTTTATCTTTCGCTCCTCTTCAACGCCGGAGGTTGTATCCGGCATTGTTATGATTATATTGTTTTTTGCCTGCTACCGTTTTGCCTTTATGTCAAAAGGGTGGTTGGTTTACTTTTGGACCAGCTTGCAAATTGTTCTTTCCATTGCGATGACTCTATTGTTCAGCTATGTGTACTTCTCGATTTTTCTTGCCTTTTTTATAGGCCAGATCAGCAATCGAAAAGGTTTTTTTATTTTGTACGGCATTCATTTGGTCAGTACCTTTGCAACCGTCAATTATGGATTTGTTACGCGCAGCCCGCTTTTTTTTACCCAGTTTCCGTTTATTCTGATCTGTCTGATCGTCATCATTCTTCTTCCGTTCAATACCTACAATCAGAAGAAGCAGGGAGAGCTCGAAGGGCAGTTGAAGGATGCCAACAAACGGATCGACGAATTGGTCAAGCTGGAGGAACGGCAGCGTATCGCGCGGGATTTGCATGATACGCTGGGGCAAAAGCTTTCTCTTATCGGCCTGAAGAGCGATCTGGCGGCAAAGCTGCTGAATAAAAACCCCGTGCAGGCGCTTGGCGAAATCCGCGATGTTCAGCAGACCGCCCGCGCTGCGTTAAAGGAAGTCCGGGAGATGGTTACGGAGATGCGGGGCGCGCGACTGGGCGAGGAGCTGCGGCGCGTCACGCAAATTCTGGAGGCGGCGGGCATAGATTGCGAAATATCGGGAGAGTCGGCGCTGGGGAAAACGACTCTTTTGGCCGAAAACGTGCTGGGCATGTGCTTGAAGGAAGCAGTCAACAATGTGGTCAAGCATAGCGATGCCACGCGTTGCCGGATTGTTATTCATTCCATTGCCCAGGAGCTTGTGCTGACGGTAGAGGATGACGGGATTGGCATGAGAAGCGGTCAAAGCTATATATTTGGCAACGGTTTGCTCGGCATGAAGGAAAGGCTGGAATTTGTTAACGGCAGTCTGGATATCGCTTCTGCCGGGAAATGGAATTCATCATCAGAGCGGGCAAGCGACAGCCGGCTCGGGACCAAGGTTACGATCAAGGTGCCGCATGCGCTTGCCGGATCGGGAAGGAGGAGAGGTAGATGATTTCAATCGTAATTGCCGAGGATCAGCGCATGCTGCTTGGGGCATTGGCCTCGCTTCTGGAGCTGGAACCGGATATGACCGTCGTTGGCCGCGCTTCAAACGGGGAAGAGGCGTTGGAGCTAGTGAGGAAACATAAACCCGATATCTGTATAATGGATATCGAAATGCCTCTGATGACCGGTTTGGAAGCGGCGGAGCAAATGAAGGGAAGCTGCAAGGTCATTATATTAACCACGTTTGCGAGATCGGGTTATTTTGAACGGGCGATCAAGGCGGGCGTCAGCGCGTATATGCTGAAGGATAGTCCCAGCGAAGAATTGGCGGGCACGATTCGCAGCGTTATGGCCGGACGGCGGGTATACGCGCCGGAGCTGATGGATGAAGCTTATGGGGCAGGCGGCGATAATCCGTTGACCGAGAGGGAGACGGAGGTGCTTGGACTTGTTGCCGACGGAAAAAATACAAAACAAATCGCAAGCGAGCTGTATCTGACCACGGGAACGGTTCGCAATTATATTTCTGTCATTCTGGATAAGCTGGGCGTCAGCAACCGGATCGAAGCCATTACGCGGTTTAAGGAAAAAGGCTGGTTTAAATAAGTCGAAAAACTCGTTCCAGTTTTGGGACGTTTTTTTTATGAACTGAATGTAATTTTTTTTGCTATAATTCAACCTTTTCCAATTTAAAGTTGTCAATAATATGGGGGAACTTCGAAACGCAAAGAGAATTGAGTCTGCCGTACAAGCTCATTCTATCACCGGAAAATCAGTCGTCTTATTATTTTAATATAGAAGAGACTGCAACCTTTTCCAATTTTAAAACGTATAGTTAATGGTACATACTGGAGAGTTTGTAAGATCATAAACAGGGGGAGAGCAGAAAATGAATAAAGGATTGAAAAAAGTGGTTCCGGCTGTGCTGCTGACATCGGTGCTTGCCGGCTGCAGCTTCGGGAGCGGCGGCGCTGAGGATCCAAATAAGGAAACCGTACTGAAAGTTATGTATTACGACGAACGGGCGTTTAATCAAACCTACGGCATGTTGTACAGCGCGTTGAATCCCAATGTGACTATCGAGGTTGTTTCGACGCAAGACCTGTATCGCGGCTCCAATAATACGGAGGAAGGCGAAGAGTTTGATTACGATAAGGCGTTCGCCAAGCTGATTGAGGATGAAAAGCCGGACGTATTGATCCTGGAGAGCGAGCAATACGAAAAAATGTCGCAAGATGCCAAACTGCTTGATCTGGATACGATGATTACCAAGGATAAATACGACACCGAGGGACTTCTGACAGGCATGGTTGATTATATGAAGGAGTTCGGAGGCGGACAACTTTATGGGATTCCAACCAGCTTCAGTTCCCAGGTTATGTATTACAACAAGGCCTTGTTCGATAAATACAATATCGCTTATCCAACGGACCAGATGACCTGGGACGAGGTCATCAACTTGGCCAAGCAATTCCCGATTGATGGCGAGCCGGAGGATCGGGTATATGGCTTGAGAGCTGGATACAGCGGAGACCTGTCAGAAATCAGCCAATTGCTGGCATCTTCCGAGGGCATCACTTATATTATTCCTAAGAGCAAGCAATTAACGATCAACACCGACGGCTGGAAGCGTATTTTGGAAACGTCGCTGGATGCCATTAACTCCAAAGCGCTTTATTTTGAAGACCGCAATAATTGGGGCATGTCGGGCGGCATGAGCATGGATGACTATTACATGCAAAATCCGTTTCTGGCAGGCAGACTGGCGATGACTGTTGACCACAATTACCTGATGCAGCAGATCAAGGAAGCTCAGCAATACTCGCAGAACAAGGATCAAATCGTAAGCGATTGGGATGTTGTAACCGTGCCTGTCAGCGCGCAAAATCCGGATCAAAGCCCGAATATGTATTACGGCGGGATCATGGCGATTTCCAAGGACGCAACTAGCCCGGAAGAGGCTTGGAAATTTATTTCATACGTAACGGGCGATGAATACGCAAGGGTAAATGCTAAAAATAGCTACAGTTACAACTTCCCTGTTCGAACCAAATATATTAAAGACGAGGAAGGCCGTAACTTTGAAGCGTTCTACAAGCTGAAACCGACGAAACAAATCATCAACTACCGTGATTATGAACTGCTCCCTACGCAATTCAACGCAATGTTCAACGACTTGATGAGCACAGAATTTAAAGCATTGCAGGAAGGCACCAAATCCGTTACGGAAGTGCTGGAGCTGCTTCAGGTGAAGGGCGAGGAGTTGCTGGCTGAGGATTCCTGGACCGATGAAGAGCTGCAAGAATATTACGAAAAGCAATATGAAAGCCAACGGCAGCAGATGATGGAAGCTGCGGGCGAATCGACTGGAAGCGACTCTTCAGAAGCTGTTTCCGTTGAATAGCGGATTCTTAAGCCGCCATGAGGACTGAGTAACTTTACCAACAAACAAGGCGTTTGCTTTCCCATTGCCGGGAGAGCAAACGCCTTGTTTTTTTCGAAATGAATAACGAATAGAGCAGAAGTCTTATTTTTGCAAGTAATCCATAAAGAGCTGCAATCTTGGCGTGATGGAGCCCGGTACAAGTTCATGTCCATGATAGCGGTAAACGGCGATTTCCTTATCGCATTGGATATGGTTATATACGGCGAATACGGTGGAGGGAGGCGTTACCGTATCCACTAATCCGATTGTGATCCAACTGAAGCACTGGATGCGCGAAGCCAGATTCATCAGATCGAAGTAGCTTAGCGTTTCCATTGCTTTGTCTTCAATTTCGGGACTGCCGGAGTGACGCTTGAAATAATCGTTCAGCTCGCCGTAAGGGCCGCTTGGCGTAAAGTCCACGGCGCGCCTAAAATGCGAAAGATAAGGGTGGTCGGCAACGGCCAGCTTGGGCACGTTTGACAATGCCGCGGCTGCCAGCGTAATAGCTCCGCCTTGGCTGCCGCCCGTAACGGCGATGCGGCTGCCGTCCACTTCCGGCATGGAAGCCAATACATCAATAGCGCGAACGGCATCCATATAGACTGCGCGATAATAATATTCGTCCTTGTCCTGAATGCCCTTGGCCATCCAGCCCGCAACATGTCCATTGGAGGAGATGACATTGTCAACGCTCAATCCATGTTGGCCGCGGCACATCATTTTGAGAACGGCATAGCCTTTAAGCGCTTGATTGACGGTATCGTGGATGTCGTTGTCCATGCACCAGTTATAGCCGTGATAGGAGGCAATGCCAGGCAGCGGCTGGGAGCTCTCCGGCATAGCCAATATGGCTTCGATTCTTGCGTGATTGAAGCCTTGGTAGAGAACGCGATAAACGTTGATCCCTTTTACGGGATAAGGAATTTCAGTACGCTCGTAGGATAAAGGAACCTCTGCCAGCTTGTCCAGCGTATCGTTCCAGAAGGCGTCAAAGTCGGGCCGTTTTGTCAGCTCGGGTTTGTATGTACGGAGTTCCTCTAGCGGCAAATCATAGGGCTGTGCCATTTTCGCAATCATCCTTTGTCGATTAATAGGTATCGTCATTGCCATCTTGCCACAAGAAATGGCATTTCACAATAGCGTTTTCATAGCTTTAATAGATGCGTGTTCTTCAGGTGCCGTTACGAGCGCCTGCGCCATCCAAACACTTTGATGTGTACAAGCAGCTTCGTGATCCAATGCGTCATGACATACAGGAATAAAAAGAGAAAAATAAAAGGTCTGAACAGGATCGCGATCCCGATCCAGATAAGCAAAATCTGCCATGGCTTCATGCTTTTCATCCATTTGACCGGCGCAAGGAATATGCGGTAAAGGGCATAGTTTTTTTGCAGGGCATCCAAATATTCATCGCGGATTTGTTTGTTGGCGGGGTCCAGCTTAATGGCATTGCTCAACATCCGAAGATGCTCGTCGTAGTCGTTGCGATGCTCGGCCGCCCATCCCAGGTAGAGATACACATGATCGGATTCCACCTCAAGCCGCAGCGCTTTACGCGCCAGGTCCCGCGAGCTTTCCGAATTGCCCAGCAGCGCTTCCGTATAGCTCAGTGTAGCCAGAAACAACGGATTGTCGGGATCTAGCGCCAGGGCTTTCAATAACTGCTCCTTGGCTCCCGCGAACTGGCTGCGGCGATTCATTGCATTCGCCCGCAAAAAACCATAAAAGGGCTCTTCCGGGTCGATCCGCTGAGCTTCGTCCAGACAGGCGTCAAGCGACTTCCAGTCGCCCATTTCGTACTTCGTGACCGATCGGACAAACCAGCCGATCCGGCTTTCGGGATCGCGGCGCAGCGCTTCGGTTGACCAATGCTCTGAATCCTTGTATTGCTCCATGCGAAGGGAAACCTGCGCGAGCACTGCATATGCGTTAGGATCATCCGGCGTTTCGCCGATTAATGCACGCGCTTCCGCCAACGCTTCATTGTAACGCTTCCATTCCAGCAGCTTGTATATTTTGGAGTAGCGAAGCTCGGCGTTTTGTTTGTCGACCATCGTTATTTCAGTCCATTCGCCTTTATATAGTCAAGCACATGCTGGTAGTCTTGGTTGACATCGCTGAAGGTTGCGTAGTTTTTAGCGGTAGAGAACCATTCCAGAGTGGTCGCCTTGCGTCCTTTGCTGGACTTGCGCATGTCTTCTTGGGTGATGGGCTGCAGCTCGCCGGTTTCAATGGTGCGTTCCAGCGCATGCTCCACGGCATCCTTGACGATTTGCTCCAGATCGGCGCCGGAAAAATGCCGGGTATCCTTGGCGATACGAGCCAAATCCAGCTTTTCCATCGGTTTTCCCTTTAATTTCAGATCCAGAATGCTTTGGCGTTCGGCCTCCTCCGGAGGAGGCACAAAGATGAGATGATTGAATCGGCCGGGGCGGCGCAGAGCGGAATCCAAATACCATGGCGTATTGGTTGCGCCGATGACGAATATGCCGTCATTAAAAGCTTTTAGCCCGTCAAGCTCCATTAGCAATTGGTTGACCAGCATGCGGTCATGATGCTGTCGCATGTTGTTGCGGCTGCCGCCCATGGCGTCAAGCTCGTCTATAAAAACGACGCAAGGTCTGTTCTCCCTTGCCTTCTGGAATACATCATGCAGATTGGTCTCGCTTTGGCCTACGTACATGGACAAAATAGCCTGCAGCTCAATGTGCAGAAAGTTGGCTTCGATTTCTCCGGCGATTGCGCGGGCGAGGAAGGTTTTGCCGCAGCCGGGAGGTCCGAACAGAAGCAGGCTGCCGCCGGCTTCGCGTCCATAAGCGGCAAACAGCTCGGGCTGCTGCAGGGGCAATATAAAGTTCATGCGGATTTTCTTTTTGACATCTTCCAGCCCACCGACATCTTGAAAGGTTTCACCGGGCTTTTCCGTTTCTACCAAATCTTTACCAGCCTTGTCGAATTGCAGCAGCTTTAGCTTGTTGCGGCGACGTTCCGCCAAATCATCGCGATCATTATGGTCGGACATGGCTTTCACCCATTTCTGCTCAGTTTGGTTTTCTATTATTATACCAGATTTCGGCAGATTTGCAGACGAGAGATGGCTTCGCTTCTGAATGGCAAACAGCGCGGGAAGGTATCCCGCGCTGTCACATAACGTTGTTATTGGTCCGTTTCCGGAACCGGCACCATGTCGATAGCGCCGCCATAATTGTAACCATAGTTGGATGGGATGCCAGGATATAGAAGTGAACCTCGTTGGCTTAAGCTGTTTAGATTATTGGCTTTGAGCATGGCATCGGACAAGGTGTACAGAGTATCCCCCGCGTAGAGAATCCGCCGGACCGCTTTGGAATAGTCATAGCCGTATTGACCGCTTTTCAGCAGATCCTCCGCCGACAAATGGCTGATGGTGCCGCGCAGCGTAAAGCCTTTATCGAGGTCGATTCCATAGACGTATGCGGCCTGGTTAACAAAATCTCCGTAAGCGGTAACGGCTTCGTCGGCCGACAGGTTTTTGTTTTTGACCTCATGCAGCTCAACGGGGAAAGCGAGCAGCCCCTTGGCTTTGGAGAACAACAATGCTTTGTGATTTCTGAGCAGTTCAGATTCCGTTCCTCTGTCGCCAATCAGTTCTTTAAACTTTTCTTTTGGCTGACTTACGTCGCTAACGTCGAACAACGCCATTTTGAGGCCTTGGTAATAAGCCATGACATCGTCGCCATTCCCTGTCTTGACGGGGAGCGTGTCGGTATCTTTGCCAAAGCCGATCAAGTGGTTTTCGTCATAGGGATGCAAATAGTCGCTATAACCCGGAATTTTCAACTGGCCCAATACGACCGGATTGGCTGGTTCGCGAAGGTCGATGGCGAATAGCGGGTCCACATTCCGGAAAGTTACCATATAGGCTCGGGCGCCCATGAAACGAACGGAATAGATGCGCTCGCCTGGAGCCAGCCCTTCAAGCTTGCCGCTAATTTGCAAACCTTCATCAAGCACATACAGATTATTGACCGAGATGTCGCTTCCCGTAGACCACATGTTGCCGTTCGTCAGGGCGACGCGCAGGTAGCCGTCATGTTCATCCATGGAAAACTGGTTTAGCAAGGCGCCCGGGACGGAGCCTTGGCCGCTATAAATGGTTTGGCCGTTGTCCAGCCTGAATTTGTGGAACACGGTTTCCTGCTTGTATTCGCCGCCGTTGCCGGGAACGAATTTGGTTACGGCTACGTACAGGTTGCGCTTCGAGGCGTATACGGTTTGACCGGCCCCCATATAGGCAGATACCTGATATTCTCCGTCCTGCTTGCTCAAGTCGACGGCTCCAACGATCATCATGGAGGCGTCCTCCGGCTCGGGGAAATAGCGGATATCGTCCAGCGTCAACGCCAGCGGCTTTTCGGAGACAGCAGAATCCTTGTACAGGAGCGTCATCGCCTGCTCCAGGTTTTGCGAGTTCGCTGCGGCCTGGCGTTTGTTGCTTGCTTTGGCCGTCATCATATCGTATAAGCCATAAACGTAGTTGTCTTTGTTGGTTACGATATACAGGTCGCTGCCGATTTTGCGGGAAGAAAGGTAGCTTCCTTCCTGAGCCAGCTCCCGGACCAGCTTGGGCTGACCTTGATCGTTTATATCGTAAACAAAGGTTTTAATGGTGCTGCGCGTCTGATACGGCAACGGGAACATCATGCTGGACTTAACGGCAGCATCAGGAGCAACGGAAGGTTCTGCTGAAATGGCCGATGATTCGTTGTCATTTCCTCTCGGCGCCGAACCGGAGGTCCCGCCTCCCGAATTAGCGTTTCCTGTTCCGGAATCCTGGTCTGCTGAACCGGCATCTCCAGTGGAATCGGCCCCGCCGCGTTCTGCTTCATAGACCGACAGACTCTGCTGGCCGATCACGACTAACTGGCCGTTGTCCACGTACAGCTCCTGGGGCATAAAAGCGTCCCTTTCCCCGTAATCCAGGGTTGCCGCCAGCTTAGGGTTTTCCGGTACGGAAATATCGGCGATGATTACCCGATTTCCGCTGATTTGATAAATGAAGGAGCCGTCCGTTTTGGCCCAGTCCGCTTCATCAACTCCCGCTACCTGGACATTGGTAGTGGAATAATTATCACCGCCCGGGACGGGAGCTTCCGCTTCCTGGACGCTGCTTTCGCCCGAGACAGCCCCGCCTTCGGCTGAACCGGCCAAATCGGCTGTCGCGTAAACGCGGCTATACATCTTGGATTGCCTTTTTTCCGCATCGTCTAGAAGCTTCATTAAATGGTCTACGGTTCCTACGCTAGGCAGCTCCTTTGGATCGTCGATCCGAATGCTGTGCTTCGCGCTATCCCAAACCACAATGGAGCCTAGCGCCTCCGAAATCGCGCGTGCCGGCACCAGTGCAACCCCGTTAGCCAGCCGTGGTGCGACTGGGAGGGCGACGCTTCTTCCGTTTGCGTTCATCGTTTTGGAGCCAATGACCAGCTTGGCGCTGCGATTGCCGCGAGTTACATCAATCGCTCGTCCTTCTTTTGCTGCATCGCGAAATGTTACCTTTGCCCCTAGCGCCTCCGCTATTTCTCTGACGGGCACAATTGCGGCGGAGCTTTCGATAAACGGTGGCGTTTGCAGCTCCAGAAGAGTTCCTTCAACGTAAACTCTGATTTCGCCTTGCGCTTCCACTGCCTGGCCGGGGCTTCCCTTCAGAAAAGGGAGAGCGCAAAGCGCAAGCGTGAGCAAGCCTGCGATTGCCGCTTTTTTCCTCATCGTTTTTCCTCCTTTATTTTTGGATGATGCTGACCCCTGACTTCATTTGTAACGGTTATCGAAGCGGCATTAAAAACGCTGGAAGCCGACATGTGCTGCTCTTGGTTGTCATCCATGTTGCTTTAATGCCATAGACGCGCTGTCAAGGTGATAGGTTGCGGCAGGAATTGCCTCCAAATGAAATAATGTCATGTCGTGATATGCTTCACTTCGTTGCCGGGGTGAAGAGTGCTACGATGAGCCATATCGCATGTATCTGCAGGCAGGTTTCAGAATCGAAACGGAGGAATTGCCATGGGAAAAGCGACAGGATTTTTGGACTACGAAAGGGAATTGCCGGGGGAATCGTCTCCGCTTGAGCGGATTGGCCATTGGGGCGAGTTCGCGATGCCGATGGCGGAAGACAGGCTTCAGCAGCAAGGCGCTAGATGCATGGATTGCGGAACGCCATTTTGTCATTACGGCGATATGCTGGCGGGTATGTCGGCAGGTTGCCCGCTGAACAATCTGATTCCCGAATTTAACGATTTGCTTTATCGGGGATGTCTGGAGAAAGCCCTGCAACGGCTGCACAAAACGAATAATTTTCCGGAGTTTACGGGACGGGTTTGTCCCGCTCCTTGCGAAGGCTCCTGCACGGCCGGACTTATCGGATTGCCGGTTACAATCAAATCAATCGAAAAAACGCTGGTGGACAGAGGATTTCAGGAGGGCTGGATCAAGGCTGAACCTCCGCTTGTCCGCACAGGCAAAAAAGTGGCAATCGTTGGCTCGGGACCAGCCGGACTTGCCTGCGCAGCTCAATTGAACAAGGCAGGCCATTCAGTAACGGTATATGAACGCGCTGACCGAATCGGCGGGTTGCTCATGTACGGCATTCCAAATATGAAGCTGGACAAAGCAACCGTTCAGCGAAGAGTGAATTTGCTGGCGGCGGAGGGAGTACGTTTCATCACGAATGTCCATGTCGGAATTGATATTCACGGAGATCAATTAAAAGCAGAAAATGATGCCGTTGTTTTGTGCGGAGGGGCTACCAAAGCACGCGATCTTCAAGTTGAAGGACGACAGCTTAACGGCGTTTTTCAGGCCATGGATTTTTTGACGCAAAATACAAAAAGCCTGCTGGATTCCGGGCTTGGCGACGGGGCGTATATTTCCGCCAAAGACAAGGATGTTATCGTCATCGGCGGCGGCGATACGGGAACCGACTGCGTTGCCACAGCTATTCGTCATGGCTGCCGCAGCGTGATCCAGTTGGAAATTATGCCGCAGGCTCCCCAATTCCGAAGCGCCGACAATCCTTGGCCGCAGTGGCCCAAAGTGCTCAAAACCGACTATGGTCAACAAGAAGCCATCCATCTGTACGGCGAAGATCCCCGGCAGTTTACGATTTCGACTCGACGGATCTTAAGCGATGAGCAGGGGGCGGTCAGTGGTGTGGAAACTGTCGAGATTTTTTGGCAAAGCGATAGTGAAGGCCGCAGAGTGCCGATGGAGGTTGCGGATAGCGCCGTTGTTCGCCCTGCCCAGCTTGTCCTGCTTGCCTTGGGATTTACCGGGCCGGAGGAGGGGCTTCTGGACCAGCTTGACGTACAACGGGATAACCGCTCCAATGTCAAAGCGGAATACGGCGAGCATACGACAAATGTTGAAGGCGTTTTTGCCGCGGGCGATATGCGGCGCGGCCAAAGCCTGGTCGCCTGGGCGATTGCCGAAGGGCGGAAATCGGCCAGAGAAGTCGACCGCTATCTGATGGGGGGCACGCAGCTTCCTTAGGGAGTTTTTTTAGCAAAATTGGCTCCCTTTGAAGGTTTAAGATCGCCTGGTTCCGGACCCGCTTGCTGATGTTTCCTTTATTACTGGCTGTTCGAGATGCTCAGTCTATGTACGGAAAGTCCATTATTGGACAGTTCTCTCGCCAATACAACCCCAGGAATGTCGAGCTTCCGGCATTCTTGGGGGTTCTTTTTTGTTGTCATCGTAAAGAACGGCTACTTTTGACCAATTCGGTTGACCGTACTTGCATACTGACCAATTCACCAACTGACCAGCTAAATGACGAACTGGCCAACCGACCAACCGACGAACTGACCAATGTACTAACTGACCAATCTACTAACTAACGAACTGACCAACTAACTGACGAACTGGCCAACCGACGAATTGACCGACAGACCAGCCGACGAACTGACCAATCTACCAACTGACGAACTGGCCAACCGACAAACCGACGAATTGACCAATCTACTAACTGACGAACTGGCCAACCGACCAACCGACGAATTGACCGACAGACCAACCGACGAACTGACCAATGTACTAACTGACCAATCTACTAACTGACGAACTGACCAACTCGCCAACTGACCAACTAACTGACGAACTGGCCAACCGACCAACCGACGAATTGACCGACAGACCAGCCGACGAACTGACCAATGTACTAACTGACCAATCTACTAACTGACGAACTGACCAACTCGCCAACTGACCAACTAACTGACGAACTGGCCAACCGACCA
The DNA here is from genome assembly GCF_054551715.1 of Paenibacillus sp. CAU 1782. Taxonomy (NCBI): domain Bacteria; kingdom Bacillati; phylum Bacillota; class Bacilli; order Caryophanales; family Paenibacillaceae; genus Paenibacillus; species Paenibacillus sp. CAU 1782. The sequence goes on along the minus strand of NZ_JBTOLL010000012.1, from coordinate 343 downwards.
ACCGACGAATTGACCGACAGACCAGCCGACGAACTGACCAATCTACCAACCGACTAACCGACGAACTGACCAATCTACCAACTGACGAATTTGCCACCCCACCTACTTACCTGCTACTTGGTGCGGCTAACGGTCATATTTGGCCATTAGCACACCTTTTTGGTCACTAGCCATGCGTAAAACCTAACATCGAAAATTGTGATCCTAAAAACACGGTAAATGGTATCTTTATCCTGTTCAAACAAAAAAAATTCTCCTAATGTGGAAGTGTGGCCATACGTTATCCATCACTCTCACAAAAGGAGAACACCCATGGATAACTTACCGAATTTACCGACCATTT
>NZ_JBTOLL010000011.1:1791-138534 GCF_054551715.1 Paenibacillus sp. CAU 1782 | reverse complement strand
TTTATCCGTAGATGCATAAGCGCGTCCGCTTCCGATATGCGCTCCATCGCCGTGCAGGGCTCTTTGTTTTCTCCACCCCTGCAACGTATGGTAAGGCACGCCTAATTGATCGGCGGCTTTCTTTGGACCAATCTCATCGCTCAATCGTACCGCTTCTTCTTTGAATATGTTGTCGTATTGATTCATTGTCTCTCGTCCCCTCGTCTGCTTTCATTTTATTTCATACGAGGGTGTTTTTCGACTGCATTTTTATAGTAGCACTCCACAGAGGGTGAGTAGAACACGTCACAATGCATATGCTTGATGGTATTCCAATTTGCAGGATTAGTCGTATCCGGAGAGCGTTGCTCCAGTATAGCCTGATATAAAGCAATTTTTTGCTCCAGATGGGCAACGTGCTGTTTAGCTTCTTCAAGCTTGATTAGCGCCGCTTCTTGATGCTCCATCATAAGCGAGCAGCGTTGTTGAATGGTCGTATCTCCTTCGAGACAGAGATCAACGTACATTTTTATGACTTCAATCGGCATTCCGGATTGCTTGAGGCATTTGACACCATGCAGCCAGTTTATCGACTCTTCGTCAAACATTCGAATGTTGTTTTGATTGCGTAATAGACTTGGCACAAGACCTTTATCCGTGTAAAAACGTACAGCGTGCTCGGTAAGCCCCGTTATCTGGGCGGCTTCCTTGACTGTGTGCATATCGATTCCTCCTGTATCAAACCAATTAAAATAGCCTCTTGCCTTCGTGTAACACGAAGGCGGTAAGCTTATTGTAATGCATATCGTCCGCAAACGGAATGAAGCTTCGGTGTTGGATTCCCAGGACTTTTGCGGCAGATTGCCATTTTACATTTGAACAGGGAGGAATTAGAATGCAAGTCGTCACATTAAACAATGGTGTAAAAATGCCGATTCTCGGCTTCGGCGTTTATCAAGTTCCCGATGCAGAAGAATGCGAAAATGCAGTGTATGAAGCGTTGATGGCCGGATATCGCCTGATCGATACCGCCGCGGGATATCTGAACGAGGAGGCCGTTGGCCGAGCAATCAAGCGCAGCGGCGTGCCGCGCGAGGAACTATTCATCACGACCAAGCTCTGGATTCAGGATGCCGGCTATGAGAGCGCCAAACTGGCATTTGCCAAATCCCTAAAAAAGCTGCAGCTCGACTATCTCGATCTGTACCTTATTCACCAGCCGTTCGGAGATTATTATGGCGCGTGGCGTGCGATGGAGGATCTGTATCGCGGAGGCAAGATCAGGGCAATCGGCGTAAGCAACTTCTTGCCCGACCGTCTGATGGACCTCATCGTGCACAACAAAATCGTGCCCGCCGTCAACCAGATTGAAACTCATCCATTCTACCAGCAGCACGAAAGTGCCGCATTTATGAAAGAACAAGGTGTGCAACACCAGTCATGGGCTCCATTTGCCGAAGGACGCAACAACATGTTTGGCAACGAAACGCTTGCCTCGATTGCGGAAAAGCACAACAAATCCGTTGCCCAAGTCATATTACGCTGGCTTGTCCAACGTGAAGTCGTTGCTATCCCGAAATCAGTGCAGAAAGAGCGGATTGTTGAAAATTTCGATATCTTCGATTTTGAGCTAAGCGCGGAAGACATCAACCAAATTTCCGCCCTTGATACACGGGAAAGTCTTTTTTTATCCTACCACGATCCGGTATTCGCCAAGATGTTAGGCACCTTGAAAGTCGAGCTTTAAATCCTTGATCAAGGTGTAGACTCTTCACGCGATTATCTTCGTCCATCCTTTATGAAAGGACAGAGCGTTCACTCTGTCCTTTCTTCTCTTGCCATACATTTTTTTGGAATCGGGATGAAACCCGCTTAAGGTCATCTTTCACTGTATTTCCGTATAAATCTGAAAGGTCACGCCAAACTTGTCCGTTACATCGCCAAAACCGGGACTAAACGACTCTTCCGTAAACGGGATATTGATTTGTCCGCCTTGTCGCAAGGCTTCGTAGATTTCTTTGGATTGTCCCACGTCGCTTGTCGTGATACAGATCGTGACCCGTTTGCCTGCTTGTATCACAGAATCGCCAGGAGCATCCGAAAACATAAGTTCGGATTGACCAATTCGCAGCTTGGCATGAGCGACCAGACTTTTAAGATCGTCGGTGAACGTATTCGGCATTTCCGGCATATCTCCGTAGGTCATCATGGAAAGAACTTCTGCTCCAATCGCTTGTTCATAGAACTGAATGGCTTCCTTGGTTCTTCCCTCCAAAGTAATATAAGGGGTCAGTTTTACGGTCATGATTTGTTCCTCCTCAGGTTTGATCAATCATCTATTTTCGCTTTCCTCTCTATAGACGATCCGGCCCCGGAAAAATCATCGGTTATTATTGATTCACTCCAAAATAATTATTTACATCCAAAATGTCCGGCAAACCAAACCGGCCAAATAAATCGGCGTCGATAAAATGATGAAGATGCGAGATTTTCCCATTCTGCATTTCAAGAACATGGATGGCCCACGGGATGTTTAATCCTTCCTCACCGCTTGGGACATACTGCGCATAAGCCGGACAATTGCCGTTTACGCGGACAGAAATAAGCCGTGAGCCTAAACAATGGCTTCGCGTAATGTGATAGAACGACGACATCTTCGTTCTCCCGCTAACCCACATCACAAATGGCGGCATCGACAAGCTGGCGTTTTCGTGGAATAGCGACAATAACGCATCGATGTTGTATTGCTCGAAGGCTTCTACATAGCGAGCAAGAAGTGCTTGATCCGCTACGTCATCCAGCTTTTGCAGAGCCTCGGAGCGAAGATTCGCATGAGCTAACGTCGCCCGTGCCCGTTGCAAGGCACTGTTGACAGCAGCCTTGGTCATTCCTATGGCATCAGCCGTCTGATCGGCCGGCCATCGAAAAACCTCATGCAGGATCAACACGGCACGTTGACGGGGCGGAAGCTTTTGAAGAATCGCAATAAAGGATAATGTAATGGTTTCCCTGTTCACGACGATATCAGCCGGATTACCTATGGAATCAGGAGCTGGCCATATCCAGGAAGCTTTGGGCATGTTGTCCTTGGGCTCCGCAATCTGAGCGGCAGGCTCCGAGAAATCCATCGGAAGGGCTCGACGTTTCGCGCTTCGCAGCCGATCAATGCAAACATTTGTAACGATTCGATAAATCCATGCTTTGCGCGAAGCATCCTGCCTAATCTGGTCCCAGCTCTGCCATATGCGGATCGTGGCATCCTGCAACGCGTCTTCCGCCTCGAAGATGGAGCCCATCATTCGATAACAATAGCCCACAAGCTCGGGACGCAGCTCCTCGAACCTATCTTTTTCCTCATGCGTCCAGCTCATAATGCTTTGCCTCCCTTTAGGTCATTTCAGTTCATAATCATCCATCGTCGACGTCTCAATAAAAACCACTGGATTGGTAAATCACTAACGCATTCGCGTTTCCTACTGCTACTTGCAGCAAAATCTCCGCCTTGCATAAATTTTTCCATTATTTTCTCATAAGTGAAAATGGGGGTCAATTCTAACATTGTTTTATCACCGTTAAACGTTGCTCGGCAAACACAAAAGGCCGGGCGAATAAACGTTGCGTTTATCCGTCCAGCTTTTGGAATTCAACTCCACATAGAGCCTGCTAAAACATATTGTAGGGTGAAGTGGATATATTACTCTGGCAGAATAGTGGGCGATACTCTTGGACTATCCACATTTCTCCACCAAGACCCAGAAGAACTCGCTAGCTCTCCGGTTAGTGGAACCGTTTCGCCAATTTTTGGCGTCAGCAAATGAACGTCTTCTTGGATCGCCTTGTCTAAGGCCCGCTCCACAGGTTCAGTCCAACCATGATAAGCGAGGGTAAAAGCTCCCCAATGGATTAACATCATATTCTGCCCGTTTACATCCAAATGAGCCTGAACCGCTTCTTCGGGCGTCATATGCACCCATGACCATCGCGGATCATATTGACCACCTTCGATTAAGGTCATGTTGAATGGTCCGTATTTCTTCCCGATTTCACGGAAATGCGAATCATAACCTCCATCTCCGCTGGTGAAAAATCGCGTGTTTTCCCCAAGAATAACCCAACCGCCCCATAAGGTTGTATCCCGATTCAACATTCCCCTGCCTGAAAAATGCTTGGAAGGCGTTAAAGCAATCGTTAAACCCCCAAACACCATCTCGTCCCACCAATTGAGTTCGGTGATATTTTCTTCCGCCACTCCCCATCGTTGGAGGTGAGCACCTACGCCGTGAGGAACAAAAAAACGGCCAACCTTACTCATCAGTCTTTTTATGGATGGGTAATCCAAATGGTCATAATGGTCGTGTGTTATGAAAACTGCGTCTAGGAACGGCATTTCATCGATCAAGCGAAGCATGTCTTTACTGTAACGTTTGCTGCCCGCGAAGGATATCGGCGAAGCAACGGGGCCTAACATGGGGTCTACGAGCAGCTTTTTATTATCGATGCTGACCAGAAAAGCGGAGTGTCCAAACCACGTCACACTATCCTCTTCGCTTCTGATTTTGCTCCAATCTATGGTTGGAACCCCAATGGGACGACTAGGTCTGCGTTCATTCCCTCCGGCAATGGAATCCTTAAGCATGGAGATGAGATCCCTGGCGCCCATGCTCATTTTTGTTGGCACCTGATTTACGAATTTCCCATTGGAAAAGTTATTAAATTCGCCATACACCCGCTTTTGCTCTTTCGTCGGGTTCCCCCCAAACGCCGGGAATGTAGCCATAAACAAGGAAACGATTAGGACGGCTGCAACTAAAACAAGAATAAAATAAACCATTATGTTATTCATTCCTCCCTGCGGGATTAAGCGTATACCAATCATCACTGCCATTTTCATCTGAAAATATGCCTTCGATTGGTCAACCTGATTATATCCATCCCCTCAATAGAAAATACACAATTGTGAATTAAAAAACAACTATGTATAATTGTACACGGAAATAGAAAGTCTACAATTCTTAAAAAGTCGGATTTCGTGCATTAGTACGCAAATCCTTATGATGTGTGTATTTATTTTGAGAAAAGCAGGTGATTCTCGTGACAAAAATAGATCGTAGAATACGGAAATCCCAAGAAGCAATCAAAACGGCCGTTATCCAATTGATGATGGAAAAGGATTTTGATCAAATAACGATCCAAGATATTTCAGATAAGGCAGATATCAGCCGAAGAACGATATATCTTCACTATACGGATAAATTCGATCTACTGGATAAGCTTATCGAAGAGCATATCGACAATATACGAAAGCTCTGTGATGCTGCAGACGATGAAACCTCGTATAGCGAGGTTTGGGTGCTATGGTTTCAGTATTTCAAGCGGCATTCTTTATTCTTTTCGGCCTTGTTGGCGAGTAAAGGGAGCCCTTTTTTCCGCGCACGCTTCCTTGCGTTTTTCCTTGATGAATTAGAGTACGAAAACGGGTTATCCGAAGAGAATAATCATGAATTAACGGAAGGCATGGATGTTGAAAAGCAGTTTTTGGGAGCTGCCGTCGTGGGGGTAATCGAATGGTGGTTTAAAAATGAAATGCCCCTCCCTCCTTCCATCATGGCTCAGCGGCTGGGAACATTGCTTGAACGGAATCTTGAATGGGATGTTCCGGTAACGGCAAGGTGAAAAAGGAGCCGTGTGCAGGTACGGCTCCAAACAAAGAAAAAAGCAATTTCCCAAGCGATAAATAACTGCTAAAAATGCTCTACTTAGCGGGGATGGATGTCACTCGCAAATGGACTCATTAATAGAATTCAATCAATTTCTTATCTATCTCAGCAATCTGCCCAATATCCGATACGCCATCCCACAAAATAATCGACCTCGCTTCCTCATTCTCGATAAAAACATCAAGTCGACTTAGCTCACCCGAAAACAAAGCACCATACTCTGTCCGTTCAGGACCATGAAAACTGGGTTGCAGCCTAAATTTCATGAGCCCTTGGAAATGGACTTCAGCGATCCTTTGATTGGTTTCCTCATATAATTCTCTAATTACACATTGCCTAGCCGTTTCCCCTTCCTCCATAACGCCTCCTGGCAACTCCCAACTATGATGCCACTTATTGAACATGAAAAGATACTTCTCTTGGCATTTCACTACAATTAGGGCATGCGTAAGCGGGGCATCAAGTGCCACAACATCCATCCGTTTCTCTTCAATCTCCAGAAACTCCAAAAAAATATTTCCTTTTGCATCAGTCATAATTGCCATCTCTTTAACCTCCATTTTCTTTTTTACTAAACAAAAAACGCGCTAGACCCATAGGTCCTGCGCGTTATCTATCGCAGGATGGGAAGCGCGAAGAGCGCTAACCCATCCCTGAATTATAGGAATGAGTTAACGCCTCTCATGATGATGAGGTTGTCTTAGAATCAAATAGAACATTTGAATACCTCTTTTCACGATTATAGTGGAAATAATAACCAAGAGTTTCGATTAAGTCAATCTTCTGTTGTTGCAACCAGGCAAAATACGTATATCCACGGTCAAAGACGTAGGTAATGCCTTCCTCATCTATGAGCAAATCCATCATGGTCATCGCAACTCTTGGTGTTTTATCAATTTCCGTCTGAATCATCTCTATAAATTTTAAAAAATGGATATCATTGCAACAAAACTTCTTTGAATGCGTTTTATAAAGAGATGGTCAGATATATACATCATAATTTAATGAATGATCAAACCTAAGGTGGAAATGCGATGAAGAAAACCAAAACTACGATTGTTTTTTTATGTTTTGTTTGTATCATTATGATTTTATCTGGATGTAAGTCATCTGAGGATTTGACTCAATCAACCGGTGAAGAACAATCGGATTTACCGATTGATCATTCCGATAGTATTGATATGAAGTCTAGCCCGCCTGAAAATCCAATACCTACAGCGACGACAAATGATCAACCGCCTCAGTACATCGATGAAAGTAAATTTGAAGGCGATGAATTAGGGATTGTTAAGACATTCAATAACATAATGAAAGCTTTATACGAGAAGGACATTGATGCATATAATTCACTCATTACAGGAGATATGAATCCAGCTAAAATGAAGTCCGAATTAAAAAAGCATTTTTTAAGTATCGATAAATTAGATTTCACAGTGAAACCTGACCTTACACCTCCTGATGGTGCTAAACCTGTTTGGATAGAATATACACAGAAGTTCGATGGTAAAGAGGCAATTGACACAAACACGCAACTGTTTGTGTTTCAATTTGAAGATAATGTTTGGAAATTGCTTTATATAACTGATTCGTGGCAGTGGTAAGAAAAAAACGGCGCTGTTCCAAAAGTAAGTTCGCTCACCTGAGGAAACAGCTCGCTTCATAAAAAATAGGCAAAAATAAAGAAATGGCGGTGCCAGGGAGGTCATCCCTACAGCTCAATCATTCGTCGAACCGACAGGGCGTATCCCTCGTCGCTCCTGAGTTTCCCGCAGACTTGCTGCTTGTACCGCAAATACTTGAGACTCACGCTGATTTCCCGACTTCCTTGTGCTTTAAATCCATTGGTAAGCAAGGTTTATTCATAATATATTGAATATACAAAGAAACCGTCTCCTTTGGTATTTGGTTGGGTGGTACCTCCATTTTACCAAGTAACGGTTTCTTTTTGTTTGACATTATGAAGAAGGGGCTTCCCTAAATCATTTATGACTTTTGGGACAGCCCCTCCAAGTCACATTCTGTTATCCGTCTTATCGGCTTTGTCTCCTGTCGCAACAGCATTATGCGGGTATGAAATCCAATCACTCCAACTCCCCGGATATAGCTTCACCTTGTTATATCCCGCTTCCTGCAGGGCGAGAATGTTGGGCGTTGCGGATATCCCTGATCCGCAGTAAACGATAATCTCCGCATCCTGCGGCAACGCCGCAAAGCGTTCGCTCAATTGCTCCGGCGATTTCCAGGCGCCTTTTTCGTCCAATACATCCTTCCAAAAATAATGCGCTGCCCCGGGAATGTGACCGCCCACGGGGTCAATGGAAACATCATGACCCGCATATTGCGCGGCATCGCGCGAGTCCACCAGCCTAGCGCCGCCCTCTCCCTGATACGCGGATGCCGCGCGCACCTCATCTACACTGACAAGCCAATCGGCCTGCGGCGCGGGCACGAATTCGCGGGCAGCCGCCACAACTGTCGGCTCCTGCGACAACGGTTCGCCTGCGGCTTGCCAAGCTTTGATGCCGCCGTCCAGCACCTGCACGCGTTCCACGCCCAAATACCGAAGCACCCACCATAGCCTTGAAACGGCTGGGCCGTTGCCGTCTTCATAAGCAACTACGGCGCTGTCCCGGTCGATACCCAGCGAACCAAACAGCCCGGCAAGCCGCTCCGGAGTTGGCAGCGGACTACGGCCACCATGCTCCCCGGCGGGGTCGGTCAGATCAGCCTTAAAGTCGATAAAGTGGGCTCCCGGCAAATGCCTACTACCATATGCATCCCTGCCATACGCCGGCTCCTTTGGATGAAAACGTACATCCAGCAAAACGACAGGTTCCCCCTTTTGCAGCCGCTCCTTCAATTCTTTCACACTCACTATGTTTGATTCTGACATATGCTACACTCTCCCCTTCCTCTACTCAAATCGTAAACTCCAAACTCTCTTCCGACTTCACTTCCAACAAGGCTGCATATATTTCATTCTGGATTTGCAGCAGCTCCAAATCGTCGCGCTTGCGGGGACGAGGCTTCGGCACTTGGAAGATGCGGTTGATCCGCCCTGGCCTTGGAGATAGAAGCACGACACGGTCCCCCAGAAACACTGCTTCGGAAACATCATGCGTCACAAAAACGATCGTTTTTTTCTCCCCTTCCCAAATATTGAGCAGGTCGTCCTGCAATTGCAGCCGGGTCAGGTGATCGACCGCGCCAAACGGTTCGTCCATCAGTAGCACCTCCGGGCTGTTGGCAAGCGCACGGGCCAAACCCGCGCGCTGCTTCATGCCGCCGGACAGCTGATGGGGATACTTTTGCTCGAAGCCGCCGAGGCCTACCAAATCCACATAACGCTGCGCCGCTTCCCGGCGTTCCCTTCTTTCCACGCCTCGCAGCTCAAGGCCCAGCTCAATGTTTTTAAGCACCGTTCGCCAAGGGTATAGGGACGGGTCCTGAAACACAACGCCACGCTCAATGCCCGGCCCCTTTAACGCTTTGCCATCAAAGCTTACTTCGCCAGAGGTCGGGGTTTGCAGCCCCGCCAAAATTTCGAGCAACGTGCTTTTGCCGCAGCCGCTCGGGCCCAGAATGCTTAGAAACTCTCCATCCTGGATGGTCAAGTCGATGCCGCGAAGCGTCTCCGTAGGTGTCGCTCCATCGTATACCTTGGACACATCGGATATCAAAAATCCCGCCATATCATCACCCCGCTGTTCCTACTGTTTAGGGATAAAACGCAAATCCAGCAAATCCTTAATGTCGTAAATTTCATCCTGGAAGCCCAGATCTACTTGAACCTGCTGCGTATCCTGCAGAGCGTTCAGATCAACGTCGGGATTGTTCTCCCACAGCTCGAATTCGCGTTCAAAAGCTTTGTCTACCGCTTCAGCGTTCACCTTCACATTTTGAAGGAAATAAGCCTTGTATTCGTCCAGATTATTTTTGGCATACTCCTGCGATTTGAAGTACGCGCGCAGCAGCTTTTCCAGTAGCTCCGGATTTTTGTCGATAAAATCATTCCGCGAAACCAAAACGCCCGTGTGGAAGGTCGGGAGATAGTCCCAACCTCTGGCCAAAATTTTGCCGGTGCCTTCCACCTCCGCAAGCGAAGCAAACGGTTCGTGAATGATCGTGGCATCCACTTGGCCGGATGTCAGACTGGCATAGGCCGCCTCATTGACTCCAGAGGCCAGATACGTCACATCGTTTTTGCTCAAGCCATGTTTGTTCAGAATGGTTTGGGTGTATACGTCCAGGCCGCTGCCGAGAACCGCGGCTCCGACTTTTTTGTCCTTCAGGTCTTCCACGCTTTCAATATCCGGACGGGCAATCAGGTAAAAAGGTCCTTTTGTGCGGAACATGGACGAAACGATTTTGATCGGAGCGCCTTTGCCCGCTGCCACGATTACGTTGGTGGTCGCGCTGTCGGCGACGTCGATTTCCTTGCTCGTCAACGCTTCAATCGGATTTTGCGTGGACACAAGCTCAACCTCCAGCCCCTCCTCCGCAAAAAAGCCCTTTTCAATCCCGTACCGCACCGCCAGCCCGCTCACTCCGTTAAAAGGCGCGTATTTGATCTTCTGCAGCTCTGCAGGCGCGCTGCTTTCCGACGGAGCCGCCGCTCCCTCCGAAGCTGCCGGCGATGCCGATGGCGACGCCGCCTCTGAAGCCGAAGGCGTGCCGCCTTGTGCATTTCCTCCGCAAGCTGTCAGCACCAGTGCAAGCGATGCCGCCACAATTCCGTTTCTGAACCAACCTCTTTTTGTCATGGTTTCTCTCTCCTCTTTTGATTACATGTAGTCCATTCCTTGGTATCTTCCAGCTTCATCAAACCTCAAGACGATGACTTCCAGCGCAGCACAATCCTTTTTTCCACCAGATCAATAGCGGCAATGATGAGCACCGAAACCACCGTCACAATACTAATAATGGCAAAAGCTTTTGCAGTATCGTACAGAGAGGTGGCCTGCACCAGCAGATTGCCAAGGCCGTCCTTCGACGCCACCATTTCTCCAAACAACGCTCCGACAAGCCCCGTTGCAGCGGATACCCGAAGCGATACAAAAATCGTTGGCGCGGCCGAAGGCAGGATCACCTTAAAAACCGTTTGAAGCTTGGACGCCTCGAACACTCTGGCGACCTTGAGATGAGCCTCCGCCGTCTGCTTGATGCCTGTAATCGTATTAAAGGCGATGGTAAAAAAGCAGAACAGGAACACGATCGCAACCTTGTGCGACAGCCCGATTCCGAGCCACAGCATCAGAAGCGGAATAATGGTCACCTTCGGGATCGCCATAAGCGCGGATAGATACGGACGGAAAAACGCCTCCGCATGAGGCACAAGCACAAGTACCATGCCCGTTCCGATGCCCGCAATCGCGCTGAGCAGATAACCCGCCGCAAATTCCTGAAGCGTCACGAGCAAATGCCGGTAAACCTCCCCGTCCGCAAACAGCTTGTAGATTTCCTCCACGACCTGGGTCGGCTTGGACAAATAAAGACTGCCCACAATCCCCGCCCGGACAAGGTATTCGATGATACCGAGACAAGCCAGCAGAAGTACGATTTGCCCGATGATGATGCGCCAGTTGTAATAATTTTTGCGATTTCTCTTTCGCTTTTGCTTTTGTCCGGCGTTTGCGCCTTCAATGCGCTTGTCAGCAATGCTCTGATGTCCGGCGGGCTTATCCCCAATGCTCTGATGCCCAGCTGGCTTATTCGCAACGCTATGATGTCCGGCAGGCTCTTCCGCAATGCTGTGATGTCCCGCGTGCTTATCCTCGATCTGTTCCTGCTTGTTGTGCTTTTGACTGATATTTGCATGTTGGCCCATCCGGCAATCGCCCCTTCCGTCTTAGTCCCCCACGCCCTCAAGCGCCGCTTCCCTTGCAAAACGGTTTTGGGGCTTGCTCAAGCCGAAATGTCCGCGGAAGGTGTTCGCATCGTATTCACTCCGGAATAAACCGCGACGCTGCAGCACCGGAACAACCAGATCCAGAAACAAATCCAGACCGCCCGGCATATAAGGAGGGCAAATATTAAACCCGTCGGCCGCCCGTTCGTTAAACCATTTCTCCATTTGATCGGCAATTTGCTCCGGATCTCCCACGATAAGCAGATGCCCCCTGGATGTTGCGGCAAAATAATGAAACAGCTCCCGCACGGTAATGTCCTCCCGTCCTTCCGCCCGCTGCGCCAGTTCAACAAGCCCCCTTGCCTCATTGCCAGGCAGCGTCGACAGGGATAGCTCCGGCAGCGGCCCGTCCAGCGGGTAAGGGGAAAGATCAATCCCGATGCGCTCCGACAACGCCGTCAAATCGTAATTCGTCACCAGCAGACTGTTCAGCTCGCGGTATTTGGCATGCGCCTCCTCCGCCGTACGGCCAACAAGCGGCACCAACCCGGGCAAAATAAACACGTCGTCGGGATTGCGTCCGAATGTGAACGCCTGGTCCTTAATATCCTTGTAGAAATCCTTCGACAGCTCCAGCAAAATTTGCCCCGTAAACACGGCCGTCGACAGCCTGGCGCCCAATTCGCGGCTGCGCTCCGACGTTCCGGCGTTCAGCAGCGGAATTTGGCCCTGCGGCGGCCTTGCCACATTTAGCGGCCCTGCCACGGAGAAATGCTCGCCTTCGTGCTGAATGCGGTGCACTTTGCTTCCGTCTACAAAAACGCCGCTTTCCTTGTCCCGGATCAGCGCGTCGTCCTCCCAGGAATCCCATAGCTCCTGCACGATTTTTACAAATTCGTCCGCGTAGTCATAACGGCGGGAATTGTCCCAATGCTTCTCCCGGCTGTAGTTTTGCGCCGCCCGCACATCCATGCCGGTCACTACGTTCCAGGCAAGCCGCCCTCCGCTCAAATAATCCAGCGACGCCGTCTGGCGCGCGATGGTGTAAGGCTCGGAGTACGTCGTATTCGCCGTTACGATCAGCCCGATTTTTTCCGTCACTGCCGCGATATTCGCAATCATGGTGAAGGGCTCAAGCCGAATCATTTGCGATGGAAATTGATATTGCATATCCGCGCTTGTGGCCAATGCATCTCCAAGGAAAAAGAAATCAAACTTTGCTTCCTCCAGCCGTTTTGCAACCCGCTGCAGAAACTTGGGGTCGAATGCGCCATCGGTCGTTGCCTCCGGCAGCCGCCACCCCGCAGGATGATACCCTGTGGAAAATAGAAACAGGCCGAGATGTAGCTGTCTTTTTGCAGTAGTCATGGTTTCACGCTCCTAATTATTAGTTTTTCTATGCGATAACAAGGAATTATAAGTGCAGGAATAACTTCATTTTCATTTTCAACTTCTACCTCAACAAAGGCCTAGACCCGGAACGAGATCACAGAAAGATAGAAAGATACATTGAAAGATAGAAAATACATTAAAAGATAGAAAAAGATGACCTCGCTGTAAGGCCAGGGTTATGAGGCTCTTAGGACTGTGAGTCCCTCAAGTTTTTGAGGCTCTTGGGTTTTTGAGGCTCATAGGTTTGTGAGTCTCACAAGTTTATGAGGCTTTTAGGTCTATGAGGCTCATAGGATTACGACTGAAGCAGTCCCAGTTTGCGAGAAATATCGTCGATTTCCTTCAGCTCGCCCGCATCCAGCTTTTGATTGACATACCGGAGCGACTCCGTGATTTGTTCCGGTTTCGAGGCCCCAAGGATAGCGGACGATACATAAGGACGACTCAGCACCCACGCCAGCGCAAGCTGCGCCAGGCTCCACCCTCTCGACTCGGCTAGAGGACGGATTGAGTCTACCAAAGCATAAGCCGGGTTGGCGTCCAATAGCAGCTCCAGCCGCTTTTCGCCCAACGCTAATCTGGAATCCGGCGGCGGCGTCTCCCCTTGACGGTATTAGCCGCTCAGAATGCCGCGACCCAGGGGACTGTAGCTGATGATGCCAACCCCCTCCGATTCAGCAAACGGCACCAGCTCGCGCTCGATCCCGCGTGTAATGAGACTGTATTCAGGCTGAACGCTTTCGAAGCGATGCAGGCCGTGCAGCGCGCTAATGCCATGCGCCTTCGCCAGCTGCCAAGCCGCATAGTTGGAGCAGCCCAGATAACGGATCTTCCCTTGCTTGACCAAATCGTCAAGCGCCCGAAGACTTTCTTCAAGCGGCGTCTCGGGGTCAAAAGAGTGCACCTGATACAAATCGACGTGGTCGGTTTGCAGGCGACGCAGACTATTTTCGAGCGCGCGGTAGATATGGTATCGGCTTTGTCCCCCGTCATTGACGCCCGGCCCCACATGGGCATGAAATTTGGTTGCCAGCAGGATATCGTTTCGGCGCCCGCGCAGCAGCTTCCCCAGCAGAACCTCCGATTCGCCAAAACACGACCGGTCTCCCGTATCCATCCCGCTTCCGTACACATCCGCGGTATCGATCAGGTTGATTCCGGCGTCCAATGCCGCATCCAGCACCTTGCCGGAGTCTTCTTCGCCGATCCAGCGGCCAAATGCCATGGTGCCCAGGCTGACCTCCGAAACCTTCAGCCCTGTTTTTCCTAATTTCCGGTATTTCATTTCTTCTCCACTCTCCTTTGGATACGACAAAAAAGACACACGAAAGTCGCTTGTAATCCTGCAGCGTCTCTCCGTCTGTCCGGTCGAGTTGTATATGAACTTACAATAAATCGGCGCAAGCCGCATGCCCCAGTGACAAAGCAAGCTCGCGAGGGGTTTGCCCAATGCCGTTAACCGCCGACTTGTCGGCTCCGTAGCCAATAAACTTCTGAATCAGCAGGGGCTTGTCAAAATAAGCGGCCACGTGCAGCACATTGTAGCCTTTTCGCAGCTCTCCTTCGCAAAGGGCATGGATGTCTGCGCCTTTCTGAATCAGCAAGTCAACCAAGTGGCCGTATCCGCCAAAGATCGTGGCATGGATGGCCAGGTTGTTCAAGCTGCCGTCGCGGCTCCGGGCATGTATATTCGCGCCCCGCTCAAGCAACAGCTCCACAACCTCGCTATGGCCAAAATGCGCTGCTAACGAAAGCAGCGGAAATCCGTCGTAGCCGTAGCTATCGATCAGGTCAGGCGACTGGTCCAGCAGCTCCTTCAGCCGGGATGTGTATCCTACGGCGGCTGCTTCGAACACATTCAGCTTGCCCAATCCTTTTTGCAGCAGCAGTTCCTTGATATCGTTGGCCCTAAGGAATACAGCCAATAGAACCGGCGTTTCCCCCTTCTGGTTGCTGGCGTTGATCAAAGTAGCGTCTCGGCTGATCAACTCGTCTACCTTCCCGATGTCGCGCAGCTTGACGGCTTCCAGCATTTCGTTGCGCAGCCGCAGCAAATTATCGGCTTGCTCGCGAGCGCGAAGCAGCAATTCATGGGAGGCCTGCACCCCAACATTGACGAAATGGGCGACAGCTCTGGAGCGATTGGACTCCAGCCCCGATTCAACGAGCAAATCAACAGCTTTAACGGCTTCTTCTTGGAGCCGAATCGATAATACGGCAGTATTCTTTTTCTTCGACATGGCACTCCTTGTCGTCAACTTGTAATTTTAATTACAAAAATACTATAGCATGAGTTTCTTATTTTGAATACCCTTAAATTCATATTGTTTTACAAGGATATAAGAAAGAGGCCATTTCTGCAACATTGATTGTTTGTACTTCCTCGCTAAAATAGTCTGTCCTTTCCGATTAATGGAACCTCTCCCTCCTTCCGACATATAGAAGAAGGAGTGTGGACAAGATGAATCAATTACATCGTACGATGTGGAATGGGTTGAACACTGAGGAAAAACAACGTAGTCTGCGGGACATCTTACCCGACGGCTTTACCTTTCAACGAATTGAAACCTTTGAACGTTATGGGCAGCAGTTGGAGACGGCCGTGTTCTCTTTTGAAGGAAGTGAATTCGTATTTGTTCCAGGTGATGACATTACATTAGGCTGGGAAGGCTGGGACGGGGATAGCAACGTTGTACGCGAAGCTCTAAAAGAGGATTTGATGATTTTGGATGAATCCTTGGAACAAGCTGAACAAAGACTGCGCGGCGTAACAACGCCACTTAGAAAAATCTCCATCCAGCCAATGCTGGCGGAGCGGCATCCCTGTCGAGTCGGCTGGACCGAAATTACGATTGAAGAGGCGGAAAACAGTGAGCTTGCCGAAAGGCTGGAGGCTTTTCGCCAAAATCGTGAAAGCAACCGGCAATATTATCCTGACTGCCGTCTGGATCGGGATGGGGAACAGATTATTGTCTATCGCTTTAATAAAAGCGAAGATTTCGAGGAGTGGGCCGATTGGGCCATAAATGGTGATTTCGACATTCCTACGGAGGATGAATGGGAATATCTGTACGGGGCAGGTTGCCGAACACTGTTTCCTTGGGGAGACGGAATAAGCGAAGCCATGAGGGTTTTGCATAATGATGAGCATAGCAGGCGTGCTGCCTTAAGCAGCAACGGAAATAGGCCAGCTCGCTCCTTTATGTTGACGGATAACCTTGCTTATGATCGACTGAAGCCTAATGGATTTGGTCTTTTCTTTCTGCGCGATCCCTATCAAAAAGAGCTGGCCACATTGGAGGACGACGGCTACACCGGTAAAGGCGGCGATGGCGGAGGCGCGCATCATGCCAACCTGAATGCTTTTTACACGTATTTGCCCACTTCGGTATATTACCGCGACCATCATGAAGATGAAATACAATGGACGGAATGGCTCGACCAGTTGCATTACCGTCGTATCATAAGGTTATAAGGATTTTCTCATCTTGCAACATTATTCCATTTTTTACGTCTGTAGGGATAGATGAAACGAGGTGCTCACTATGAACAAAACCAAGCTGCTCCTTCTTGCATTGGCAACTTCCACTATGCTGGCAGGATGCTCCGGCCCCGATAATAAAACTGAACCAACCGATTCGGCTCTGGTAACCTACAGGCCAGATAACAACGAAACAGCCTATCCTTTTAAAATTGCGAAGGAAATCGAGCAAGTTACGCTGAACAAGGCCAACTCGCATAGCTCCGTTGACAATACAAACATTAAAACGTTTGACGATGAAAACACCAAAGCCTTATTTCAGCGAGTCGTTCAATCTGCCGTGCCAATGGCGGGCATTCTGGATACAACACAGCCTGATTACCATTTTGAGTTAGCTTCGGCAGACGGCCAACACTCCTTTTTTCTATGGCTCGATGAAAC
Source organism: Paenibacillus sp. CAU 1782 (assembly GCF_054551715.1). Taxonomy (NCBI): domain Bacteria; kingdom Bacillati; phylum Bacillota; class Bacilli; order Caryophanales; family Paenibacillaceae; genus Paenibacillus; species Paenibacillus sp. CAU 1782. The sequence goes on along the minus strand of NZ_JBTOLL010000011.1, from coordinate 121,676 downwards.
AAGCGATCAAGCTATGCTGATGGAAGCTCAAGAAAGCCATACCGGGTACTCGCTGAGCAAGGAGATAACAGACGAGCTAAAAAAGCTGCTGTTTCAAGATTTAAACAACACTATCTCCAACAATCAGCTGAGTTTCCAAACTGTCCGGCAGAGCGACGGGACTTTAGTGGCAAAACCTGTCGGCTTCGATGGGGATGGCTATCATTTGAATAGCAGCAACGTCTTGGAACTGAATGGTACCGTCTATCATAACGTACAATTATTTTACAGCGTCCATAAAGCGATTAACGCTCTCATTGCGCATGAAAAGGGAACCGACGAGGTTCAAGTCAAGTGGAGCGACTCCTTAAACAACTCGGATAACCACTGGAACAATGCTTTTATGAACAGCTACAACATGTTGTTGCCGCTGCCGGATAATCGGATATTGTTCCTGGAATCGGAGCTGATCGAAAATGAAGGAGCCTACCACCTTTCCGCCTATAATACGGAAACGGGCGCCTTAGAACGACTTCGGGAAAACTTTTGGCCTGGTTTTGACACATACGATTACATCTACCAATACAAGTGGAATATCGATGAGCAAAAATTGCTACTGCAAAGCTTCCTGGGCAATGTATGGATTTTTGATTTGAAGACCGGTAAGGATATCACTCATCTCAATACATACAAGGTACCCAACCATTCCACGACCGGTTTGCCATCCTTGTTTGTTTCGCCGACTCTGGAACGTTTTGCTTTTGACGACGAAAGCGGCAAGTTGACCTTTTACAGCTCTGACGGAACGGCATTGAACAAGGTTGAGCTTCCAGCGGGACAAAATGTGCCTTCGGACAAAATCAAATGGAGCGCGGCCGGCAATGCCGCATGGATGGAGCTGGCGCCTGAAGACGAAGATCGGATTCTCGGCATCGATGTCGACTATTTGCGAATAGCCCCTAAGCAGGTGCAATTCTTCAACGCTGACGGAGAGCCTATCGGTAGTCTGACGGCAGGCGACAAACAAAACGCTTCGCTTGAGGTCGCCGGCTGGATCAACGCTGATGTGGCCGTGATCAAATCCTATACGGCTGCCCCGGCTCCTGACCAAGGCGTCGAAGCCGGCATGAAAGAGATTTCCTACTACCTCTATGACGTATGGAAAAAGAACAAAGGGCCGCTTCTGGACACTATGCCCCCGGAAACCATCCCTGTTATGGAGAGCCGAGGATGGGCAAGCGTGAAGGAGAGTTCTCCGGTTACGTTGAACTCCGAGGAAATCATTTATTCAAAGTGAGAGGGTATAGCCTCCATGTTCGACGGTCGCAGGGATGAGCTGGTTTAGCCCCAATGTCCGAAGCGCGCAGGGCTTCTTCCCCAACCTGACATATGATCTTTCAGCATCATTACGCACAAAAAGGACCTCAACCTCCACTTAAATGGAGATTGAGGTTCTTTGCATTTACATACACTTTTGCTTCTGCTTCTGCTTCTGCTTCTGCTTCTGCTTCTGCTTCTGCTTCCAGCCTAGCTCTCCGTAGCTTCTTTGGCAACAGGTTTTCCCGCTTCCACCAGCCGTTGGTTGCTTATGAACATTACCGCCAAAACGATAATGAGCAAGCCGGTTCCCAGCAGCAGCCATTCGATTTCAATTACATCGGCAAGCGGACCAAAAATCATCATGCCGATTGGCATCATGGATGTCGATATCATGCTGAAAATACCGAAGACGCGGCCCATATAATTGGGGTCCACCCTCTCTTGCAGCAATACCATTGTTGGCGTATTCGCCATCGGTATGGCAACGCCAAACACCCCCATAAAGATCAGATAGATCCAGAAAACAGGAGTTACACCTAATGCCATTGTACATATGCCCATTACGACGTTGGCAAATGCCATCGTAAAAATCTTATTGCGGAAGCCGCCCCATGAAGCGATAATCGCGCCGCCGGCCATCATGCCGATGGAAAAGGCGATTTCGATAGCGGTCAAACGCCAATACTCCTCGCCAAAGCTGCGCGCGACTTGCAGCGGCGTCAAAAACGCGGCTGGCGCCATCAGCACAAAGAAAAACGCAAAAAAGGTGAAAAACGGCTTTAAAAAAGAATGGGTTTTGATATAGCTTAACCCCATTTTGAAGTCATCCAAATAACTCGTTGTTTGTTGTTCAGAAGCTTTTTCGTGCAGCGGTATTTTGAGGAAAAATAACAAGGTGCAAATCGCCAATGCAGCGGTTATAACGTCGATGAAAAAGATAAACTCAATGGTTGACCATGTCAGCAAGCTAGCGCTCACAATCGGCGCAACAAACATCATAAGCGCCTGGAGCGAGCCGTTAATGCCGTTAACTCTCGTCAATTTATCCTCCGGCACGATCTGCGGCAAAATCGCGGCAACCGCCGGGGTTTGAATACCCGCCCCAAGAGCCCGGACGGCGGCGATAACGAACAGCAGCCATGGCTCTTTGTACCCCAGCAAAAAGGTGACGGCAAGAATCAGAGTCACAAAAGCAATCATGGCATCCGCGATCATAATCAGAAATTTCCGGTTGAAACGATCCGCCCATACTCCGGCAAACGGCGACAGCAGAAACGTGGGAATAAATCCGCAAATGATAAACAGCGTCATCATAAGGCCTGATTTTGTCGTCAGCGTCACGTACCACATAATGGCATATTGAACCAATGCGGAGCCGAACAACGAGATCGTTTGACTGCTCAGGAAGAGAATAATATCCCTCTTCCAATTTTTCTTCTCAGCGGCTTGCGTCATCATTCACACCCTTCTGGAGATTCCTTGATAGATCCTGAATTTCTCCGTTTCCTATCGTAAGTCATTACCACATTATGCGCAACTCATTCCGTATGTAATTTTATATGAAAGTGCAAAAGCGATGTTTTTTTCAGGAAGTCCGATAAAGGAGTGCATTATTACCTTTTTAAAGGTTGGTTAATTCCTACTTTGACTAGACATAAACAAGCTGGCACCGATACAAAACCGATACTAGCTTGTTAGTTATAATTCATATTTTTAAATACTTTTGAATTAAACCGTTAGCGAAATCTAGTCACCTTTGCCAGCCGATGCTTCCTCCATACTTTTGGTTATGTCAAGAATGAGCGGGTTAAGCGTAGATATTAGAGTTTCATCTATTTCTATTGCTTTTTTATAATCAGTTATGGCTTTATCTTGTTCCCCCATTTTTTCATACATCAGCCCGCGATCCCTGTAGGCTTCCGCAAAATCTGGCTTGAACTCTATTGCCTTCGTAAAATCATTAATCGCTTCTTTATATTTTTTCTGATTTAAAAAGACACCGGCTCGATAATAATATGCATCCGCTTCGTTAGGTTCTATTTCGATCACTTTTGTATAATCGTTTATTGCTTGCTCATATTTTTCCATTTTAATATTTGCCATCGCACGATTATAATAAGCAATTGCTTCATTAGGCTCTAATTCGATCGCTTTTGTAAAATCTTTTTTCGCTTGCTCATACTCCCTCATTTCATAAAAAATAGCGCCTCGATTGTTATAAGCTTTTTTATATTCAGAATTTAGTTTTATTGCCTTTGTATAGTCTTGCATCGCATTTTCATGTCTTTCCAATCTATCATATGAAATCCCTCGATTAAAATAAGCATCCGCTGCATTAGGTTCTAACTCGATCGCTTTTGTACAATCATTTATTGCTTGCTCATATTCCCCCATATCATTAAAAACGCTCCCACGATTGTTATAAGCTTTTTTGTAATCAGACTTTAGTTCTATTGCCTTTGTATAGTCTTCTAGTGCATTTTCACGTTTTCCCATTTTATTATGTGCAATCCCCCGATTATAATAGGCCTGCGCATAATCGGGCTTTAATTCAATAGCCTTTGTATAATCTTGTATCGCTTCCACATAATTTCCATTGTTGTTAAAAGCATTCCCTCGATTGTTATAGGCGGTGAAATAATTAGGCTCCAGTTCTATTGCCCTTGTATATTCTTTTATGGCCTCTTCATAGTTCTCCATTTTTTTATACACAAGTCCTCGGTAAACATATGTAATCGAATTTGGATTTAGAGCAATTGATTTTTCGAATTCCTCCAATGCAATTTGAAACATATTTATTTTTCTATAAGCATTCCCTCGTAATGAATGTGCTCTTGACAAAATCAATGGATCTTTTTCGCTTTCGATAATTTTTGCAAGGGCGTTTATTTGCTCTTCAATTTCTTCCAGTTGGTTAATTTGTTCAAATTTTAAATTCCAGTCCTCCTGAAGCTCTACGACATCATTAAGTCTTTTATTCTCAACGCTGATTTCTTTAATTGTTTGGTTTTTGTTTGCCAAGCTAAATAAAACTAACCCCAAACTCGCAATAGTTAGCGCATTACCAATTGATGACGAACTTATTTCAGAGCCTAAAATAGCATTGGTCTTCATGATCAAATTGCTGATAAACCGGTAGATGCCTTTCAGTTCAAGGATCTGCGGGATGGTTATCGCAAAAAATATGCCGAAAAACAACATGACTCCGCTTTTTTTGCTTTTCATATCATACAGAGTAAAAAACAAGCTGGAAAAGGCAAACGAGACTAAAAAAGATACATTTTTAAAAGCCCCAACAAACGCAATCGGTATAAGGACTAAAAAGGATAGTGCCACATAAAAAATAAAAGAATTATCCGATCCGGCATTATCTTTAAAAAGCAAAGGCAATCTACTTCTTATCCATTTCATATGGCATCATCCTGTTCAAAATAAACGATTTAATTCCATTCTTTATCATATAGTAATCCCCCCTCTACTGGGAAGTAGCTGCACAAAACCTTCCAAATAAAATACATTCCGACAGACGAAATGCACATCAAGAAAATAAAAATACACCTAATCTTCGTAAAAACGCATCTTTTTCCGTGTGCCTCCTTGTAATAAGCTTATGGTACATCGTGAACGCAAAATACCGAATACGGATCAGGAGGTGTCTTTACACTCAGAGCAGCGGGGGTTAGATTGGCAGCAGCAGTATTTGCGCATTTCAAAATGTAAGCGCTTTATAGTCTGATATCATTTCTTAGGAGGGTGTTTATGTTACCTATGAAAATGAAGAAGCTGCTTCCTCACAATCTGTTCATGATCTGGATGCTTGCAATCACGCTTGTCCTGTCGCAATTGCCGCTATATCCTCCCCTCACTTCGGCAGCCGGCGGCCCCAATCTGGCGCTTGGCAAAACCGTAACCGCAAGCGGGCATGCCGACGTCTATGTCGCCAGCAACGTAAACGATAGTAATCAAAGTACGTATTGGGAAAGCACAAATTATGCGTTCCCCCAATGGGTTGGCATTGACCTCGGCTCCACGGTTAGCATTGATCAAATCGTGCTGAAGCTGCCTCCAAGCTGGGAAGCCCGCACGCAAACATTCAGCGTACAAGGCAGCGTGAACGGTTCAACCTACAGCAATCTCGCCGCATCCGGCAGCTATTCCTTTCATCCAACGGTGAACAATAATACCGTCACGGTTAATTTTGCGGCAAATTCGATTCGCTATGTTCGTTTGCTTTTTACAGCTAATACCGGTTGGCCTGCCGGGCAGCTGTCCGAATTCGAAGTTTACGGCTCAACTATTACACCAACACCGACAGTCACACCTACGCCCACTATTACGCCAACGCCAACACTTGCACCCACGCCCACCATTACGCCAACGCCAACCACGCCGCCCGGAGGAAATATCGCCTTAAACAAACCAATCACGGCCTCCTCCACCGTCCATACGTTTATTGCGGCCAATGGCAATGACGGCAGCTCATCCACGTATTGGGAAGGCGGAAGCAATCCGAGCCAACTCACCGTTGATCTGGGAGCCAACTATAATCTGTCCTCCATTGTACTCAAGCTGAATCCCGCAACAGTATGGAGCACGCGGACACAGAATATAGAGGTGCTTGGCAATACGCAGAGCAATTCGTCGTTCAGCAATCTGGTTGCGGCGCAAAACTATACATTTAATCCCGCTACCGGCAATACCGTTACCATTCCGGTGACGGGAACAGCCAAGTCCGTTCGTCTCCATATTACTTCCAATACCGGCGCTCCCGCTGGGCAAATCGCCGAGTTCGAGGTCTATGGCACGCCTGCTCCCAATCCCGACTTGACGATCAGCTCAATGTCATGGAGTCCTTCCTCTCCGGTGGAGACTAGCGCCATTACGCTAAGCGCCACAGTTCAAAATATCGGCAATCTGGGATCGCCCGCTACAACGGTAAACTTTTACCTGGGCAGCGAGCTTGTTGGTTCCGCGCCTGTAGGCGCCTTGTCCGCCGGAGGTTCGACTTCAGTAAACGCCAATATCGGAACAAAAAATGCCGGCAGTTATACCGTGAGCGCAAGAGTCGACGAAGGGAATGTGGTGTCCGAGCAAAATGAAGCCAACAATACGTACGCTCATCCTTCACCGCTCGTTGTTGCTCCGGTATCAAGCTCCGATCTGATCGCAACAACATCCTGGAACCCCGGCAATCCAAGCGGAGGCAACTCCGTCACGTTCAGCGTCAATTTGAAAAATCAAGGCAACATCGCTTCCGCAAGCGGCGTCCACCCCATTACGGTCGTGCTTAAAAATGGGGCCGGAGCCACCATTCAAACATTCAATAGCTCATACAACGGCACGCTTGCCGCTGGGCAGTCCGTGAACGTAAACGTCGGGACATGGACAGCGGTTAACGGCAGCTACTCCGTGACAACGACCATTGCCGCCGATGGCAACGAAGTTCCCATCAAGCAGGCCAATAACGCATCCACCTCCAGCCTGTATGCGGGCCGCGGAGCGAACATGCCGTTTACGATTCTGGAGGCCGAAGCCCCGGGCAATGCAACAAACGGCACACGGCTTGCACCCAACTTTATTCCTGGCGACTATGCAGGCGAAGCTTCGGGAAGGTCCGCTGTTTTGCTTGACGCAACAGGCGAATACGTGGAATTTACATTGACGGCTCCTGCCAATGCTTTTGTACTGCGCAATGCGGTTGCCGAAAATACGACAGGTACGGTTAGCATCTACGCCAATGGCGTCGATAAGGGCAACTTCACCGTGTCCTCCAAATTCTCCTACGTTTACGCGACGCCAAGTACGCTGGGACGATTGGGATACGACAATTCCCCGGGCGCGGGCTTGACTGCCTACTGGCTGTACGAGGATGCGCAGCTTATGCTGGATCAGGTATATCCTTCCGGCACCAAAATCCGAATTCAGAAGGATGCAGGCGATGTTGCCTGGATTTACGTGGACATGATCGAAACGGAAAATGTCGCGCCTCCTGCCGCAAACCCTGACCCAGCCAAATATGTGGAGGTCTCCGCCTCCAAATCGATTGATCAAGCGTTAACTGAGTTTAGGCAGGATACGTCGAAAAAGGGAATTTTCATCCCCGCCGGAGAATGGGCGCTGAACAACAAAATCTACCTCTACGGGCGCGCTACGGAAATCATCGGGGCAGGGCCTTGGCACACTAAACTTGTCGCACCGCAGATTCAAAGCAACACCGATATCGGATTCAACATCGGCTCCACCGCAAACGGCTCCACAATCAAGGATTTGTCCGCATGGGGCAACTACATCTACCGGGTCGACGGCCCGGGCAAGTTCATTGACGGAAACGGCATGCAAAATGTGACGGTACAAAACGTATGGGCGGAGCATTTTGTCTGTCTCTATTGGGGCGTAAATTCCTCCTATAATACGTTTAAGGACAATCGGATCAAAAATACGTTTGCGGACGGCATCAATATGACAAACGGCTCGTCCTACAACCTGCTCGAAAACAACTATTCCAGAGGCGCCGGCGATGACGCGTTTGCGCTGTTCAGCGCTATTGATTCAGGCGGCTCCTACAACGTTGGCAACATCTACAGAAACTTGACGGCCACAAACGTCAGGCGCGCGGCGGCTTTTGCCGTGTACGGCGGATCGGGCAACCTGTATCAAAATCTGTACGGCGCGGACACGCTTACGTACCCGGGCCTGACGATCAGCAGCCTTAGCTTCGGCTACAATACGCTTGGCTTCGGCGACGAGGATACCGTGATCGACGGTTTAACGCTTGACCGTACGGGCGGCGACTTCTGGACCAGCGTTGGCGCGGACGACAAAATCAATGACTACCAGAATTTCGGCGCCATTTGGTTCTTCGGCGGCGACAGAGCCTTCAAAAACGTTGTTGTACGAAACGTCGACATTAACAACCCGGTCTATTTTGGCCTCATGTTCCAGTCGATGTCGCCAAACAACATCCCGATGCAGAACGTTCGCATCGAAAACGTCAACATCAATAATCCGTCGCGATATGGCATCAAGCTGGTTGTGCGCGCCGAGCAGGGCCAAGGTCCGGCATTCGGCGGGGCGAGCTTCACCAACGTGAAGATCAACAATCCCGGCCTTCAAGCAATTTACGGCGAGGGCCAAAGCCCGAATTTCTCGGTAACGCGCGTATCGGGCAACAACTGGTAACATCGCTGGCTGACATGTCCGGTGAGAAATAGCAAAAAAATCCCCGCTGCTAAACATCCTTTCAGATGTTCAACAGCGGGGATTCACTTTTGTTAGTCAGCTTGTGAATGCCAGTTAAATGGTAAATGACACATGTAAAGGAGGATCGGGACCACAGCCGCACGGCCATTTCCAGCATCTCTTTTGTCCAATAGTTGTTTGTTGCTAAAGCGGCAAAACCGTAATGCACTCCCCGTTGAACACTTCGCCGTTATCCCGGAAGCCAAAGCTTTCATAAAGCCTTTTGGCGGCGAGATTGTCCGGCTTATAAGGAATCCAGCAGCACTGCGCCGGACCTGCAGGGAACGTGCGGATAAACTCCATTATTTTCGCCATGGCCTGCCGTCCATAACCCTTGTTCTGATGCGCCTTGTCTATCATCAAACGTAAAATACAATAGTTGTCCGCCGCAAACGACGGTTCATCGTAACCGGTTATACCATACACCAGCATCACAAACCCGACCGGCTGCTCATCCGCATAAATGATCAGAGGAAAAGGATGTCCTCCATTGGTTGCAAGGACGTAACAGGAAGCCACGCTGGACAGATTGGATGCGACATATTGCCGCTGCTCCTCCGTTACCTCCAGGTTAAACATGGCGCGCCGGTTTTCCAGCGTTATCGTTCTGAGCGTAATCATAGGTACCGTCTCCTTCATTCTTTAGGCCATTGCGCCGCGGTCGCATCATTAACGATACCCATTTATTGAAAAAAGATATAGACTGATATTGAATTTTTTTATAGACTATTATGTATCCATGCCATTTTTAGGGGTGCGGATTTTTTTCTTCCTGATCCCGACGTAATCGTGAGCATTAGTCCCTCCCGTATTTCCAGGCAGATCCACTCATCGTCGCATTTTCGAACAATATCGTAAAAATACCGCGCCGGTACAACAATAGCTCCGCTTCTGCGGACGGTCACGGCGTTATCCCTTTGCGGAATTCTGTATTGAATGCTCATGCTGGAGCTGTTCCCCGTAACAACCAGTTCATCCGGTAATGCCTGAATGTGTATTCCCGTCAGAATGGGGTACGGGCTATTCGTAGAGACGGCCCTTAACACGAGCTGGAGCGCTTTTACAAGGTAATCCTTCGTAATTGAAACCAACACGGCTTTTGCTCCCCTCCTAGTGGGATGACGAATAATAGGACTCCAACATTTGGCGAAGCGCCTCAGAGCGAGATAGTTGATGGGTAGCGCAATGCTTCTCCAGCTTTCCCCATATCTCCTCCGTTAACGTTAAAGAAACCTTTTTCGTAACGCCGATGCTTTTTCTGCCCGCGCCTTCCGGAAGGCCTCCTTTTGATGACAAAAAGCCAAGCTGTCCTTCTTTATTGGACACTCTACGAAAAAAAGGCCATCCTGACGGATAGCCATCCTATGATCAACTACTATTAGGTTGCTTTTGCCTGAATGAAATAATAAGAGCCTGTCGTTTTTATGCCTTTATCGTTCCCATGCTTTTGAAATTGCGAAACGATTTCATCGAAGCATTGCTCTCTTACATATTGCCTAAAACCATCGCTTTGCCCGAAACACACCAGTTCAAATACATCCTCCGGCGTCGGTATCCATCCGCTTTCCCGCCATACCGATTGCTCGATAACGACAAGGCCGCTATCTTCCAATCTTTCTTGAATCCGATCCAGAATCGGAGTGCCGACAGAAGGTGGAGAAAATAACCCCGGAAAACAGCTTGCGAGCGTAGCGTCTTCCTCGCTTTGGTCACCGGGATGGAACAGGATAAGCGTACCGTCCGGCTTAACCACTCTGTTTCCTTCCTTGTACCAACTGGTCGGCCCTTTTTTCGTGTAAGCGATATCAAAGCAATCATCGGGAAAAGGCAAACCATCGTGTGTGTATCCCACAACAAATGTAGCATTTGAACTTCGGTTTTGATTAGCGGTTGCAATAAATCCTTCTGTCATGTCATACCCGATGATCTCCTCCGCAAGGCTTGCCCATTGAGCCGCATATTCTCCATGTCCGCAGCCCATATCAAGCACCTTCCCATGAATCAATGAAGCAAGTCTTTCCGTCAACCGATTTTCGGCGGATGGCCCATCATAGACATAGTTCCAGGTGTATTCATATTTCCCCGTCCTCGCCGCTAGTTGATTGCACCAATCCATGGTCTGCCCTCTTAAATAATAACGATGCTTGGTCAAATCCGGAAACATGTGTCGCAAACACCTCCATCATGAAATTTTGCATGCCAGAATTACCAATATACAGAAATTCTCATAAAAAGTATAGACTTATATTTAGTGGCGGATTTATAATTATATGCTTTTCACCTCACTATATCTCCAAAAAAGCAAAGGGCTGTCCGAAAAGTCAAGTGGAAGTAATGAATATTCAGCAGAGAGGACCGGTTTTGCTGAATATTTATTCACCGTACTTTTCGGACAACCCCTTAACTCATCTTTAGTTTACCGCCACCACTCGCGCAACGATACGATTGGCTTCATAAGTAAGGCTTACGTTATAACCGTCAGCCATTACGGAATTGAATTGACCTTTCATTTTACCTGCTGTAATCAAAGTAATGGTCGCGGAATCCTCGATGTTAAGGTTAGAGAAGTCCAGATTCAGATTTCCGCCGTCCAGGTACAAGGTTCCAGCCACATTCACTTGATTGTTTTCCTGATCCATTGCCAGCTTTAACGTTCCCGCATTCATCGTGAGATTGCCCGCAATATTCAAAGCGCCTGTAGCACGAACTTCAACGGTTCCGTTCTCGACATAAAGATCGCCTTGGCCAAACGCGCTTGCGGATTCAGCGATCAACGTTCCGCCTTCCAGCAAGGTTCCTCCTGTATAGGTGTTGTTACCTGTCAAGGAAAGCGTTCCGGTTCCTTGCTTGGTAAGCATGCCGCTGCCGCTAATATGATTTCTCCACCAGTCGCGCGCATGGAATCTTCCTTTGGAAGCGTCCATGTTCACCGTTACATTGTCCAGGAACGCACCGTATCCGTCCGCTGCCATAACCAGGTCGATTCTGCCCCAGCCATTGGATTCATCGATTACCGGGTAGCCGGAATCCAGCTCTGTTGTGTACAACACTTCTCTGCGCTGCTCAGCCGTCAGATACGGCTGGCGCATTTCCAGCAGAACCTCTGCTCCTTCAGGCACAACAGGAGCCAACCCTTTTTCGCCGGTTTGCGGAATGCCCGACGTCATTTTTTCACGATACAAAGCTTTGTTGGCTTCAAGGTTTTCCCATCTTGCAGGACCGTATGCACTCTCAAACGTATATGCATCGGTTACCGCGTGAGCATAGTCGTACAAGCTCATATTTTTAGCTTCCGCCAATGCGCCAAAAACCTCGCCCGTGTTCTGATAGGCGTTCTCCAGAATCTCACGGTTTTCGGGCTGATTTAGCGCATATGCAACCATCGCCGTAGCTTGAATTCTTCCGCCGATGACATCAAACGGGGAATGCATGCCGGTTACGATTCTATTTTCGCCATATTGAGCGGCCCTTGTTAAAAATTCGGAGAACCGTTCCGGAGTAGCGATGGCAAAACCAAACGAGGACAAATACCCCGCGCTTGTATGTCCGCTTGGAAAGGCTCCGTCTTTGCCTGCGCCATCCTCGGCGATTCTTCTTACATATTGAAGGGCGGGTATGATTTCGACGTTTGTTTCATATTGTTGATAGTTTCTTTTCCCTGTTGCTTTTGTGCCGCCCGTCGACAATGCTTCTTCGGCTTTTGCGCCGCTTCCGATGGATGTCCACACCGCTAGTCCATTGGCGTCTACAACTTCCTTAACCTCTCCAAGGGAATTCATTCTCCAAGGTCTTGGCGAAGAGTAGAAATATTTGGACGGATTTGAGGACGCCGGTATTCTAAACCGGAACAGATCGATTAGCTTCACCATATCCGCAAGCTCGGTATTTTGCCAGTTGGCGCCGATTCCCTGGCTTTCGTCCTCCACTGTTTCCTCTTCCAACACAACATTCATCTCGCTGATGTCCCGTTTAACAGCTGTGGTCGCACCAACCGTATCGACATATTTATTGGCCAATGGCCCTAGCGCATCCATGACGCCATAAATTTTATCCCGTTGGTCATCGTAGTAGGCCGCCAGCGCTTCCTCATCCGTCCGATTTTGCGTTACGTCTTCTACATACTTGATATTCGCAACCCATGCTTCCGAATTTCGGATCTCAACATTGGCAAACGCTTGTTTGTCTGCTACAACCGCAGCCGCATTATTTTTATAGCCGTCATAGTAGACATCGGGTCCGTCTCCATAATTTGCGACTCTACCGCTTGCTCCAATTATGGTAGCTGCCGTTCCGTCCGTCCAGCTTGGCTGATTCAGGGACCAGACTTTATCGAAGCCGCCAAGAATGTTAATAAACGGATTTGTTGCCGCGATATTTTTCAATGTGCCATCAGCGGCATTTTGTCCATTTTTAACTGCAGGCAATGGATAGGTCACATCAGGAACCGGAACGTTCAGCTCGTTTGTCGTTCCTACTGGTTTGGATGGTTTGGTTACCGTAGGAGTTGACGTTCCAGGATTCACGACCGGGGGATTAACGACCGTGCCCGGAGCCGGCGTAGCGGATGCGGTTGGCTCAGGCTCCACTTCGGCTTCAGGAGTTGGCGTTGGCGTTACCGATTCCTGATAATCCAAAGCGTTATCCAATGCGGCAACAGCTTCCGCACGCGTAATTTGTTTCAGCGGTCTAAACGATTGATCGCCAAAGCCGTTCATAATATCCGCGCCGGCAACCGCTCCAACATATCCTTTGCTCCAAGCGGCAATAGACGCTGCATCGATAAAGGCATTAGCCGCTTCCTCATCCAATTCCAATTCATTTATCGACGCTATAATTTTTGCGGCTTCTTGACGTGTAATCGGATTTTGCGGCCGGATCGTATTATCGCTATAACCGTTCATATATCCCGCTGCGCGGGCTATCGCTACCGCCTCGTAATACCACGCATCCTCAGGGACGTCAGTAAAGCTGATTTCGGCTTCGGCCGTATATTTATAGGAGGCATTCACCAAGCTCATGAATTCTGCTCTGGTCATTTGTTTGTCAGGTTTAAACGAACCATCCTGGTAGCCTCTGATCAAGCCCTCATCGATCCACTCTTGAATTTTCGCCTCTGCCCAGTGTCCTTTAATGTCGGAGGTTTGACCTGCCTGATTGGCGGCGAAGCTATCGCCGTTAAACGTTGGGCTTACAATAGATAGCGCAACCAGCAATGCCACTGCCTTTTTTACTTTTGTAACTCTCGACAACATGATCCTCTCCTCAACAATTATGGTTTTCTTCTGCACCGCCGAAATGATCAAGCCAATCTGATCATCCTTCTGACCGGTACGGTGCAACTGTAGCATGGGAGGGGCCTGGCATCTATACAACGATTTCCGCTTTATATCATTTTCGTATCATTTGCTCTAAAAACATTCGCCATATATTAAGGAATTGTGGAGAATAGTCCAGCTAGTCCAATAACCACGCGATGAATAGGCTTCATTGTTAAAATATGATGAAGGCGCTCGCTCGCCTCGCAGCTATAGTATAATGACTTCGTTCATGATTACCGCCTTAGGGTGAAGGAGGTAGAGGGATGCGAAATCCGTTTCAGTCCGTACGTTCCAAGCTGGCATTTTCCTATCTCATCATTGTGCTTGTCATCGCGCTTCTGCTCAGTTCAATCTTCTATCTCGTCTACTCTCATCAATACAGAGAAGAAATCACAATCAACAAACAAATGATGCTGAACAATACCGTTAATTATATTGAATCCTCCATCATTCAGCGCGTCGATCAAATCTATTTGTCCATTGCATTGGGAAGTCCCGTCTCGATTGATTTGAATTCCGTTCAAGGAAATCACAGCAAAATTATGGACATCCAGGAGCTGCTCAAAAAACAAGTAGCAAGCCATTCCGATCTGATCCAAGGAATTCATCTGTACCACGCTAAAGACCGTTACATGATTTCCTCCGTCCACGGCTTGGTGCTGGATATAAACGCCCCTTCCATGAACAGCACCGCGACCGATTGGATTAAAGCGATGAAACAGTCCGATAAAAACTCGTTATGGATGGAAACCCGCAAGGTCCCTCAAGATGCGTTCACCGAAATATCGGATGAAAGCAGCATGAGGCCTTTAATTTCCTATGTCCATGGCTACCCGTTTCAATCTTCGGGAAAAGACAGCAAAATCATGATTGCAATCGACATCAAGGAGTCTGCTCTCAGCGGGATTATACAGAACATGAACCCTGCCGGATATGATCTTACGTACATCGTGAACGAGCATGGAACCGTCATCTCCGCCGCAGATAAATCCATGCTGGGCAGTCCGGCAGAGGATCATGATTTCATTCAATCCTTGATTTCCTCTGGCGCTCCAGCCGGAAGCTTCACGCAAACGCTGGATCAAGAAGCCTATGTCGTTTCCCATGATCAATTGGCGGGCACCGGGTGGACCATTTACAACACGACACCGATCAAAACCTTCTATTACAAAATGAATGGCCTGAGGGAAGGCGTGCTCCTTCTTTGTTTGCTGGCTGTTGCAGTAGGCATCGCGCTGGCCTCCATTTTCACGGCAGCCGGCTACAGCCCTTTAAAGCGGATTATGAATACGATCAGGCATCGCTTTGACAGTCCGGCAGGGGTCAAGCTGAATGAATACCGGCTTATTGATTCCGCGCTTCTTAACCTGTCCGATAAAGTGGATAATCTGGAAGAAACGCTGCTGGCCAATCACAATATCATTAAACATAACATTGTGCTGAATATGCTGAACAACCGATTTACGCCGGAGGAGCTGAAGGAACAGCTTCAATCGGTTCAAGTGTCGACAGACTACTCCCGCTTCCGTTGTATCGTTATCGATCCGGTCAGCGAAAAGTGGAAAGGACTCCCGCCGAGGCAAATTCAGCATACGATGTATAGCCTCATTCAGGGGATCAATGACGCCAAGTTTATGGGTACCGGGCTGCTTGCGGAGGAGCTGCAGGATCACAAAATGGTGGTAATCCTCTGTACCAACCAACCGGACGATGGGTTATCCCAACAAATAACAAGCTTTATCCTCGACGAAGCAAAAAGCAAATTCGATTTGGATTTTGTTTTATCGCTAGGCAGTTGGGTTCAGCAGCTCGCGGACATCCATTCCAGCTATCGCGAAGCCAAAACGTTGATTCGCTATAGCTATTTCTATCCCGCTTTGTCGGTCATTCAGGATCTTGCCATATTACACAGGGAAACCAGCACCCTCGAAATTTCTGATTCCTACCTGGTGAACTTTGAGAAAAAGCTACAGGCAAGAGATCTGAAAGGCAGCGTTCAAGCCGCAGAGGATTTGATAGCCGCAATTGCAGAAGGCCTTTATTCCGCCGAGTATAGCCGTATTATGCTTTTAAAAGTGGTCACCGTTTATTCGGACTGCATCAGCCAGGTTCGCTGGCAGCCTGACGAAGGCAGCTCCGTCAATTTGTACAAGCAGTTTGCTTCGATCTACAGGATCAACCACTATGCCGAATGGATCATCGAACGGGTAACTGCATTCCTTGCGCATATGGAGAAACGCAGCAAAGAAAGAAGCAACGATACGATTACGGCCGTCAAAGCCTATATTTCCGGGCATCTTTCGGGGGACCTCTCTCTCGAAAATGTCGCCAGTCTTGTGTTCATCAGCCCTAAATATCTCAGCAAAATTTTCAAAGAAGAAACGGGTATCGTCTACTCCGAATATGTCACAGCTCAACGAATGGAACGGGCGCGCGAGCTTATGGCACAGCAAGACTTGACCGTTGAGCAGGTCGCCAGTACAGTCGGTTATCGCACCCCTGCTTATTTCATCAAAAAGTTTAAGGAAATCCACGGCTGTACGCCAGGAAAATTCATGCGCGGCGCGATGAGCTGATCTGCAGCTATCGGGGAAGGAACGGATATGAATCTCCATTTTTCAAAAGCCCGAGCTATTGCAGTTGCGGCTAGTATTCTTATCGCAGTGTTCATAAGCGGTTGTTCGGTTGCAGACAAGGATGGATCGCCACTGCAGCAATCTCTCCACACTGCTCCGCCTAAGGAAGCTGCAAACGAACCCGCCTACACCATTTCGTGGACGCTGCATCAGAACGCCCCAATTCCGGAAGATGCGGAAATGATCAAATATATCGAAGACAAATTTGGCATCAAGCTGGATATATGGAATCTGGAGAACAAGAACTATGAGGAACTGCTGGACTTAAAGCTGGCCCAGGGAGGAAGCCCAAACCTGTTCCGGATCAGGCAGCCTTACGATCTGCTCAAATATAAGACGCAAGGGGTATTGGCGGAAATCCCGGAGGATGTGCTTGAAGAGCATGCGCCTAACATTGTGCAGCGAATTCGCAGCTACGATCCCCGCTACCTGGAATATGGGAAAATAGACGGCGTTTTGTATGGCATTCCGGTCATCAATCAAACCAACAGGTATCGAATCCCTGTCGTTTATCGGGAGGATTGGCTGGAGAAGCTGGGCCTTCACATCCCGGAAACATTGGATGAATTCGAGGCAGTCATGTATGCATTTGCCAATGATGATCCCGACGGGAACGGCAAAAAGGATACCTACGGCTTATCCAAGGAAGGTTTGAATATCGTGTTTGGCGCTTTTGGACAGGCCGTTTTTACCGAACAGCTCTACTTCTCGGAGAAGGACGGCCAGCTCGTCATTGGCGCTTTGGAGCCCGAAATGAAGGAAGCGCTGGCCTATTTGCAAAAGTGGTATCGGGACGGAATCATTGATCCCGAGTTTATAACGGGTGAAAATAAAGGCGGCTACAAGCATTTGTCCCATGCTTTTATCAATGGCAGAATCGGGATGACCTCCATGGGCAACTACTACCATTGGACGCAAAAAGGCGACTATGTCACGGTTGATGACAATGGCAAGGAAATCACGACCCCTGCTTTATTTAATGTGCAGGAGCTTTTGCAAAGGAACGCAACCGCAAACATTGTATTCGGACCTCCGGTTACCGGTCCTTATGGGCAAAGCGGTTCAAAGGCTTATAATGTGCTGATGAGCTTTATTGCCATCGGAGCCGATACGGTGAACGAGCCGGGGAAATTGGAGAAAACCTTGGAAGTGCTGGACTACGTCAGCGCAAATCCCGATCCCGTGGAGCAGATCCAAATGGAATTTGGCCTGCAAGGAAAACACTGGGACTGGACCCGTGAATCCACTGGCGAGTTCCACATTCTTCCTCCCTATAACAAAATGAAGGATTACACCAATACGATTGGCTCCACTATTGGCATGACGGTTCCCGGGGAGCTTTCCAGCCGACGTGAGAAGTGGGCCGCAACACTGGGCCTTGACGAGCATGGCATCTACAATAGCCTGGAGGTAGCCACCCCCTCCTTGATTCAATTTGCTCCTGAGTTAATAAATAGTAGAGACAAGGCGTATATTTCGATTATTACCGGCGACGAGCCCATCCACTATTTTGATACGTTTGTCCAGGAATTCCTGAATGCAGGCGGAAAACAGATTTTGCTTGAGTCCAATGCACAAGGAGCCAATCCGCAAGCTACACCTTAAAAGGACAACTTTTTCTTTTCAACGGGGTGAAAAGCTGTTAGGATAGTGTCTGTGCTTTTGCAGTCCTGTCTGCTCTTGCAGTCGCGGTTCGAAACTATCCCGCGTTACCAAAACTATAGGAGGCTTTTTTGTTATGTTCAATTTCTTTTGGGGCATTTTGTTTATGCTCGTCCATTTTGGCCTGTTTCTGCTGTGCTACCGCTTTTTCGGCAAAAAGGGGCTGTATGCCTGGATCGGTTTTGCCACCGTTATCGCTAATATTCAGGTAGCCAAAACAATAGAGATGTCCATCGGCACGTTCGGTATCGTCATGACGTTGGGCAATACGATCTACACCTCCATCTATATGTCGACGGATTTGCTTAATGAGAGGTACGGCCAGAAAGCGGCCAAGCAAGCCGTTTGGTTTGGTTTTTTCACGCTCATCTCTTCGACGATTTTGATGCAAATGACGCTTGGTTTTGTTCCGCAAGCGGAAGACTTTGCCCACGAACCCATGAAGGTATTGTTCGGCTTTCTGCCCCAGGTGGCAGCCGGCAGCATGTGCGCGTACTTTGTCAGCCAGTTTCTGGACGTACGGGTTTTCAGCTATCTCAAGAAAAAATTCCCGGTGCGCAACCAGTTCTGGATTCGGATCAACGGAAGCTCGCTGGTCAGCCAATTTGTCGATTCGCTGGTGTTTTGTACAATCGCGTTCTACAAAATCCATTCCTTCGATATCTGGATTCAAATTTTCCTGACCACCTACCTGCTGAAGCTGCTCATTTCGTTCCTGGCCACGCCGGTGCTTTATTGGGCAAGGAATATGAAGATTAACGAGGATTAACTCTTCGCAGGCAAAAAAAGCCCATGACTAATTCAGGCTGTCGAGACTTTCTCGACAGCCTGAATGCATGAAAAGGGGGCTTCTATGGACAGGCAACATCATTTGCTAAGTATACCTCGAATTTCCCATCTACGTGTTCCAATGTTCTATTCATTCAATTGGCTAAGACTGTCCTGATCAACAATGATGATTTGACGTTGGCCAACGAGCTTGATCCACCCTTGTTCCTGAAAAAAGGCAAGCTTGCGGCTCAGGCTTTCCTGCGTTGTCCCGATCATAACGGCTAAATCTTTTTTACTTACGGGCAGTAGCAACACGTTGTCCTCGTGGCGCTCCTTCTGTTGATCATGCAGCATTACCAGCAGATTTTTCGCAATTCGCTGCTCCACATCATAAAGAGTAAGCTGTTCCAATTGATCCTCGGCCGTTTCGATACGTTCCGTATACTTTTCAAGGAACTTGATAGCAATCTGAGGTTTTCTGAGCATGAGATCATTGATAACCTTGCCTCGTATCAGGCAGATCTCTGTAGGTTCCAATGCTTCGGCCGTGTTTGTTAATACCGCATGGCTGAATAAAGAAAGCTCCCCCGTGAAATCGCCGGGGCTCAGTATGCGCACAATCTGCTCCTTGCCCGAGGGGGAGAAACGAGATATTTTCACGCTGCCCCGATGAACGATCCATAAATTTGCCGAGGAATGCCCGGGGGAGAAAATGGTCTCGCCTTTTGCATATTGCCTGCTGTCGGCGGCATTCATCACCTCTATCTTCTCCTCAGGCGATAACATATCCAGAATCGGCACATTATTAATGCACAATGCCGGAGACTGATCCTCGGCATCGCGATTATTTGCTTGATGATGATTGCATTCCATGACGAATTCCTCTATTCCTATTGTATAGATGCTGCCTAGCCGTCCTGCCCCGATAGCGTGTTAAGCGCATCGCATTCATAATAACGAACAATACGCTTAATTCATGGACGAGCATGCCGGAGGCCATAAACACATGTTTAGTCAACACGCCAATGAGCAAAATAGCGACAACGGCTACAGCAAAATAAATGTTTAGCACCATATTAGTCATTGTAGCACGGCTAAGTCCCAGGGCGTAGGGAAGGTTAGCCAGACGATCCGACATAAGCACAACATCGGCCGTTTCGATTGCGGCGTCGGTTCCCGACCCGCCCATCGCTATGCCTACATCGGCAATGGCCAAAGCGGGAGCATCGTTTACGCCGTCGCCAATCATCGCAACGATGTATTCCTTTTGCAGCGTTTGTAAAACCTTGACCTTATCCTCAGGCAGCAGCTCCGCATAACATTCATCTATGCCAAGCGCACGCGCGATCGCCGCGGCAGCGCGTTTATTATCGCCGGTCAGCATGACCACCTTTTTGACCCCGGACTTTTTCAAGGTATCCACAAGTCCAAAGGCATCCTCTCGTAAAACGTCAGCAATCGAAATCAGCCCCAATAGCCTTTTATCATCAGCAACAAAAACGACGGTTTGCGCTCCATGCTCCTCGCCAGACACGTAATGGGCTGCCTCTTGATGCAATGAAATGCCGCGATCCTCCATTAGCTTGCGGTTTCCGATATATAGCTTCACTCCTTCAACCGTGGCAGCTATCCCTTTGCCGGGCAACGCCTGAAACTCTTCTGCGGGAACAAGCGCGGGTGCAAGATTCGAGGACGCTTTTGCAAGAATGGCTTTGGCCAAATGATGCTCCGATGCATATTCTGCGCGCGCTGCAATTGACATTA
The DNA here is from genome assembly GCF_054551715.1 of Paenibacillus sp. CAU 1782. NCBI lineage: Bacteria > Bacillati > Bacillota > Bacilli > Caryophanales > Paenibacillaceae > Paenibacillus > Paenibacillus sp. CAU 1782. The sequence continues at coordinate 100,987 of NZ_JBTOLL010000011.1, read as the reverse complement.
GCTTATCCTCATCCATGCCAAACGCCCGGATTGCCGTAACCTGCGGTTTGCCGACGGTCAGTGTTCCCGTTTTGTCAAAAGCGACCACTTGAACCTTTCCCGTCCGTTCTAACGTATCGCCGCCTTTAAACAAAATCGCCCTTTTAGCGCCGTTCCCGATTCCCGCTACGATAGAGACCGGAGCGGAGATAACCATAGCTCCCGGGCAAGCAATGACCAGCAAGGTTAACGTTAATTCAATATCTCTTGTAAAGAGATATACGGAAATTGCCGCGACAAAAATAGCTGGCGTATAATAGCGAGCGAATTTTTCGATAAACTTCTGCGTTGGCGCTTTCGCTTCCTGCGCTTCTTCAACCAGACTCAGAATGCGGGCGAACGTTGTGTCGTCGCCTACCTTCTCCGACCTAATTTCCAAATATCCGTGCTCAATGACGGTTCCACTGAATACTTTCGTATTCTTTCCTCTGCTGACCGGAACACTTTCCCCGGTAATAGCCGCCTGATTGATGGTGGCTTTCCCTTTGACAATTACGCCATCTACCGGAATGCTTTCGCCGGGACGGACTAAAACAACATCTCCCTGAACGACCTCATCAGTCGGCACCTTCATCTCAATCCCGTTTCTCATAACCGAGGTTATGGCGGGTGCCAGATCCATCAGGCTTTTTAACGATGCGCGAGTTTTTTCGATTGTCCGTGCTTCCAAGTAGGAGCCAAAAAGAAAAAGAAAGGTAACAGCCGCCGCCTCCCAATATTCCCGGATCAGAATAGCCCCGATGATAGCTGCCGTAACGAGTGCTTCGATCCCTACGATCCGATATCTTATAGCTTGAATGGCATTTTTCATGATGGGATATCCTGCATAGAGGGCAGCTGTAATCATCGCCATATCAGAGAATAACGCCATCGCATTCCATAGCTTCAGCAAAAAAGATACCGCGATCAGCAGCCCGGCAATCACAATAATCCTTTCCTGTTTCTTTCTGGACATGATATATCTCCCCCTATTTTATGCTTAGAATATGAAAGCCTAGGCCGCTTATCACTTTACCAACGCCAGCAGCATCTACAATCATTTCATAATGGTTCACCTTTACCTTACTTGCGGTAAAAGACACCTTCACCTCGGCAATGCCTTCCTTTTTGGTTAACGCTGTTTCAATTTTTTTAATGCAGCTGGGACAAGTCAATTGCTCTAATTGAAAGGTAGTTGTTGTCATTCCAAATCCCCCTGGAAAAATCATGTTTTATTGTTGCTGCCCTCAGTATAGATGGGATTCCACTTAATTGATTTGACCTGGATCAAATTTGAAAAATGATTCATCCCTCAAGATAAGAAAAAGCGACCGCAGCTTGAGGGAAATTCAAAAACCGACAAAAAAACGCATCACCATGAAGTTGAATCCTCATGACGATGCGTCTATAGCAAGTATTTCAAAATTAACGGTTATTCGTTTTTAAAGCACGTCAACTCTTACTTTCAACCAGCTTTTCCTCGGGGGTTTCTTCCCCCTGCCATAAAAGCCTCATTTCTTCGCTTGTCGCCAGCAGCTCGGACAAGCTGCCTTCCGCTTCGATCCGGCCGTCCTTCAAGACGATGATATGATCGGCTTTGGACAGGGCGGCCCTTCTGTGGGATACGGCGATACAGGTCATATCCCGCTCCTTGAACAAGCCATCCCATACCTTCTGCTCGGTCTCCACATCAAGCGCGCTGGACAAGTCGTCAAAAATATACAGATCGGCGCCTGTCATCAGCATGCGGGCAGTCGCGGCCCGCTGAATCTGTCCGCCGGACAGCATGACGCCTCTTGGGCCAACGGCCGTTTCCAAGCCATTGTCCAGATCGCAAATATCCTTATCCAGAACGGATAATGCAATTGCGCGTTCAAGAGCGGCCTCGCTGTCCTTCTTGCCTACCGTTATATTTTCTCTCAGCGTATCGCTGAACAAGCGCGGGACCTGCGGCGTATACGCGGTATACGGCGGCATCAGAAAACCCGCCGGGTCAACCTCTTGGCCGTTCCAGGTAACACTCCCCTGTTGCTTGGGCAACAGCCCCAGCAACGTCCTTACCAGCGTGGATTTACCCGAGCCGATTCGCCCGGTGATAACAAGGAACTGGCCCCGCTTCAGTCTGAGATGAATATTTTGTATTCCGTTGTCCGAATTGGGATACTGGTAGCTTAAGTCTTTTGCTTCCAGTTCCCGCAGCTTGTCTCCTGTGCCTTGCAAGGATTCCGGCTTAGAGGTTGCAGCCGTTGAGATTGCAGACCTTGAGGTTGCAGATTTTGAGGTTGCAGACCTTGACTGTTCTCCCCCCGGCGTTTCGCCTCGTGATATCACGGGCAACGGAGGCGGGTCCTTATGCAAATAAGTCTCCCGATACTCCATAATACGGTCCTCTTCACCGGCTCTGAACAGCATCCGCATCCGGTCGAACGAAACCTTGAGCCGCTTATGCTGGAACACCATATAACCGAATAACGAGATGCTGTAGCCAATATTCATCAAATAGCTTGAAAATAGCGCAAAGTCGCCTACCGTAAATTGCCCCGCCTTCATCTCCGACGCGCACATGAGCAAAACAAGCCCGGTACTAATGCTGAGCACATGCTGACTGAGCGATTTCATCCATTGCTTGAACAAATCATCCTTAAGTGCCGCCTGACGGCGAGTTTCGTTCAATTGTTCGAAACGTTTGGAGACATTCTCCACCGCCTGCCCAAGCTTCAAGGTCTGCACGGCCCCAAAGGTCTCCGCAATAAAACTCGTTACTTTCCCCGTTGCTTCGCGATTTTGTTTCCCGTAGCGGCGAGCGCGGTTTCCCGATAAGTTGTTGATCAGAGTTACCAGCGCGAACGGCAGCAGCGCAACAAGCGTAATCTGCCAGTTAATTGAAGCCATAATCCAGACTGACAAGACGGCAAATACGAACATTCCCCAAAAATCGACCCATGATTCCACATACTCAACGGCTTCATTAACATCGTCCCGAAATCGGCTCATCGCTTCGCCGGGCGTTGCCGGAAGATTCCTTCCGGGCCAGCGCATAATACCGGCTAGCATGTTACTTCGCAAGATCGCTTGAATGTGATAAATATAAGTAATCCACTTATAGAATGCCGCGAAAAAAACGCCGACTCTGGCAAGTCTGACAAACCCGATAAACACGAGCGGAGCAGCAAGCCACATAAACTCCGAGCCTTCGATAGCTACTCTGTCAAAAAAAAGCTGAACTCCGAGGCCAATTAACAGCGGAAGCGAATGAAAGGCACACCATAACAGACCATTCACTAGAAATAAGGCTAATCTGAATCGAAAAAGCTTACCGATAAATCTGGTGATTGTCATGCAAGCTCCTCCTCTCGTCCGCTTTGAAGCAGTCTGGCATAATGCGATGCCGGATTTCCAGCCAGTTCTTTTCTCGGGCCAAACTCCAATAGCTGGCCGTCGCCTATCACCATTATTTTATCCACCTGCTCCAAGGTAGCCAGTCGATGCGCAATAATAACACCCGTGCTTTGCTGTAACAATTGATCCACCCCGGCTTGCAGTATCGCTTCAGTCGCAGCATCAAGACGCGAGGAAGGTTCATCCAGAACGATCAGACTCGGCTTGGCAAGAAATACTCTGGCAAGCGCGAATAGCTGAGCTTCTCCAGCCGACAGCGAAGAGCCGCTTGCCGACAAATGTGTATCCAAGCCTTCCGCTTGAGCCAAAATCCAAGGACTCAGACCCAGTTGCTGTATGGTCTCCATAATCGTTGCATCCGGCACGTTACCGTTGAACAAGGTTAAATTGTCTCGCAGAGTCCCATCAAACAGTTGAACATCCTGCGTCACCATGCCCACCCGGCGATACAGCGCAGGCAAAGTAAGCTTCGTAATATCGGTTCCGCCGATGCGGATAACGCCGCTGTCCAGATTGTATAGGCGAAGCAATACTCGGCTAAGACTGGACTTCCCGCTGCCCGTGCGTCCGATAATGCCTAAGCGCTCTCCCGGCATAAGCGAAAACGAAATATTTTGCAGAACGGGTTTATCCTTATTGTAGCTAAAATAGACCTGGTCAAACTCCAAACTAAGAGCGCCTTCTGGAAGACTGTTATCTTCTCCGTCATTGATTTCCGTTTGCTGAGAAAGCAATTCCCGCGAACGAAGCATGCCCGACTTGGCCTTCTGGAATTCCTGCACCTGATCGCCAAGCCTTTCAATGGGGTCATTCAGCATTTGCGTATATTGATAAATCAAATACAGCATGCCCAGGCTGATTTCGCCTCGCATATAGGAGCGTACGCCGAGCAGCATCACAGCCGTCACCGCTAGCGTAAATAAGGCAACCGTCACATTCCATGGTACAACCCGAAGCATCCAGGCTTTTCTGCCTTTGAGAAAGACGGTTCGCATAGACCTGTAAAATCGATTCATGACATAAGGGACATGCCCGTTGGCCTGCACGTCTTCAATACCCGCAATTCTCTCTTCGATCAAGCCGAACAATGAGGCGCTTGCTTCGCGATCGTTTTTGGAAGACTGAACGCCCACATTACGGATAATCATCATCCCCAGAATGGACAGGAGCGTAAACGCCGTCATCACAATAGCAATGGGAACGTTAACCGTAAACATAAATCCAAGAATGCCGGCGAGCAGCACGAAGCTCCCGATGACTTGCACAATAAACATAGAAAAGAAATTAGATATGCTCGACACATCTCCATCAATTCGCTCGATCATTTCGCCCGGCGTCTTCTGGTTATGGAATTTCATATCAAGTCGCAGACAATGCTTGAGCAAATCGCCGCGAAGCCGATTTGTCGTGCGCCAGGACACATCACTCCCCAAGTAAGTGACCGCAACCCCCATCGTCTGATTAACAATAGCGATTACAAGAAAAATAGCCGCAAGCTCCAGTAATTGAGCCATGCCCCCGCTCCCTGCCGCGGCATCAATAAAGCGTTGTATGACTTGTGGATTTATCAATTGCAGTCCTGTTGATCCAAGCAGCAGAATAAATAGCAGGAAGATCCGCCCTTTTACCGGCTTCAAATAACGCAACAACCAAAACATAGAGACTTTCTGCTGGTCAGCCATGGTGTCTCCCCCCTTCTCACTTACAACCACAATAAATAGTCTAGACGATGTTCGACCCCGCTGCCAGATATAAAACAGTTATAATCGAACTCCCTCGGAAATTGAAGAGGTTCACTGGCTCGTCCAAACGTGTACAATACTCTTTAATCAGAGCCCGCTATTTTCGCCGGAATATAACATTCTGAAATTACGTGGGTGTTGAAATCAATCAAGGGGCAGCATACGGTACTTTTTAGCCCAAAACAAACTTTTGATTACATCTATACGTTTACAAAGGTAACAATAGGTACTATAATGTAATCAAACGAACAATGGAGGTGTTAGGAGATGGCTGATTTATTAACCGTAGATCAATTGGCCCAGATGCTCGACATGCACCCTAGAACGATCAGAAGATACATCCGAGAGGATCAACTTAAAGCAACAAAGGTTGGAGGCGAATGGAGAATCCGGAAGGAGGATGCCGAAATGTTCATTGGCAGTAAGCTGGACGAAATCAAGTCAGATGCGATGGACGACATTCAAGCTTTTATTGAAGGAAAAGACAGCGTGGTTGAGGGACAGCTTCAGGTGTGTACGATGCTGGATTGTTACGTCGGAACGCAAGAAGCCGTACAAATCTCCGAGGTCATCATGAGGCATATGAATCAACCGGATCCGTCCAGAGGAAAAGCGAAATTCCAATATTTCTTCGATGACAATGAACAAAAGGGTCGGTACATCATCTGGGGAACGCCAACCTTTATCGGCAAAGTCCTCTCAGCAGTTGGCGAAGCCGCACAGAAATAAACCAGGCGTTACGGGCTCTAGACTGCTGCTTACGCCAGGGGTTGCCCGATATTGCGATAGAAACTGCCTGTTCTTGTGATCAGGACTTCCCGTTCTTGCGACAGGGACCGCCTGTTCTTGCGCTAAGGGCTACTCGTTTTTGTGATCAGGGCTTTCCGTTCTTGCGATTAGGCTGCCTGATATTGCGCTAAGGACTGACCGATTATCCGTCAGGGATGCTTACTCCTTCCCACTAACCTAATAAACAAAATCAAAACCACCTCTAACGGCCATTTTTGTCCATTACAGGTGGTTTTTTGGTACTTCTGCATTTCTAATGGACATCCATGTCCACTACAGTAAAGAAAACACATCATACATGCTCTTTTAGAGGTGTAACGGACAAATCCGTCCATTACAATTGAAAAAAGCAGTTTTTGCCCTTCTAGTGGACATTTTTGTCCGTTAAAGTTTCTCCGCTTGAGCTCTCTCGCTAGAGTTTCTCCGCTTGAGCTCTCGTTAGAGTTTGTCCGCTGGAGCTTCTCGTTAGAGTTTGTCCGCTGGATTTGCAGCGCCTGACCTAGCTATATACTCTAGCTATGTAATCTGCCATAAAACCATGCCTCCTATCCAACCGACCTCCAACCCAACCATACCGCGTTATAACCATTCCTTGAATCTCAATCCCAAGAAGGTATACTAGCAGCGACGTATCTTCGTTAAGAATTAAGTAGAGCATATATCCCTCTTCTTACAGCTCTTTTTCAATTGCCTCATTTCCCATAACTGACAAAAGAGGCTTCCGACCGTATAATTGTTTCATATATCCTTATGAGGAATGATCAGGAGGACGACATGCAATTTCAACCAGTGTACAATGACGGAGAAGTATTTCTTCCAAAAATAGAATTACCTATGACATGCAACCAAACCGTTGGCGTCATAACGGACTTGAAACGAAGGCAGTTTCTAATGAATCAATTAACGGACCACTCCAGCTATTATTTATTCTGGGTTCAACAAGACGAATATCCCCGGTTAACCGTGGAAGAGCTCATCTCTTTTTTAATCAACGTATCGGAGCGGAATGAACGCGCCGCCCAGTTATTGGAGTATTTTGCTATAAAAGAAGAACGGAAGGTGAAAATCAAGGACCTCAGCCCTTCGAAAAAAATGTATGTGACTTTGCTGCGCGTCTATTTTGCGCATCAGCCTACGCTTGTTTTGGAGGAGCCCTATTTCTTTCTGGAGGAAGGGGATCGCCGTCAGTTCAAGCGGATTTTAGATGACCTTTCGAGGGAAAAGCAAATCCTCATTTTAACCTCCAATTTAGAGGATGCCCTCATTTCCTGCGATGTCATCTATCGATTGAATGAGCTTGACTTTCATCCCCTGGATATTCAGGACACAGAAGAGGACAAGCAGGAAGCGCAGGAACAAGATTCGGCCAATATCACCCTGCAGAAGATTTATACCAAAAGAAATGGAAAAGTCATTTTGTTCAATCCGCCCGAAATCGATTTTATCGAAAGTGTAGAAGGGACGATTCTGGTCCATGTGGATGGTGAAAATTATGACTGCGCTTTGACGCTGACCGAGCTTGAGCAGAGATTGGCCAATTTCGGATTTTTCAGATGCCATCGCTCCTACATTGTTAATCTGCAAAAAATAAGAGAGATCATTACATGGACAAAAAATAGCTACAGCCTGCGATTGATTACCGGCAAAGATGCCGTAGTTCCGTTATCGCGAACAAAATTGCAGGAATTAAAAACGCTACTGAACCTTTAATGCCGTCACAGAAGGCGGCTCAGTCAATCATTTCAGGGTACAGTTCAGCGCAAAACAGCTACATTTCAGCCGATTTTGATCGATGAATGCCTATATTCCCTATATAGTTAAGTCATCAACTCTAAGGAAGTGGTGTTCATGGCTGTTATTCAAGTCGATCATATTCGCAAAACATTTGGACATAAGGATGCGCTCTCCGATGTGTCTTTCTCGATTCCAAAGGGAGAAATTTTCGGTTTTTTAGGACCAAGCGGCGCTGGAAAAACAACCTTAATCAAGCTATTAACGGCTCAGCTTAATCCCACAAGCGGACACGTATCTGTATTGGGCGAGCCGGCGGAAATGATGCAGCAATCTCGTCAGAAGAAACGTTTTGGCATTTTGACAGATAACAGCGGTCTATACGAGAGGTTGACGATAGAGGAAAATCTGGAGCTTTATCGCCAACTATATGATCTTCCGGAATCCTCCATTGACAAGGTGCTGCAATTTGTAAACTTGAGCGGAGAGCGCAAAAAGAAATTCAGTCAATTATCAAAAGGAATGCGTCAACGCGTCCTGTTGGCATCCGCGATTATCCATGAGCCGGAATTATTGTTTCTGGATGAGCCTACTTCGGCATTGGATCCGGTAAACACGGCGCATATTTATAAAGGCCTGCGCTATTTAAACGAAAAAGGAACAACGATTTTTCTAACGACGCATGATATGGCTGAGGCAGAATTGCTGTGTAATCGGGTAGCCATTCTGTATCAGGGCCAAATCCAAACGATCGGCTCGCCAAAGGAGCTTAAAAAGCAGCATCGGGAAAACATCATCCTTGTCGAATTAATCAATGGAGAAGCACACGAGCTTCCGATCAATGACGTAACGGCCGACAAAATAGCTCATTGGATGAAATCGGGTTTAATCGACCGCTTAGAGACGAAAGAGCCCACCTTAGGCGATATTTTTATCAAAATGACAGGAAGTGAGCTGCTATGAATATCTCATTAAAACGCGCGCGAGCGATATTCGTGAAGGATTACAAGGAATTTTCGCGTAATTACGCCGTTTCCATTTGTCTCGTTTTCCCTATTGTATTTGCCTTTATTTTTCGCGACTCCGGCACGCCCGTGGCGTTTGGTTTTCTTCTCAATTTTTCGTTCGTCATCGTGACATGTTTAGTTCAAGCCTGCTTGATTGCGGAGGAAAAGGAGCGCAACACGCTGCGATCCTTAATGATGACTCCGGCCAGTACCGGGGATGTTTTGATCGGCAAGAGTTCGTTAGCTTTTGTCATGTCGGCGGTTGTGCTGGCTATTACGACGTACCTTGTGGACTATCAGCCTGCCAGCCTGTGGGCATTTGTCGTTGCCGTCACGCTATCCATTATTCTGTACACGGCAGCCGGGACGATCTGTGGCTTATACTCCAAGTCGGTGCTTGAAGCATCGTTATCCGTGCTTCCCGTGGCGGCAATATTCACTGGAGCGACCGGGGGAGCGCTTCTGGTGGATCGTTACCCGATCTTTAAAGTGTTGGATTATATGCCAAGCAGCCAGCTCGTTCATTTGCTGGATTTGTCCTCTGGCTATACGACGGGGGACGTGCTGAAGCCCCTTCTCATTATTTTGGCATGGACGCTTGTTTTATGTATTGTAGCGATCATATTGTACCAACGCCGGTTGAAAGATGAATAAGAATAGTAAACAATAATTTTTTCGCGAAATGGACTCTTGATAACAATCGTGCATTAAACTTGTCCAAGATATTTCTGTTAAGGGGAGAGCGTATGCCTATGAATGCAGCCGTCAAGTTCATTCAGAATTTCAGGGACCGCGAAGACCAGCTAAGGCTTAAGGGCTATCGGGACAAGGCAAGTCTCATCCGCCAACAGAATTTGGAGGCATGGGACGACAACCAGCTTCAAGCGGAATCTCTCCGGCTGAAAAAGGAAGCTCAAGGGGGCGCGCCTCTGGGCGAGCTGCTGATTGACGCTTATGCGCTGGTTTGCGAGGCAGCAAAAAGAACGCTGGGATTACGGCCCTATGATGTTCAAATCATGGCCGCCATCGCACTGCACGAGAGATTTCTGATCCAGCAGCATACCGGCGAAGGCAAAACGCTTTCCGCCGTTATGCCCGCTTTTCTGCATGCGCTCACGGGCGAAGGCGTCCATGTGCTGACTTTTAACGATTATTTGGCAAACCGTGATGCAAATTGGATGGGGCCTGTCTATTCGTTTCTGGGGTTAACAGTTGGCGCCGTTCAAGCGGGCATGAGTCTATCGCGGAAACGGGAAGCGTACGCTGCGGATATCACCTACGTGACAGCCAAAGAGGCGGGCTTTGATTACCTGCGGGACACCATTGCTCTGGATAAAGCCGATACCGTGCATCGCACCTTCCACTACGTGATTGTCGATGAAGCGGATTCCTTGCTTTTAGACGAAGCACGCGTTCCGCTCGTTATCGCCGGCGAGCCGGACTCCTCTGGCAATGAGGAGAATCATCTGGCCGAAATAGCACGACAGCTTCAAGAAAATGAGCATTATGACTTTGACGAGTTCAAACGAAACGTCTACCTAAGCGAAGCCGGTTCGGCAAAAGTGGAATCGCTGCTGGCCTGCGGCAATTTGTACGAAGATCATAATAGCGGGTTGTTAATGACGTTAAACTGTGCGCTGCATGCGGAGCTACTCTTGAAAAAGGATGTTGATTATATTGTTCGAAACGGCAAAATCGAGCTGATCGACGAATATACCGGCCGCGTAGCGGAAAACCGGCATTTGCCGGAGGGGCTGCAGAGCGCGCTTTACGCCAAAGAAGGGTTGCCCTCAAAAGCCGGCGGCAAGGTTCTCGGCACGATCACCCTTCAGCACTTCCTTAGCCTGTATCCGGAGATTTGCGGAATGACGGCAACCGCAAAAGCTTCGGCATTCGAATTCGAGGATCTTTATAGCTTGCAGGTCGTGGAAATCCCGTCGAATCGGACAAACATACGGATCGATCATCCGCATCGTATTTATACCCATAAAGAAGCTAAATTCAAGGCGCTTGTCCAGGATATTGTGTCCATTCATTCTACGGGTCGTCCCATTCTGATTGGCACCTCAAGCGTCGAGGAATCGGTTATTCTGGCGAAGGCTCTTGCGGAGGCCCATGTGCCATGCCACGTCTTGAATGCCAAAAACGATGCGGAGGAAGCCGAAATCATCGCCAAAGCGGGAGAAATCGGAGCTGTAACGGTTTCGACGAATATGGCGGGACGCGGCGTTGACATTCGTCTTGGCGGCGGCAACCCCGAGCAAGGCGAAGCCGTTGCCAGGCTAGGCGGCTTGTACGTGATCGGCACGCATATGCACCAAAGCGTGCGGATCGACAATCAACTACGGGGACGAGCAGGCCGCCAAGGCGACCCGGGGTCTTCCGTCTTTTACGTTAGCCTGGAGGACGAGCTGCTGCTGCAATTCGGCGCCGCTCTAACAAAACGCGGCCTTAGGCAGGATGAGGCTCTCGAAGATTCCGAGCTCCGGGACAAAATCGACCATATCCAGCGCACGATTATGGGCCAAAACTTCCATATCCGTCAGGAGCTGAACAGTTATTCCGATGTAATCGAGATTCAGAGGCGCACGTTATACGAGAAGCGGCTTGCCATTTTGAACGGCGTAACGTCCATGAGCCCTTCCGAGCAGCGAGTACGGCTTTTTTATATCGACAAGTTCTGGGCTGACCATTTGGCCTACGCTTCGTACATTCGTGAAGGCATCCATCTAACGGGATTGGTCAAACACAATCCGATCGATGAATTTCATGATCAAATCATTGAGGCCTACGAGCAGATGCCGGCTGAAATAGATAGAGAGGCAGCGGACATGCTGTCCAAGCTGGGTGGTTCCAATGATCCGGCAGTGTGGGAAAAGTTCGGGCTGAACAACCCCCCCTCCACTTGGACGTATATTATCAACGATCAATACCAGCAATACCTGCTGAATCGCGGTTCATGGACCCCAGGCACAATGATCGCATATTTGCTGCGCCGGCTGGCGAAGCCGATGTTCGGGTGGTCGAAATTTTAAATGAGGAAGCGGTACGCGAAAAGTGGCGTCTGTCAAGGAGGCATGAAAAGCCCCCCGCTTAGTCAGGAGATTACGTTGAGACACTCCGGGCAGAGATCGAGGGGCATGAGTCCGGTATAAACCTAATACATGCCCTTCATGAAGCCAAACACTCTTAGTCCATGATGTTCGCCTGCTCTTCACCGCGTGTGACAGGTATCATCCACTGATAATGTGTCTTGTCGTGAAGCTGGTACCGCTCCAGATTAGGACCCGTGGGCTGAAATCCAAACGATTGCAATATCAGCATTAAGCTAAAACAAGCGTATTGATCCGTCGACAAGCAATCAAGTGTAACGAACAATGTCGGGGGGATAACCTCAAATTCAGCTTCAAGCCCCGCTTCATTCATCCATTCGACAGAATCACCTGACTTCAATGACCAGCGAAAACCGACTTTGCCCAGCATTTCATTCCCGATTATACGTTCGTGACGCACGTAGGCCTCTTTTGATTGCAAGAGTCCCCGCTTTTCCAGGAAAGCCGCGCTCTCGTCTATAGCCTTTGCAAAAGGACTTGTCTGACGCTTGACGCGATACCGAAACCACAGCATTTTTGTGGACTGAGACCAACGGACTAACCGGATATGCTCGTCGACGGAGTCCACGCCATCCAGATACTGTTTGGCTACATTCAGCGCCAACAGCTTCGCATCGACGTCTTGCCGCCACTTTCGCAGCCATTCTGCTTGCCCCTCAGTATCCACAGCAAAATATTGACGGATCTCGCTTAGACCTATTCCCGCTTGGCGTAGTGTATGAATCCTTAAAGCGCTCGGAATCTGGTCCTCCCGGTAGTAGCGATAGCCATTATCCGCGCGATGACTTGGCTTGAGCAGCCCTTCTTTTTCATAATAACGAAGTGTGCTGGGAGGAAGACCCGTACGCTCAGAAAAGCTCTGGATCGTCATATTTGCTTTCAAGGACCCTTCCTCCTGTCGCTTTCATTACTTAATAATAGCTCCACACGTTCAGACGATTTCCGTCCGGATCAAAGAAGTGGAAGCCCTTCCAACGCTCTCCGACAATTTCGGACGTCTCGATCCCCTGCTCCTTCAGCCATTCGTTTTTCTTATATAGGTCCTCTTGCTCTTTAATCTGAAAATACAATCTGGCGCCGGGATTGGCTTTTTTCGTTAAAAGCTCGCTATCCACTTTTTCCAGCCATGCAAAATCCCAAGCTTCGCGCATTAGTGCAAATCCACGGTCTTGAAAATTTTTCTTCGAGCTTTCCCAGCCGCATACCCGCGAATACCAGTCAATTGAAGCGTCCAGATCAGAAACGCCCAGCCACAATGGTTTTGCCGCATATTGAATAACTCGCGATTCCGGGAATTTACTCTCCAGCTTTTTGTCCTCGCTTAAGGTCAGCCGCACATTTCCGAATGCAAAGATATCAGCGGAACGTACTCTGTCCGGCATCATTACCGGTGTGCTGCATGCAACGCCTTGACGATCGAAGTATTCCAATGTCTGGTCCAGATTAGCCGTACGAAAGCAGAATCTGCAAGTGCCCTCATGATAATCCTCTGACGTAAAGTGGCTTAAATCGCTTTCAAACGATTTCAGATTGGCTTGTCCATTGCCAGGCATTTTGAAAAAAGCCTTCCTGCCAACCGGCGGCCCTTCGCCTCTGCCAATTAACGTCCAGCCCATTTTTTCACCGTACCATTCGACTGCCTCATCAAATTGATCCCATGGAACCATAATAAAACCGCCGTCAAACGTCATTCTAGTATTCTCCATTGATACGCCCCCACTTTTTGGTATATTCCCGGGTAAGATCATCATACACCTTAAAGCAGCTTTAAGGTCAAGGGGGAGTATTCCAAATTTCCACTAAATCCTCCGGCATGACCAGCCTAATCGATTCAACGCTTCTAGGGAATGTCTTAAAATTCACTCAAGGGCATCTATCACCGCCTTTTCGCTCCCTGCGGAGTTTTCAGACGCGCCCTAGTTGTCTGCGTTCAATTATGGTAAGATGGGTGGAGTGCATGTTGGGTTCATGCGCTTCCTTGATCTTCTAGATGACGAATTTTTATTAAAATTCGTCATTTTTAAAAGGATGATTTATTATAAAGATTGAACAGCAGCACATAAATTGCATAAAATGCCGCCATTATTATGTAACTTGGGACCCCAGCGCGCCGAGAGGCTGCAGGGCCTTCGGATTTAAAACACAGGCGATGCCAAGCCAGGTCGTTTTGACTTCCTCAGGCAAGCCTTGCATGAACTTTAAAGAAAAGGGCAAGGAATGAGAACCTTTATTGCAGCCTTCAAACCCAAGCGTCGTTTGCATAGCCGCGCTGCTCCCAATATCCGGTATGCTCCCCTTCAATCAGTTCAATACGGTTCAGCCATTTGACCGACTTGTACGCATACATTTTCGGTACAACGAGCTTGACCGGGCCGCCGAGATCGCTTGGAATCGATTGGCCGTCATGCATAACGGCGACCATCACATCGTCCATATCCGCCTGCTCTAGTGTCAGTGTATCGCTGTAAACACCGTCACCTGAATAAAATTTCACCGTCTTAGCTTTTGACAGGACACCCGCGCTTTTCAGAAGCTCCTTAAGCTTGATGCCCTCCCACGTATTGTTGTACACGGACCAACCCGTCACACAATGAAAATCGCTCACCTGCACCGTCCGCTTCAAACCAACAAATTGCTCCCAGTTCCACTTCATGGGCTGATCGACCAAGCCATCAATCGTAAACGACCAATTGCTATTGTCGAATTTCGGAATGGGTGTTACCGTGTATACGCGAAAATTCCCTTTTGCCCCTCCGCCAGTAGGCGGAAGCGATGCTGGAAGCGGCTGAGGCTCAGGCAGCAGCCTATTTCCATCCTCTGCAATAAGCTCGTCAATAGATGCGGTCCCGCCTGAGCCTGTACCCAGCGTACCGCCAAGCCATTTTACAAAAGAAGGGCCCATCGCAATCGCTATTCCCGCACCCAGCGTCCATTTAATAACCTGACGCCGAGAATAGACCGCTTGCGGCCCTGCGGCTGGGTGAATGACTGCCTCGGAAACCGGCTTTATCGTACGACGATTCGGTTCCTTAAGCCATTTCATCCGCGTAATGGAATGATAAATAATATAAGGCAGTCCGATCCAGGTCAGCAAATCATGCACAAGCAACGCTGCATTTGATATTTCGGGGCCGACCAGTCGGAACTGCCATAGAAGCAAACCGGACAAAAGCCATCCAGCAAGCAGTGTCAATACGAAAATGACATTAAATTTTTGCCATGGCTTATCCTTAATTTGCTTCCAGTGCTTAGCGGCAAGAAATAAATAATAAACAACGGGTAATAGCGAAGCAATTCCGACCATGATATGCAGCCATTTAAGCCACACGCGGCCTTCGCCCAGAACCCCCCGCCAGAAACCGCCCAGCAGCATAAGCCCTGTCAACGCCAAAATAACAATAATCCACCCGTTCCAGGCGTGAAGCGAGACGAGCTTTTTCCCGTATCCCTTGCGCAAGCGCTCAATAAATGAACTCATCCAGAGATGTCCCCTTTCAACGCTCCATAACATCCGCCATACGTATGCCCGGAATATTGGTCAATCCAGCCTATTTGTTTCAGTATAGCATCTTTATATTGCAGAATGCCTTAGAGCCAGCTTAAGAACAACCTTCACAGCCTTTTCGCCCGCTCCAGTCCATTCAATCAAGCCACGTATACATCAATCCCCCGACTGTCACCATAAGGCAATCGCATTCCTCCCAGACTAAAGCAAAACGCAAAAAAGCACATCGCCACATGGGCAACGTGCTCTCTGCATCATACGGTGCTTCAAAGTGATTTGATCAGCTCTTCCAGCTCATCAACCAATCCCTTTGCACGTTCAAAATCAGTATCCTTTAAAGCCAATTCTATTTGCATTTCAACCGATTTTTTATTTTGTTCAGCTAATAAATAGTCCTTATCAAAATGACTCGCATATATCATCTGTCTGTATTTTCGAATACTCATTTTCCTGATCGACTTGTCTTCGATAATCAACACATAATCCATACCATTTACAACCGAATAGAAATCATGTGAAATCATAACAATCGCGCCTTTATAGTTTTCGATCGCTTTTTCTAGCGCTAATTGTGAATAGATATCCAAATGACTTGTCGGTTCATCAAGCAGCAATACGTTTGCTTTACTGGCGGCGGCTTTAGCCAATTGAAGCATGTTTTTTTCTCCACCGGATAAAGATTCTATCTTTTGGGTAACGATCTCTCCTTCAAAGCCATAGTTTGAAAGATACGCTCTGACTTCATCATACGTTTTAAATCCGGCATCGATGAATTCCTCCAGGATGGTATTCGATTCCTTCAGCACTTCGCCTTGATTTTGAGATAAATAAGCTAGTTTAACATCGCTATTTATTTCAATGGAATCATGATTATTTTGGAAGATATCTCGGAGTAATGTCGTTTTCCCGGTGCCGTTCGAACCAATAATGGCTACTTTATCCGTAGATTTTATCTCAAAGCTAACCTTGTCCAAAAGCAATTCGTCAAAAGCAACACTATACTGATGGACGTTTACGACAGTGGTTTCCTCAATCTCATTATCCATATCAAAAGAAATAATCGGTTGCTTAATATCAACAAATGGCGCTTTAATTCTGCGCGCTTCCAATCTTTCTTGAAACTTGACTCTGGCTTTTAATGCTTTTCCTCTAGACGCTTCTGAATTATACGTTGCGATCACTCTAAGATTGGCAATGATCGTTTCGTTTCTCTCCACTTCTTCATCCTCGGCGACTTTAAGTTCTTGCAACTCAACTTTAGACTGAAGCAAAGAGAAGGTATAATCCATATATCGCCCTTCAAACTCTTGGATCTCCATGTTTTCGAGGTGTATGATTTTATTAAAACAATGATTTAATAAATATCGGTTGTGCGTAACCACTAACAATATGCCTTTGTGGGAATTGATAAGGTTCTTAAGCCCATTAAGGTTTTCAAAGTCTAAGAATACATCCGGTTCGTCCATAATCATTACGTCCGGACTACCAAGCATTTCCTTCATCACTTGAATAAGCTTGAACTCCCCGCCGCTCAAGTCGGATACCCTAACATCTTTCAGCTTCATAAGGTTTGCTGCATTTAGTTTCTTATTCATGTTGCTTTCAAAATCTTCCCCGCCAAGTGAATCGAATGCGTCTAAAGCTAACTGGTATTTTTCTAATAAGGAATCAATATCCGATGATGTTTCCATCTCCGTGCAAATAGCGGTTATTTCATTCTGTATCTCAATAAATTCTTCCCCTATATATTCAAAAACGGTGGTTTCTTTCGTTTTATCGAATTGCGGAAATTGACTTACGAAACCAATCTTGCAAGACGGATCGATTTCTAGCTTGCCCTCGAACAAATATCTTTCCGGATCCATTAAGATATCGATTAATGTACTTTTACCATTGCCATTTGATCCTATAAAAGCGCAATGCTGCGAATCCTCAAGCGTAAATGAAATATTTTTATATAGCTCTTTTTGCGGAAATGAGAAGGATAAGTTATTAACTTTTATCATGGTAGTTCCTTTCTCTATATCTAAAATAGTGACAATGATTAGCTGTATTGCAAACGATAGATTATGGGTTTACCGTTGTTAGAGTAACACTGTTCACTATCAACTTCAATTGATTTGTGTCTTCCCTTGGCGGTCAAAGTACCATATTTCTTTTTTAGTCTATTAACACGCTGAGGAAAATATAAAGAATTGGTGAAATCACGCTATACGGCAGCCCGGTTTATCCGATAAAGTAAGAAGAGCGGTATGGGGCATCCAATTCGCTCATTCTGCATCAATACCACCTAAAGGAGATGTCTGCGAATGCAATACCAATTTTGCCAACAGGTCACGATTGTGGATATGAACGATGAGATTATTTCGGAAGTGTTGTTCGATCATGGGGAGTTCGAAACGGCTTCCTTATCGGTTGGGTCTTCCGTTCTGATTCATCAAGTAGGATTGAAGGAATTTAATGTCGTTTACGATAAAAGGGACGGCAAAATCGCTCGGTATAAAATCACGGATATCGAAATCGATCTCATCGCGCGACCCACGATCACGCGGGTTTATCTCGAGTCGGTGAAGCTTATCGTCGGCCAGCACGATATCGGGATGATGGTCTAAATGAATTAGCAAATCGGGGCCGCTGCAGCCGTTCAACCACGTCTGGCGCGGCCCCCCTCTCTTATTCTTATAGCAAGTCCAATCAACTTTCTTCTATGAGATAGACCGCGTGCCGTCCAGGCTGCACGCGGTCTCCTTGTAAGGAAAGCGAAGCGAACCGCAGCCAACTACTTCAAAAGAAACGACTCATTGCAGCGGACCTTGGCAACAGAGGCTTGAGGCTCTCTGAGTTTACTTTGAGTGCATTCCAGAGCTCCTGAGCCCAACGCAAAGAAGTACATCGCCACATGTGCGATGTACTCCAATTACAATACCGAAATCCATCTTATCGGTTTTCTTCATCTCCGGTTGCAATGAGATTGTCAGAATAAGAAAGCTTATCTCTCCAGCTTCTTATCAAACCCAAGCGTCGGTTGCATACCCGCGCCGCTCCCAATATCCCGTATGCTCCCCTTCAATCAGCTCAATTCGGTTCAGCCATTTGACCGACTTGTACGCATACATTTTGGGTACAACAAGCTTGACCGGACCGCCGAGATCGCTTGGAATCACCTTTCCATCATGCATAACAGCGACCATCACATCATCCATATCCGCTTGCTCGAGTGTTAGGGAATCGGTGTACACACCGTCTCCGGAATAAAACTTCACCGTCTTCGCTTTCGATTGAACACCTGCGCTTTTAAGCAGTTCCTTAAGCGTGATGCCCTCCCACGTATTGTTGTACACAGACCACCCCGTCACACAATGAAAGTCGCTCACCTGCACCGTCCGCTTCAAAGCAACAAACTGCTCCCAGTTCCACGTCATAGGCTGATCGACCAATCCATCAATCGTAAACGACCAATTGCTATTGTCGAATGTTGGAATTGGCGTTACTGTGTACACGCGAAAAGTCCCTTTTGCACCGCCGCCGCTAGGCGGAAGCGATGCTGGAAGCGGCTGCGGCTCAGGCAGCAGCTTATTGCCATCCTCTGCAATAAGCCCATCAATAGATGAAACCCCGCCTGAGCCCGTCCCCAGCGTGCCGCCCAGCCATTTTACAAAAGAAGGTCCCACCGCAATCGCTAATCCGGCACCCAATGTCCATTTAATAACCTGCCGCCGTGAATAGACCGCTTGCGGCCCTGCAGCCGGATGAATGAATTCCTCAGTAACCGGTTTTATCGTACGACGATGAGGTTCCTTCAGCCATTTCATCCGCGTAATGGAATGATAAATGATATAAGGCAGTCCGATCCACGTCAGCAAATCATGCGTAAGCAATGCCGCATTCGATACTTCTGGGCCAACCAGTCTAAACTGCCATAGAAGCAGGCCGGACAAGAGCCATCCAGCGAGCAGTGCCAGCACAAAAATGACGTTGAATTTTTGCCACGGCTTATCTTTAATTCGCTTCCAGTGCTTAGCGGCAAGAAATAAATAATAAACAACGGGTACTAGCGAAGCAATTCCAACCACGATATGCAGCCATTTAAGCCATACGCGGCCTTCGCCCAGAACCCCCCGCCAGAAACCTCCCAGCAGCAGAAGCCCCGTCAATGCCAAAATAACAATGATCCACCCGTTCCAGGTGTGGAGCGAGATGAGCTTTTTCCCATAGCCCTTGCGCAAACGCTCAATAAATAAACTCATCCAGAGATATCCCCTTCCTGCGCTCCATAACTCCAGCCTTTAACAGGCTATCAGAATATCGGTTATTCTTGCCTATTCATTTCAGTATAACATCTTTATACTGCGGCTTACCTTAACGCCTGCTTAAGAGCAATCTTTACAGCCTTTTCATCCGCTCCATTCTTCCGAGCCAACGCAGCATAGTAAAAAGCAAAAAGTACATCGCCACATGTGCGATGTACTCCGAGTCACATACTGCTATACGCCTTTCGGTTTCTCTTTATCCCTAACAGCAACCGGATTCTCGCTATACGAAATCCAGTTGCTCCAATTGTCTTATACGCCGTATCACTCGGTGTCCTTCGAAAAGACCGAGAAACCGCTCCTCTTCTCCCAGCCAGACCTGCTCCAAAAATAGTTGCCACCTTCATTATCATCCAGAACAAAGATGTGGCATTTGTCTATTCCTTCATCTCTTAATTTGCTCAGACACAAATCTACCAATCGCTGTCCGATTTTCTTATGTCGGAATTCTGGCTTCACGGCAACATGATAAATAAATCCTCTTCGACCATCATGCCCGCAAAGTATTGTTCCTACTATGCTGCTCTCCACCTCATATACATAGCTGAGTCCTTTATTCCGGTCCAAATACATCTCAATATTGGTTTTGGAATCGGCAGCGCTTAATGCCAACCCCTCAATTTCCCCCCAAAAATCAGTCATCTGCTCATAGTCATAGATAGTCATTTCACGAATCACGTTTAGCCAGCACCTTCCCAAACTTGTATTTACAGTACTTCATTTAGTATATTAATGAATAACCCATCAATCAAATGAATAATTAAACTATTTACTATGAATAAAATAGATAATAAGAGGTGTAAGTATAAAATGACGCTACTACAGCTTGCAGTCTTTATTGCCATTCACGAAAAAGGAAGCTTTACCAAGGCTGCGGAGAGCTTGAATATGTCACAATCTGCTGTAAGCCACTCCCTGCAATCGCTTGAAGCCGAGCTTGGCATTGAGCTGTTTGATCGCAACAAGAGGGAAGTTCGGATTACGGAAGCAGGTACTTCTTTTCTTCCACATGCAAGAGAAGCACTGAACCAAACCCGGATTATTGAGGAAAAAGCGCTTAGCCTAACGAAGCTTGAATCCGGCAAGGTCAAAATCGGTTGTTTTCCAAGCTTTACTGCAAATCTAATACCAAAATTATTGCTTGGCTTTCACCAAAAACATCCAAACATTGAGTGTATTGTTACGGAAGGCGATTATTGCGATATAGCCGAATGGGTTAAAGAGGGCGAGGTGGATATCGGCTTTTCGGTTGATCCCAATAATGAATTGACTTTTAATGATTTATTCGACGACCCAATTCACGTAGTGATGTCAGATACACATCGACTTAATTTACAAACGACTATTAATATAGGTAGCATTGCTGCAGAACCATATATCAACGTGCGGGGATACGAGCAACTACTAAATTCGATTTTACAGAACTCATCAAGCCGATTGAATATTAATTACAATTTAAGCAACACCTTTTCAATTATTTCAATCGTCCGTGCGGGATTAGGAATCACACTTCTGCCTGAACTGGCTATCCCGTTTGATTCAAAAGGCATTTCTACTAGGCAGCTAACCCCTTCTTTTAACCGTTCCATCGGACTTGTCACCCGCTCTGTGTCTACGCCTGCTCCTGCGGTACAGGCCTTTATGAGATATTCGTTGCAGATGTTAAAAAAACCAACATGATACAATGAATGAGCAAAGCAAAGCCGTGGCAAAAGTTCGGTCTGAGCTTGGATCGGTTGGCGGTACTGCCGCCGAAACCGAACGGAAATGATGGATATATTCGGGAGAACGCATCGCTTACGCGTCTGTAGCATTCGGCTGCCTTATGAACAGGAGCCGTTCAGAGCAAGAGTCCTCCCGGACTCCGATGCCATTCAACAACCACCTGACCCGACCGCCTTATGTGGCTAGCCCCGGGCCGCTTGCAGCTGCTTTCCTTGGGTTCTTGTTTGGAAGCTGTTTGACAGAAAAGCTCAAAGAGGGCCGCAACAGCCTGCCCCTCGGCAACCTGTCACAGCCCCCAAACCCGCGTCCAACGCGGCCTCTCAGTTCTTACTCTTCTCCCTTCGCCACTGGGTTGACTGCAAAGATGGAATGAATGTTCCCCTCCGGGTCTGCAAAGAACCCCGTTGTGTGCCCCCAAGACATCAACTTAGGCTCTGTAATCCCCGTAGCTCCTTTTGAGACGAAATCATGATAAGTTTCACGGGCATCTTCAGGTGAATCACATTGAAAATTAAGCTCAAAAGCTTGTCCTTTGCGTTCTTCCGTAAAAGAAGGATGATTGTTCGTGTTGTCCGCCATTAATGGTTTTGAAAAAATCGCTAGGCGAACTCCGCTATTTTCAAATTCAACATAATGATTTTCCTCAATTACTGTATTAAATCCCAGGACATCACGATAAAATCTAGCCAATCGGGGGACATCATTCGCTAAAACTGTAATCCCTTCTAATTGCGCTCTCATGTTTATCAAGCCCACCTTTGCACATTAATATAACCTTACTACCATAATATAGCATATAGAATAAATGAGATCAAATGTTCGTTTTTTTTGAATGACGTCAACTTTTTCTAGTATGGCATTTTCTGAAGTGGTTCCGCTTCTTGTTTGTAAAAGAGCAAAAGAGGGCTGCAACAGGTCACTTACTCCTAACCTGCCGCAGCCCCCAAACCTGCGTCCGACGCGGTCTTTCGGCACTTACTCCTCCCCCGTCGCCACCGGATTCTCGCTATACGAGATCCAATCGCTCCAGCTCCCCGCATACAACCTCACCCTCGAAAAACCCGCTTCCTGCAGGGCAATCACATTAGGCGTTGCCGTTACGCCCGAACCGCAATAAACAACAATTTCGCTATCCTTATCCAGATCGGCAAAACGCTCCGCTTGGGCCTCGGCATCCTTCCAAGAACCACTCTCCGTCAAGCCGTCCTTCCAGAAGACATTGATCGCGCCGGGAATATGTCCCGCCACCCGGTCCAGCGGCTCGACCTCGCCACGGTAACGAGGAGCTTCGCGGGAATCGATCAGCGTCAATCTTTCGTCATCCAGCCGCTCCCTCAGCTCGTCCATTTCCATCAGGATGGAGTGCTCAACAACTGCTAGAAATTTAGTCGGCTGAACCGTCCCGAGCTCCGCAGAAACGGAATATCCCGCGTTAACCCATGCCGTGTACCCTTCATCCAGCACGGCCACCGCTTCATGGCCCAGATAGTTAAGCAGCCACCAAAGCCGGGAAGCCATCGCTCCGCCTTGATCGTCATAAGCGATAACTTGAGATTCATTGCCGATGCCTACGCGGCTGAGCGCCATGGTCAATTCTACGATATCCGGTAGCGGATGGCGTCCGCCATGCTCGCCGATCGGTGCGGACAAATCCTTTTCCAAATCCAAATAAACTGCGCCGGGAATATGCGAAGCTTTATACTGCTCTCGGCCCGCATCCGGCTGGCCCATCACAAAGCGGCAGTCCACGACTACCACATTCGGCTCATCCAGGGAGTCATGCAGCTCTTGCAACGACATAATATTTTTCATCTATTTATCCGCCTTCCTTGATCCTCATCATGCCTCCCATTATACCAAACAACCGGCAAGACTGCTGTAGGGATTAAACAGCTGAAATAGACACGAACACAATTATTTCCGGACGGTCGAGGCAGCAATGCCTTCAGCCCCGGCTTTTCATGGATGGCACAGTCCAATAGGTAATGACTCTCCATATCCACTCCAGAGGCCCCATCCTGAACCGGCGCAGCCAAAGTCTGCTGAGCAGCAGCTGACACGCAAACACGCAGATTGAAATAAGCAGCTGCACGACATGCCCTGCTTGCCCGAAATAACCAAATCCGTAGCCATAAAAAATCAATGTTCCGATGACGGATTGCAGAATATAGTTGGTAAAAGCCATACGTCCAACATACGCAAAAGGGCTCAGCCACTTCTTGCCTGCTTCAGTCTGCGAAACAAGTACAATCGCTGTTATATACAACATAGCGCCGACCGGCCAGCCGATCAACATCGCTAGATCAGACCATGGTTTTGCCGAAATAATCGTCAGCGTTGTTAATCCTGTGAACAAAAGCAGCATCGCTACACAAAGCTTTCCAAGCATGACTCTGTGCATCTCAGCTCGATGGAACCATTTTTTCCTGGCAAAAAAAGCCCCCAACAAAAACATGCCTAGCAAGTGCGGATAAAATCCGATCTGCTCCGGTGCCGTTCCCATCCACTCCTGAATTCTTTGCTGCAAAATAAGGCTGTACGAGCCTTCGCCATAAATCTTTGTGTTCAGTGCTACATAACTGTCAAAATAGTCGGGCAGCTGGAATGTGCCGGCTCCGCCTCCGATCAAGGTCAACAAGGGCAGCAGCGAGATCAGCGCCAGCGCGCTAATAAGCAGCGTCCGCGGCTTACGGTTCACAAACAATAAAAGCAGAAACCCCAGCAGCGCATAATGAAGCAGGATGTCCCCATACCAGATGAGAAAACCGTGAAGCAGGCCGAACAGGGCTAGCGCCAGCAGCCGTCTAGTGATTAACGGGGCAAACCATATCTCTCGTTTTTTCGCACTCTCCAGCATCAAGACCATTCCAAAACCAAACAGAAATGAAAAAATGGAAATAAACTTGCCCGCCACAAACAAGGTTTCCAGCTCGCTTACAAGCTTGTCCCAAAATCCCGGCCATAACTCAGCTTGATAAGCTATCGCTAGATAAGGCGTACTGAAAAACCTCATATTAATAATGAATACACCTAATAAAGCAATACCACGTACGATATCAATGACTTCAATCCGCTGTTTCCGTTCTTCTATCCCCAATGTGATTTCTCCCTTCTGCTATGCCCAAACATCTATTCCAAGCTTAGTTGACTTCCCATTCATTTCCTATCGATTAGCATTACAGTTTCCTTACAGCATTGTTAGTTTAGAAGCGCCTAGCAGGCGACCGCATGGAATAGGGACCGAAGGAAATACAAACTTTCCTCCACTTCCTCTATTACGGGGCCGAGAATCCATCGCTACAATAGAGTCATCGGATGAACATTGGGAGGAAAAGGAATGATGGAAAACAAACACCACTTTGCGATCAGACCCGCTGAAAAAGGGGACTTGCCACGCTTAAAATCTTTGATGCTGGAATATATCGTTGACTTTTATGGAAGCAATCCTCCTGACGAAAATCGGTTAGATGCTCTGATCGAACAGCTCCTTGAGCAAAAGGAAGGCATTCAACTGGTGGCGGATAACGGGGAAAAGCTGGCGGGTTTTGCAACGCTTTATTTTACCTTCAGCACCTTGAGAGCATCACGGGTTGTCGTTATGAACGACCTTTACGTGGTGGAGGAACAACGCGGCCGGGATGTCGCGGCCGCACTCGTTCAAGCCTGCCGGCGTTATGCGGCGCAGCACGGCTATGCGGACATAAGCTGGGTTACAGCACATGACAACCATCGCGCTCAGCGTTTTTATGACAAAATAGGCGGCGAACGCGAAGAGTGGATCACCTACAGCATTAGCCCGGACCCCTCTTGATTGTATAACCCCGCAATACGTATAGACTGCTTGCTTCACGGCGGTTTAATCCACCAATGCAATGGTGCAGACGCTCGTACTGAGCAGGGAGGCCGTAACTTCCCTGCTCGTGCGGGCTTTTTATTTTGGCAGTCTCAGCTTACCATCCTAAAGTTTGGAAAATAAGGTGCCGATATAGGAGGTAGTCTATATACAACATGAAGGGAATGGATGAGAAGCGATGTCTAGTTTTTGTAAAACCACGCTGGCAGTCAGTCTGCTGCTGCTTTTTGTTCTAAGCGGTTGTGAACAGCAATCCATCAAGAAAGTAGAAATACACACAAATGATCAGGGTTTGCCAGAAGCGGAGGAGTTGCTTCGATTATCCTCTGAACTAGTCAACTCTCTTGAGAGCTACGGCGTAGACACTGAAGGTTTCCTGCGGAATTACGGCAGTACAAAAGAGGAACTCATTTGGGAGGGGCCAACTTCCGCCACGGCATTACAATACGTCAAGTCACCATACTTGCTGTTTAGCGAAATACGTTTTCAAAAGGATAATTCAATCATCAATTACTATGTAGCCGATGCCTATGGAGTATTCGAGAAAAGAATCGGAGAGCCGTGGATCGAGATTTCGAATGGGGATCAAAGGGCTATGGATATCCATAAGGAACAATGGCAACCAGAAATAGATCCCTTTGCCGTGATAAAAGGGTTGAAGGATCTTACCCTAACAATCGGGCAAGAAAACGATAGATTCATTCTAAATGTTACGGGGATCAACCATGAGCAAACGTCACAGGAAGGCCATCATGACATGAATGGCAAAGAGTACACATTGGTCATCAACAAAGACCAGAAGTACAAGCTTCGCTACGTTATCCATAAGGACACCCTTTTACCCCTGCAGAAAATTGAGGAAGTCGAGCAAATGATGGATTATTCAGGAGAGAAGCTCTACAGTGATAGAACCATAACCTTCACCTATGAAGATTTCAACAAAATCAACAGCAACGGGCTAATTAATGAGGCTAAGAAAATATCCGAAGCCGTTAAAGAAAACTGAAGATACCAATAAATAAAGGGATATCCGCCGAACCCTCGGCATCAGATATCCCTTGCATCCTGACCTCGCCCCTGACGCTGTCGCCTTCGCCTGATTTCAGCTCAAAGCTCCGTTGCACCAGTTGTCCTCAATCCATCCCGTCGCCGCGCTTTCATTTTCATTCACGATTGCCGGTCATGTTGCAGAAATAATGGAAATGGGTTAAAATAGTACTGAAACGCAAATAGCCCCTTCTGGTAAAAGGGACATGCAGATCTTTAGTCAAGCTGGTAACTTGATATTGACGATCTGTGCTGTATTGGGTTTCACAACAATTTCATAAGGAGGTGCTCACGATGGCTAAAGACGTACTCTGCGAAGTTGACACTTGTGTCCACTGGCATAACGGAAACAAATGCGCTGCTGAACAAATCTATATCACATCTCAAGAAAAAGCGCACACATCGTCTGAAACAGACTGCAAAACATTCGAAGTTAAATAATGATCTGGAGAAGGGATACTGGGGTATTCCTTCTTCTTTTTTTATTTTAACAATAACGATAATTATTATCAAGCTTTTTTCAATAAGTTTTTTTATGAGCGTTGTTTCCAACGGCAGCCCCTTGCATAACAACGCCTTACCGCATGCTCCTCCGCTCCCCATCACACCCCTATATGCTATACTGACAAAATAAAGCCAACAACGATCCATGACTACAACTGAAGAAAAGGTGAGCCTCCATGACGCAGTATGGACAGCCAGAATCGCCGCAGCAGGTTCCCGGTAGCATCGTCACTAACGAGTTTGCAGGCGCAGTCAGGCATGTATGCAGAGACAAGCTGACTCTGCCCCCTTCCAATATGCATATCGTGCTGCTGGTGGAATCCGGAATGGGCACCTTGCTGCTGAATGGGCAGAAATATCCGCTTGCTTCAGGCAAATGCTTCTACGGACTTCCCGGCATGGCCATATCGGTAGAGCCCTATTTTAATGAAGCTGTCGTCTATGCGGTTTCCTTCAATCGGCTTGGCTCCCGTGTGGAGCAAGACGAACAGATTATATTCGCCCGGCTGAGGGAAGGGTTTGCAGATTGGGGCGCATTATCCGCTCCCCGGCCGGAACGGCTTCTGCAGTTAGCGGACGAGTTGGTCCGCTTGAAGCCCGCTTCGGAGCAAATTCACTATTCGCTGGCCGTCGCCCTGTTCCACGATTGGATGCATGAGCTTAGCTCTGCCAATTCCCCGCGTTCAGACCAGAGCGACGGGAATGAAGCCGTCATTCAAAAAATTGCGGACTATATTCGCAGCCATTACCACGAGGATTTGAAAAGAGGCGTTTTGTCGAAGAAGGCGGGATTTACGCCGGAATATTTTTCGGCCCTGTTCAAACAGGTTACCGGCAAAAGCTTAACCGAGTTCATTACGGAATTGCGCATTCGTCATATTCAGGAACGGCTGCTGTTCGGCGGCGCTAGGCTGCTTGAGGCCGCAAGAGAGGTTGGCTACAAGGACGAGCATTACGCCAGCCGGCGCTTCAAGCAAGAGGTCGGAGTATCTCCGACCAGCTATATCCGCTCACCCAAAAAGATTGTTTCCCTGAGTCCCCATCTGACTCTGCATTTGCTGGCGCTTGGCATTGCGCCTGCGGCTACGCTTGCTTATCCATGGCGCTTCGGCGAATACGAAACCGTGCTTTCCGAAGGCGGCTGCCTGGTACGTGACTCGGCGGTTGGCTTTTCACAGGATGAACTGGCCGCTCTGCGTCCCGACATCATTCTGGCAATCGACAATCTGGAGAAAAGCAAAATTGAAGCCTGCCGAACGCTGGCTCCCACTCTGGTTGTCCCATGGTACGGCAGCGATTGGCGCGGACACTTTTCATTGCTGGCGGGCATAACGGGCCGTGAGGAGCAAAAGCGGCTTTGGCTTCAAGACTTTGGGCAGCGCGGCGCTATCCTCAAAGAACGCCTTCAGGCCTCCGTCAGCTTGAAGCGGACTTTGCTTATTGTGAATATCCGTAACACATCCTCTTACCTGTATCTGAATCGGGGCATGGGCAGTCAGGTCGTTTATGGCGAATTAGGGTTTCATGCGCCTTTGGAGGTACAGAAGCTAAGCCTGGACGGCGCTTCCTTCGCGATACAACTCGAGGATATTCTCCCCCGCTTCACTGCCGATGTGATCCTGCTGATTACCGAACCGTCACCGCAGGCGGCAGCCCGAACAGGAATCCTTTTGAAGGAAGAAGCCTGGATTCAGTATGTTCGGAATGGCGGCATTGTTCATCAGGCCGATATGAGCCGCTGGCACGGCTATGATCCCCTGTCCAACCAGCGGCAGCTAGAAGATATGGAAAACTGGTTTGGCCTATAGCAACCTCCCCGACAAGCAGTCTTTTTTTAGGTTGTCTGCTTATAAAAGTCCACCAAACTTCTTACGGCAGGCCATGTTCCAAGTCGGCGGCGTTTGGTATGATTTTTCTCGACAATGAGAATCAATATCATGGAGGGGAAAACGTGAAATTATCTTTTAGACATGGGGGCTTTATCGCAGCTATCCTGCTGCTTGCAATCCTTACCGCCTGCGGCGGAAATGGCAATAACCAGCCGGACTCCGCAGAACCGCTATCGTCGCCGACATCTTCTTCCGATTCATCGGCAACTCAGGAGCCGGCGGCTTCCGAACCTGCCGAGAGCGAAGAAGCTGAAACCAGAGAATTCCAGCACGGCAAAGGCGTAAGCGTCATTCCCGTCAGGCCGCAGCGAATTGTGGCCATCCAGTATACAGGAGCAATGCTGGCGCTTGGCGTCAAGCCGGTTGGCGGCGACAATGAATGGTCAGCCTATCCCCTTTTGGAAAACGAATGGGAGGGTATCGAGCCTATAGGCGATCCCTGGAACGGCCTGAACCTGGAAAAAATCGTCGAGCTTGAGCCTGATCTCATCGTGACTCATGTTGAAGCTACCTATGACGAGTTGTCCAAAATCGCGCCTACCTTGTGGATTCCATGGCTGCAATACAATCCTCAGGAGCAAATCGCGTTGTTTGGCGATATCTTAGGCAAGCAGGCGGAAGCCGAGACATGGCTCAAGGAATTTAATGAAAAGCTGGAGCAAACCAAGAAAGACGTTTCATCCATTATCGGCGAAGATGAAACGGTGTCGATCTTCAACGTTCGTCCCCAAAATCAGTTTATTTATGGCAATAAAGCAATGGGCGGTTATGTCATCTACGACCTGCTTGGCTTGAAAGCCCCGGACATTATTCAGCGTGACGTGCTGGATCAAGGACTTGGGCAATTGGAAATTTCGTTGGAGGTGCTGCCTGAATATGTCGTCTCCGACTATGTATTCCTGTCCATACTCGCAAACGACGGCGGCGCTGAAAGAGCCGACGAAATCGTAAACGGCCCTATTTTTAGCCAGCTTCCGGCGGCCAAAAACGGCAAGGTTATTTCGCTAGATTGGAATACGTATTTTACTACCGATCCGCTGTCTACGCGGAAGCAGTTGGACGCCTTCGCCGAGCTGCTGAAAACCAGCGTTCAGCAATAACGCAAGCCAGCAGCCATCGGCCTCAACTAGAGGGGGTCGTTCAAAGCCGCCTCGGTTATTACCGAGGCATCCACTAAACGACCGGCACGCAAAAGGCGCCGCCTTGGGAAACATCAACGTTCCCCAAAGCGGCGCCTTTATTTGTGTTCATTGGTATTCGTTTGTATTAGTGGCTCGGCTGAGGAGCCGTCTCTCCCTCGCCTGAAGGGCGGTTTGCCCGCTTCAGCAGCAGGGTCAGAACCAGCGCCGTGACAACCAAGGCAAACGCGATCAGAAACGCGCTTTTCATGCCTGCCATCATGGCGGCCATTCCCATTGCGGGATCATCCGCCGGGTCAACTCCCGCTTCCGCGAGGAAGCTTGCGGAGCGATTGCTCATCACGGTTACAAGCAAGGCCGTGCCGATTGCG
The DNA here is from genome assembly GCF_054551715.1 of Paenibacillus sp. CAU 1782. NCBI lineage: Bacteria > Bacillati > Bacillota > Bacilli > Caryophanales > Paenibacillaceae > Paenibacillus > Paenibacillus sp. CAU 1782. The sequence goes on along the minus strand of NZ_JBTOLL010000011.1, from coordinate 70,845 downwards.
CCCGATACCTGCTGCAGCGTGCTCAATATGGCCGTGCCATGCGTGTACAGCTTTGGCGGCAAAGAATTCAGCGCGTTGGTCATAACCGGCATCATCATCATGGAGATGCCCAGCATGAGCAGAGTATTCATAACCATGATAAACGCATATGGCGTTTCCGGCGTCAGGCCGGAGAACTGCCACAGCGTATTGGCAAGCAATACGAGTCCGATGATGGACAGCCATTTGGCTCCAAACCGGTCGAACAGGCGTCCGGTAATCGGCGACATGATCCCCATCAGAATGCCGCCAGGCAGCATAACAAGTCCTGCTTCAAGCGGCGTATACTGCAGCGCCTCCTGCAGGAACATCGGCAGCAGCAGCATCGCGGAGAACATCGCCATCATGACAATCATCATAATTGGCGTCGACAGGCTGAATATGCGATGGGTGAAGGTACGCAGATCCAGAAGCGGCTCCTTGATCGTCAGCTGCCTCCATACAAACAGCAGCAGGGCGACCGCTCCCGCAATCATGGGAACAAGCACGGTCGGGCTGTTCCAGCTTCCGTGTCCTTCCCCCGCGCTGCTGAAGCCATACACCAGACCGCCAAACCCGATGGTCGACAGCAGCATGGACAACACGTCGATTCGCGGCTTGCTGGTTTCCGTCACATTTTGCAGCTTGTAGTAGGCGAACAAAATAACAAACAAGGCTACCGGAAGCACGCTGTAGAACAGGACGCGCCAGCTGAAATGCTCCACGATAATGCCGGATAACGTTGGCCCGATCGCTGGGGCGAATGTAATAACGATGCCGATCGTACCCATGGCGGAGCCCCTTTTTTCAATCGGCACAACCGAAAATACAACGTTGGTCAGCAGCGGGAACAGCAATCCCGTGCCGGATGCTTGCAGAATACGTCCCAGCAGCAGCAGCTCAAAGCCGGGTGAAAGCGCCGCGACCAGCGTCCCTGCCATAAACAGCAGCATCGCCGACAGAAACAGGCTGCGCGTCGGGAAACGTCTCATCAAATAAGCCGTCATGGGGATTAACACGCCAATGACCAGCAAATATCCCGTGCTCAGCCATTGGGCTTTGCTTGCGGCAATCTCAAGATCTCCTCTAATCTGCGGCAACGCCACATTCAGCAAGGTTTCATTCAGAATGGCGACGAACACGCCAAGAATCATAACCATTACGACAATAAAGTTGCTGCGGCTGCCGAAAGCGCCGCCTGTTTTTTCCTTGACCATGTCTCCACTCCTTCTCATCCAAAGCTTTGTTTCTCTATTTTGCCACGAAGGCACTGCACCTATCTTATATTTACAAAGGAATTCGGTATTCCGAATTCAGCTCCACGATATGCTCGCCCTGATTGTATACCCAGCAAAAATGGAACGTATTTCCCGTATAGCGGGTGCGCTCGCGGATATCCGGCACGATCGTGTCCTGCATATGGGAGATGACGATGTTCTCCATCTCCTCCAGCCTTCGTCCCGTCTCGTCCGTCATAGCTTCAGCCTGCTCCTGTGGCATTGTCAGCAGGAAATAGTTCAGCGCCGTTTCCTGGAACCCGGCGTTATCGTCGATTGCGCTGCCAGCGCCGCGCAGCACTTCAAGGGCCGTTTTGGCCCAGTCGCTTTTAAGATCCATACTAATTTCATACATTGATTCCCGAACCCCCATTATTTTCCTTCACAGAAACGCCGTCCTTGAATTTCATCAGAAACGATAACCCAATCGCAGTAAACAGCAGCAGGAAAGGCACGACGCTGATCAGCACGCGGAAGGTCGTCTCGGGATCAGGACCCGGCTCATCCCCGCTTTTGTACCCGAATAGTTGACCGACGATAAAAAAGGCCAGCACCGAAATCAAGCCGCTGGAGCGAGTAATAAAACCAGCGACAGCTGTATAAACCCCTTCTCTTCGACGACCTGTTTCCTCAAAATCCCGGTCGATTATCAGCCCGGTGACAACAGGCGGCGTAACCAGAAAACCGGCCATGCCGAACCCGACAATAACTCCTGCTACCACGCCCGCTCCAAGACTGTTGCCGAACCAGAGGGGGATAACGGAGAGCGCATACGCGCCAAGAGATAACCGCCATGCGATGACAGGATCCATCCGGCGGACCAGCCAATACCATACGCCAACCAACGGTATAACCGAAACAAAGATGGTGGCCAGCAGAATGGTTACCTGTTCCTCAGGGATTTTCAGCACATATTTCGCGTAAAAGGGGATCATGGAGCTAAGAAGCCCGTTTACCGTCTGGGCAAACGAATTGGAGATATTAAACACCCAAAACGGCTTATTCGACAACGTCGCGCTAAAGGCTTCCTTTAATCCCATGCGGGGCGTCTTGAGCGCCTCCGAGTCCTCCTGAACATATCTCATGCACAGCAGCATAAAGAAGGCAAATACTACCGCATAAATGATCGACATGGAGCCAAAGCCCAAACTGTTGAACAGAATAGGGGTCACGGCGGTTCCGATCAGAAGCGCCACAATCTGATACCCCTGCTGAATGGCGGATGCCTTGGTGCGAATCGTCCCGCCCCTGAATAACTCAGGGAACAACGCGCCATAGTTGACCCATAGAATCGTTGCGGCGGCTTCGTACAGAATTAACGCAATCAGGAACCACGCGAACAGGCCGTACCCCGACAAACCGCCCGGCACCGAAAAAATCAGAATAAACGTCAGCATAAAAAGCGGAACCGCAATGTAAATCCAAGGTTTTCGGCGGCCGTATCGCGATTGGGTCCGGTCGGAGAAATACCCAGCCAGCGGCTGGTTGACCGCATCCCAGATCATAAAGATCACCCGGGCCAATGTTGCCAGGGCCAGTCCCAATCCCAGCTTTTCAATATAATAGTACGTATAAAACGTGCTGAACGCCTGACTCGGAATCATCATGGCCAACATCCCGAACGCGTACGTCCACGGTGAATTTATTCCTTTGCTCCGTCTCATTTTCCCCCACCCATCCCTGTTAAAAAGGTTGTTCAAAATGTCCTCATCATCAGCTTGCTTGGAACATTTTGTTGCCGCAATGAGGAAAGCTCCAACAGGGCTGACAGTCGATGGAGGAAGAGGGGCTATTCCGCAGGCTACAACTATATTCGCTCTGCCGGATGCATGTATCATTCAGTTTCCGTCAAATCCAGGGTGTCCTAAATCCTAAAACCAATGGCCAAAATGCTCCTTTAGATAAGCCAGCTTGATCTCCGTATGCCTCGCCCCTCCGCCTTCGTGTCCGTTAAAGGGGTAAATGTGAATTTCCTTCTCCCCCGCTATCCGGTTATAGGTGGCGAAATACATGAGCGGCGGGCAAATTTCGTCTTTAAGAGCCACCGATGCCAGCACAGGGCATGTAATCCGGTCAGCCATGTTCATCGTGTCAAAATAGCTCAGGTTGTCCATTACCAGATCAGTCTGGTCGGGATGCCGCCTCAAATATTCCGCTACTGCGCCAAACGCTCCGTGATTGCCGCGAACCCGCTCGCCGATATCGCTGTTGCTGGGCACATCAACCATGGCCAGCTTGGGCCGGTCATCCAATGCGGCAACGGCCATGCCAAGCGCTCCTCCCTGGCTTCCGCCTTCAAGGATAATCCGGTCGGCGTTGACCTCCGGCTGCCCGCAAGCAAAATCAATCGCCTTCAAGCAATCCGTATACACATGGCGGAAATAATATTCAAACCGGCTATGTACGCCCCTGCTGGCTACATTGCCGACAAAGCCGTGGCTGTAAGGCGCCTGGCTCCCGGTGCGGCCGCCTTGATCGCGGCAATCGACCGACAGCACCGCAAGCCCCATCATGGCCCAATGCATCAGCTCGGACGGTTCGCCACGACTGCCTCCGAAGCCATGATAATGAATCAGGCAAGGATACGTCGCTTTGCCCATAAATGCCGGCACGATAAACCAGCCATAAATCCGGGTCCCATCGCTGCCGCAATAGGATATTTCGCTAACCGTCACCGCCTTGGACGGGTAATCCAGCTGGTTTCTTTCCGGATTCAACGGCGCCGCTTGCGCTTCTGCTATCGTCTGTCCCCAAAATTCATCGAAATCATCCCTCTTGGTCAACAAAGGAAAGTATTGAAACAATTCCTTCGAGGTCTCCTGTACGTAACCCACAATTCAACCCTCCTGTAGAAGCAAATCAAGCTGCTGCAGACACATCCTTGAAAAAAGGTTTTGCCTAAATGGGACCAACAACGGCCCACCTTGTATTATACTGCATTCAAGAATGAGAAAAAGGATAAATTTTTGTGTTTTCTGAATTGGGGCTTGCAATCCCCTTAATTCCTAGTATAATACTAGGTATATAAAGCGAGTTCATTCAGGAGGATGCCAGCTATGAAGATTACCGAAAAAGATATCGCTGCAAAGTGGACGGATAATTATTTGGATCTTTACAATTTTGCGATTGAAATCGGGGATACGGAGTGGCAGCAGCACATCCTGCAAACCTTAAAGGCCAGGGATGCTCACATTGCGTTGGAAATTCAGCATGGATTGCGAGTTGATTTGTGGTTGCGATTCGATGCCATTAACCGCAAGGTTCTGGAACTGTACGAGCAATTGCACAATGTGCAATACAGCGACGCCGAAAGACGCCAGTTGACGGAGAAGGTTTGGGAATTCAAGCTGCAGCGCATTATGATCGCCAGCAAGCTGAAGGAACATTACGTCGCGCAGGGCGAAACGTTATAGGATCAGGGTCAAGGCCCTCAAAAATAAAAAAAATTCGGCATGCAGTGATCTGCTTTGCCAAACCTGACAGGTTAAACCGAACATCTTATTGGCATGCAGTGGACTGCTCTGCCGATGTAAAATCTGCATCAAACCCGGGATGAATGGCCAGATTCATCCTGAATCCTTACATGGACACTTGCTCCATTTCGCGCATCATTTTCATCATCATGGTCATCATTTCATCGCATTCCTGCATTTTCATAATCATCATATTCATATCCATGCCGTCCATCATCTTGGCTTCCATCATCATGTCCATCATCATCTTCATGGATTTCATTTTGCACATCATTTCATCCATGCACATGGTCATCATCATTTGCATAGCCATCTTTTCCATCGCCATTCACCTCCTGTTTTTCCGTTTCTTATCTCGTTTCCTATCATACCTCACACTCGTCCAGGATGACAAGTGTTTTTTTTGATTTTTTATTGCTTTTTAATATTGGGTTATGGTATAAATAAAGATTACACTCTTATATCAAACTAACCCGCTTGGAATTATGAAATTGCTAGGGCTTGTTTTCACCCCCGCGGAGAGCAGCTGTTTCCGAATGTTTGTTCCATGAAAGGCGCTTTTTCAAAGGCTTCCGGCTAGGGTAATGGTTTGGCGCTAATACTTCCTCCCGTAATGAGCTTTAGCTTGATATCGAACATAAACGGAATTTCCGAAAATTGCTGGCCCCAATTCTCTTTCAATTTACTCCATTCCTTTGGATTACGGCTGTAGATCTCATTGCCAATCCCGATCACATCAAGCTTCTCCCGTTGAATATAACCCAATGCCTCCTTTGCCTCCTTCTCCATCTGCCGCTCTACTTCGCCCACAAACCGCTTTTCCTCGGCCTCATCTTTAATCGTGGAGCATTTGAGCTCCGTTGCCGCGATTTCACCCCTGATCTTTACATCCACAACCAGTCTGCCTTTTACAAAATGAGGATTTTTTTTGACCACGAGAGACAAAACCTCGCTTGTCTCGTGCACTTTTTCCTTTCCGGCGCAAGGCACCTCCATAATGCCCAAGTGAAACTGATTTCGCAGGATCAGCAACCCCTTCACCTTTTCGGCGGGAACAACGTTATCCAGCTTGCCATCCCGCAGCAGCGCAACTCCCGCTGCCGACCACAGCGCCGGATTGACCTTGTCCTCATAAACGTAAGCCAAGGCGGCATTGCTATTGGGGCTTTTAAGCTGCCGAATCACGTCCAGCAGGGTGGTATCCAGCGTTTTGCCCGTGTTGCGGAAGGAAGATTCCCCGGAGCGCAGAAGCTGCTGCGAGGTTGTTTGCTCGATCAGCGGCTTTTTCTCAAGCAGCTTGCTTGCTTTTCCTTTGGCGATCATCAGGGTTACGCTGCTGCGAGGTTCATGATCCCTGTGAAAAAAATCAAGCATGCTCATCAGATCCATTTGTTTGGCGAACTGCTCCCCCACCAGAATGACGCGAAGATGGCTCCACTGCGCTTTGCGGCCCAGATGAATAGGTATGTCGCGTATCGCTCCCATGACCGTATCGTTGACTGTGGCGATATTGATGCTGGATTCGGCGGGATTATTGCCCGGCCTGTCCGCTTGGGGAGATGAAGGACGGTAGATTTGCGTCAGAAGCTCTACCTGCCCCTTCTGGTTGCGATCTATGGCGACACCCATGACAAAACCGCGCTCCGTCAACTCATATTTGCTCCAGCAGCCCGGCAGTAGCAGCAATAACAGGATGATTACCGGCAGTTTTTTCCCCATGGCATCTCCGACCTCCGTCAACTCTCTAAGGTGTTCACTAAATGATGGATTTATGCCGCTTGGCGTTACGCGGGTTGCGCAGCAATTTCTTCAAGGATTGGCGGAAGGCAATATCCCGTAAATCCGCTATTCTTAGCGGTGCAAGCGAGGCTAGATAAGGGCGTCCCAATGTCCTTAGCTTGCAGAGATGCAGCAGAATGAGCAGCAGGCAGATCATCATGCCAAAACCGCCCATTAACGCCGCGCTGATCATGAGAGGAAAACGAAGAATGCGCAGGGCTATCGCCATCCCGTATTGCGGCATGGAGAAGGAGGCAATACCCGTCAATGCGACCACGATAACCATAATGGGCGAGGCAATGCCCGCGCTGATCGCGGCATCCCCGATAACCAGCGCTCCCACAATACTGACCGCAGACCCGATTGGGCGCGGCAGCCGAACTCCCGCTTCCCTCAGCAGCTCGAAAAAAAATTCCATCAGCAAGGCTTCAAAAAAAGCTGGCAGCGGAATGCCTTCCCTAGCGTTGGCGATAGCCAGCAGCAGCACGGTGGGAATCAGCTCCGGATGAAACGTGGAAAGCGCAATGTAGACGCTGGGGAGCATCAACGCGATGATAAAAGCCAGCATCCGCAGCCAGCGGAGCATTGTAGACAGTACAGTGCGCTGATAATAATCCTCGCTGCTCTGGAAAAACTCCACGAACAGGCCGGGGCAGAGAAGAATGCTTCCCGTCCCTTGAACGAGCACCGCTATTTTGCCATCCAGCAGCGCCGCTACCGCCATGTCTGTCCGCTCCGTATAACGATGCTGCGGAAATGGCGAATAGGTGGACTCCTCAATCAACTGCTCGATATAGGAGGTTTCCAATATTTCAACCGATCCAATCTGCTCCATCTTTTTTTTGAATTCCCGCAGCAGCTCGCCGTCGACCGCCCCATCCAGATAAGCATAAGCAACGGTTGTATTGGTTGCTCCTCCGCCGGTCAACATGCAGATTTTAAACTTTGGCGTTTTGAGGCGCAGTCGGAGAAGACCCAGGTTTTTTTGCAGATTTTCAACTGTGCTCTCCCGAGGCCCCTGGACAACCGATTCGTTAACTGGTTCGGTTACTTGTCTGGTTTCTACCGATGCCGCCAAATAGTTGAGAGCTTTGTCCCATCCATCAATAAAGATTAGCAGACGGCCGTTGGAAATTTCGCTGACCGCGGTATTCAAATCCGCCACAACCTCTGCCTTTTTGGAGGAAACGCCGTCCTTTTCAAAAAAGTGGACAAGCTGCTCCAGCGTCACGTCCGCTCCAGGGCCGATTTCGTGTGTATCAAGGTCCTGCAGCGACGTTTTCATATAATTTGTGGTATCTTCCTGGATTAGCGAGCTGTAATAAACCGAGCATGCGCGGAGCTGTAAGCCGGGGCCGTAGTTCCAATGCTTATACACGATATCGGAGCTGCCGTCGAACAACTGATGGATCTGCTGCATGACAGCATCCAGATTTCGGGGGATGGAGGTTTGCTCCTCTCCCTTCCCATCGGCATTGCCCGCCGCAATCGTGGAATCCGAGGAGACGGATTGCGATGTAGAGCTGAAGCTGTCTGCCATCTTGAACCACCTCTGCGCATGGAAAATGTAATGATACCTTCCATTATTTCCTCTCGGGCTTTCCTTCATGCAAAATAAAGGCCAACCAGAAATCTCTGGTTGACCCAATCAATCGAAATGGGGCTGTCCGATGGTTTAATCACATCCTGAAGGCCTGTTGTTGACCCCTCTGGTACTCCTTCAGTTTGGCATGCCTTTCATTCAGGGCTTTGGTAAAAACTCGGTCGTAAAGATATCCTTGGCGTCAAATGTCTCCTTCAGCAAACCAAGCTCCACAAGCTGACCAATCAGAGTTGACCATCGCTCCTCCGTCATATAGCCAAACCCATGCTCCGCGGCATCGCCGCCGTAAACAAACTCCCGCTGCGCTTCATCCTCAAATTGTATGGCGTCCAAATCGATATTGGGATTAGCCTCGTGGATTGCGGCATTAACCGTCTCGGAATGGTCCTTGTAGGACATCCAGCCTTCATGGAAGGCTGTGACAAAACGGGCGACTTCCTCTCGATTGCCCTCTAGATAATCTTTGGTGACAAAAAGCACGACGTTATAAGGGTTATATCCGGATTCCGACACAAGCAGCGTTTTTGTCTTAATTCCCTCTTTTTCCATGAAAAAAGGCTCGGAGGTAAGAAAGGCTTGCGTCACAGACTCCGGATCAGCCAGGAAATTGACATGTTGGCCGGTATAGGTCATTTCCTTAACTCCGCTCAAATCATACGTCTTTTTCAGATAGTCCCAGTACGTAATGCCCGGTTGAATAAACACCGTCCTGCCGTTCAAATCCTCAAAATCCTTTACGTCTACATTTTCCTGGAACATAAAGGCCTGAGGGCTTCCTTGCAGCGCTGCCGCTACAACGACGAGGTCGATCCCCTGATTTTTGGCGATTACGATTTGGTCGGCATGCGCCAGACCGTATTGGGCATTGCCTGAAGCTACGATTTGCACCGCTGAAACCTGGGGACCGCCGGGCTCGATGGACATTTCAAATCCGTGTTTTTCGAAAATGCCTTCGCCTTGGGCAGCATAGACGCCGCCATGCTGGGCTTTCGGAAACCAGTTCAATACGATTTTGGCCTTCTTCACTTCCAGAGGCGCCGACGGTTCAGGTGACGGTTCAGCCGTTGCTTCCCCGGCAGCCGTATCTGTTGGAGAAGGAGACGCCGTCTCCGAAGCCGCAGGTTCAGCATTTCCCCCGCCTCCGCCGCATGCCGCCACCAGCATAACCGCCGCCAGCAGCAATCCCAACAACCACCCTTTTCTCTTTTTCATCATAGCTTCTCTCTCCCTTTATCATATTTATTGCGACTTCATTGCCGACTCGTGCCAGTAACCCAGCATCCGTTTGCTGATCAGGCTTACAACCAGATAAAAGCTGATCCCCAGCAAAGCAGCGGTAATGCCGCACGCGAACAGAAATGGCGTTTTCATCTGGACTGCCGCAATCGTTATCGCGTAACCCAAGCCGCCTTTGCCGCCCCCGATTCCGGCTACGTATTCGCCAACAATCGCGCCGACGATCGACAGGGTGCAGGAGATTTTGAGGCCGGCCATCATGTAGGGGAGTGCTGCGGGGAGACGAAGCTTCCACATCTTTTGCCATTTGGAGGCATTGTATAGGGTGAATAGCTCATCCATTTGTTTGTCTACGGAGTTTAATCCCATTAAGGAATTGGAGATGACCGGGAAAAATCCGATCAGAAAGGCGATAACCACGATAGAATTGTAGCCTGCGCCAAACCAGATTACGACCAGAGGCGCAACCGCGACTACAGGGATTGTCTGAAGAATGATGGCATAGGGATAAATGCTTCTTTCCAGAATGACGGAGCTGGCCAGCAGCACGGATATGGCGATGCCAATCACCGCGCTGAGCAAAAAGCCAATGATTGATTCAATGACGGTAATGCGCACGGCTTCCCACAGAATCGGCCAATCTTCGACTGCCGCTTTTGCTACGTCGGTTGGCTTTGGCAGGATAAAAGGCTTCATGCCCAGCCAGGAAGGAATGAGCTGCCACAACGCTACCACCACAACAAACGCAACGATCGGCCCCAAATACCGGCGCATAAAAATTTGCCTGGCTCTGCTGGCTTTTTTCCCCGCTGCTCCCGCCGCTGGCGAAGCCGCGTTCATCGTTTCCGCCGATGAAAGAGACATTATTCCAGCTCCTTTCCTATTGAGCCTTGTTCCAGATAGCGCGAAGCTTGCTCCACATAGCTGGCGAACGCCCTCTCCGTCCGCATGGCAAGCGTCCGGGGATAAGGCAGCGCCACATCGATCAAGGCGGACAACCGCCCCGGCCGCGCTGACATCACCGCGATTTTGGAGGATAAATAAACGGCCTCGAACACATTGTGCGTCACAAACAGCACCGTCATTTTTTCGCGCTGCCAGATGTCCAGCAATTCACGCTGCAGTCCCTGCCGCGTCATTTCGTCCAGCGCCGCAAACGGCTCATCCATCAGCAGCAGCTTGGGCTTTGCCGCCAGCGCCCGCGCAATGGACACGCGCATTTTCATGCCGCCCGACAACTGCCGGGGATACGCGTTGGCATAATCGTGAAGCCCCACCATCTCCAGCACCCGTCTCGCTTCCTTGCGATGCTCCTTCATGCTCCCCCCGCGCAGCTCCAGCGGAAGAACCACATTGTCTATGACGGTTCTCCAGGGAAGCAAATTGGCTTCCTGGAACACAAACGCAACATCGCTCGTTGCCGAGATCAACGCTTTCGGCTCCTGTCCTTCCACCGCAACAACGCCTGTTGTTGGTTCTTCAAGTCCCGCAACCATGCGCAGCGCAGTGGATTTGCCGCAGCCGGACGGACCCAGAAAGCTGACAAACTCCCCCTCCGTAATGCCAAAATGCACATCCTTCAAAGCGACCGTACCCGTATTGTACTTTTTGCCTACGTGATGAAAGGCAACGATATCGTTAACGTCCGCAGTCTGCACAGTAAATCCCTCCCGTCCCTTCAATGGATCTCGACACTTCGCTTCTTCAGAACCAATCACACTTTGGTTAACCGCTACTTTTTATTGTTCAATAAATCGTTGCTCAACCATTGTTCATGTCACTTTTATTGACATGTTATCATCTGGAAACATAAGCAACAATAGATATTGTCGCTAAAAAACGGTAGGCGGACTGTGCAAAATAGACAGATGTAACATGAGGTGTTTGCTGAAGGAGAGAGATTGGAGGCTGAAAAAAGGCAAAAAAAAGAGCCAAGCTTACGCAGCCCGGCGCTATTTTGTGAACAAGCATCATTTAGTTGTAGCCCGGCTGTTTATTCCAGAGCGATATATAAGGACTCCTCTTATGAGTAGAAATAGTCAATGTCGGTAAGGATTTCGTCAGCCAGCGGAAACAGCAGCTCTGCTTCCAGTCGGAAATACTCTTGCATAATCAGGCAAGCCTGCGCCATGTGAGAAGTCGCATGTTTAATTTTTGTATGACTTTCCTCGTTATGCTCTTTCACCTTCAAGTCCAGGAAAGACTGAATGAACAGCATGCCCATCTCGCGGTCTTTCTCCAGCCCCCAGTAGGATGGCGTAATGGATGGTCCCGGTCTTTTGTGAAAATAATCGTCTACCAGCGGGAATAAATCTTCATCTTCCCATTCCAGATACTTATCAAGGCTGCTTACAAAGGCTTCTGTTCGTCCTCTCAAGTCGGCCAGCAGATGAAACACGTTATCGCAGCCCGCATTCCGTCCAACTTCCAAAGCGTCGATATAGATGGACTTCATCTCGTTCATCAAGCCTTCTCGCTCTTCCTGCAATCGTTCTACGGCGTACATAAATCCTGTCGGTCGGGCGGAGTTCTGAGAAACGGTCAACAACGCCTTCTTTCCGTACATTATTTTTTCCTCCTTTAAACACCGAGTCAAGGCAACGATGTTATGCCAACATTATAAACATCGCTGCCTCTCTCCTGCTGTGAACTATCTCACGATTTGCCGTAAATATGAGCCATTTGAGAACAAAATGTGACAAACTCCTCAGCTTTGTTTATTTAATTCCACCGTTCCGGGCGCAACGATCGGCTGGGGAGCCGGCTGCTGGACCGTAAACTTGCTTTTTATCGGAGAAATAAACCAATATAGCGCTCCTACAAAAATACCTCCGCCAACCATGTTGCCCAGCGTTACCGGAATCATATTATGGAACCAGCCGGCGATTGTAATGGTTTCGGGATGGTTCGGCAGCAAAAGCGCCAAGCCCAGAACTGTCATATTGGCGATGCTGTGCTCGTAGCCGGAGGCGATAAACGCAAACAGCATCCAGAAGATAAGGATCAGCTTGGCTGTATCCTCCTTCGCGCGCAAGGATGTCCATATCGCCAGACATACCAGCCAGTTACACATGATACCGCGGAAAAACAAGGAGACAACATCCAGATTCATTTTTTTGGCGGCGGTCGCAAACAGCAGATGATCAGGCGGTATGCTGCCGAATAGCTCCGTCTTGTAAATAATCAGGCATAGAGCCATGGCGCCAATCAAGTTGCCGGCAAAGCACCACACCCAGTTATTTATTGCATCCCGCCATCTCGTTGCTTTCGACAAGCTGCTGACTGTAAAAAACATATTATTTCCGGTGAATAGCTCCGCGCCGGCAAAGATCACCAGCGTCAGCGCTATGCCGAAGGACAAACCCATGATCATTCCCGAGAAGGGGGATTTGGCTGCCGCCAAGGTCCCTCCTATCGTAAAGATCAAAATAATGCCGATGCCGACATATGCGCCTGCCAGTGCCGCGGCTATCATATATCGAAGCTTGCTGGAGTCAAACAATGCTTTTCGAGCTAATGCAGATTTGACGACCGTCTCCAATGTCTCCTTGAACATATGCGGCTTCCTCCCTATCGTTATGCGGGCAGTCCCACCAAAATTTCATCATTTTCGACCAGAGCCGGATAGGTTGTCGCTTGCCCCGTATCCGGTGCATACACGGCTCCTGTAGCCAGGTCGATTTTGGTATCGTAAAGCGGATCGTACAGTTTATGGCCGGATACAATTCCTTCGGAGAGCGGACCGCCCTTCCTGTGGGGATTTACGTTATGCAGGGCATATACCGCGTTATCCGTTGTCCGGAAGATGGCGATTTCCTGATCCTCCACCTTAACCGCGCGCCCAACCCGTACCGGGAATTGTTCCAGCTTGCCGACGCTGACGTAACGCAACGCGGTGCCTTGTACCTCTGTGTGTGCCATGATTTTTCCGCTCCCTTCTTATTTGGTTGCCAACGTAGTGTTTCCGTAGTAGCTTTCGCGCTCTTCCTTATCTTCAACCACGCGTTTCCATGGATCCTTGACGCCTTCAAGCGCTTCGTAAATTCTCGCTGTCAACCCATTCCGGTTGTCGTGGTCATCCAGAATGCTCGCTTTCACCCAATCCAGGCCAAGCCGTTCGATCCAGTCGGAGGTCCGCTCCAGATAGTTCGCCGTTTCACGGTACAGCTGAACGTAGGCTGCAGTGATTTCAACCAATTCGTCATCGGTTTTCACTTTGCACAGCAGCTCTGCTATGCGGGGTTTGATGCCGCCGTTGCCGCCAACATAAATTTCCCAGCCGCCGTCATTGCCGACAAAACCAATGTCCTTCGTGCAGGATTCGGCGCAGTTGCGCGGACATCCGTTAACGGCCATTTTCAGCTTGGCCGGCATATCCAGTCGTTCGAACATCTTTTCCAACCGGATGCCCATGCCTACGGAGTCCTGGGTACCAAAACGGCAATAAAGCGAGCCGACACAGGTTTTCACTGTACGCAGTGCTTTGGCATAGCCATAACCGGAAGGCATATCCAGCTCTTGCCATACATCAGGCAAATCTTCTTTTTTGACCCCAACCAGATCGATCCGTTGACCGCCGGTTACTTTCACCATTGGCACGTCGTATTTGACCGCAACATCGGCGATGCGCTGTAATTCCTGCGGAGTCGTAACGCCGCCGTACATGCGAGGAATAACGGTGTAAGTGCCGTCTTTCTGGATGTTGGCGTTCAGGCGTTCGTTGACAAAACGGGAATCCTTTTCGTCCTCATGCTCGTTCGGCCAAACCATGTTGAGGAAATAGTTAAGCGCCGGCCGGCATTTGGAGCAGCCTTCTGTTTGATTCCATTCAAGTACGTGCATTATTTCACGAGTGGTCGTAAGACGTTTCTCACGAATCGCCGCCACGATCTCATCCCGGCTCAGCGTCGTGCATCCGCAAATGCCTGTTTTTTGTGCCGCCCCCGCATAGCTGTCACCCAGCGCAAGTTGGAGCAAGTTGCTTACCGTCGGGATACAGCCACCGCAAGAGCGTCCCGCTCCGGTACAGCTTTTGATTTCATCCACTGTGGTCAAACCGTCGCTCTTGATAACGTCCAGAATCCGTCCTTTGGATACGCCATTGCAGCCACATACGATTTCATCGTTCGACATAGCCGCCACCCGGTCAAGAGGGGATTGCGCCGAACCGCCGGACGTGCCCATAAACTCGGAATATAGCTCTTCGGTCAATGTCACTCCGTTTTTGATCCATTGCTGTACCACGGCGGAATCCGTTACGTCGCCGAACAATACGCCGCCAACGACCTTGCCGTCTTCCAGCAAAAGCTTTTTGTAGACGTTTTTCCATTCATCCTGCTTGCGCAATACTTTGAGCTCGGGGCTGTCGGTAAAGCGGCCTGCGGAGAAAACGTCAACGCCGGATATTTTCAGCTTGGTGGATAAGACCGAACCTTCATACGGCTGCGTCTCGACGCCTGCCAGATGTTTGGCCAATATCTGGCCTTGCTCGAACAACGGCGCAACCAAACCGTAAGGGATTCCGCGATGCTCGTTACATTCCCCTACTGCATAAACGCCAGGCTCCGATGTTTGCATATAATCATCAACGACGATACCGCGGTTTACTTGCAATCCCGCTTCAGCAGCCAGCGTCGTGTTAGGACGAATGCCGACCGCCATAACCACGATGTCCGCTTCCAGCTCCGATCCATCCTTGAAGCGCACGCCTTGCACCCGTTCGCCGCCTAGCAGCTCTGCGGTCTGCGCTTCCATCTTGAATTCAATGCCTTGACGCTCCAGCTCCGCCTTCAGCATCGCCGACGCGGTTGGGTCAAGTTGGCGCTCCATCAAGTCCGGCATCAGGTGGATGACGGTTGCTTTCATCCCCAGATTGACAAGACCTTTGGCTGCTTCAAGCCCAAGCAATCCGCCTCCGATAACAGCTGCCTTGCCGTAAGTCTTGGATGCGTGAATCATTGCGCTGCAATCGCCGATATCGCGGAAGCCGATAACGCCTTCCTTCTCTTTGCCGGGTACAGGCAACACGATCGGATTGGAGCCGGTAGCGATAATAAGCTTGTCATAAGCCTGGCTGATTCCGTTTTCCGCATAAACAATGCGTTCCTTCGTATCGATTCGGGTAACAGCCGTGCCGGTATGGAGCTTGATGTCGTTTTCTTCATACCACGACCAATTGTTCAGGATGATGTCGTCAATTGTTTTGCTGCCCTCCAGCACGTACGATAACATAATCCGGTTGTAGTTCGGATAAGGTTCGCTGCCGAATACAGTAATCTCAAAACGCGATTTGGCCAGTTTCAAAATATGCTCGATCGTGTTGATGCCCGCCATGCCATTTCCAATCAGTACAAGTCGTTCCCTGGTTGCTGTCATAACAGTACGCCTCCTATCCCATCTCTGGTCTATCTACCTTTATCTTAGCGCGCTGCAGAGTGTAAAAATCATCAGGGAATCCCCCGATTTTCATTACTCATTTCCCTAAATCAATGAAATATGTGATCTGGCTCACGCAAAATAACCTGAATCAACCAATAATGGTCGGATTCAGGCTGAGGCATATAAGTTCAACTAAATAGGGTTGGCAGGAGTTCAGACCGCCGCGTGAAAGTTCCTCTGATCGCAGTTGTAACGTTGCTTCGCAAGCATATGCTTTTCTCCGGAACCTTTCACACTCTGGTCCGCTTCTGCCGGTTATTAGTTGAACTTATCCAGGGTTAGTTTTTAGGGACGTAAAAAATGATTTCCGTGCCTTGGCCCGGGTTGGAGTGGACCTCCAGCCTTCCGCCTACGCTGTTGGCACGCTCCTCCATGCTGAACAAACCAACGCTTCGAACGATCAACGACGGATTAAAGCCGTGGCCTTGATCCGTTACCCGAACCTCAACCTCTTCCTCGCTTTCTTTCAAAGTAACGGCCGCTTCCATAACATCCGCATATTTGGCGACATTGGTGAGCGCTTCTTGGATCACTCGGTAAATTGCCGTCTCCTTCATGACGCCAAGCCGGCTCTTGAGGCCGCACTCCAAATCAATTCCGATACCGAAATGCTGCGAATAGTTGTCGACGTAGGTACGGATTGCCGGCACCACTCCCAAATCATCCAGCACCGCAGGCCGCAGCTCCCAGGCTAGTCCGCGAACATCCTCCATCATTCCGGACACATCCTCGCGCAGCTCCCTCAGCTCCGCGATTTCATCGCGTTCCATAATTAGCCGGTCCAGCTTGATCAGAAGCGAAAAGAGACTTTGGCCAATGCCGTCATGAAGCTCTCGCGAGAAGCGCTTGCGCTCCTCCTCCTGAATCTCCATTACTCTGACCATCATTTCCTTTAATTCCTGCTCCGCTGCCTTGCGCTGGGTGATTTCGTTGCGGATAGCCAGATGCTGATACGGCTTGCCGCTATCGTCAATAAAAGGAACGATGGTTGTGCTGACCCAGTAGTAGCTGCCGTCCTTAGCGCGGTTTTTGATTTCGCCCTTCCAGACTTCGCCCGAAGATATCGTCCGCCACAGATCGCCGAAAAATCCTTTTCCATGATAACCGGAATTGATAATCCGGTGATCCTGTCCAAGCAGCTCTTCCCGTTCATATTTGGATATTTCGCAGAACTTGTCATTTACATACTGAATGGTTCCCCGCGCATCCGTTATAGCGACGATCGAGGACTCATCAAGCGCAAACTTGACGTCGGCCAATTGCTTGAGCGACTGGTTCATTCGCACACGCAAGTCCGCATCATCCACATGCCCCGCCAGCGTCGAGAGCAGATAATCGACGTCTTCGCCGATCACTTCGCGATAACGTTTGATGCTGTTGTTATTCAAAATTCAGCAGCCCCTTTTTCAATGCGAATTTGATTAGCTCCGGCCTTGTTTTCAGCCCCAGCTTCTCCATCAGGTTGCTTTTATGGGATTCTACCGTTTTTACGCTAATAACCAGGCTGTCGGCAATTTCCTTGTTGGAGTACCCTTTTGCAATCCAGCCCAGAATTTCTTTCTCCCGGTCGGACAACGCTTCATACGGACCCGCTGCTTCCCCGCCTTGTTTTACCTTAACGAGGTATTCGCTCATGAGGCGTTTGGTTGCCGTTGGGTACAAGTAGGCATTGCCGCTGGCCACCGACAGGATCGCGGACATTAGCTCCTCATGCGGAGCGTTTTTCAATATATAGCCGGATGCTCCGATCTGAATCGCGCGGAACAAATATTCATCGTCGTCGAACATGGTCAGAATGAGAACGGAAACGTTCGGCATTAGCTTCTTCAGCTCCGTCGTCGCCGTCATCCCGTCCTTCCCATGCGGCATGCTAAGGTCCATCAGCACCACATCGGGCTCAAGCTCCTGCGCCATGCGGATAGCCTCGTCGCCTTCCGACGCTTCGCCAACGACCTCGATTCCCTGCTTGCCATGCAGCAGCATATGGAGCCCCGATCGCACTACCGCATGATCGTCGCATATTAACAACTTGATCATACTTTCACTCCCCAGCCATCCCCGGATGTACCGTTTTTGCTTATTATACCAGAATACGGCACCTTTCTCAGCTTCAATTCCGTTACGTTTTCATATTTGTGAAAAATAACTCAAAATCAAAGCCCGCTGTAACGGTTCAAAATAAAAAAAGGCCAAGAAAGCTCCGCCGCTTCCTTGACCCCGTATCGGGTTGCTTAATGCGTCCCGTTGTTAAGCCGTTGATTCCGCCCCCGATATTTGCTTGGCTGCTTGCCAGGCCGAGTCGATCTGTTCCGGGCTGTATGCATTGTCTGACCTTCTGCCCAGCAGCAATACGCCATGAATGCCGCCATTCCATTCAAGCGGAAGCGTCGCCGCGGAACGAAGTCTTTCTCCGAGCATGACCGTTTCCCCCAGCTTGAACACATCCGCATCGGTTGTCACCGGACCGGAACGCGCCGGCCGGCCGGAACGGATCGCCATCCCCGACAACCCTGCAGCCAGCTTCTGCTCCACAAGGAGGGTGCGTCCGCTTATGCTCCCCGAAGCGCTGTGCCAGCGCAGCTTGCGCGCTGCCTTGTCGATCAGGCCGAGTCCGGCGAAGTCACTATGGGTGTCCTGCATAATCCTTTCCAAGCTGGAAGCAAGTTCGGCGTTCATTGTATTCATTTTGCTCCCTCCTCGCCTTTCTCCAGAATCTCGCTTTAGCGTACATTATTATTGTAGGTTCCCTATGCAGGGAAGCTTTATCCACCCGCTTCTTGATCGTAAGCCTATTGTAAAGCTTTTCTTGTTCATTGTATGTCAGGGAATTCCCTGAATTATTTTTTTGTGATCACCCTCACAGCTTTTTCAGGATTTTCCCCCTATCAGATTCAGGAGATACCCTGATATGATCTTTCGCACGATGCGGGTATTATAAAGATATCAAGGAAGCGCCGACGAGGGGGACTTACAATGAGCATATATTTTGCAACGGAAACGGAAAGCAATGAGACCAGAGGCGACAGGCTGGTTCAGAACGGAAATGGTTCGTTATTCACGGAAGGACAGCTCGACCAGCTTGCCAGCGTGATGCATGTGAAAAAAATCGCGAGCGGCGGCCATCTCTTCTGGGAAGGCGATGACGCGGTATCGGTCTACTGGGTTCGCAAGGGCCGCATCAAGCTACGCAAGTCGACGGGAGACGGCAAGGACCTGCTGATTTCGATCATGCAAGCCGGCGATCTTCTGGCCGATATCGACGCTTGGGACACCAGCCACCGCTACAGCGCAGAGGCTATGGACGAGGTTGAAGTAGGCGTCGTATCGCGGCTGCAGCTCGAGCTTCTAATGAGTAAAAGCGGAGACTTCTCGTACCGATTCGCCATGTGGATGAGTCTTATGCAGCGCAAGACGGAATCGAAGCTTCGCGATTTGCTGCTGGGAGGCAAAAACGGCGCTTTGGCTTCGATCCTGGTTCGGCTGAGCAACAGCTTCGGCGTAATGAAGCCGGATGGCATCCTGCTCGACATCAAGCTTACCAACAGCGAAATGGCCGATCTGGTCGGCACGACCCGCGAGAGCGTAAACCGGATGCTGAGCAGCATGAGAACCGACGGCATCGTAGAGGCTGTACCCGGCGGAATGCTGAAGATTCTGGATCTGGAAGCGCTCAGAGTTATGGCCGGCTGTCCTGATTGTCCGGCATGCCCTAAAGAAATTTGCCGGATATAAAATAGGTAGTTCAAAAAGTCCGCTCTCCATTACGAAACATGCCTGGCGGCATGGCCGATATCGAATATGACGCGTACAAGCAGAGATGTTTATTTTAGGCCAGTGACTTTTTACACAGTGGATGGATCGCAAAAGGCTTACGATAGATTACAAATCCTAATTACGCACGAAGGAGTGGAATCTAGAATGGCTGTCAAAGAAACCGCGGTCCAGAAACAGCAGAGCGCAAAAGGCATGGTCGACACTCTGGTAGCAAGGGCTAAAAAAGCGCAAGAGCAATTTATGTCACTGACGCAAGAGCAAGTTGATGTCATCGTACAGAAGATGGCGCTCGCCGGCTTGGACAAACATATGTATTTGGCAAAGCTGGCCGTAGAGGAAACCGGACGCGGTGTTTATGAGGATAAAATTACAAAAAACATCTTCGCTACGGAATATATCTACCACAGTATCAAATACAACAAAACCGTTGGTGTCATCGAACACAACGCTTATGAGAACTACAAGATGATTGCCGAGCCGGTTGGCGTCATTGCCGGAGTAACACCCGTTACCAATCCGACATCCACTACGATGTTCAAAGCGCTGATCGCCATCAAAACGCGCAACCCGATTATTTTCGGATTCCACCCTTCGGCGCAGAACTCCAGCACCGAAGCCGCGCGGGTACTACTGGAAGCTGCTGTTCAGGCCGGAGCGCCGGCGCATTGCATTCAATGGATCGACCAGCCTTCCACGGAAGCGACCGGACTGCTGATGAATCACCCTGATGTTGCGCTCGTCCTGGCAACAGGCGGCTCCGCTATGGTCAAGGCTGCTTACAGCACAGGAAAGCCCGCACTGGGCGTCGGACCCGGCAACGTGCCATGCTTTATTGACAGAACCGCGAATCTGAAGCAAGCCGTTACCGATCTTATTTTGTCCAAGACCTTCGACAACGGCATGATTTGCGCGTCGGAGCAAGCGGTTATTTTGGAGGAAGTGATCTATGATTCGGTCAAAAAGATGATGAGCGTGCTAGGCTGCCACTTCCTGAGCAAAGATGAGATCGAAGCTGTATCCAAGTTGGTTATCAATCCCGAAAAATGTGCCGTTAACGCCGTAATCGTTGGCCAATCCGCCGTAAAGATTGCTGAATTGGCCGGCATCAAGGTTGCTCCTGACACCCGGATGCTTGTTGCCGAGCTGGACGGCGTGGGAGAAAAATACCCGCTGTCAGCCGAAAAATTAAGTCCCGTGCTTGCCTGCTACAAAGTGAAAAACGCGGAGCAAGGCATCGAGCGGGCCGCGGAAATCGTTTCTTTCGGAGGAATGGGCCACTCGTCGGTTATCCATTCCAAGGATCAGGACACGATTCAGCAATTTGCAACACGGCTGCAAACCGGACGCGTTATCGTCAACTCGCCTTCGACGCACGGCGCCATCGGTGATATTTACAATACCAATTTGCCATCCCTGACGCTGGGCTGCGGATCGTACGGCTCCAACTCCACGACCAACAACGTATCGGCCGTCAATTTGCTCAATATCAAGCGGGTTGCCGAAAGGACCGTCAATATGCAATGGTTTAAGATTCCGCCTAAGGTTTATTTTGAAAAAGGCGCAACGCAATACCTGTCCAAGATGACGGACATCTCCAGAGTTCTGATTATTACGGACGAAATGATGGTGAAACTGGGTTACGTCGAAAAGGTCGAATATTATCTGCGCAAAAGAAAGCTGCCCGTTCAAATCGAAGTGTTCGCCGATGTGGAGCCGGATCCTTCCGTAGATACCGTCAACCGCGGTACGACCGTCATGAACCGCTTCCAGCCGGATTGCATCATTGCGCTCGGCGGAGGATCGGCGATGGACGCCGCCAAAGCGATGTGGCTGTTCTACGAATATCCGGACACCGACTTCGACGGAGTAAAACAAAAGTTTCTGGATATCCGGAAACGCATCTACAAATACCCGCGCCTGGGGCAAAAAGCGAAGTTCGTCGCAATCCCGACAACTTCCGGCACAGGTTCGGAGGTCACGTCGTTTGCAGTCATTACCGACAAAAACAACGGCAACACCAAGTATCCGCTGGCTGATTACGAGCTTACTCCGGACGTTGCGATCATTGATCCCGAATACGTCTACTCCCTGCCGCAAACCGTGGTTGCGGATACCGGCATGGATGTGTTGACGCACGCGATCGAAGCATACGTATCGATCCAAGCTAATGATTTTACGGACGGCCTCGCTATCAAGGCAATCCAGCTCGTATTCGAGAACCTGGAGAAGTCGTTCCAGTCTGCTGATCCCGTTGCAAGAGAAAAAATGCACAATGCATCAACAATCGCAGGCATGGCATTCGCAAACGCGTTTCTGGGCATCAACCATAGTCTTGCCCATAAGTTCGGCGCCGAATTCCATACCGCGCATGGTCGCACAAACGCTATATTGCTGCCGCACGTCATTGCTTACAATGCGCAGCGGCCGACCAAGTTTCAATCGTTCCCGAAATACGATTACTTCAAGGCCGACGAACGTTATGCGGAAATCGCCCGTATTCTGGGCCTTCCGGCCCGCACAATCCAGGAAGGCGTAAGCAGCTTGGTGGATGCTATTCGCAAGCTGAACCGCTGTCTTGGCATTCCTGAAAGCTTCCAGGTTGCCGGAGTTGATGTTGATGCTTTTGAAAGCCGTGCCGACTACTTGGCGGATCGCGCTTTCGAGGATCAATGCACAACCGCAAATCCAAGGCTGCCGCTCGTAACCGAGCTTGCCGATTTGTACCGCAGGGCCTTCTACGGAAACTTCCAGTCATAAACCTTAAATAATGGATAGGAGGATTTCATATGGCAACAACAGAAAAATCTTTGCAACAACAGGTGCCGTCGAATGATGCATGGAGAGGTTTCACCCCGGGAGCATGGGGAGACAAGGTAAACGTTCGCGACTTCATTATCGCCAACGTTTCTCCCTTCTTGGGAGACGCCAGCTTCCTGGCCGGGCCAACTGAAGCCACAACCAAACTGTGGGAAGTCGTTAGCGATCTGACGCGCAAGGAACGTGAACGCGGGGGCGTTTTGGACGTGGATATGAATCCATCCTCCATCGTTTCCCATGGACCTGGCTACCTGGACGAGAAGCTGGAGCAAATCGTCGGCGTTCAGACCGATGCTCCGTTCAAACGTTCGATTCAGCCTTACGGCGGTATCCGTATGGTGCAGGATGCCTGTGTCGCCTACGGCTTCGAATTGCCTGAAGAAATCGTCCGTTTGTTTACCGATATCCGCAAAACGCATAACCAAGGCGTATTCGATGCTTACACAGCCGACATGCGGAACGCGCGCAAAGCCGGCATTATTACCGGCCTTCCGGACGCATACGGCCGCGGCCGCATCATCGGCGACTACCGCCGCGTTGCGCTGTACGGTATCGACCGCTTGATCAAAGAGAAAAAGATGGACCTGAAACTGACTGAAAAATCGCCGATGTCCGAAGCGGTTATCCGCGAACGCGAAGAGCACAACGAGCAAATCCGCGCTCTGCAAGAGCTGAAAACGATGGCGGCATCTTATGGGTTCGACATTTCCGCTCCTGCTCAAAATGCAAAAGAAGCCGTTCAATGGCTGTACTTCGGTTATCTTGGCGCGATCAAGGAACAAAACGGCGCAGCAATGAGCCTTGGCCGCACATCCACTTTCCTGGATATCTACTTCGAGCGCGATCTGAAGGAAGGTACTCTGACAGAGGAGCAAGCTCAGGAAATTTACGACCACTTCGTCATGAAGCTGCGTATCGTCAAATTCCTGCGTACACCTGACTATAACGATCTGTTCAGCGGCGACCCTACCTGGGTAACGGAGTCCATTGGCGGCATCGCCGAAGACGGCCGACCGCTTGTGACAAAAAGCTCATTCCGTATTCTGCATACTCTTTACAACCTTGGACCGGCTCCAGAGCCAAACCTGACCGTGCTGTGGTCCACTCAATTGCCGCAAGGCTTCAAGGATTTCTGTGCAAAAGTGTCCATTGAAACCAGCTCCATTCAATACGAAAACGACGACATCATGCGTCCGGTATACGGCGACGATTACGCCATCGCATGCTGCGTATCCGCAATGCGCGTCGGCAAGCAAATGCAATTCTTCGGAGCTCGCGCCAACCTTGCCAAAGCTCTGTTGTACGCAATCAACGGCGGCAAAGATGAAAAAATCGGTCTTCAAGTAGCTCCTGTTACCGCGCCGATTACAGACGAAGTTCTGGATTACGACACCGTCCGCGAGCGTTATGATGCAACTATGGATTGGCTGGCAGAGCTGTATGTCAATACACTAAACGTCATCCACTACATGCATGACAAGTATTGCTACGAACGCATTGAATTTGCTCTGCATGATCGTGAAATAATTCGCACAATGGCTTGCGGCATCGCCGGCTTGTCTGTAGTAGCCGATTCCTTGAGCGCCATCAAATACGCCAAGGTTCGTCCGATCCGCAACGAAGAAGGTATTGCTGTCGATTTCGAAATCGAAGGCGAATACCCGCAATACGGCAACAACGATTCCCGTGTCGATGATCTGGCGGTGGAATTAGTGGAAACCTTTATGTCGAAGCTCAAAAAACATCCGACCTACCGCGATGCGATTCACACGCAATCCGTTCTGACGATTACATCCAACGTGGTGTACGGCAAAAAAACCGGCTCCACTCCGGATGGACGGAAAGCCGGCGAGCCATTTGCGCCAGGCGCCAACCCAATGCACGGACGCGACCGCAAAGGTGCTCTTGCTTCCCTCGCCAGCGTTGCGAAGCTGCCTTACGATCATTCGCTTGACGGCATCTCCAACACCTTCTCCATTGTCGGAAAGGCGCTGGGCCGTGAAGAAGAAACACGCGTGCGCAACTTGACTTCGCTGCTGGACGGCTATATGTCGCAAAATGCGCATCATCTGAACGTAAACGTGTTTGACCGCGCTACGCTGCAAGACGCTATGGATCATCCGGAGCAATACCCGCAGCTTACGGTACGGGTTTCGGGTTATGCGGTTAACTTCATCAAGTTGACTCGCGAGCAACAGCTTGAGGTTATGAACCGGACATTCCACGGCTCCATGTAATAAAACAGCTATTCGAGGCATTTCCAAAAATAAGGGGAGGGACGCGCTATGGGCGTACATCAAAGAGGACATCAAGATTCGGAGGCCAAGGGGCGTGTCCACTCCCTTGAAACATTTGGCACGGTTGACGGACCCGGCATACGGTTTGTCCTGTTCCTTCAAGGCTGCGCGCTTCGCTGCCAATTTTGCCACAACCCGGATACCTGGGATACTTCCACAGGCAAAGTCATGACGGTCGAAAGCGTCATTGCCGAAATCGAGCCTTACGTCAACTATTTCAAAATGTCGGGCGGCGGCCTCACCGTAACCGGTGGGGAGCCTACCCTTCAAGCTCCCTTTGTTGCCGCTTTGTTCCGCGAGGTGAAGAAACGGTTTGGTCTTCACACAACGCTGGACAGCTCCGGCTTCTGCGAGCCTTCTCATGCTGATGCATCGGGTCTGCTGGAAGCAACCGACCTTGTATTGCTTGATTTGAAGCAGCTGAACAATGAGCGTCACACCGCATTGACTTCGCAATCCAATGAACGGATTTTGCGGTTTGCCCGCCACTTGTCCGATAAAGGCAAGTCCATCTGGATTCGCCACGTGCTTATTCCAGGCGTGACGGACAGCTACGAAGATTTGCATGCATTGGGAGCCTTCGTAGGTTCACTGGATGGCGTAGAAAAAGTCGAGCTTCTCCCCTACCACCGAATGGGTGTTTACAAATGGGAGGAACTTGGCCTCGACTATCCGTTGGAAGGCGTGCTTACGCCAAGCGACAAGGAAGTTGAGAGAGCAAGAGAAATCATCGAGACAGGACGCCAAAGCTCCTTTTCCCTTGAAAGGGAGCAGAATCAATCTGCGGCAAATGCTGACTCGAAGCTGCAAATCTCGTAATGCGCTTTAGCTGCAAAAATAGCGTTGGGTCGTGGGATGAAGTCCAATATCCCTTGGTCCAACGCTTTTTATTTGCCTGGCACAGCCGCTCTCATTGGCACCGCCTAAAAGAAAAGGCTGAGCCAGGAACTCCTTTCATGAGTCCTCTGCCCAGCCTATTTGGATCATATCTCAAAAATAATCCTATCTTTTACTAGCCACTGAGCTTCCAGTACGCGCTGCCTTCTTATACCGCTGCATTGGCTTTTGAAGCAAACTGGCTGTTATACAGATCGGCGTAGAAGCCTCCTTGCGCCAACAGCTCGTCGTGGCTTCCCTGCTCGATCACTGAACCTTTGTTCATGACCAGAATGAGATCCGCGTCGCGGATGGTCGACAGCCGGTGAGCGATAACAAAGCTGGTTCGGCCCGACATCAGATGGTTCATCGCCTGCTGGATCTGCACCTCGGTCCGAGTGTCGACGCTGCTCGTCGCTTCGTCCAGAATTAGAATCGCCGGGTCCGCCAGAATCGCCCTGGCAATGGTCAGCAGCTGTTTTTGTCCCTGCGAAATATTCGATGCTTCTTCATTCAGCACAGTATTATAGCCCTCAGGCAAGGTGCGAATAAAATGATCCGCATGCGCAGCCACTGCGGCTTCGACGATTTCCGTTCCCGTAGCGCCCGGCCTTCCGTACCCGATATTGTCGCGTATCGTACCGTTAAATAACCAAGTATCCTGCAGCACCATGCCGAAATGGTTCCGCAAATGACCGCGCTGCATCCCCTGAATGGGCTGCCCGTCGATCGTAATGGAGCCGTCGGTCACCTCGTAGAATCTCATGAGCAGATTCACCAGCGTTGTTTTGCCGGCGCCCGTAGGTCCTACAATCGCAACGGTTTGACCGCTTTTCACCTCGATATTCATCCGTTCGATAAGCGGAACATCCGGTTTGTAATGAAACTCGACATTGTGGAACGCTACATCGCCGCGAGCTTGCTTCAGAACAATCGGCTTCGCCGGCTCCGCGCCTTCCTCTTCCTCGTCCAGCAATTCGAACACCCGCTCCGCGGAAGCGATTGTGGATTGAATGATATTGGCGATATTGGCCGTTTGGGTAATAGGCATCGTAAATTGTCTAGCGTATTGAATAAATGCCTGAATGTCGCCGACGGTAATCGCTCTTTGCGTCACCAATATGCCGCCGACCACACAAATCAGCACATAACCGATATTGCCGATCAGATTCATCAAAGGCATCATAATGCCGGAAATAAATTGCGCCTTCCAGCTGGATTTGTACAACCTGTCGTTGATTTCGTCAAACTGCTGGATCGATTTGCGCTCGTGGCCAAAAGCCTTGACGATCGTATGTCCCGTGTACATTTCTTCGACGTGGCCGTTAAGCTCGCCAAGCTCGGCTTGCTGGCTTTTGAAGTACAGCTGCGATCTCTTGGCAATTAATCCGATGACGATAAAGCTGAGCGGCAGCGTAAGCACCAAAATAAGCGTCAGCAAAGGACTAATCGTCAGCATCATGACAATAACCCCGATCAGGGTAACAATAGAGGTAATCAGCTGCGTCAAGCTTTGCTGCAGCGTATTGCTGATGTTGTCCACATCATTGACCACCCGGCTCAGGATATCGCCATGCGAGCGGGAATCAAAAAACTTCAGCGGAAGTCTGCCCAACTTGTCGTTTACGTCATTCCGAAGCCGGTATACAACCTTCTGGGCAACGCCCGACATTAAATATTGCTGGGTAAAGCCAAACAGAGCGCTGATGACATACAGCCCGGCAAGCAGCGCCAAAATAAAGGCTATGCCTTCAAAGTCGATAGACGCTCCTGGGACACCGTTTATTTTGGCCAACATGCCGTCAAACAGCAAATCGGTGGCTCTGCCCAATATTTTAGGACTCACAATGGAAAACAACGTGCTCAGAATCGCCGCAGCCAAAACCAGAATCAGCGTTAAAGTAAACGGCTTGAGATAACCCGAAAGACGCTTTAACGACCCTTTAAAATTTTTGGCCTTTTGTCCCGGCATTGCCATCATTCCGGGACCCGGTCCCGGCCCAAAGCCGCCTGGGCGCGGCGCGCCGGAATGACTTTTGTTTTCCGGCCCCTTGTTTTCATGTCCGTTTCCTGCGCCGCTCATGCAATCTCCTCCTCTGACAGCTGGGATGCAACAATTTCACGATAAACGGAGGAATGCTCCATCAGCTCCCGATGGGTGCCGATGCCGGCGATGCTGCCTTCGTCCAGAACAATGATCTGATCCGCATCCATGACCGTGCTGACGCGCTGCGCCACGATAATGACCGTGGCATCGGAGGTTTCTTCCTTCAATGCGGCCCTTAGCTTCGCATCCGTCTTGTAGTCCAGCGCGGAGAAGCTGTCGTCGAACAGAAACACTTTAGGCCGGCGCACAAGAGCCCGCGCAATGGACAAACGCTGCTTCTGGCCGCCGGATACATTGACCCCGCCTTGCGCAATCATCGTATCAAACTTCTCCGGCATTTCGGATACAAAATCAAGCGCCTGCGCCGTTTTGGCTGCCGCAATGATTTCGTCGTCCGTAGCGTCTTCCTTGCCGTACCGGATATTTTCCGATACCGTGCCCGTAAACAACACGGCTTTCTGAGGCACCAAGGATATGCCGCTTCGCAGAGGCTCCTGGCCCCATTTCCTCACATCCACGCCATCTATGGACACCGTACCTCCAGCGACGTCAAAAAAACGCGGAATCAAACCAAGCAAGGTCGACTTACCGGAACCGGTCCCGCCGATAATCGCCGTCACTTCGCCAGGTTTGGCCGTGAACGAAATATCGCTAAGAGCAGGACGCTCAGCGCCGGGATAATTGAAGGATACGTTTCTGAATTCCACCGTTCCTTGCTTGACGCCCCCGCCCCTTTTTTGCGTTTCCGATGGATCAACAACGGATGGCTCCATATCGATTACCTCATTAATACGCTGCGCGGATGCGGAGGCGCGCGGTACCATAACAAACATCATGGAGAACATCAGGAGCGAAAACATAATCTGCATCGCATATTGGATAAACGCCATCAAATCGCCAACGCCCATAGCGCCGCTGCCGATCCGAATGCCGCCGAACCAAACGATGGCAATGGTGGACAAGTTCATAATCAGCATCATAAGCGGCATCATGACCGCAATAATGCGATTCACTTTAATGGCGGTTTCCATCAAATCGCCGTTTGCGCTGACAAAACGTTCTCTTTCGTGCTCAGTCCGATTGAACGAGCGGATAACCCGGATACCGGTTAAATTCTCGCGGAGCACAAGGTTGATCCGGTCCAGCTTTTTCTGGATTGCCTTGAAATAAGGCATGCCTTTGGCTGTAATCAGCCAGATGGCGAGCGCAAGCACCGGCAGCGCCACCAGAAGCACAAGCGTTAGCCTGGCATCCTTGTAGAGCGCCATAATGATGCCCCCGATACACATCATTGGAGCCATTACCATCATCCGGAGCATCATCATCAGCACTTGCTGCACCTGATTAATGTCATTCGTTGTTCTCGTAATTAGCGATGCCGTGCCGATCTTGTCAAATTCCTGCAGCGAAAACCCTTCTACATGGGAGAATACCTTGCTTCGCACCAATCGGCCAAAGCTGGAGGAAATACGGGAGGCATACAAACTGGCAAGTACGGAAACCAGCGTTCCAACAATCGTCACGCCAAGCATAAATCCGCCCATCCGCCAAATATAGGCCTTGTTGCCCTCTATAACTCCTTTGTTGACAATGTCGGCCATCAGGGTTGGAAGATACAGCTCTGCCAGCGATTGCAGCAGAATCAGCACCATCACCAAGCCAATGGCAGCGCGGTAGGGTTTGAGCAAGCGAAACAATTTGATCATGTCATTCATCCTCCCGCTTAAAACTTTAGTTATAAATAGTTCAGCTATTTAATAATTATAACTCCCGCTCCCTCCGAATTTCAAGACGCCTTCAGGGGCTTCATGGGCGGAGCTTTCCGGAACGCCAAAAAGCCCGGACACCTTGAAATCAGGGTGCTCCGGACCAACCGTCTTCATTCATCTATTCATGAACCGGATTTGCTCCGATCATCAAATACAAGGTTTTGAAGCGTATCCATCGCTTTGACGATATCTTGCATCTCCGATGAAGAAATGTCGCCCAATCTATCCACCAGCCGAGTTTCCATCTGGGCAAAAATCGTCTTCATTCTTTCTTCTCCCGCCGAAGATAAAGTAATGTGCTGCTTGCGCCGATCCACTTCATCCGTAT
The DNA here is from genome assembly GCF_054551715.1 of Paenibacillus sp. CAU 1782. Taxonomy (NCBI): domain Bacteria; kingdom Bacillati; phylum Bacillota; class Bacilli; order Caryophanales; family Paenibacillaceae; genus Paenibacillus; species Paenibacillus sp. CAU 1782. Next base: position 41,053 of record NZ_JBTOLL010000011.1, on the reverse strand, counting down.
ATTTGCGGCACAAGCCCATTTCGGCAAGCTTTTTCAGCTCCCTGCTCGCATTAGGCATCGACATGCCCATGCAATCGCTAATTCCGCTTAGCGTAACCGGCTGCTCAACGGCGATATATTCCAAAATGTCGTATTGAACCGGCGTAATGCCGTCCAGGTTAATGTCTTTGCCCAGTTCAACCTCGATGCGATGAACCGCTGCAACAAATGCTACCATCCGGTAAAATAATGCCGATTTGTCCATTCGCAATCACCTCTTCTGTCAACACGATAACAAATTTATTATCTAAAAACAACTAATGGACAAAAATAAATACTGCCCCATTTTTTGTCCATTGCCCAAAGGTTCTTTATGTCCTATCATGTTTTTCTAGATAATGAAAATCATTATCATAAAAAGAAATGATTGACGGAGGGGTATTTTCACATGAAATCAGTAAAACGCATATGGGGCTTGGCCGCTATTCTGCTGTTGACAACCGTATTGGCAGCCGCATGCGGAAACGCGGGAAGCACAACTGGCGGCAATGCATCGGCATCGCCTCAAGCAACAGCCTCGCAAGAAAGCGCGGCGCCCGCGGAATCGACGGAGCCTGCTTCCACTACGAGGAGCATGACGGATAGCCAAGGAAATACAGCCGAAATTCCGGTTAAGGCCGAACGCGTTGTATTTTGGGGAGAAACAGTGGGCGACATGCTGAAGCTGGGCATCAAACCAATCGGAACAACGTTCAGCTTTGTGGATGAGCATATTTATGAAGACGAATTTAAAGATGTTGTTGACGTCGGTTTTCCTATTAGTCTGGAAACGTTGCTGGAGCTGCAGCCGGACCTGATTATCACGGCCAGCATGGATGCCAACGAATACGAACAGCTCTCCAAAATAGCGCCTACGCTCGTCTTCGATACTTTCGCTCCAATAAAAGAAAGAATGCTGCTCTTGGGCGATATTTTAGGCAGAAGCAGCGAGGCGGAAGCTTGGCTCGCCAGCTATGATACATTGACGGCGAGCATTAAGGAAGAGTTGAAAAAAGTCGGCGTTACAGGCGATGAAACGATCTCCGTCCTGACTTATTATCCCGGCGACCGACTGTTCGCGATGGCGCGCGCAGGTTTGTCGCAAGTGTTGATTGATGATCTTGACCTGGCCCCGACGCCTCACATTCAAAAAATGATTGATGAGGACAAAGGCTTTGAGGAGCTGTCCATGGAAGTGTTGCCTGCGCTTGCCGGAGATTTGATTTTTGTCCTGAACCCTGTTTCAACAATGGATGATGCGGTGAAATCAACGGAAGCCATGATGAAGAGCAATATCTGGCTCAATCTGCCCGCTGTAAAAGCAGGCAAAGTATACACCCTTGATATTCGCCACTCCAGCAGCGATGCCTCAACGCGCGAATGGCTGCTGCAAAAAATGCCGGAGCTGATTACAAACAAGCAGCTCTAATTTCCGAAAGCACAAATGAAGCTTTTCAGCCAAGGTGAATAACCTTTGTTGAAAGGCTTCTTTTCTTGCATTAAAATTATATTGATAATTATTTTCATTAGGAGGCAACCTCATGGATATGAGTCGTCAAAATTCCCATATTGCGGCAGCTTCCTCATTATTTCGCTTCAATAGTATACGCCTGCACTCCCGCAGCGAAAGCTGGCTGCAGCATAAAGCGTTGAACGAAGCCCATGAGCTTCTGCTTTGTATAGAAGGCGACGGAAGTTTGGATCAGGACGGCGAATACTTCAAAATAGGGCCGGGAAGCTGCTTTTGCTTGGGACCGGGAACCTCCTCCCACATCTATTGCAGCCCAGGCAGCCGCCTGGTTTATTACGGTATTTCGTTCCATGCCTACCGCAGCAATGACCGCGGCAACAGCATAGACGTTATCGGGGGCAATAGCGACATTGACAGCGTTGAATATGCGGGTTCTAACGGCCTCGCTTCTACTTCCCTACACTCTCTGTTTCCTCCTGGCTGGCATACGGTTGCGAGTCCCCCCTCTCGTCTCCAGCAGCTGGCTCAATCCCTGCTGGAGACTTGCCCCGTCAAGGCTGATGGCGGGGATCAAAAAGCAGGCGAAAGCCCCGCCTCCGAGACTGCCGCAAAAGACGGTTTGTCCTTTCTTAGGGGGCAGCTTTATTTTCATGAACTGCTGCTGCATGTGTTCGAAAACGGAGCCGCGGCTGGCCCGGAAGCCGATGCCATGCATGCAGTGAGCGGCACGATCGCTTATATGGAGCAGCATTATATGGAGCCGCTGACGATTGCGTCGCTGGCGGAGCAAGCTTCATTGCCTCAATGGCAATACCGTTCATTGTTCAAGGAAATTACCGGCAAAAAACCAAACGAATATTTGACGGAGCTGCGCATTACCCGCTCCAAGCAATACCTCGCAAGCAGCAACCGTCCGCTGCGGGATGTAGCCGCCGAAGTCGGATTTTCGGACGAATATTATTTTATACGGCGTTTCAGGCAAATGACCGGGGTTACTCCAAGACAATATGGAGATGCTGCCCGAAAGAAGCAGCGGGTGGTAGATTGGACTGGCCATGAAATCGTTATTCCCGCCTATCCGGAATCCATCATATGCCACAAGGAAGTGTGCGGCGATTTGAACGCGCTGGGACTGCCCGCCGCCGGTTTGCTCGACGGATGGCTCAATGCGAATCCTGATAGCAGGGACGGCAGTATGATTGGCGGAAAGCATTTTCTTCAAAGCGCTATGCTGAAGAAGGGGTTGCCCGATCTGATTTTGTTTGCCAACTCCGATGAGCAGAAATACAATATGGTGTCTGCGATTGCGCCAACGGTTTCCTTCAACTCCTTCGCAACACTGGACAACCGGATGCAGACACTGGGCAAGCTGCTGAACAAGCAGCGCGATGCGGAGCTATGGCTGCAGCGTTATCGCAGCCGCGAAGAGATGATGTGGCGCGGACTAGGGAGCGATGGCGTTGCCGGCGAAACGGCGGCTGTGCTGTTCTATGAGCATGGCAAGCGGTTGTTTGTGATGGGAAGCGCCGGATTTGCGCCTGGTCTTTATCATCCAGCCGGCTTTCAGGCGCCGCCTCTGGTGGCGCAAATGCTGGCTGACGAAGAAGGCTTTCGCGAAATTTCCGAAGGGGAAATTCCATTGTATGCGGGAGACCGCATCTTTTTGCTGCTGAGCCGGAATCCGGTTTCCCGGGCGGCAACTCATGAGCTGATTCGCACTCCTTTTTGGAATACACTGGATGCAGTCAAACGCAAACGCGTTTATCTCATCGAAGCGGACAAATGGAATTTTGGCGATGCCTTGTCCCGCTGGATGGCGCTGGATTCCATTTCCCGATTGCTAAAGGGGCAATCCGGCTAAAATCGGCAATAAAAACAGCGAAGCGCCATTAAAAACGGCTCTTCGCTGCGGTTTGCGTTACTCCTTATACGCCCTGCACCAGCATCAAAATGATAGAGGACAGGCCAAGACAGGTGCTCAGCAAAATGAGGAACATTAACGCTTGCTTATGGTTCAGGCCTGCGCGCAGCAGCCGGTAATGGACCTGGCTGGCATCCGCCTGGTAAATGGACTTGCCTTGAATAAACCGCTTGACCACCACGAACAGATTATCAAAGATGGGAACGCCAAGCGCCAAAATGGGGATAAACAACGACAATACCGTCGCTTGCTTGAACGCGCCGTCCAAAGCGATTACCGCAAGCACAAATCCAAGGAAGGTTGCGCCCGCATCGCCCATAAATACTTTTGCCGGAGGTTTGTTATAGCGCAGGTAAGCAAGTGTTACGCCTACCAGTATGATTGCCATAATCGCTGAATTGGATTGGCTCATCGCAAGCGCAACAACAAACAGCGTAGCTGCCGAGATTGCCGACAGGCCGCCTGCCAGTCCGTCCAGGCCATCCGAAAAATTGATAACCGTCGTAACGCCGAAAATCCACAAAATGGTCAGCACAAACTGCAATATGACGGGAAGCTCTATGTAGTCTCCGGAGAAAGGATTAACGAATCCTTCAAAAACAACGCCTGATGCATATACCAGCACCGCAGCCAACACCTGCACGATCAGCTTGGGCAGCGCCGGAAAATCTTTGCCTTTTGTTTTATACCAGTCGTCAATGGTTCCAATAACAAGCAGCATAACGCCGCCTGCAAACAGGGCTGCGGTCTCCCAGTTGATTTCTCTGGATACGATTAGATACGATGCAAAAAAACCAATAAAAATCGCATAACTTGCCGTTAGAGGAATGGGCTCTCTATGCAGCTTCCTCTCCACATCCTTGCGGGGCTTGTCCACAAAATCCAGCTTGAAGGCCAGCTTGCTAAAGGGAGGTATCAGCAGGTATACAACGATAAACGAAATGAAAAAGGCTAATACGTAAGAAATGTGGTCCACCACCATTATCATTGATAGCTTTGCAATCTCTATTATACTTTTTTTGCGCGGCGCTGTCGAATGATAGGGAAATACAGGAAAGAGCAAGCCATGTCATCGGCCTGCTCTGCTTTATGCTTCTTTTGTCCGTGCAGCTTTCGCCATCCCGTCGCCTATCGGCTGCTTTCCTCACCCTCGCCCATTTGCCCGGGCCTTGAAAAATGGGCTTCAACCTTGCGGCTGGCCCACCAGGAGGCTGCAACAAACAGCACAACAAATGCGATTTCCCATGGACGCCGGGCAAACCGCTCCAGATCGTATCCGATATAGGAAACGTAAAAAATCATGATCGCCTTGCCCGGCAGAAGCGCCGCAAGATAAGAGCGCACTGTCATGCCGGACACGGCGGCCGCAACATTGACTGCCACAAACGGCCCCATCGGAAACAGGCTCAGCACAAACACATAGCTGAAAGCGTTGCGCCGGGCCCACAGCAGAGCCCTCTGCACCTTGGGCTTTTGCCGCCATCTCTGCACGTAACGCAAATTCGAGGCCTTGCGCACCAGCATAAAGGTCGTGATACATCCGCTAACAATTCCGATCCAGGAGTAAAGAAACCCCTGCCAAAGGCCGTAAACAGCGGCATTTAACCCGATGATAACCATCGTGGGCAGCGGCGGCACAAATGATTTCATAAACGTAAGCAGGATGCCGGGAAGCGGCCCCAAGGAACGGAAGTGCTCCAGCCATGCCCTCAGATCGCTTTCAGTCCATGAGGACAGCAATGCCATTGTATTCATTCTAGGTTATTCATCCCTTTTCTTACTTGTCCGCGCTGTATACCAAACCCCATTGCTTGCGGATCTCGTCAAGCGTTCCCATAATAGCCTGCGTCTCCGCAAGGGGCATTATGCCAGACTCCAGCTTTCCTTCGCGCAAGCAAGCCATGGCCTCTTCCGCCTCGAAAGCATAACCCTCCGCTTCGCGGTCATCGGCAAAATGCTCCGGCTCCTTATCCTTTGCAAACAAGGTTGCGGATTTGCCAAACAGGAAGTTTGGAATATGGATATGACCCTCGGTGCCATAAATATAAGCGTCATTAACCATTCCAAGCTGTACGGCTCCATTCAGCACAGCGCTGCGGCCTCCTGAATATCCGAACAACAGCGAGAACTGCTCGTCCACTCCCGTTTTTCCGATGGAAGCAACGCTTGAAATGCTCTCCGGACGTTCGCCGAACACCATGGAAGCGAAGGATACCGGATAAATACCCGCATCCAGCAGCGCCCCTCCTCCTTGAGCAGGGTCCAGAAGGCGGCTGCCGGGATTCCAGCCGATGTTAAAGCCAAAATCCGCTTTCAGCATGCGAACCTCGCCAATCGCTCCTTGTGCCAGCCACTCCCTGACCTTTACAATCGGCGGCAAATAACGCGTCCACATGGCTTCCATCAGAAACACGCCATTCTCCCGCGCAGTCTGAATCAGCTCTATCGCTTCGCCTTCATTCATCGTAAACGGCTTCTCGCAAAGAACCGATTTCCCGCCTCTTAGCAGCGCCAGTGTGTTTTCTTTATGTACAGTGTGAAGCGTGCCTACGTAAACAATATCTACATCGGGATCCTGCGCCAGCTCTTCGGCCGACCCGTACGCCCGCGGAATGTTGTAGGTTTTCGCAAACTCCTCGGCTTTCTCCAATCGTCTGCCGCCAACCGCGATCAATTCCGCTCCTTTGGCAAACTTAAGGTCCTTAACAAATTTGGACGAGATCCAGCCCGGACCAAAAACGCCCCATTTTACGTTCTTTTCTGACATCTTACATTCCAGCTCCTTTTTTTATGAAAAGTAGTGAATGCCCTTACGAAATTATTTTAACATAGTGAGGCTCCCATGTGGCATCATCGGGGAAACTCAAACCGAAAAAATGCGGTTTCACCGGCGTCCTGCTGACGCCAATGAAACCGCATTGGTTTAAATTGCTCCACTAATTGCTTGACTGTTACTTAATGCCTTGCTCTTGTACATATTGAAGCCATTGATTTTTGTACTCCGTCTGAATTTTTTCAAGGCCAGCTTGGTTCGCTTTTTCCATGAACGTTTTCAGACCGCCTTCAACATCCTTAACAACGCCTGCAATCAGAGGGAACAGATATTGCTTCTCTACTTGCTCAAGCGCCGCTCTTTCTACCTGGTAGGTCGTGTAGTCTTCAGCGAAGCCAGTAAACTTGTCAGGAACCTGGATTTTGTCCAGCTCGTCGAAGATCGCTTTCACGCCGTCATAGTTTTTGTCGAACAGCATGTACTCAGGGTTACGCCATGCCCAGCCATTCATAGATTCACGCGGGAAGCCGTTGGAGTTAGCGTCGCCGATCATTGTGTAGTAGCCGTCAACCACTTCGTAGTTTTTGCCTTCAACACCGTATTGTGTCAGCAGGTTGTAGCGTTTGTCCGTAACCATTTTTTCGTAGAACGCCAATGCGCGCTCAGCGTTTTTGCTGCTTACAGGCACGGCAAAGCCGTTGTGGATCGGGTGAACCGGTGTAGCCAGGCCTGTGGTCAGAGGGTACGGATAGTAACCCAGCTTCCAATCCGGGTGAGTCGCTTGCAGCTTGATAACGGAATCATTAAAGCGAGTTGGGTTGTCGCCCAGCAAAGCTGCTGCTTTGCCGCTGGTCAATTGCTCTTGAATAACGTCTTTAACTGAAAGAACGTTTTTCACCATGTAGCCGTTGTCTTGCCATTTTTTCATGCGGAGCAAATCTTGCAGATGCTCGTCGGAGCCCCAGTAGCTAACAACCTCTGTTGGCGTGTCATAGTTAATGTCGATACCGTAAGGCGTAGCTCCGATCGGTTTTGCGGCAATGCTTCTGTACGTGTCGAACAACGTGCCTTTCATGTCAGCGCCCATTGCAAGCGGTACCATGTTTGGTTCATTTTGTTTGATGCCTTCCAGATATTGCTCGAAGGTTTCGATATCAACCGGTTTAGGCAGATTGTATTTCTCGCGCAGGTCTTCGCGCCATACGAAGCCGTTGGTTACATACTCTTTGTAGGTTGCTGGAGCCGTGTAGATTTTCCCGTCGATTTTAACCGCTTCCCACATATCCTGCGGAACGAATTTGTACAGCTCTGGAGCAGCTACTGGCAGCAGCTCGTCAAGCGGCTGGAACGCGCCGCGTTTTGCGTAGGATTGATATTGAGTCCACTCAGCCGTGAAGATCAGGTCGACCTGTTGGCCGGAGCCAAGCAGCAATTTGTATTTTTGATCCCAGTCAGTCCACGATGTATAGTTGAATTTAACCGTTGCGTTGAGGTCTTCTTTAGCCATTTTGTTGATTTCATCCTGGATGGCCGGCAGATCCTTCGGCGCATCGCCAAGCATATAGAATTGGAGCTCAACCGGCTTGGAAATGTCGATGCCGGGTTTTGCGCCTTCTCCATCGGTACCGCTGCCTTCGCCTGATGCTGTTTCTGACGGCTTTGGTGAATTGGAAGGTGTTGCTGTTCCGCCATTGCCCGAACATGCCGCAAGCAATACGGCTACGAGAACAAAGGATAGCAGTACGGATAAAGCCTTTGCTGATTTCTTCATCTTTGAAAATCCTCCCTTTTTATAGTGCTTGCCTCTATGTTAGCCGCTGGGGGCCGTGCCGCGCATTCGCCCGATAAGCTTGCCATGACCGTGCCCCATTCGGTTCTAACCTTTAACCGCGCCAATCGTCAAGCCTTTGACAAAATAACGCTGAACGAACGGATACAGGAACAGGATTGGACCTGTAACGATGATCGCCATGGCCATCTTGGTGGATTCCGTCGGCATTTCTCCGAGAGATATGCCCGTTCCCGCCCCCATCGACATAACAAAGCTCATCGCGTTGATGACATTGTACAGATAGTATTGCAGTTGATACATGCTGGTATCGTTGATGAACAACGACGATGTGAACCAGTCGTTCCAATATTGCAGAGCCAGGAACAAACCAACCGTAGCAATGCCGGGCATGGATAGATGGAGCACGATCCGGCTATAGATCAGGAAGTCGTTGGCGCCGTCGATTTTTGCGGACTCTACAACCTCGTCCGGAACAGCGGAGCGGATGAAGTTTTTCATCAGAATGATCAGGAATGGCGTCATCAGCCCCGGGAAAATCAACACTCTATACGTATCGGTCAGACCCAGGTATTTGGTCATCATGATGTACCATGGAACCAGACCGCCGCCAAACAAGGTCGTGAAATAAATCATGAAGGAAAAGAAGTTGCGATATTTAAAATCTCTGCGCTGCAGGACGTAACCGGCCATCGTCATAAAGAACAAGCCAAGTCCTGTACCTACGATCGTAACAAAAACCGTAACGCCGTAAGCTCTCAATACCTGCTCCGGAAACCGGAACACGGTTTTATAGCCCTCAAGCGAAAATACAGTAGGAATCAGGTTGTAGCCATCCCGGATAATGGCTTCGTTTTGCGTCAGCGATGCTGATATGATTAGCAAAAAAGGAAACAGGCACGCTACGCTGGCGACCAAAATGACAACGAATGCAATCAGCCGGAACCACTTCATATAGCCGTCTTCTTTTATTTTCATCCTTTAAAACCTCCCGCTTTCTCCCGCTATTAGAACAAGGCGTATTCGTCGTTGATTTTTTTGATAATGGTATTAACCGTCATGATCAGGATAAATCCGAACAGGGACTGATACAGGCCGGCCGCAGTCGACATCCCGATATCGAAGGTTACTTTCAGCGAGCGATACACGTAGGTATCCAGAATATCCGTCGTGTTGTACAAAACGCCATTGTTTCCGATCAGCTGATAGAAGAGGTCGAATTGGCCCTTCATGATGCTTCCAAGCGCAAACAGCAGGAGCATGACAAAGGTTGTTTTCAGCATAGGCACGGTAATGTACCAGATCCGTTGGAAGATGTTGGCGCCGTCAATTTTGGCCGCTTCATAATATTCGTCGCTGATGCCTGTAATGGAAGCCAGGTAGATAACCATGCTGTAACCAAGGTTTTTCCACAGGTAGAATATAATGATCAGGAAAATCCACACCCACGGAATGTTGTAAACATCAAGCGGCTCAGAACCGAGTTTTGCCAAAAAGGAGTTCAGAAATCCGCTTTCAAAGTTAAATACGTTGTAGACGATAACGCTCAAGATAACGAAGGATACGAAGTAAGGAAGGAACATAATGGACTGTGTCAGCTTCTTGAACCATTTGACTCTCAGTTCGCTTAGCAGGATCGCAAGCGCAATCGCCAGTACATTGCCCAGTAGAATAAACGCTATATTGTAACCAATCGTATTAATAGTCAGCCGCGTCAAAATTCCCGATTTCCATAAAAACTCGAAATTCTGCAACCCGACAAATTGGCTATTGAAGAGGCTTGTGTTGAAATCGAATCGGGTGAAGGCGTAGTAGATACCCACCATAGGGGTGTACGAATTGATCAGAAAAAATAAAACGGTCGGCAAGAGCATCAGAAACAGCAGCCGGTTTACCACCAGTTCCTTCAGTAACCCACTCTTCCTTTGCATGTGTTGCATTCTCCCTTCGATGCGTGCGTAATTTAATTTGATGCGGCTGTCCATACATGCGATTGCAAGTATGATGCTCGAGTGTGATGCTCAAGTGTTTGGTCCGAGCCGCCGCATCGGCCGCTTGAACTGCCTTAAGTGTACGACCGGGGAGCGGATATGCGAAAGAGCACAATATCAAGGTTAGTGAACAAAAAGAAGAAAATCGAATTGAACAATTTATATCTTTGTGCAAAACGGCGGAGCTCCAAAAAAAGCCCGCGGGACGGGCACTCGCAGCGACAAAGTTCATTAAAGTTTAAATTGTTCACTGTGCCTTTTGGGGTCCGGTTCACCAATCTCCATTTAATTCATTGTTTTGAACCTCACTCGCGCCGTATAATAAAACCACAAAAAGAAAACGCTTTCGAAAATGGCGCGCAGGTAAAAATCTGTTCGCTGCCAGTTTGGTCAAAGGGGGGTTACAATGTCAGCTTTTTCATGGAAGAGCAATGGCAAGCTTTACGGGAAGCTGCTCTTTACGACGTCCTTGTGCATCGCGCTGACACTGTTGGTATCGTCGCTCTTTTACTTCTTTGCCTATATGCAGCTCGATCTGCGCAAAACGTATCAGTCCGATGCCAGCAATCTGGCGCAAACCAGCAAGGAAGTTATCAGCATGACGGAAAACGCTCAGTCGCTTTCCTTCCAGATTTACCGGACATTCGCGATATCGAAGCTGATGCTTTATCCCGAACCTACTTATTATGATGTCAGGATCGCGATGAACGAGCTGGACAACTATTTGAATTCCATGCCGTATATCGAATCGATTTACGTATACAATTCAACGAGCGATCTGTTCTACACGGCCACGCGCCAGGGGCAAGGCGGCACATTAAGCCGATCCGAGCTTGCGGATCAGGGAGTTTTGGAAATTCTGGACCAATTCCAGAGTTATCGTCCCTTTACTCCGATTCCGCGCACCTATACGACCGAGCTCTTGGAGGGCGAGCGGACAACACGGGCCTATACGTATCTGGGCTATGATGCAATCGGGAAAAGCAACCAGATCAATTCCGCCGTTATTATCAATATTTCCGCCGCATGGATAAACAGAGATATTGGCGCAACCGCCAATGCCAAAGGCGCAAAATCCTATATTATGGACAACCAGAATCAATTATTGTCGGGCGACACGCTTGAACCGGCGCAATTAGCCGCAAACGATCTGGCCTTGCTGGAGCGCGAGGTGGACAATCAGCCGTCCGGCTATTTCGTGGCGGATTTTCAAGGACGAAAATCGTTTATTTCCTACACCGCGCCGGATTCGCTGGAATGGCAATATGTCCGCGTTACACCCTATAGCGAAATTTCGGCTGGGTCTACCTCTATTGTGAACAGGACAATCTGGATTGCCGTAAGCATTCTTGCAGGAGGACTTCTTGTATCCTGGCTGCTTTCCCGGATGCTTTACAAGCCAATCCGTCTAATGGAAAGCCAAATGAACATGCTGGAAAACGAAAGAAGAAACACCTCGTATACAATCCGTCAAAACTGGCTGCGAGGATTAATGCAAGGCTCGAAAAAACTGCAGACGCCGGGACAGATGCAGAGAATGGCGCAAAGCGGCATTACATTCGATTTTCAAGCCGGATACCGGGTTGTGCTGATTCGCATTGACCGTTTTGCGGCTTTGAAGGAAACAAGGGGCGATGACCTGCTTCCTTACCGCTTTGCTATCATGAATATTAGCGGGGAGATTAGCGCCCGTTACTTCAAGGCGGAAACGGTAGATATGGAGGAGGATAGCGTGGTGCTGCTGTTAAGTCCGCTGGAAGATGCGCCGGCGACCGACGACCCCGCTCTTCTGAAGGAATTGTTGAACCAGATCCAGCAATCCGCATCGGATTTTCTCAAGCTGGGGTTATCCATAACGTACAGCCGCGAAGGCGAAGGCGCAGAGCAGCTCCCCCTTCTTTACAAGGAAGTGCGTGAAGCATCGATGCACAGGCTGTTTTACGGATATGGCTGTCTCGTTGACGCCGAGTCTGTGACGGCCCTCAAAACCAATGACTATGTCTTTCCTCTGGAACGGGAAAAGAAATTGACCGATGCCCTCATGACTGGAAAAAGCGACGAAGCCAAGCGGTTGCTGTCCGATATTTTGAAGGAAACGGCGGGGTATCCTTTCCACGTTGTGCGGATGACAAGCGCTCATTTGTCCATGACCGTCAACAACCATCTGGCAACGATTCAGAAGAACAACAATCTCGAAATGGATGGAGTCAATTATTTGCACCTGCCGTCGCTGGATCAGGTTGAAACACTGGGGGAAATCGAGGAGGCCTTCTTCAGCCTGTTCGATGTATTGCAGGAAAAATTGTCCGTTAAGCGCTCGTCCAGACATGAGGAGCTCATGGTTCGGATCAACAAAATGATTGGCGAACGTTATGCCGATCCTGCTTTAAGCCTTAACAGTATTGCGGAGGAGATGGGCATGTCGCCAATCTATCTCAGCCGCCTGTATAAACAGTACGCGCTGACGCCGATAGTTGATGCCATTAATCAGGTGAGAATGGAAGCGGCAAAGCAATATCTGGAGCAAAGCGATATGCCCGTTGTCGATATTGCGCCGCAATGCGGATATACCAGCAGCTCTTATTTCCACCGCATGTTCAAAAAAAGCTTTGGCGTAACGCCAGCTGATTATCGCAAGATGAAAACGCAGCCGGATAAAGGCGGCAGGCCCACAGCGGAAGCTTAAACCGTCTATCCCTGCGCTTTGGTCACAAATCGCGATCCTTTCGGCCGCGACATCTATAAAAAGCAAAAAAACGCCATGGTTGGCGGAGTCAAGGTCAGCTTTTGTTAGCGCCTTTCCGCCTTCCATGGCGTACATTTGGTTTGCAGCGCATCCAGCCCCTTGAACAGCAGCAAGCCGACAATGCCCAGAGTCAATATGCCGCCGAACATTTCCGGGTAGTTCATTTTGGTCCAGGCGCTTAATATGTAATAACCAATGCCGTAGGTCGTTGCGTAATTTTCAGCAAAAAACAGCGATGCCAGCGAAATGCCGATGCTGATTCGCAGGCCAGTGAACATATGGGGCAATACGGCAGGCAGCACCAGGTAGCGGTACGTATGCCATGATCCGGCCCGGAACCCCTTCATGACCTGGAAATAAAGCTTGGGAATGCTGTCTACCCCGTCCCGCACCGACAACATGATTTGGAACATGATAATCCAGATCATCAATATAATTTTGGATACGTTGCCTAAACCAAACAGCAGCATAAATACCGGCAAAAACGCCACTTTGGGTATAGGGTAAATGAAATAAACAAACGGGGATACCAACGTTCTGAACCATTTGTTTCCGCCCAAGAGCAATCCTGTCGGCACCGCGATTGCAAGCGATACGGCAATTGCCGTCAAAACCCGCAATAGACTTCCTCCCGCATGCAAAACCAGGTCCCCGGATTCTGCCAGCATATATTTTATCGTTTCCGCGGGGGTAGGAATGACATGGGTATCAAGCGCAAGACCTATCAACTGCCACAGGATAAGGAAACTGATAAAACCAACCAGTTGTGCTCCGACAAACCTCCGAACCACCTTCATAACTGCTCCTCCGTGCCGCTGTCACTTTTTTTGCCCCTGCGATTGCTTTCTTCCTTTGGCCCTGCCGTATCAGAATGCTCTGCCCGACTCTCGTCCGAAGCATTCATCCATTGGCGAAGCTCGATGCAGGTTTCATAAAAGCGGATATCTTCACGAGCCAACCCGCCCTCAAAAACCGGCGTTTTCCTTCTGGCAAGCCCTCCTCCGCTCTCCAGCAGGAGAATTTCATCGCCGAGCAGCACAGCTTCTTCGATATCATGCGTCACAAACAGCAGTGTTGCGCCCCGTTTGCGCTGTTGCTCCTGCACCAGCAGTTGAATGCTTTCCTTCGTTACGGTATCAAGCGAAGAAGTAGGCTCGTCCATCAGCAGAAAGTCCGGTTCTCCAATCAACGTCCTGGCCAGCGCAGCCCGCTGCCGTTGGCCGCCGCTCAGTTGATCGGGATAAGAACCCTCAACGTTTTCAAGTCCTAGCTCCGCCAGCAGCCCCTCCGTTTTTGCCTCGATTTCTCCCTTGTTTGTCGCGCCGGCCAGTCTTAACGGCATACTGACGGCTTCCCTGACAGTTTGCCATGGAAACAGTCCCAATTCCTGCTGCAGAAACGCCGTTCCGCGCCTCGGACCGTTCACGGGTTTCCCGCCAACCGTCAAAACGCCCGAATCCGGGATTAAAAATCCCGCAATCAGATTTAGCAGCGTGCTTTTTCCCACACCCGACTTTCCGATCAGCGCATAGGAAACGCCCCGCTCCAGCTTGGCGTTCATTCCCGCAAAAATTTCCCTGCCCCCCAAATGGACACCGATCTCCCTAAGCTCTACAAAAGCAGACATGCCCTCCCTCATTTCCACTGAACTGACTTCACCCCTGCGACCCGCTTCTGATAGCAAAACAAGCCTTGCGGCATCCTCGTGAACGTATGTTGTCCCAAACCCGTCTATTTTCGAGTAATGATAACACAGGTCTACATAGTGAACAATCCAGAATGAAAGCAACAATTCATCTTGTGACAATTATCACGAACCTTGATTTGACGCTATGTTAGAATGACATCAATCATACACTTACCTGCGAAATGGCCCATGGCTAGGAGGACAACGATGAGCTTTTCAACTTTAATGTATCATGAGCTGCGGCTATCCGATGAATTTAATCCCAAACATCCTTCCGCCATCGACGTGCGTCAGGACTACGAGGATGTGCTTCCCCCGCCGCTGTTCACAACGGCCGAAGCCTTCATGGCTCAGATGGCCTATCTGCAAGAAAGGGAATACAGCACCTTGACGCTGGACGACATTAAAAGCTATTACACCGAGGGAAAATCGCTTCCCGAGCGATCCGTGCTGCTGACCTTTGACGATTGCTTTCAATCGCTCAAAACGTATGCTTATCCCATTTTGAAGGAATATGGATTTCATGCTGTCGCATTTGTTGTATCCGGCTGGCTTCATGCCGAACCAAAGCCGTTTGATCCCCTTAAATCGACCTGTCTGGCGACGGATGAACTGGATGAAATCTCCGATGTGTTTGAATTCGCCAATCACACCCATCACTTTCATCAGCGAAGGGGAACGGATGCAAGCAAGCTGACGTTGACAGCGGACGAGGAGTTCCGGCATGACCTGCTTGAATGCAACAAGCTTCCCCAACTTAACTCGAGAGACGTTTTCGCCTATCCTTTTGGACTATACGAAAGCCGAAATGTCGAGGTTTTGAAGCAATCCGGCTTTACGCTGGCGTTTACGACGGAGCAAGGCCTGAATGATCGGGGCACCGACCCGCTCCGGCTGAAGCGGAACGTTGTTCCGTACTTTATGGATTTGGACGCTTTTGCGCGCATTTTATAATACAGGAAGAAGGTAGACATCATGAAACAGAAATGGCTTGCGACAGCTCTGATAGCCGTGCTGCTGCTGACGGGCGCATGTGCCGGCAATAGCGGCTCGGACAACAAACCCGCCTTGTCCAACGAACCAACAGGCAAAACCTTTACGATCGGCATACTGCCGGCCGAAGGCGCGATTCCGATTATTCTCGCCCACGAGTTGGGCTATTTGAAAGAAGAAGGCGCGGACATGTCCATCAAGGCGTTTGCCTCCCCCAACGACCGCAACGTGGCCGTACAGGCAGGAGAACTTGACGCCACAATCGGCGACGTCATGACGGAAGCCGCCTTTAAACAAAACGGCATCGATATGGTCATCACCTCCGATATTAGCGAGGATTTCAAAATCTTATCCTCCCCCGGCTCCGGCATCACCTCCATTGAAGGCTTGGCGGACAAAAAAGTATCGCTGGTGCCGAATTTCCTGCTGGAGTACATTATGGACCATTTTGCCGATCAAAAGGGTTATAGCTACACCATCGTCGAAATCCCTTCCTTCTCCGGACGGGCGGAAGCGCTATTGTCGGACCAAGTGGACGGCGTTGTATTTACGGAACCCCAAGCGGGCATGCTTGTTCAGCAAGGCGCCCATCTGCTGGCGGGATCGCGAGAAGCCGGCATTAAAGGCGGAACGCTGCAATTCACAGCCAAAATGGTAGACGAACGTCCAGGCGACATCGCGGCCTTTTACAAAGCATACAATCGCGCCGTGGACTACATGAACGAGACCGATGCTTCGGAGTATGTCGGCATCTTGAGCGATTACCAGTTCCCGGAGCAAATCGGACTCTATCTCGCCAGCTTGAAAAACAGCTTCCAGCATGCCGGCTCCATTAGCGAAGAGCAGGTAAAAAGCATTGTTGATTGGAGCTTGGATAAAGGAATGCTGAAGCAAGCTTTTACGTATGAAGAACTGACTAATTTTTCATTCCTGCCTTAAACAGGGCGGCCTATTTCATTTGTGGCAAAAAAAGACCTGGGGCTGTCCAAAAAGTCAAACGCTCTAACGGACACGGAAGTCCGTTAGACGCGTAAAACGCAGATTTTGAAATTCTAACGGACATCCTTGTCCGTTAGAGCCCCAAAATGGGTAATTATTGGATAATTTTCACTGTAACGGACATCAATGTCCGTTACAAACGCAAAAAGTTAAAAAATAAGCGCTAACGGACACGGATGTCCATTAGCGTTTTTAATTGAATCAGATACGCGGATCGGCTTTTGGGACAGCCCCAGGTCTTTATGGGTTGGTGGCTCGACAGCGTATATAGCCTAAGGTTTGATCCATAGCTTGGAAAAATCAAGCCAGCCGAACGAGTCATGCGCCAGCCCTTGCAGCGCATGAGGCAGCCGTGTCCGGAATTGCGTGTGATAGAGATACAGCAGCCAATTGTCCCGGCGCAGAAGCCCCTCGGCCTCGTCAATGATTTTGGCTCGTTCGTCCAATGATTCTACACTAACATATGATGCCAAAATACTGCGCAGTTCCCCCAACTGCTCCTCGTTGAAAAAGTGATGAAAGTTGCTGTCCTCATTAAAAAATAACCGCAGAAGGCCCAGTTCGGTATCCTTTTCCAGCACCTCCGTAGCCAACATCATTTGCGCGTGCTGCCCAAGTCTTTGCGTCGTATATTGGGCAAAGCTATAAGGCTTCAGCTCCAATTGCAGACCTATCGCCAACGCTCGCCGGCGAAGCCACAACATGTCCTGAAGCTCGACGGGACGACCGTGATAATACAGGCTAATCGTTTCGCCGGCATAACCGCTTTCCCGCAAAAGCGACCCCGCTTCGCTTAAAGAGTTGCCTTCCAGCAAATCCTCTCTTGCCTCAGACAATGAGTCACTCTCCAGCAGATCCCTTGCATCAGGCAACGAATCGTTCTCGCGATGATGCTTCTCTCTTTCTGCAAACAGGTTGCTTTCATGGGCTTCTTTTTTGCTTCTGGCAACAAGGAAGCTGTTGGCCGGCATGGAGCGGGGGTCTCCTAGCTCGGTGACTAGCAGCTTCCTGTTGAGCAGCAAGCGCATCGCTTGGCGGAAGCCGGGGTTATGCTGAATGCCAGGCTGATTAAAGTTAAAAATCAAATACCGGCAGCCGTCCAACATGGAATCCATATCCCGTTTAGCGTCAGTATCAGTCTCGCCCGCAACCGACTCCGAATGAGGCAAGGAAAACTGCCTATCACCCGGACTATCCGAGGGGATATGCCAAATTTCTATAATATCCAGCCAGGCTCTTTCGCGGAAATAATCGTCGAAAGCTTCCAGCCTAAGCACCTGCGCAGCATTTTCCGCCACCTTGAAGGCGCCCGTACCTAACATTTTTTGCTCGGAAAATCCTTCATCATGCGGAATAATCGACATGGTGGCACAACTGAAAAAGTGAAGGAGAAACGGATTGGGTTTCTTCAAACGCAATACCAGGCAATATTCGCCGGCGACCTCCGCTTCGGCAATATCTTCGTATTGCCAGCATGACGGCGACCGGACCTCCCGAAGACGTTCCAGCGTATGCCGCACATCCTCTGCCGTAAAGATAAGACCGTGGTGGAAGCGTACGCCTTTTCGCAAATAAAAGGTCCATACCGTATAATCCTCATTGCTTTCCCATGCATGCGCAAGCGAGGGAAGAAAACGCTGGCCGACGGAATCAAAATCGACCAGACGGCTATATATTTGTTCCAGCAAAAACACCTCGGTAGCGGTATACGAAAAAGCCGGGTCAAAGATGCCGAGCTTCCGGGCAACCGTTACCCGCAGCACATCCAGCTCCGAGGTTCCCGTCTGTTTCAACTGAAAGCCCATCTGTTTTTCAAGCATGAGTCGCAGTCTGCCGCGAAACGGCGGATTCATCCCTTGCCTTGTGGCCCAGTCCAGCGCTTCTTTCATTCTTCCTTTTTCCAGCAATTCGCCTACATACTCCGTTAGCACTTCCTCAAGCCCCCGCACAACGGCCATATGCGAGATATGGCCTCGTCCAACGCCCGCCCTCCATTCCATATACCCGTCTTCCGCCAGTCTGCGCAGCACAAGCTTTACATTCCTGGCCGTACAATTCAACACGGCTGTCAGTTTCTGAATGGTAATGGGAATACTGGCCCCCGAATGCTGTTGACCGGGGTGTGCCAGCAGCAGCTCTATGTAATGCTCGCGATGCTTCATCTCATACCCATCCTTTAAAAAGGTAGTTTTAAGCTGCCCGGTATAAAAGGTGAAATTACATTTTCAATCTTACCCTTTTTATTCTCGTTTTCCCAGCTAAAATAAAGGCTACACAACAGGAAGGGAGACGACTCCATGTTCAAGCAGTTGGACCGCAATATTAAGATTCGGATATTAACCTCATTTTTGACCCGATGCGTTGAAGCGATGGTTTTGCCGTTTATGGCGATCTATTTTACGCAGAGGCTTGGGGCGGGACTGGCAGGGCTGCTGCTGCTCGCCAATCTGCTGCTGCAAATTGCGGCAAGCTTGTACGGCGGCTATATGGCGGATCTGTACGGGAGAAAAAAGGTGATGGCTTGCGCCCAGATTCTGCGCTTTGCCGCGGTGCTCATCATGATGCTTGCCAGCTCTCCCTATCTGGATTCTACCTGGCTGACGTTTTCCATGCTGCTGCTGATCAGCATCGGGAACGGCTTGTTCAACCCTGCAGCAGAAGCCATGCTTATTGACGTCAGCACCAAGGAAAATCGTGCTTTTATTTACAGCATAAACTTCTGGGCGATCAATCTTTCGATCTCGATTGGCGCGCCAATCGGCGGCTTTTTGTTCGCAACTCACCGAATGGAACTGCTGGGGGCAATGGTTGCGGCCAGCCTGGCAACGCTTGTATTAACCTTGTTTTTTGTTCGGGAGACCCATTTCCCGGTTGCAGCTAATAGAAGAAAACGCGACGGGCGCGGGCCTCTTCGCAAAATGGCTCTCCATTACAGGGTTGTGGCGAAGGACAAGCTGTTTATTGTGTATAGTATAGGCGGCATGTTAATTCGTTCGCTGGAAGTCCACTTGTACAATTATGTCAGCGTCCGCCTGCAAGCCGAGTTTGCCCCCCGGCAGCTTCAGCTGCTGGAAAACTACTCTTTTCAATTAACCGGTATCCGCATGACCAGTTTGCTTCAGATTGAAAATACCATCGTTATTGTCGTTTTTGCCATTTGGGCAGCCTCTTTTGTCCGCCGATTCAAGCCTACGCGAATCTTGTACACAGGCGTTCTCCTGTATACAGTCGGCTACGCAATTGTCGGCTACAGCAATTCGGTATGGCTTCTCCTCGTGTCCATTCTGGGGGCGACAATCGGAGAGCTGATATTTACGCCAATCAGACAAGCCTATCTGGCTGAAATAGTAGATGATCAAGCGCGAAGCTCTTATCTGGCCGTCTATGGTCTGCTGAGTCAATTCGCGGGAGCTTTCGGCGCTATTGCCGTCAGTCTGGGAGCTGTGCTTCATTCCGGTTATATGGCTCTCATCTTTTTCATTATGGGCATGACGGGACTGCTGCTGACGCATTATGTCTTCCAGCGTCATGCCCCCGGGGCCGATCGTTCGCAAAGGGCGGCAACGGCTGCTGCCCAGTGATAAGGTTGCCAGATTCTAGAAAAGCAGAAACGGACGGAACATGTAGCAATCGCCGGCAGACACCAGCCGGCGCGGCATCCGTCCTCCTCTTCTGCATTTTGACCTCATTCCTGTTGCTAAACGCGTCATCTTTCCGCTATTCACCCTTCCTCACTCCATAGCTACTCGATGACGACACACTCGTTATCACTTCCCCCTCTATTTACATTCGCTCGCTATGATGAACTAGTACTCCATCTTCTACTTTTGGCCTTACTTAAACGCTTTAGCTATCCTCAGCAAACATTCAGTCAGCCTTCAGACAGCCTTAACCTTCCCCCGTCACAATAACGAATAAGCTTCTAGCAAGCGGTTTGTTATATGACAAGGAGGCGATGGCCATCAAAAAACGAGGACTCAAGAAAAAGCTCCTGCTATCGCTGGGAGGTGTGCTGCTGGCGGTTGCGGCCGTACTCTACCTGCTCGCCGACCGTTATCTGATCGAACATGTCGAGCTTGTCGTGACGCCTCCCTCCTTTGTTTCCGGCGCGGACAGTTCCGCAGGAGGAAGTTCTCCTACCGGCGGAGACAATTCCGCAGAAGGAAGTGCTGCCGCTAGTGGCGACAATTCCACGGGAGGAAGTGCCGCAGCCGGGGAAAACGGAGCAACTGAAGGCGCATCCACAGGTGCACAGAACTCTACGCCAAACACGGCTGAAAGCTCCGGCTCCGGGAACCAAAACCCCGGACAAAAAGATACGGGAACATCCAGCGGCTCCATTGTTCAGGATGACTGGAATTATGCCAGCGACGATATCAGCATAGCGATTCGCCAAGTACAGGAAGGTACGGGAGATGATCAAATCACCTATTATGTGGCAGATGTAAAGCTGTCGGACTTATCCAGCCTGCGAGCCGCTTTTGCCAAAAATAGCTTTGGACGCAATATTATCGAAACAACCTCGACCATCGCGGAAAACAACGGCGCATTATTTGCCATTAACGGAGATTATTACGGCTTCCGCGACGACGGAGTCATCATTCGCAATGGCACCTTATACCGGGACGAACCTGCCAGAGACGCAATGGCTATTTTCGGCGATGGTTCGATTGAGCTCTACAATGAAAATGAGGTTTCGTCCCAGGATTTGCTTGCCCGCCAGGTCTTGCACACGTACTCCTTTGGCCCCGCTCTTGTATTGGATGGCAAAGCCGAGGACGGTTTGGACAAAGTCACGATTGATTCCAACTTTGGCAACCGCTCCATTGAAAATGCCAATCCAAGAACGGGCTTTGGCATGATCGAGCCTGGCCATTACCTGTTTGTTGTCGTTGACGGACGAAGCCGAGGTTATAGCCGGGGCATGACGCTGAATGAATTTGCCGATCTTTTTGTCGAGCTTGGCGCTTCGGAAGCCTACAATCTGGACGGCGGAGGCTCCTCGACCATGTATTTTAACGGCAGAGTGGTGAATCAGCCCTCCGGTAAAGAAAAGGAACGCGGCGTCAGCGACATTCTCTATGTGGCTGAATAAGAGGCTTAAGGCAAACAAGACGACAGGAGGCGGGCAGGCATGCACGTATTGATACCGGCTTACGAGCCGGATGAACGGTTGATTGGATTGATTGCGCGTTTAAAAGAAGCCGACAGGCCGCCCAACATTATTGTGGTGGACGATGGCAGCGGCGTCCGTTATAGGGAGCTGTTTCAGGCCGCTTCCTGGATGGGCTGCATCGTGTTGACCCATGAGACCAATCGCGGCAAGGGATGTGCGCTCAAAACAGGTTTTGCTTATCTGAAGGAAATTGGAGCAAGCGGAGAAGTGGTGTGCGCGGACAGCGACGGACAACATCTGCCCAAGGACATTATGAGAGTGGGGTCCAGCGTGGAGCGCGATAGCCGCTCCATGGTGTTGGGAGGCCGCCGTTTTAGCGGCAAGGTTCCGCTCCGAAGCCGTTTTGGCAATGCGGCAACCCGCTTTGTTTATGCCCGCAGCACCGGCGTCAAAGTGCATGATACACAAACGGGGCTTCGTGGTTATTCCGCGGATATGCTGGAATTTTTGCTTGCAATCCCGGGAGAACGCTTCGAATATGAAATGAACGTATTGCTTGCTGCGGCCAAATACGGGTATGCCATCAAGGAAATTACCATTGACACCGTCTATTTGAACAACAACGAGTCCTCGCATTTTCGCCCGTTAGCGGACTCGGCAAGCGTATATCTCCCGTTTCTGAAGTTTAGCGGCTCCTCCCTCATCTCGGGAGCTGTCGACTTCGTGTTGGTTCTGCTTTTGCATAGTTTCAGCTCCAGCCTTCTATTAGCCGTTTGGGGAGCGCGCTGTATCAGCGCTTTACTGAATTATTCGCTTAATCGCAATGTTGTTTTTGCCAAAGGCAGCGGCATTCGCCATGGCATCGCCTTTCCTCGGTACGCTGCGCTGGCGGTGCTGATCGCCTGCTTGAACTATTTGCTGCTGCTAATGCTCTACGAAAAGGCCGGTATCCCGCTGCCCATTGCCAAAATCATTACGGAGGTTTCGCTTTTTCTGCTTAGCTATTGGAGCCAAAAATCATATATTTTTGCCCTGAGAAAGTAACCACAGAGTCAAAATGTTAAAGAGCCTTCGTTCCACTCCCGTAGTGGTTTCGAAGGCTCATTTCCGTAGAACAGCTGGTTTAATCCCAGCGGGTAAGCACAATGGGGCCATCTTTGGTCACCGCGATGGTGTGCTCGAACTGTGCTGCCCATCCGCCATCTACCGTTCGAGCTGTCCACCCGTCCCGCCCGATAAGGATATCAGGGCGGCCAGTCGTCACAATGGGTTCAATCGTAATGACCATGCCTTCTTCGAGAACTACGCCTTGGCCCGGTGGTCCCATATGTTCCACCTCCGGGTATTCATGCATCTTGCGCCCGATGCCATGCCCCACGAACATGGGTACTACGTTTAGGCCATGGCGTTCTGCCCTGGTTTGCACCGCGTGGCCAATATCCCCTACATGATTGCCCGGCACAGCTTTTTTGATCCCTTCCAGCATAGCTTCTTTGGCGGCTTTCAACAGCTTTTCCGTGGAAGCGGTCATTTTGCCAATGCTATAGCTCCAGGCGGAATCCGCCTTCCATCCGTTCAAATCTGCTACCATGTCAATGGTAACGACATCGCCGGCCTCCAGCGGTTCGGCATCGGGGAAGCCATGGCAAACCACATCGTTCACTGACGCGCAAATCGCATAAGGGTAACCCTTATAGCCTTTTTGTGCGGGCTGCGCCCCTCTATCCAGCATAAAGCGTTCTACGAATCGGTCGATCTCAAGCGTAGTCACACCGGGCGCCAAACGTTTGGACAATGCTTTATGGCAAGCCGCAACAATACGGCCTGCCTTTCGTATTCCCCTGATATGCTCTCTTGTCTTAAGCTCCACCGACATGTTTGCAAGCCTCCTTCGTCTTCATGCCCAAAAGCAGAATTTGGGGGTATATGCTACCCTATTCGGCGAAGGAGGAACTCATGCCCGGTATTCATGCAAAAAACCCGGATTCCAATGATGAATCCGGGCTTCGCAAATATAAAACCTATACCTTCTGCAGCTCTTCGAGCTCTTTGTTTTTCTCTTTGAAGCGGTCATTGTGGGAGGATACGTATGCGTAAGGAACGGCTTCAGGGTCCAAATAAACCTTAACGCTATTCATAGCCAATACAGCATCGGTGAATGTGCCGGCAATCAAACCAACCTTGCCTTCGAAACCAACGAAGTCTCCTGCGCCAAAGATGCCCGGTATGTTCGTCTCCATCTTATGGGTAACGTTTGCCTTCCATTCGCCCATGTCGATTCCCCAATCCCTGATGGGGCCAAAATCGCTTCTCATTCCATGATTAACAATGACGGCATCCACTTCCAGTTGAAGCTGCTCCTCCGTCTCAACATGCTGAATCGTGACCTTGTCGATTTTGGTTCCGTCGTTGCTGTTCAACGCTTGAACCGCATAAGGCGTCAGAACGCGCACCGAAGACTCCTTCATGCGGGTTACATTACGCTCCAGACCGCCAAAAGCGTCGCGCCTGTGAACAACCGTAACGCTGGCTGCCAGCGGCTCCAACTCATTGGCCCAATCCACCGCGGAGTCGCCTCCGCCGGAGATCAGGACATGTTTGCCCCGGAAGGTCTCCAGATCTTGAACTGTGTAATAAAGGTTCGAAACCTCGTAGCGGTCGGCGCCTTCGATCTCCAGCTTCGCCATCTTGCGGATGCCGTAGCCGCAGGCCATTACGATGGCACGCGTATGGTGCTTCTCTCCGGTATTGGACGTTAGAATAAACGTCCCGTCTTCCTGACGCTCCTGGCTAACGATTTGTTGGCCAAGCACAATGGTAGGATCAAAGGTTTTGCCCTGCTCCACCAGCTGCTGAATCAAATTTTCACAGCGGGTTGGCGTAACTCCGCCAACGTCCCAAATGATTTTTTCGGGATAAATCAGCATTCGTCCGCCAAGCTCTTCCTGGGCTTCAATCAGCTTTGTCTTCATTTCTCTCATACCGCTATAAAAAGCGGAATACAGACCCGCAGGCCCGCCTCCGATAATCGTGACGTCAAACAGCTCTAATTGCTCGCTCATTCTATCCTTCCTCTCCGTTATCAGGATTTTGATCTAGCCAACAAATAAAGGAAATACGGCGCTCCGATAATCGCAACCACGATGCCTACAGGCACTTCCTTGGGCTGCAATACGGAACGGCCAAGCAAATCCGCCGTAAGCACCAGAAGCGCGCCTAGAAATGCGGATACAGGCAAAACAAACCGGTGATTGGAACCTACGAGCCTTCTCGCCAAGTGGGGACCAATAAGGCCGACAAAACCGATGGAGCCGCTGATCGCAACGCAAGCGCCAGCCAAACCTACGCCAGCAGCGATCAGCTTAAGCTGTTCCTTGCTGACATGGGCTCCCAGCCCTTTTGCCGTTGCATCGCCAAGATTAAGGACGTTAAGCATCCGGGCCTTGATCATGACGTAAGGCAGCAGCACAACAATCCACGGGAGCAGCGCATAGACATATTTCCAGCTCGTTCCCCAGATGCTGCCCGCCATCCATGTTGCGACAAATTGATATTTGTCAGGGTCCAGCTTGAGCGTCAAAACGATCATGGCCGCGCTAATGCCCGCCGCTACCGCGATACCGGTCAGAAGCAGCCGGGTCGGCGTGATGCCTTCTCCCCGTTTGTAAGCCAATGAAAAAATAAGCACGGCCGTTAAGCCGGCTCCAAACAACGCAAGCAGCGGCAGCAAAAATGCAGGAGCCGCAGTCGTTGTCGGAAAATAAAAGATAAACAGCATAACCATCAGACCGGCGCCCGCATTAATGCCGAGAATGCCGGGATCAGCCAGCGCGTTACGGGATATGCCTTGCATGATAGCGCCTGATACGGAAAGTCCCGCGCCGATCAGCACCGCAATGACGATGCGGGGCAAACGGAACTCATATAGAATCAAATGTTGTTTTGCCGTGCCATATCCGAACAGCGTTTTCACCACATCAAGGGGCGAAAGCCGGATATGTCCGGTATTCATGCTAATAATAAACACGATCACGATAAGTACGGCCAAAATGCCGACTACAATAATTCCGCGCTTTACCTTGCGCCGTTCCACCTGAGAAGCCGTAACCATCGACATTTCTACAGCTCCCTCCTTTCCTTACGCGCCAGATAGAGGAAAAACGGAACGCCGATCAGCGCGATCAAAGCGCCTACCGGTGTTTCCTCAGGCGGATTTACCATCCGCGCCGCGAGGTCGGCGAACACGACCAGGAGGCTGCCGAGCACGGCAGAGCAAGGAATGATCCAGCGATAATCCACACCCACCAGCTTGCGCGTCAGATGGGGAATGATCAAACCGACGAAACCGACAGCTCCCACCACGGAAACCGCGGACCCCGCGAGAATCAATACAATGATGGCACATGCCAGCTTAACCAGCTTAGTACGCTGGCCCAGCCCTCTGGCAATATCTTCGCCCAGGCTGAGCAGAGTAACCGAGCGGGACAAAACGATTGCGCCGGCAATTGCGGCGGCAATCCAAGGCAGCATGATTTTTAATTGCAGCCACTTGGTTCCCGCAAGACCGCCCGCGTACCAGAATGCGATATCCTGCCCAACGCGGAACAATAAAGAGATCCCTTCGCTCAGCGCGCTAAGCAGCGCGCTGAGGGCGGCGCCTGCCAGAACCAGACGCATGGGAGTAAGGCCGCCTTTGGCCAACGCCCCGATGCCGTACACCAGTCCCGCGGCAACGCCGGCACCGAGAAAACAGAACATAATGATATACATAAAAGGCAAGCCCGGAAAAAAAGCAAAGCATATCGCCAACGCGAAGCCAGCGCCAGCATTCAAACCCAGCAAACCGGAATCCGCAAGCGGATTTCGGGTCATGCCCTGCATAATTGCGCCCGCTACCGCAAAGCTGGCTCCAACCATCGCGCCGCCAAGCACGCGCGGCAGACGCAGCTCCCATATGACATGATGATCCGTTATGTCGGGGTTAAAACGAAAGATCGCTTCCCACACGACCGCAAACTTGATGTCAGCGGCTCCAAATGAAACCGACAGCCCTAATCCGAAAATCAAAGCCGCAATACCTCCGAAAATAATGAGCGTTGCTGCCCATGGGCGGCTTTTGAGCTTTTGATGGTTTCCGCGCTCTAAAGCGGGATTGATCCGATGTGAATTAGCCATAACGTCTCCTTATATGATATCAATTCTCATTATCACTATTGTGAAGTATAGTGTATTTATTTGCCTATTGCAATGGACTTTTTGAAGGTTATTCAAAAAGTTCACCTTCCATTACGCAGCAAGTCTGGCGGCATGGTCAGCGGCGAATATGGCATTGGGCCGAAATCTCCGAGCCGCAGACTTTTTGTGATACAGAGCGCAGGCAAACAAAAAGGCTCTGCCGGCGTTCGCGGACGCGGGCAAAGCCTATATTCATTATGATTCATCCCACCGAGGAGTTAAGCCTGCCGAGTTCATCCTCCACGAGAGAGGTTAATTCATCTTCGTATCCGCCAGTAATTCGGTATTTGCGAATATAATCCTTCACAAATTTGCGCGGGTCCTTGGGCTGAAAAATCCTCGTCAGTTCCTTCAGGCTTTCCTTGACTTCATTCTGGCTATGCTTCGCCATGAAATCTCCTCCCTTATACGATGGATGGTCGTCCTAAACAGCATGATCCGAGAACGCATGCGGCTCTGACACCGCAAGAACCCCCCGCTCGGTACGGCAACTCCATGGCCAATGAGTCACAATGTTTTCATTTTTCTTACTATTATAACAGTTTGATTTCAATTATGAAAGTGAACATTTCGGTAGCGCTTTCTTTATGGCGTTCGGAAATGGGCTTGCCGCCCTGCAATTATCCCTCCTCATCCTCGGTAAGCTTGCGCCGCAGCACCTTGCCGATCATCGTTTTGGGGAGCGACTCTTTAAAAATATATCGGTGTGGCACCTTATAAGCGGCAAGCCGATCCCTGCACCATCGGTCCAGCTGGGACGCCGATACTTGCCAGCCATCCTTCAGCACAATAAACGCTTTGACGCTTTCGCCCCGGTATTGGTCCTTCATGCCCGCCACAGCGGCTTCCTTCACCGCTGGATGCTCGAACAAAACCTCCTCCACCTCGCGCGGATAGATATTGTAGCCTCCAGCGATAATGACGTCTTTAAGGCGGTCTTTGATCGCAAAATATCCGTCTTCGTCCATCGATGCATAATCGCCCGTCCGCAGCCAGCCATCGCTGAACGCTCCTTCGCTTTCAGCCGGACGGCCCCAATAGCCCTTCATGACCTGCGGGCCTTTGACGATCAATTCTCCCAGCTCTCCCGGAGGAAGACGTTCTCCCGTAACGGGATTCATAATGGCGGCTTCCGTATCGGGAAACGGAAGGCCGATCGTGCCGATTTTGCGCCTTCCCCAGATGGGGTTGGCATGCGTAACGGGAGAGGCTTCGGTCAAACCGTATCCTTCGATCAAACGTCCGCCCGTCAGCGACTCAAAGCTGTCTTGAACCTCCAGAGGCAAAGCCGCAGAGCCGCTTATGCATACTTGAATGGAGGACAGGTCGAATTGCTCCGCATCCTTTCGATTAATAAGGGCAACATACATGGTAGGCGCGCCGGGAAAGATTGTCGGTTTTTGCTTCTGGATTGCTTCAAGCACCTTATCCGGCTCAAACCGGGGAAGCAGCACCATTTTTCCGCCATTGCGCACTGACATATTCATTAATACCGTTAAACCAAACACATGAAACAGCGGCAGCGCCGCCAAATAAATCTCTTCGCCCGGCTTCTGCTTGTAGCACCATGCCGTTGTTTGCAGCGTGTTGGCCACCAGATTGGCATGTGACAACATGACGCCTTTGGGAGTGCCCGTCGTTCCTCCCGTGTATTGCAGAGCGGCAAGCTCATCGCCCGCGCCAAGCTCCGGCAGAAGCTCCGGCTCCGATCTGCGTCCAGCGGCAATCAGTTCCCTGTAGCTCTGAACGCCATCGGTCCCATAGAGAATCTTGCTGCGGAATCCCTCTTTCCGCTGCTTGAGAGGATACAGAAGGTTTAGCGGAAAAGGAAGGCCGTCCTTTATTGAAGTTACTATAACATGACCCAAAGCGGGCAGCGGACCTTCCCTCGGCCGTTCTCCGCGAGCGCGGGCCAATCTGGGATACAGCAAATCCAGCGTAATGATCGCGACAGCCCCGCTATCCTTCAACTGCTCCTGAAGCTCCCGCTCCACATACAACGGATTGGTCTGGACCACGATCGCCCCTGCCAGCAAAACGCCATAGAAGGCCGTCACCGCCTGGGGGCAATTCGGCAGCATGATCGCGACGCGATCCCCCTTAGCAATGCCAAGCGAGACGAGTCCTCCGGCCAAAGCAACCGCATCTTCCTTCAGCTTGCGATAAGTGACGTTTTTGCCCATAAAATGAACCGCGATTTTGTCGGGATACGACTCTGCGGCATCCAGCAAAAATTGCGTGAGATTGATATCAGGGTAATCTAGCGTTGGAGGAACCTCCTCCGGGTAATGCTTCAGCCAGGGCTTCTCCGGCGATTTTGCGGAAGGCGGTCCCGCCTCCTCGCCTTGCGTAGACGAAGAGACGGGATCGGCATGGCCTGCGGAGTGGACAGTACGTTCCGTTTCATCATGCTGTTCCAATACTGGGCTCCCCCTTTACCTAACATAATGTTCGGTTTCAATCACCTTCGCCGCAATTTTGCGTTTTCGGCCGATGATTTCCGTCGCCGGCGCACGCAGCAGCTTCCTCAAGATGGATAGCTGAAGCTGCAGGCCATCCCCCCGCTCCAGGGCAACCAGCGCAGTTTTGGCAAGACCATGGACCTTGTCGGCAGTCTCCTGGACGAAGGTTTCCACCATCAGAACCGCGAGACTTGACCGGCTCGCCGCCTCCTGCGACGCCAGCGCCTTCTTCGCCCGGAGCAGGCCGCTCTCCATCGCAAAAATGCAAATCATCAGGTCGGCTAATATGCCCAGCACCTCCTGCTCTTCTTCCAACCGCAGGTCATATTTTTGCACAGCCAGACCGCCAACAAGAAGGAACACTTTTTTGGCTTGCGATACAAGATAGGATTCTTTATCGAGCGGGGCGTCAAAAGAAGGCGCCATCACCGGCCCCAGCACTTCACCCTGAAGTCCCTTTGCTTTCTCCAGCAGCGGAAGCTCGCCTTTTGCCGCTTTCTTTAGCAGCATCCCGGGTATAAGCAAACGGTTAATTTCGTTGGTGCCTTCAAAAATCCGGTTAATTCTGGAATCGCGGTACAGCCGCTCAACTTTGTATTCCTTGATATAGCCGTAACCGCCGTGAATCTGGACGCCTTCATCCACAATCGCATCCAGCGTTTCAGAAGCAAAAACCTTCACGATAGAGCATTCCAGCGCATATTCGCCAATTGCTTTTGCCGCAAGCGCGTCGGCGCTTCCCGCTTCCCTGCGGGAAGTTTCCAGCGTTGTATCCTTGCGGTCGCCTTCATGTACAGGGGGGTGGACATGATTGCGGGCATCCTCGCCGATGCTTCCAAGCTGTTCGTCGATCCAGCCTGCAATCCGGTACACCATGCTTTCCAGTATATAGGCGCCAATGTTCATATCCGCCAGCTTGGCGGCAATGAGGGGATATGAGGAGATTGGACGTCCGAATTGTTCGCGAGTATTGGCGTAGGCTGCCGAAAGCTGGATCGTTTCCTTGGCGGACCCCAGACAACCGGCGCCGAGCTTAAATCGCCCGATATTCAGAATATGGAAGGCAATCAGATGGCCTTTGCCCACCTCTCCCAGCACATTGGCCACGGGAACCGCCATTTCCTCAAAATAAAGGGGGCAGGTCGATGAGCCCTTGATGCCCATTTTGGTTTCCTCCGGTCCCACGCTAAGACCCGGCGTCCCGCGCTCCACAATAAATGCGGTAAACTGTTTGCCGTCCACTTTGGCGTATACGATAAAAAGATCGGCAAATCCCGCATTGGTGATATACAGCTTGGAGCCGTTTAATAGATAGGACTTGCCGTCCGCGGACAGCCTCGCCGTGCTTTTCGCCCCAAGCGCATCGGAGCCGGAGGAGGGTTCCGTCAAGCAATAGGCCGCTATTTTGGCGCCGGACGCCAGATCGGGCAAATAGCGTTTTTTCTGTTCCTCCGTGCCGTAGAACACAATGGGAAGCGTGCCTATGCCCACGTGCGCCCCCACCGACAGGGCAAAAGACGACGCCCGGGCCAACGTTTCCGCAAGCAGCGTTGTGCTGACCTTATCCAGCCCCAGCCCTCCATACTGCTCCGGAACATCGGCTCCCAAAAGCCCAAGCTCACCGGCTTTTCGCATGAGGCCGACCGTCAGCTCGTAGTCCAGAGCCTCCAGATCCGCGTCATTCGGCAGCAGCTCGCCCTCCAGAAACTGCCGCGCCGCATCCTCCAGCATGTGCTGTTCCTCTGTGAAATCCTCCGGCGCCGTGATCCATTCAGGCGCCATATCCTCCACGACAAACCGGCCGCTCCAGGATCCTTTTTTTGCGGTCATGGCTCCCCCTCCTCCGCATAAACTTCGAACACGCCAGCGGCTCCCATGCCTCCGCCCACGCACATGGTCACGATTCCGATACCGCCTCCCCTGCGGGCAAGCTCGTGCACCAGCGATACGGACAATCTGGTTCCGGTACAGCCAAGCGGGTGGCCTAGCGCAATTGCGCCGCCGTTGACGTTGACCCGCGCGGGATCAATGCCGAGCCCGTCTATGACGGGAATGCATTGCGCGGCGAACGCTTCATTCAGTTCAAACAAATCCACTTGCCCCAGCTCCAAGCCAGCATGCTTCAACGCCTTGGGCACCGCTTCCAGCGGGCCGATTCCCATAAGCTCCGGCGCAACGCCCGCGGCGCCGAACCCGCGAAACACGGCCAGCGGCGTAATCCCGAGCTCGCGGGCTTTGGCCCGGCTCATCAGAACGGTCATGGCCGCACCGTCGCTCATCTGCGAGGCGTTGCCCGCCGTAACCGTCCCCTCTCTGGCGAAAGCCGGCCGCAGTCTGGACAATGCCGCCATATCGGTATCGCGGCGCACCCCTTCATCGGTATCGAAAATAAAGCTGCTCTCCCATGGCCTGCCGGAATCATGACTTCCCCAGCGCCTTGCCGTGACGGGAACGACCTCGCCCTTGAAGCGCCCTTCGGAAAGCGCCGCCGCTGCTTTGGCATGGCTGGCCGCCGCAAATTCATCCTGACGCTCCCTCGACACGCCGAATTTGCGGGCAACCTCCTCGGCCGTATGTCCCATGCCCATATAAATTTCAGGCATGGTATCCGCAATGCCGGCATGCGGAGACATTCGAAAGCCGGTCATCGGCACATGGCTCATGCTCTCCACGCCTCCCGCCACCACCACGTCGGCGCCACCCGCCGTAATCCGGTCCGCCGCGTAAGCAATGGACTGCAGACCGGAAGCGCAGAAGCGGTTGACCGTTACGGCTGGAGTTGATGGCGGCAAGCCGGCATACAGCGAGATAACACGAGCCAGATTAAGCCCCTGCTCCCCTTCCGGCATCGCGCAGCCGATAATCACATCCTCCACATCCGCCAGCTTTAACCCCGGCAGCCGCGCCAACGCGCCGTCAAGCGCGGTTTTGCCCAAGTCCTCGGCGCGAACCCCCGCCAGGCTGCCCTTGAAGGCTTTGCCCACCGGCGTGCGCACGGCGGCTACAAGGACCGCATCCCGGTCATGCTCATGAAACGGCGAGCCGTTTACTTCAGTCATGTCCCTTCCCCCTTTCCGTACCTAACCCAGCCGGTCAGTTGCGAAGCGGCTTCCCCGTTGCCAGCATGTGACTCATCCTGTCCTGCGTTTTCCGTTCTCCGCACAGGCTGAGGAACGCTTCGCATTCCAGATCGAGCAAATACTGCGGACTCACGGTCGTGCCGGGAGCAACATCGCCGCCGCTAAGCACATGAGCCAGCTTGTTTCCGATCAGCGCGTCGTGGCTGCTGATCTGCCCTCCCAGCCTTAGCGAACGGACCGCAAGAGACAGCAGCGCTTTTCCTTCCCTGCCCGCCACAGGAATCCGTTCTTCACCCGGCACCGAATAGCCTCTGCGGTCCAACTCCAGCACCGCCCGCTTGGCTTCCGCGATACGGGTATCCTGACGCCTGATGATTCTGTCCTGCGGACGCAGCAGTCCCAGCTTTACGGCTTCATGGGCGCTTCCAGAGGATTTGGCCATGGCAATGGTTTCAAAAAGCGCCGTCAATTGGGGCTGCAGCCTGGCCAGAGCGTAAGATACGTCCGCGCTTGCCGCAGGATTCCCTGACCCGGCCTGCGTTGCGGGCCATTCCGCTCGGAGCGCCGCCAGCGCCGCCGCTTCCTTGCAGCCCCCGCCAGCGGGAATCAGGCCAACCCCGGTCTCCACCAGCCCAAAATACGTTTCCGGAGGCATCACGATTATATCCGCCGGAAGACATGCCTCCACTCCGCCGCCAAGAGTCATCCGATGAGGCGCGGCGACGACGGGGCGATCCAGCTGCTTCAGTTGCAGCATGCTTCCTTGAAAGTGTCGGATCATATCCTCCACTTCTTCCCAATCGCCGTTTTGCGCCTCCATCAACAGCAGCATCAAATTGGCGCCTACCGAAAAATTCCGGCCTTCATTGGCAATGACCAAACCCCGCCAATTGCGCGAAACCTCCGTTGCCGCATGCCGAATGGCGGACAAAATATCGCCCCCGATGGCGTTGTTCGGCGAATGGAATTCCAGGCACGCCACGTCGTCGCCCAAATCGACAAGACTTGCTCCCTGGCCGCTCCAAATTGTTTTTCCGCTTGCCTTCAGCGGCGCAAGGGACAACGTATCGCCATCCTCCCGCTCCTCGGCCAGCTTGCCGCCTTCCGCCGCATAGTACCGTTTGCCCATGCCCGTCTCGTAAAAGGACGTCCGGCCGCTTGCCAGCCACGACTCCACCCATCCCGGCAAAGTCTCGCCTTCCTCCGTCATTTTTGCGGCGGATTCCGGCAGACCGATTGCGTCCCACAGCTCAAAAGGACCCAGCTCCCAATTAAAGCCCCATCGCATCGCCCGGTCGATATCGGAGATGGAATCGGCAATAACACCCGGCATCTCCGCCGAATAAAGCAGGAGAGATTTCAGCGTCGACCAGACAAAGTCGGCTTCGCGACCTCCGGCAGCCAGCAGCGCCTTCAGCTTGTTGCCGGTTCCCTTGACCGCTTTTGCCGCGTCCAGAGCCGGAGATGACACGGACAGCTGCGGCCTGTACTCCAGCGTGTCCAGAGAAAGCGATTGAATCAGGCTGCGCCCGTCGCCTTCCCTCAGCTTCCGGTAAAAGCCTTCGCCGCTTTTGGCGCCAAGCCTGCCCTTTGCCACAAGCGCCTCCAGAAGCGGAGGGCGGACAAACAGCTCAAGATCCCGCTGGCTCTCGGCGCGCTGCCGGACATTATCCACCACGTGGAGCAGCGTATCCAGCCCGATCATATCCAGCATGCGGAAGGTCGCCGTACGCGGCCTGCCCATCAACGGACCGGTCAACGCGTCCGCTTCCTCGATCGTCAGACCAAACCGCTCCGTATCGCGCAGCGTCGTCAGCATGCCGTAAGCTCCGATCCGGTTGGCAATGAAATTTGGGGTATCCCGGGCAACGACAACTCCTTTCCCAAGCCGTTTTTCGCAAAGCTCGGTCAGCAGCTCCACCACGGAAGGGTCTGTATCGGCTGTCGGCACAACCTCCACCAGCTTCATGTAGCGAGGCGGATTAAAGAAATGAACCGCGGCAAAATGGCGACGAAATTCTTGACTTCTTCCCTCCGCCATAGCCGCAACGGACAAACCGGACGTATTCGTGCTGACAATGGAGCCGGGCCGCCGGTGGTTGTCGATCAGCTCCAGCACGCTGCGCTTGATGTCGAGCCTCTCCGTCACCGCCTCCACGATCCAGTCGACGTCTCCAAGCGCGGCGGCATGATCGCTCAGGTTGCCCGGTGTTAAGCGGGAAACCCATGCAGGGTCATACAGCATTGGCGGAGCCGCCTTTGCCATGCCCGCTATCGCGGCAGCCGCAAGCGCATTCCGGTCCTGGATTTTGCCTTGGCGGCTATCTTGACCATTACCCTGGCGACCGTCTTTGCGGTTGTCTTGGCGGTTGTCTTGGCGGCTGTCTTGCCCGCCAGTTTCTCGCGCGCCTCCTGGCTGGTGCTGAGGATTTGCCACCCCGTCTTTTCCTTCGCTTCTACCCTGAGGAAGAACATCCAGCAGCAGAACCCGCATTCCCGCATTGGCGAGATGGGCGGCTATGCCCGCTCCCATAACGCCTGCGCCGATGACGGCCGCGGTGTTGACCGCTCCCGCACGTTTGGAATCAGTAGCTTGCAGCGGCATCGTTTGGGACCACCTTCCCTTCGCTTAATGAATAACCGGATTTTTGAACACGCAATGATTGTCACTCTCTGCCAAAAACGCTTTGCGCCAGCAGCTCCGCCACATCCCGGGCCGCCGTTCCATCCCCCTCCGGCATTGCCTTCAGGCCATCCTCCATCATCGTCAGGCAGTAGGGACACGACGAACTGATAACGGTCGGCTTTACCTGAAGCGCTTGCGCGGTCCGGGCATAATTGACACGCGTCCCGCTTCGCTCCTCCATCCACATCATCCCGCCTCCGGCACCGCAGCACATGCCGTTTGGCCCTGAGCGCTCCATTTCCTTTATTTTGATGCCGGGGATGGCCCTCAGCAGTTCGCGCGGCGCTTCATAAATCCCGTTGTGGCGTCCCAGATAACAGGAATCATGCACGGTGGCCACTTCGTCCACTTGATGGGATGGCTTCAGACGGCCCTCCGCCAGCAGCCTGGCCAGAAGTTCCGTATGATGCTCGACCTCCACTTCCGGCCCCAGGCCAAAATCGGGGTATTCGTTTTGCAACGTATTGTAAGTGTGGGCGCAAGGAGTGACGATATGGCGCACACCATACTTCTGAAGCGTCGCGATATTTTCGCGGCAGAGCTCCTGAAACAACATTTCGTTGCCCATCCGCCTTGCGGTATCCCCTGAGTTGCGCTCCTCGCCCCCCAATACGGCAAAATCCAATCCGGCTTCCGCCAGAAGCCTTACCAGGTCAAAAAGCACGCGCCGGCTGCGATTGTCATAAGCAGCCATCGTTCCAGCCCATAACAGGAGCTCCGGCTTATGTCCGCGCTCCCGGCACTCCTTCATCGTCTGCACGGCAACCCCGGTTCGCAGCTTGCAATCCTCGATCCAGCTTTGGCGCTCACCGCGCGGCAAACCCCAGGGATTGCCCTGCCGCTCGATATTCTGCAAGGCACGTTGGCTGTCGGCG
The DNA here is from genome assembly GCF_054551715.1 of Paenibacillus sp. CAU 1782. NCBI lineage: Bacteria > Bacillati > Bacillota > Bacilli > Caryophanales > Paenibacillaceae > Paenibacillus > Paenibacillus sp. CAU 1782. Next base: position 5,211 of record NZ_JBTOLL010000011.1, on the reverse strand, counting down.
GGAAGCCGGCCCTCCATCAGCACCAAATGCCGCCGGAGATCAATGATCTTGTCGATATGCTCGTTGCCCACGGGACATTGCTCCTCGCAGTTGCCGCAAGTGGTGCAAGACCAGATTTCCTCCTCCGTCATGATGTCTCCCACAAGCTCCAGCGACTCCGCCTCCGCCTTTTCCCTAGGCAGCCAGGCTGCCGCCTGCATTTCCATCGTCCCGTGGATAGCCCCGGTATACAGTAGTTTTTTTTTCGCGCCGCTCCCGCCTTCAAGAGATGGCGACTCCTTCACGGGCAATACGGGTCCCATGCCATGCGGCGGGGGCAGCCTCCCCCTGCGCAAGCCGCTTGGCAGCCATGGCGAGGTCGATGTAACGGCCGCTCCCTTCTCCGTCAAATGATCTCTCAGCTTGACGATCAGGTGCATGGGCGAAAGCAATTTTCCGGTATTGGACGCCGGGCACACATTGGTGCATCGGCCGCATTCCACGCAAGCATAGAGATCCAACAGCTGCTTTTGCGTAAAATGCCAAATGTCGCCCGCTCCAAATGACTCCGCTTCCTCATTTTCCAGATCCAGCGGCGCCAGTCTGCCTCTTGGACCGGAACGGCGGAACCACAAATTGACCGGCGCCGTCATCAAATGAAAATGCTTGGATTGCGGAACGTACACCAAAAAAGCCAACAGCACAAGCAAATGCAGCCACCAAAACAGCTCATAGCCGGCATGCGCCGCCCAACTTCCTGGAATCACTCCCGCCTTCTCCAGCAATGCAGCAAGCGGAGCGCTGACCGGCGCATATTGCGCGCCTACCAGCTCGGTCTTGACGGACGGCGGCTCAGGCGAACCGGACGGTATTGCTGGCTGGCCGGAGGCTAGTATGGCATGGTCGCCCAGCACTGCCGGCTGCTCCGAGGCCAATTCAAATTGCTCAGACGTTAGGTGCGATTGGGCAGACGCTTCTGCATGGTCGGCTGCCAGCATTGTTTGGGAAGACGATTCTGCATGGTCCGCTGCCAGCCGTTCAAAGGCTAAAGCGAGGAGAACTGTCAGCATCAGCCCTCCGATAAACCAAAGCACAAGCGACGGTTTCCAGTCCCGCTTCAGACGAGGCAGCTTCTCCCCGTAGCGACGGTACGCGCCGTACAAAACTGCCAGCAGCACCAGCGTGACAGTCCATTCCTGCGACCAGGCAAACCAGCCATATAAGGGAATGGGAAGATTCGCCCCCCCGTTCAACCCTTTCCAAATCAGGTCGACGGCTCCAAATTGAAGCATAATAAAGCCATAAAAATAAATAAGGTGCATCACGCCGCTGCGAACATCATTCAACAGCTTTGAGTGCCCCAATACCTCCCGCGCAAAGCCGCTCTCCGCACGCTTTGCTTGCCGCTTCGCAAGGCCCGTTGCGTTCTTTTTCGCATCGGTTCCTGCTTGTTCCGGGACGGTTGCGGCTTTTCCCGCCCCGGCTCCAGTTTTTTGCGGGATGGTTGCGGCTTTTCCCGCCCCGGCCCCGGTTTTTTGCGGGACGGTTGCGGCTTTTCCCGCCCCGGCCCCAGTTTTTTGCGGGACGGTTGCGGATTTTCCCGCCCCGGCCCCAGTTTTTTGCGGGACGGTTGCGGCTTTTCCCGTCCCGGCTCCAGTTTTTTGCGGGACGGTTGCGGATTTTCTCGTGTCTGTTCCTGTCTTCTGCGCGTCAGTTTCGCCCTTTCCCGCGCGGCCTACCAGCGGCCTCCAACGCCGAAACGGAACCGGCACGCCTAGCTTTATATAAGTAATGCGAAGGCGGACAACTGCCGCAAATAACCATAACGCCGACAGAACAAGAGCGGTAAACAGGAACCATTTTGCCCAAAACCAGAAGATCGGGTCCCTCGCCATTCATCTCTCCCCCTTGCCGTCTCTGTTGATTTCATCACATTCTCCTTGAGCGGAAGACTATTCAAGTATATGAGCGCCATCCTGCCCGCATGCGTCATGAAAGCGTTATCCACCAGGTATAACGGGGACTCCGGCATCATATGGTAGCATTGGCGGGTACCCGCCATTGGCTCCTGGTGCCATGTGATTCTTTGCATTTTGGAGGGAGGGACTTCTATGAAATGGGTGGTGCTGCTGAAGCAAACCTTTGATACGGAGGAAAAAATTTATTTTACGGAGGATGGAATTCGGGAAGAAGATGTCAAGCTGGTCATCAATCCCTATGATGAATACGCGTTGGAGGAAGCCTTGCGGTGGAAGGAGCAGCTTGGAGGAGAGGTTATCGCCGTTACTTGCGGAACCGAGCGGACCCATGAAGCGCTGCGGCTCGCGCTTGCGATGGGGGCGGATCAAGCGATTCGCGTCAGCTCGGACGGTATTCCCGACGATAGCGGCGCTATTGGAGAGGTTCTTGCAGCCGCAATCGCTCCCCTTCAGCCGGATTTGCTGTTGGCGGGGCTTTTTGCCGTCGATACAGGCTCTGGCAGCGTAGCGCTCCAAACAGCGGAATTGCTGGGCCTGCCGCATGCCGGCGCTGTTGTAAAGCTGTCCATCGGCAGTGCGGCGGAGCTCGGAATTCAACCGGGAGACGAACGTCTCCACGCCCTTGCCGTAAGGGATGTGGAGGGCGATCTGGAAACGGTATCGCTGCCGCTTCCCGCGTGCATTACCGCGCAGCAAGGCCTGAATGAACCTCGCTACCCATCTCTGCCCGGCATTATGAAGGCCAAACGCAAACCTTTAATCGTCATTGAACCATCAGAGTTGAAGCCTTATCAGCCGTTAAGCGACGCTTATGTTCAAAGAGCAACGCCTGAAGGGAATTCCGAAGCTCCAACTGCAGCGGATGTCTTCTCTGTCCCGTCTGCGAGGACATACCGGACAAAACTATCCCCCCCGCCTCCACGCGCCGCCGGGAAAAGGCTGACCGGCTCGCCCGAAGAGCAGGCACAAGAGCTTGCGCGCGAGCTGCATGATGTGTTGGAAGAGGCTTTGGAGAAAAAATAGGTTCGTACTGTCTGTACAATATGCTGGGAGAAAACTGGAAATGGATTTGTTTTTGTGGTGTATATCGGGGGAGCTTAGGCGGTTGCAGTAGCACCGACAGGACAGAAAGGAGCTGTATGCAATGGCACGAACGATATTGGTTTATGCGGAGCGGCGCGACGGAGCCCTGCGCCGCGTGGCATTCGAGGCGCTCGGCGCAGCCAGACGCCTCGCGGGAGATGACGGCACCGTGCACGCCGTCATTGCCGCTTCCGGCGGAGCGGCGGAGGACGCCGCCGCGCTCGCCGCGAGGGGCGCGGACGTCGTGCATATCGCCGACGATCCTGCCCTGGAGGCTTATACGCCCGAGGCATATGCCTCCATGCTGGGCGCAGCAATTGAAGCGGTGAGGCCGGATGCGCTGCTGCTCGGCCACACCGCTTCGGGGGGGGGGGTGGTG
>NZ_JBTOLL010000011.1:0-1781 GCF_054551715.1 Paenibacillus sp. CAU 1782 | reverse complement strand
CCTCCCCCCCCCCCCCCGGGTGGCGGCGGCCTTCAGCGCCGGCCACATCGCCGATGTCATCGCCATCCATAATGAGGGGGGCGGCGATGACTTTAGCTTTACCGCTCCGCTGTATGCAGGCAAAGCCTTGCAGCGGCGGGCTTTTGCTCACGACGTCATGCGGGTCGTGACTGTTCGCCCGAACAATTTGCCCCCGGCGGAGCCGCTCCCCGAGGGCGGAAAAACCGGCTCGGTCGTCGAGCTGCGCTTTACTCCACCGCCCCTTCTCACGACGCTGCGCGGTATCGTGCGCAGAACAAGCGGCGCCATCGACCTGGCCGAAGCCGACATCGTGGTCGCCGGTGGCAGAGGCGTGCGCAGCGCGGCCGGCTTCGAGCCGCTTCAAGCGCTGGCAGAGGCGCTGGGAGGCGCAGTCGGAGCTTCACGCGCCGCTTGCGACGCCGGCTACTGCGACTACTCCCTGCAGATCGGGCAGACGGGCAAGGTCGTAACGCCAAAGCTCTATATCGCCTGCGGAATCAGCGGCGCGATTCAGCATCTGGCTGGCATGAACCAGTCCAAAACCATCATCGCCATCAATAAAGATCCCGAAGCCCCTATTTTTGGCATCGCCGACTATGGAATTGTAGGAGATTTATTCGAGGTTGTCCCGCTATTCATTGAAGAAGTACGGCGGATAAAACCTTCACCTGATCAGTCCGCTTAAAGAGCACCTTAAAGTGCACCATAATTGCGGATTTAAAAAGGCTCACTCCAGAAATCAGAACTTGATCGTCAATGAGAGGGGGCGCTGCAACCCAAAAGGCTCTTTCGGCTGCTGCGTCCGGCGGTGTGACCATCGTGCAAATCTTTTGAAGACCGATCGAAACTGGGAACTTGCCGCAAGCATCCGAGCTGCATGACTACGGACTGTATGTGTACAGACAGTATGTCTGCAAACTGTCTGTCTACAGACTGCAAGCCTAGAAATTGTATGTCTGCAAACTGGATGCCTACAGGACCGGAAGCTTACGGACATCGACGACCGTTAGGAGCCACTTTCTAAGGAAATTCAATTTCTAAAGGACATCAGTGACCGTAAAAACTGATTTTCGACGCCTATACGCCACTTTTGAGCTTCTAACGGACAGCGGTGACCGTTACGTGAGGCGAATCCTGCCATTTGAGGCTCTAACGGTCATCGATGACCAGTAAACTACTTGCCGGGTAGAAAGGTTCCTTTCGATTTCCAAAGAAATGCCCCATCCAGTGCAAGAAAGTTCGACTAACAATGCGATTTGAGGAACAGTAACAGGGGGTCAGGTAACATTAACTGGTTTAAAAGCAATTGGCCGGAGGCTGACTTCGGTTAAGAGCACCCATGGCAGATGTCAGATGTCAGATGCCAGATGTCAGATGTCAGATGCCAGATGTCAGATGTCAGATGTCAGATACTCATTTTACGCCATTAACTATTACTTCCAGCATGTATGTAACAGGTTGTTGTGTTTTGACGTGATAAGCCCCTCGAATGGAGTGGAGTGCTACTATAAAAATGCAGTCGAAAAACACCCTCGTATGAAATAAAATGAAAGCAGACGAGGGGACGAGAGACAATGAATCAATACGACAAAACATTCAAAGAAGAAGCGGTACGATTGAGCGATGAGATTGGTCCCAAGAAAGCCGCCGATCAATTAGGCGTGCCTTACCATACGTTGCAGGGGTGGAGAAAACAAAGAGCCCTGCACGGCGATGGAGCGCATATCGGAAGCGGACGCGCTTATGCATCTACGGATAAA
>NZ_JBTOLL010000010.1:111790-156251 GCF_054551715.1 Paenibacillus sp. CAU 1782 | reverse complement strand
TGAAGACGACGAGGTTGATAGGTTCGGGGTGGAAGCACAGCAATGTGTGGAGCTGACGAATACTAATCGGTCGAGGGCTTATCCTATTAGACTTGATTGCTCATACAAGCGTCAAGCAACCAGTTAAAGTACACGTGAAGCACTCTTTCGTATCCAGTTTTCAAGGTACAAAACCTTGACGATTAGGGTTGTGTCTTTTCTGAAGTTATTCAGGAGACAGAATCATCGAGCAACACCGTTTGGTGATGACGGCGGAGGGGAACCACGCGTTCCCATCCCGAACACGACCGTTAAGCCCTCCAGCGCCGATGGTACTTGGACCGCAGGGTCCTGGGAGAGTAGGACGTCGCCAAGCACAAACAGCCTGTCGCAGATTACTGCGGCAGGTTTTTTGTTGTTTGAGGGATTGTTTCGGATCAAGGTCATCCGAGGTGCTCCTGCGACGTTTCCTCTCCCACGACGTTTCCTTTCCCAAGGGGATAGGTGATCGAAGATTGTCTGAACTATTGATCGAAAAGTGTCTAAACCATGGATTGAAGAGTGTCTGGACCTCTGATCAAAGTCACCCAATGAAGATTGCCCGACTTTAGAGGTAAATTCAGACGGTGATTTATTGGTGCCGATAGAAGTGTAACGGTCATCCGTGACCGTTAGAAGGTCATTTTCCGCATTTTAGGAAGTTTAACGGTCATCAATGGCCATTAGCGATCGAATTAGGCTCATAATCGTTGATTTTTTTCTCTAATGGACAAATGTGACCATTAGAATATGAATGTGTTGATTTTTGGCGGGCTAGCGGACATGGATGTCCGTTACAGACAAATGCCTTTGCATGACCCGTTAAGGGGATATATCGAGGAAGCTTCTTCAACCGGTGCGGAATGGCCAATGTCAAACTCAAGCAGCCTGTTGCAATCATCTGCGACAGGCTGTTTCGGTTGGGGTTAAGTAAGCTTATGTATTTAAAATTTTAAAATGCAAACTGCGCCGCTAATATACATAACGGAGCTAAAGAGCACAACAGAACTAAAACCTATAGGAGTATATTAGGGTAGCAGAGCGATGATAGATATAGTGGATGGGATTCGTGTGAATATGCGGCTATTATAGGTATTGTAGGGCGTTTCTTCGTTTTGTTATCGTTTAAAGTTTCTTTGCAAAAAACTATAGTTAGTTAGTCATTTTGTGAGTTGATCCATTCGTCAGTTTGTCAATTTGTCCGTTCGTCAGTTTGTTCGTTCGTCAGTTTGTCGGTTTGTCAATTTGTCGATTTGTCAATTCGTCAGTTGTTCGGTTTGTTGGTTTTTCGGTTTGATGGTTTGTAAGCATGTGCGTTCTGCAATTGGTCGGATTGTGTTTTGTTTGTGGTTGGTTTTGTAACGGACGTTTTTGACCGTTAGAGGGGTGAATTACACACTCTGCATGTTTTAATGGTCAAATGTGACCGTTAGCGATCACATTTGATGAAAAATCGGCGTTTCTGGCTTCTAATGGACGGATTTGACCGTTAGAAATTCAATTTATCACGATATGGCTGGCTAACGGTCATGGATGACCATTACAAATTAATTAGCATAATGAGCATTTTGATTCGCCAATGGAGTTGATTTTCTTGTCCTGCTATTGTTCTGCTCAGCTCATGTGGTGAGATGTTCGATAAGTTTTAAGTAGTCCATTCCAGCTATGGTAATTGATTTGTTATGATGGATACAAGCCTAGCGATGGTAATAAGAAGCTTCTCTCATCTGCAGCCGTAATACGCCGTCTTTCCGTTGTTTGCGAAAGGCGAACGAAATCATCAGTCTCGGTACAATGACCCAGACATGCCAGCAAATTAGGCTAATAAACAGCGATGGACCGATCCAGGGGTAAAGAACGGCGATTACGCATATGCCCAACCAAAACAGATGTCGATGAACACGACGGAAAATAAGCAAGGTGATGTCATTGATTGGCTTGAAACCTATCCAAGGCGGACTAATACGCCAAGACCACTGGCGATCGGTTGCTTCGGTGACCGAAATAAAGGTTAATAGGATAATAATAATATGAAGTAATTGAATAGCAGCGAAGCCAAATAGCCAAGAGAATAAACCGTCCATATCATAGACAAGGAATTGGGCTCCCAAGAAAATGAATGCGATGATGGAATGGCTGATGACAAGTTCAGGTTTAATAAGAATGCGTTTAATTAGCTGATATTGATAGATCGTAGCATCTTTTTGATCGGATAAAGATCGCTTCATGACAATGCCCTCCTGCTTGATTGTTCATTTATTTATATCGGCAAAAAGAGGGAATTGGTGAATTAGTTTGAATGAAAATGCTCTTTAAACGGGACAAGTTATACCCATCAACTAATATTTCCATGGTTCGTGGATACACCAATTGCCCATATGGCGCATACCATATATAAATATTTGAAATCCATTATGAAACAAGTATATTTCACTAGAATAAGTGTCATAATAGTAGGTATAGGAAAATGGCGGCAGAAAGCAGGTGATGATGGTGGAAAATCATCATGTTTACCGGTGCAGCATATGCGGAGAGCATAAAGCCGAAGGCGAAGGAATTCGAATTGTGCTGGGTTTTATCTGCAATGGCTGTGAAACAGAAATGGTTCATACTGATGTGAAGGATGCCAAATATCCATTTTTTATTAATCAGATGAAGCAGCTTTTTATGGAAAAGAATGCTTGAGCGGCCTTGGAGCAAAGGCTGCTCTTTTTTTCGTTTACGGGGAAGAAGCTGTTTCGATACAATGGAGATATTCATCCTTATACATCTATATTCATTTGAGTACCAACTGAAAGGAATTATAGAATCATGGCAAAAATAAAAGCTCCGCTTTACGAAGCGCTGGTTCGCCATAGAGACGGTAATCCGGTTAGCTTTCATGTACCTGGTCATCATGGAGGCCGGGCTTTTCAATATGGCATAGAAAATGGGCTGAAGTCGGTGGAAGGTTTGCAGGATTTGTTCCTGAATGTGATGGATATTGATTTGACTGAACTATCTTCCACCGATGATCTTCACCATCCCGAGGCTTGCATTGCAGAGTCTCAGCAGCTTGCTGCGGAAACTTTTGGCTCAGATGAGACGTTATTTCTGGTTGGGGGAAGTACTGCAGGAAATATAGGTATGCTGCTGGCCGCATGCGGAACGGGCGACCTTGTCCTAGTGCAGCGCAATGTACATAAATCCGTGATTCATGGTTTAAAGCTGGCAGGAGCAAAAGCTGTCTTCCTGAACCCTGAATATGAGAGAACAAGCGCGCTTGCCACCGTTCCTTCGACTGAGTTGGTTGAAGCCGCAATTGATCAGTACCCTGATGCCAAGGCTGTATTTTTGAGCAATCCAAACTATTACGGTATGGGGGTCGATCTTGCATCCTATGCGAAAATTTGCCACGACCATGGCATACCGTTGCTTGTCGACGAAGCCCATGGCGCCCATTACGGTCTGCATCCTGAGTTCCCTGGCTCTGCAATCGCGGCAGGAGCAGATGCAGTTATTCAATCCGCTCACAAAACATTGCCTGCCTTAACGATGGGAGCAATGCTGCATTTGCAGGGAGATTATTTGAACCGGGGAAAACTAAAGCAATATTTGTCCATGATTCAGAGCTCTAGTCCCTCATTTCCTATTATGGCTTCTCTCGATATTTCCCGGGCTATGATCGATGCGGCTGGTCCAGCCTTATTTCAAAGTGCTATAGATGCGGCTAAAAAATTTAAACGTTGGCTCCAGGAGCAAGCGGGAATGATCAGAGCGTACGAGCCACGCGTACAAGAAGAACAAGTGAGAACGAGAGCACTACCAGCTCAAGAAGAACTAACCAGAACGAGTGAATCATCTACTCAAGCAGGGCTAGCTAGAATGAGTGAATTACTGGCTCAAGAAGAACTAGTCAGAACGAATGCATTACTCGCTCAAGAAGAATTAGCCAATACGAGTGAATCACCTACCCAAGCAGGAAAAGCTAGAATGGGGGAGCCACTGGAACAACAATCGGGTATGGTCAGAATGAGCGATTCATCGGGTCAAGCGGGAATTAGATCGGAAAAGCTTCTGGACCATTACAGGGATAGGCTGCAATACGATCCCTTGAGGATTTTGCTGTATGATGCATCGGGTAGATTGACGGGATTTGAGCTGCAGCGGGAGCTGGAGCGAGGACAATGCTGGGCGGAAATGTCCAATTCTGACTATACGCTGCTCATTTTTGGCATTGGTATGACGGAAGAAACACTCCATGTACTCAAAAAGACGATAGAAGAAATTCATTTGCGCTATAAGTCGGAACAATTGATGGGTTCGCGAACAGAAGCAGCTGAAAAGGAAGGGGTTATAGCTGAAAAAGAAAGGTTTATTGCTGCAAAAGAAGGGTTTATAGCTACAAAAGAAGGGTATATAACTGCAAAAGAAGGCTATATAGCTGAAAAAGGGGTTGGCATAAGCAAGCCGGTGTTGTTTTCGCGGGAGATTGTAGATGCTGCAGGGCCTCAGACAGCCAGGGTGTCACTGAATGAAGCAGCAGGCCGAATATCGGCAGAAATGGTTGTTCCTTATCCGCCTGGCATCCCATTGCTCTACCAAGGAGAGGTCATTTCCGAAGCGATTGCCTTGGAAATTACAAGGCTGGCTGCAGATGGTGCGAAATTCCAGGGAGCTGTTGACGAGACAATGAGAACGATATCTATATTAATAGAAGAAAAAAATTGAAATATGCTTCAAAAGCCGCGCCATTATGACAAACTTTCATTGTCGTTACGGTAGGCCTTTGCTACAATAAGAACAAGCATAATCCTAAGAGTGCGTGATCGGAAAGACCCACGCGGGCTTTTTGAACAGTCTCTACGAGTTAGGGGAACCGAAGATTGAACAGAGGATGGTTTATTACAATAGAAGGCGGCGAAGGCGCGGGCAAAACCACACTTTTTGAAAAGCTGGCGCATAAGCTGCAGGAAGCGGGCAGAAGCGTAATGCTTACCCGAGAGCCCGGAGGGATTCCCATTGCGGAAAAAATCCGTTCCGTCATACTCGACCGTGAGCATATAACGATGGATGCCCGAACCGAAGCGTTGCTGTACGCTGCATCACGTAGGCAGCATTTAGTGGAGAAAGTGATTCCGGCTCTGCAGCGGGGAGAAGTCGTGCTTTGCGATCGCTTCGTCGACAGTTCGCTTGCTTACCAGGGACATGCACGAGGCATCGGAATGGATGAGATCTGGAGCATTAACCATTTTGCCATAAACAATGTGATGCCGGATCTTACAATTTATATGGATATTTCTCCTGAAGTTGGACTGAGAAGAATTCAGGAGTCGGCAGAACGTGAAATCAATCGTCTTGACCTGGAGAAAATCACCTTTCACGAGCGGGTTCGTGAAGGCTACCGGATTCTGCTCCAACGTTATCCGGACCGGATCGTCGAAGTTAACGCCGAACAGAGTAAGGAAGAGGTATATCGCCAAGTTCTGCGCCTTGTGGAGACCAGGTTGGAAGGAATTACGGGTTAAACGTCAAATCCTTTAACCATAAACAGTTTTAAGCTCCCGGACTAAGCAGCCGCGTCCAGTCAATAACAGTCAATAGCCATACCAAACCATAGGAGGGAACGACCATGAAATTAGTAATTGCAGTGATACAGGACAAAGACAGCAATCGATTGTCAAACGCGCTTGTGCGCGAAGGCTTCCGGGCCACTAAACTTGCAAGTACAGGCGGCTTCCTGAGGGCAGGCAATACAACGTTTTTGATCGGAATCGAGGACGAGCGCGTGCATGAGGTGCTTCAAGTCATCGGAGCAAACTGCAAGGTGAGAGATCAACTGGTGACGCCTGTTTCGCCGATGGGCGGTTCAACGGATTCCTATATTCCGTTCCCTGTGGAGGTCCAGATTGGCGGCGCCGCTGTATTTGTACTTCCTGTTGAACGCTTTGAACATTTCTGATTGGGCGTGAGTAAATATGAGAGTTGATCATGGCCCGAGGCTTTTGGGACAAAATAGGACTTCAACCGATCAAACGGCAAAACCGGTTCAGCCCGTTAACTTTGCCGATGTGATGGTCCAACAGGACGCACAGCGGACGCAGGAAGAGCTGCAGCAGAAGCTGATGGATATTCATAAGCAAGGAGAGAGACTCTCCAAGCTAATGACGGTTCGCGAACTGAAGCTTTACCGCCAAATGGTGAAAAAGTTTCTGGAAGACACCATGAGACGCGGCGTCGGGCTCAAGGAAGTTCGGGGGTTTGACCGCCGCGGACGTGTCAAACGATATAAACTGCTTGATGAGATCGACGACCAGCTTTTGTCCATGGCGGAGGAGCTGCTGGAAAGCGAGCAGGGCCGAATAGACCTTCTTCATAAAATCGGGGAAATACGCGGGATTCTTATTAATTTGCTGTTTTGACGTGAAAGACGGAGAAGAGAAGAAAGGTAAGGATCAAGGTTATGGGCTTGGAGCAACTGGCGCAATCCGGCGGCCAATGGAAGGCGCTTCGCATATTGGAGCATGCGCTGCGGAACGATAAAATATCTCATGCCTATCTGTTTAACGGACCGGCGGGAAGCGGGAGAATGGCGATCGCGGAAGCTTTTGCAGAATCGCTGTTTTGTACGGCCGGCGGCTGGGAGGCCTGCGGAGAATGCCTGGAATGCCGCAAGTTTCATCATGGCAACCAATCTAATCTGATCAAGATCGTTCCAGACGGGCAAAGCATCAAAATCGACCAGGTTCGGGAGCTTCAACGGAAGTTGTCCTATCGCAGCACCCAGTCGGAGCGGGCTGTGTACATTATGGAAGGCGCGGAAAAAATGACCTTGCAGGCAGCCAACAGCTTGCTTAAATTTCTGGAAGAACCCGTTGCCCAAATCGTCGGCATTCTGATTACGGATAACGGACAAGCGGTATTGCCCACGATTCGCTCCAGAACGCAGTGGGTGCCGTTTCTGCCGCTTCCTCCCGACACCATTCTGGAGCAGCTGGTTCAGGAAGGTGCGCCTCCTCTGCTGGCCAGGGCGGCGGTTCATTTATCCTCCGGAATAACCGGAGCAAGAGAAATCATTGGTCAGAATGAGTTTGCAGAAATCCGAAACCTAGTGATACAATTAGGCAAGGAGAGCATAACCCGATTCACCGCGGCGATGGTCACCATCCAGCAGCAGTTATCCAAAAAAGACATGGGGCAACATGTCAGTCTGCTGCTTTCGCTTTTAATGCTTTGGTTTAAAGATTTGACACAGTTCCAAGCCGGCAGGCGGGACAAGATTGTTTTTATAGATCAGTTGGAATGGATAAGCAGTCATGCTTACAATCGCTCGTTCGGGGGCTGGGTATCCTGTATGGAGCATGTGTTGGAAGCCGGCAAGCGCATACGGAGCAATGTGGCGCCCCAACTGGCGATGGAGCAATTAATGGTAAATCTACAGGAGGGCTAATCCTTGTATAATGTCATCGGTGTCCGCTTCAAGAAAGCGGGCAAGATCTATTACTTTGATCCGGTCGAACATCCCGTGGACAAAGAGCAGCATGTTATTGTTGAGACTGCCCGCGGAATCGAATACGGTAAAGTGGTGGTGGGACAGAAGCAAGTCGGTGAATCGGATGTTGTACTCCCTCTCAAGAAAGTGATACGCATTGCCAGCGATAGTGATGCCCAGGTGGTAGAGGAGAATCGTTCAGCTGCCAAGGGGGCATTTACGACTTGTCTGGACAAGATCAAGAGTCATCAGCTGCGGATGAAGCTGGTTGACGTTGAGTTCACGTTTGACCGCAACAAAATTATCTTTTATTTTACGGCGGAGGGCAGAGTTGACTTCCGCGAGCTGGTTAAGGATTTGGCCAGCGTATTCCGGACCCGGATCGAGCTTCGCCAGATCGGCGTGCGGGATGAGGCGAAGATGCTTGGCGGCATCGGACCTTGCGGCAGAGTGCTTTGCTGCTCTTCCTGGTTAGGCGACTTTGAGCCTGTGTCCATCAAGATGGCGAAGGATCAGAACTTATCGCTAAATCCAACCAAAATATCGGGATTATGCGGGCGTTTGATGTGCTGCTTGAAATATGAGCATGACAATTACGAAAGCGTACGTGAGGAACTGCCGGCCATTGGTAAAATCGTCATTACCTCTTATGGTGAAGGCAAAGTGACGGGCATTAATGCTTCCTCAAAATCCGTTTATGTGCAGTTGTTCGATGTGCCGGGCAAACCAAAAGAACTGCCGCTGGATGATGTCGTAATCAAGTAGCGGCGGCAGGGCTGAAGCTCTGGGGTGGGGACTTGGAGAAGAGAGATATTTTTGTTCAGATGGATGAGTTGGATAATCGGGTCGGATCATTTCATGCCGAATTTGGCGCTCTCAAGCAGAAGGTAAAAGAGCTGCTGGAAGAGAACAAACGGCTCAGCATCGAGAATCATCAACTGAGACAAGTATTCAAGCGCGAAACGGCAGCCGAACGCGAAGTTCAATTGGCAGCCGGCCATCAGCTTGAAACGGCGCCGGTTGCTGCTGATGAACCAGCAGCAGTTCAGGATGATTCCGTAGCCGTTGGAGAAGGACATGATAACCTGACCCGGTTGTATCATGAAGGCTTCCATATTTGCAATGTGTATTACGGACACCTTCGAACAGAAGGGGATTGTCTGTTTTGTCTGTCTTTCTTAAATAAGTAAGCCGATTTAGTATTGAAAGGACCGTCCTGAGGGCGGTTCTTTTACACCAACCTCTAAACGCGGTCGCTCATCTTCGAGAGGCTTCGCTAGAGGTTTTTTCATTATCCAAAAGGAGAGATCAAGAATGTCGCAGGAGTCGCAGCATATCCTTGCACCGGGAGAGCGAATTGACGATTTGTTGATGGATACGGGATTTCGGATTATTCAAAGCAAGGAAGTATTCAGCTTTTCGTTGGATGCGGTATTGCTTTCCCGTTTTGCAAACGTGCCCAGACAAGGCCGCATTGCGGATTTATGTACGGGCAATGGGGTCATTCCTATTTTGCTTACAGCAAAAACAAACGCCCGGATTGATGCGATCGAAATTCAACCCCGTCTTGCGGATATGGCCAGGCGAAGCGTAGAGTTGAACGGTCTGCAGGAGCGAATAAATGTGCTGGAGCAGGATTTGCGGCAATATCCCGCTATTGCTGGGAATGGGGCTTATGACGCGATTACCGTCAACCCGCCTTATATGCCCGTGACAAGCGGAGATAAAAACGAAAATCAGCATTATGCCATCGCGCGCCATGAAATTCATTGCAGTCTGGAAGAACTGGTCCAAGCCTGCAGTCGTTTGCTGCGTCCAGGCGGCAAGTTGTATATGGTACATCGTCCTTCCCGTCTGCTGGATATCGTTGAAACGATGCGTAAATGGAGGCTGGAGCCCAAACGTATTCAGTTTGTTCACCCCAATTCCCGATCGGAAGCCAATATGATTTTGATTGAAGCGAGCCGTGACGGGAAACCGGATATTAGGCTCCTGCCCCCGATTATGGTGTATAACGATGAAGGAGTGCAAATTGTATGAACGTACAAAAAAGCTACGCCGGAAATGAATCAGGAAGCCATGAGGGCGGAGCGGGCAAGCTATACCTTGTAGCAACGCCTATCGGGAATTTGGAGGATATGACCTTTCGTGCCATTCGTATTCTGAAGGAAGTCGATATGATTGCTGCGGAGGATACAAGGCAAACTCGAAAGCTGTTGACGCATTTTGAAATCCATACGCGGCTGGTCAGTTATCATGAGCATAATAAGTCGGCGAGCGGACCAGAACTCATACGCTTATTAATAGAAGGAAAAAATATTGCATTGGTCAGCGATGCCGGTTTGCCAGCGATATCGGATCCTGGCGCTGACCTGGTACGCGATGCGGCGGAGCAGGGGATCGCGGTTATTCCTGTCCCGGGAGCCAATGCAGCTTTGTCGGCATTAATTATGTCCGGGCTGCCAACGGAGCGATTCCTGTTTGCGGGTTTTCTGCCCAGAGACAAAAAATCGGCCCAGAAGCAACTGGAGAAGCTTGGACGTGTGCAGGCAACTGTTCTGTTATATGAATCGCCACACCGTATTACGAAGACGCTTGCTTATATGCTGGATGTTGTGGGCGATCGTCAAATTGCGGTTGCGCGTGAATTGACAAAGCGGCATGAGGAAGTGCTTCGCGGATCCATTTCGGAAGCTATACAATGGTTTGGCGAGCATGAACCCAAGGGTGAATTTTGTATCGTGATGGAAGGCGCGGGAGAAGAAGAAGGAAATCAGGATGCTGAAGGAAACGCTTGGTGGGAGGCTCTTGATCTGGAATCGCATGTCACACATTATGAAAACACGATGAGCCGCAAGGAAGCGATTAAGCAGACGGCCATTGACCGCGGAATGTCGAAGCGGGATGTATATAATGAAGTAAACCGCTAATTGCGAGATTCAAAAAGTTCGATTTTCAATGAAAAAAAAAGGACCTTCCTGGCCGGGTTCTAGCTAGGAAGGCATCAAGGAGTATAAAAAGGTTAGAATTAACAAGTAGGTATAAATTGATTATAACCGATTTTTTTTATTTTGTCACAGGAGTAGGCATTTCTGATAAACAAATATGGCAAACAATTTTTCCTTTGAAGTAGGAAACGTTTTCTGCGTTGCCACAGAAGATGCATGCAGGCTCATATTTCTTCAACATGATGCGCTCGCCGTCTACATAAATTTCAAGTGCATCTTTTTCGCCGATGCCCAGCGTACGGCGCAATTCAATTGGAATAACAACGCGTCCAAGCTCATCAACTTTACGGACAATACCGGTGGATTTCATCATTGTTTATCAATCCTCTCAAAAATATTATTCGTCACGATTCGACATTCTTTGTAGATTCTATGTTACTATAATACCAACTCTTCCCAAAACAGTCAACCTAGAAAATTCTCATAAAACAGCGTGCTTACACCGTTTTCAGGAACATCGAGCTTGATTCGTTCTGTAATAGAATACAACAGCTTCGACATTTTGGAAACTAAATTACGACATTATTCGACACTACCACTTAGAATTGTGTCGAAAATATGAACAAAGGAGATGATAGAATGAAGAAACCATTATCGGAAGAAAAAGTATTTAAAGACCCCGTTCACCATTATGTTTATGTGCGGGATGAAACGATCTGGAATCTTATTAATACGAAAGAATTTCAACGCTTGCGTCGAATCCGGCAGCTCGGAACAACCTATTTGACCTTTCATGGAGCCGAGCACAGCCGTTTTTCCCATTCGCTGGGCGTATACGAAATTACGCGTCGCATTATTTCGCAATTCGAGAGAAACGGATATCCCGACTGGCCTGTCGAAGAAAGGCTCGTTTCCTTATGCGCGGCGCTTCTTCACGATGTGGGACATGGTCCCTTCTCTCATTCTCTGGAGGACATTTTCGACACGGACCATGAACAATGGACATGCAATATTTTGCTTGGAGATACAGAGATTAATGCGGTGCTCAAAAAAGTGTCCCCGGAGTTCCCGAGTCAGGTAGCGGGCGTTATCTCCAAAACATATCCAAAGCCGATTGTGGTCAGCCTAATATCCAGCCAGATGGATGCGGATCGTATGGATTATTTGTTACGGGACGCTTATTTTACCGGCGTAAACTACGGTACATTCGATCTGGAGCGAATTCTTCGCGTCCTTCGTCCAAATCGCGACCAAATCGTTGTGAAGGAAAGCGGCATGCATGCGGTGGAGCATTATTTGATGTCGCGTTATCAGATGTATTGGCAAATTTATTTTCACCCGGTAACGCGAAGCTCCGAAATTATACTGAGGCAAATTTTCCGTCGGGCGCAGCAGTTGAACCAGGAAGGATACACTTTCTCCTGGATGTCGAAGCCGCTTAAGCATCTGCTCGACAATAGTCTCGATCTGCAGGATTATTTGAAGCTTGACGAGGCTTTGGCGCAAAGCGCATTTGCCGAATGGTGCCAGGAGGAGGATGGATTGTTGAGCAATCTGTGCTGGCGCTTCCTGAACCGAAAGCTATATAAATATGTAACCATTGATCATCCCGATGAAACGTGGCTGTCCGAGCTTGCGGGGCTGATGCCGTCTATCGGCCTCGATCCGACCTATCATATGGAGATTGATTATCCCTTCGACCTTCCTTACGATGTATACAGGCCGGATCAGAAAAAGGGAGAAAAGGGTGGAAAAGCTCCGATTTTGTTGCTGGATCGTGAAGGCGGCATTAGCGAAATTTCCATGAAATCCGACATCGTTCGTTCCATTACAGGGCTGCATCAAGGCGAATACCGTCTCTATTTTCCAGAGGAACCTTTATTGCTTCATAAACACCTTTTGCCCGAAAAAATAATTCAAGCTTTACACCTAAATTAAAGTGAGAACAACCTCTATAAAGGAGAAATGGATAACATGGCTGTGCTGTTCGACACACATACTCACTTGGATTCCCATAAATTCGATGATGATAGGGAAGCTGTCATTATGCGCGCCCGGGAAGCGGGCGTGGAGCTGATGGTCAACATCGGCTTTGACCGCGAAACGATTCCTACAACGATGAAATTGGCGGAGACATATGATTTTATTTATGCCGCGGTTGGCTGGCATCCGGTGGAGAGCATCCATATGACGCCTGAGGACCTGATCTGGATAGAGGAGCTTTGCCGACATCCTAAAGTGGTGGCGATTGGCGAAATCGGGCTGGATTATTATTGGGACACATCGCCCAAAGAGGTGCAGCATGAGGTGTTCCGGCAGCAAATTCGGCTAGCGCGTAAAATAGGCAAACCAATCGTGATTCATAATCGGGATGCTCATGAGGATATTTTGAGTATATTGCGTGAGGAAAAAGCGGAGGAAGTGGGAGGCGTTATGCATTGCTTCTCCGGAAGTCCGGAAACCGCAAAAATATGCCTGGATATGAATTTCTATATTTCGTTTGGAGGACCAGTTACTTACAAAAATGCCAGGGTACCAAAGGAAGCTCTTGCAAGCGTTCCCTTAGATCGTCTTTTGATCGAAACAGATTCCCCATATTTGACACCTAACCCATTTAGAGGGAAGAGAAATGAGTCCTCCTACGTCTCGTTTGTAGCAGAGGCGGCAGCCGAAATTAAGGGGATATCGGTCGAAGAATTGGGCCGGATTACGACCGAAAACGGAAAAAAATGTTTTGGTATTGAGTAAAAGTCGGTCAAAGAGGGAGAAATAAAGACCTTTCGCGCAAAAAAACTGATTTTTATCGGCCAATTCCTTGATTTTTTCAAAGTTAACCCGCTTTTTTCGGTTAAATCGCATTTTATCGGTTCTTTACAACAAGGCTCTGATGAAGGTATGATTCAAATCAGAGCTTTACCTTTTGTATTCCATTTCCAGTATAGCAGACTGGTTTAACCCCATAACTCTCCCCTCGATTGCTTCCCGATGCTGCCCATTGGGATGTCGCCCCAAGAACCTCCCGAACGACGACCAGCCCCCAAGTTTGAATAAACAATCAATCGTCGTCATAGGGATGGAACAGGGGGTGAGAGAACTCTGCTATACGGAAGAGCGCGCTAGCGCGCCAATTTGATTATAGTCGCGTCAGTTGTAACATGCGTAACACTTGGCGGCGGGGCTATGAAGGAGGACCGAAGTAGTGGGCTTAATCCAATTTAAGGACACCCATGGGCAACGATCATCCAGCATGACTTTCGCAATGCGATGGAAGCATGGAAACTTGCGTTTGATTATTTTGAGTGCAGTAATCTCAATCGCTATGACTTTCATGTTTTTGGTGTTGTTGTACGGAACCGCGGTGAAAAGCGTATCCGTAGTAGTGAACGGACAAGAAACCGTTGTGAAAACAAAGCAATGGGTTCTACAACGCCTACTGGATGAACAAGCTATTACAATAGGACCACACGACGAGGTGTCAGTCCCACTTAATTCCCCTATAAAGAATGGTGACCGTATCGTGGTGGATCAAGCGATACCGGTAATTGTAAAAGCAGACGGCAAGACATTAACGGTGTACACGACAGAGAAGACAGTACAAGCGGCGATAGGCGAGGTCAATCTATCCCTGCGCAATGATGATAAAGTAACACCTCCGCTTACCGATAGCCTGGAGGCGAATGAAACGGTAACGGTTGTCCGCGTAGATACCAAGGTGTCAAAGCAGGAAAAAAACGTACCCTTCTCTATCGTGAAGAAAAACGACCCTAATCTGGAACAAGGCAAGGAAAAGGTGGTCCAGTCAGGCAAAGAAGGCGTCGTGGTTGAAAGCTTTGAGCAAAAATACGAAGATGGCGTGCTTGTCGCCAGCCAAAGCATCAGCGAGGTTGTCGAAACGGCAGTTGTCGACCAGATTGTAGCAGTTGGCACGAAAAAGCCTGAACCAAAAGTAACGGTGCTGTCTAACAACAGTCCAAGCGTTGCGACGGTTACGAAGGGCGATGTAACCTTTAAGGCGAAAAAGGTGCTCGAAAGTGTAACTCTAACGGCAT
The DNA here is from genome assembly GCF_054551715.1 of Paenibacillus sp. CAU 1782. Classification (NCBI taxonomy): domain Bacteria; kingdom Bacillati; phylum Bacillota; class Bacilli; order Caryophanales; family Paenibacillaceae; genus Paenibacillus; species Paenibacillus sp. CAU 1782. Next base: position 141,765 of record NZ_JBTOLL010000010.1, on the reverse strand, counting down.
ATTCCGCTGGAGTTGCTTCTACGGGCAAAGACGAGGATCATCCGCAATACGGCATTACGGCGTCCGGAACCAAGGTTCAGGAAGGAAGAACGATTGCGGTCGACCCCAAAGTCGTACCCATGGGCTGGTGGGTTTACATTGAAGGCATAGGTTTCCGTCGGGCAGAGGATACGGGCAGTGCGATTAAAGGCAACAAAATAGATGTTTATTTCGAAAGCGAAAGCAAAGCGAACAAGTTCGGCAGGAAGTCCGGCTATACCGTGTACATTCTTGGACCGAATAAGCCAACATCCAGTTAGGATGTTGGCATTCGCAATCAGCAGCAGAATATGGTAGGGTGTGTCTGAAGACTCCGCAAGGAGCAGATATTTCCGAATTTTTGTTCCATGCAAGGCGCTTTTTCGAAGGCTTACCGGGGGTAAGTCAAGGAAAAGTAACGCAGCAGGGGGCGAAAAGGCGGTGATAGATGCCCTTGAGCGAGTTTTCAGACACGCCCTAGATTCAAGAAGAGGCGCCGCCTCTTCTTTTTGCTTGTTCAAAGGCTCGGAATGGAGGATAATACGCCATGATCAAGGAAATCATTGTGGTGGAAGGCAAGGATGATACCGCGGCGATCAAACGCGCTGTTGATGCAGATACAATTGAAACAAACGGATCGGCTATCGGAGAATCGGTGCTGCGCCGGATTGCTTTGGCCAACGAAAGACGGGGAGTTATTATTTTTACGGATCCCGATCATGCGGGAGAAAGAATCCGCAAAATTGTCGCGCGGCATGCGCCGGGCTGCAAGCATGCTTTTTTGCCGCAGGAGCAGGCGGAGTACAAAGGCGATATTGGCATCGAAAATGCCAGCCCTGAAGCCATTCGGAAGGCTCTCTCCGAGCTGCGGACGGAAACGGCCGAGGTTGCCGGCGAGGTGGACTGGGGAGATCTGATGGATGCGGGGCTGATCGTGCACGAGCAAGCGGCGGAACGCCGGCTGCGAATGGGCAAGCTGCTTGGCATCGGCTATTGCAACGGGAAGCAATTTTTTAAACGTTGTACAAGCTTCCGCATTTCAAAGGATGAATTTTTGGCTGCACTTCATGAGATGGATGCGGCATGGGAGGATCACAAATAGATGAATGGCGATGCGGGAAAGATCGGGAAATCATCTCCGTCACAATCGGCGGCGGAAGTGGGTACGCCCAAGAGAACTAAAGAAATCATTGCAAAGTACGGATTTTCCTTCAAAAAAAGCTTGGGGCAAAATTTTCTGATCGACGGCAATGTGCTTAACAATATCGTTGCCGCCGCGGAACTGGACAAAAGCAAAGGCGCGCTTGAAATCGGCCCCGGCATCGGCGCGTTGACGGGTCGCCTGGCCGATGCGGCAGGCCGCGTTGTGGCGGTTGAGATCGACCAGCGCCTTTTGCCGATTCTAAACGATGTGCTGGCTGATGAGCCGCATGTGGATGTCGTGCATGGCGATGTGCTGAAACTGGATCTGGCGGAATTGTTCCGTGAGCATTTTCAAGGAGTGGATGGGGTCAGTGTTGTCGCCAACCTTCCTTATTACGTCACTACGCCTATTTTGATGAAGCTTCTGGAGGAACGTCTGCCACTGAAGCATATTGTCGTGATGATCCAGAAGGAAGTGGCGCAGCGCATGGCTGCAAAGCCGGGAGGCAAGGAATACGGCAGCCTTAGCGTGGCTGTGCAGTATTATTGCGTGCCTCAGCTTGTCTGCACCGTGCCGCATACGGTCTTTATCCCGCAGCCTAACGTGGATTCAGCGGTGATCAAGCTGACACTGCGGGACAAACCAGCCGTGGACGTCTCGGATGAGAATCATTTCTTCACTGTCGTCCAAGCCAGCTTTGCGCAGCGGCGCAAGACGCTTGCCAACAATTTGACCGCTTTATGCGGCAAGGAGAACCGGGAAGCGCTAAACGCGATGCTGCACGATATCGGCATTGATCCGAGCCGCCGCGGGGAAACCTTGTCGCTGGAGGAATTTGCTCTGCTCAGCCGCAGCTTGCTGGAGAAAGGCTGGGGAAGATAAGACCTTGCAAAAAGTCTCACCATTCACGCCATCTGCCCATAGGATAGACGAAGAGGTGATAGACGTATGAAGCAAGGGGACCTGGTCGTCCGCAAATCGTATGGCGGTGACGTATTGTTCCGTGTTGAAGCCATCCGAACCCAATTCGCCCTTCTGAAAGGCACGGACTACCGTCTGCTGGCGGATGCTCCGATTCCTGACCTGTCGACCGTAAGCGATCCTGAATCGACGAGAGCGGTGCAGCAGGTGCGGATCAAGGTGAAGGATTCACTTGAAAAAATGCACACGGTAAAAGAACGTATGGCCGTAACGGCCGACGAGCGCATGCGGCCTCAGACCGATGCCTCCTATTTTGAAATGCCGGGCCGGGTGCTTCATCTGGACGGAGACAACAATTATCTCAAAAAAAGCATGCAGCTCTACAATACCATGGGCGTACCGGCGCAGGGTCTCTATTTGCATGAGTCGCAAATGGCGGATGTGCTTTACCGTTTGCTTCCTCAGACAAGGCCCGACATCGTGGTTATTACGGGGCATGACGGAGTGTTGAAGCATCGAGCTCCAGGCGAGCTCTACAACCTCACCAACTACAAAAATTCACAAAATTTTGTGAATGCTGTTCGTGTTGCTCGCGAATACGAAAAAAACAGGGACGGCCTTATTGTGATCGCCGGCGCTTGCCAATCGCATTTTGAAGCGCTGCTGCAGGCAGGCTCCAATTTTGCAAGCTCGCCGGGCCGTATTTTGATTCATGCGCTGGACCCCGTCTATATCGCCATTAAGGCGAGTCTGACGCCGATTCGTGATACCATCAATTTGCCAGAGGTTATTCATGGAACGATCAGCGGAATTGATGGCGTGGGCGGAATCGAATCCCTGGGAAGGTTCCGGGTAGGCCTGCCTAAACCAAAGGCAACCTAGAAATTACATGTATAATTTAGGCGGAATTACAGAAAACTAGCGTCATTGGCATAGGATTTTAAAAAAAAGGCGAAAACACCGTTGACAAAATAAATAGCGGACTGATATAATATTTTGTTTTATTTGACAAACCCTCCTTCTTTGGTTATAATGGACAAGGAAAGAGGTGGTAGTCAACAATGGCAAAAAATGCGCTATTGGATATAAAACGCAGTTTGGAAGCTCATGTTGGTTCCAGAATTCGTTTGAGAGCAAACGGCGGTCGTCGTAAAACCATTGAACGCACCGGCACGTTGGAAGAAACCTACCCTTCTGTCTTCATTGTCAAGCTGGATGAGGAGCAGCACGCCTTCAAGCGCGTTTCCTACAGCTATGCAGACATTCTAACGGAATCCGTTGAAGTGACCGTATGCAATGATGAGGGCCAAGTTCGTATCGCTTATCTTCAACATTAGATGGACGTAAGCTTCATATAAGTAAGCCTTCGCAATAAGGCAAGCTGGCGCAGATCACCGGGATCTGCGCCTTTTTTTTGCGCTCAATCCGTTTTTGCGGTTGAAACGCCGGAATTGGCGGGAACGGAATGAGAGAAGGGGATGGGGCGCATACTACGGATGCAGTCCGGTGCATTTCAATCGTTAGGATACACCAATCGCTTTTGGACAGGAGGTCATTTCAAATGGGTCGCAGACGTCGAGGCGTTATGTCCGAGGATTTGAAATACGAATTAGCGAAGGACCTGGGTTTCATCGATACGGTGGAGCAGGAAGGTTGGGGCGGCATTAGGGCGAAAGATGCGGGCAATATGGTGAAGCGGGCTATCCAGATCGCGGAGCAGTCCGCATCGAAGCCAGGCCAGTCTTAAGCGTTCCTCGCAATGGTTTGACCAATAGAGCCACGATCGGAAGGCAGCTTTGCAACCGCAGGCTGTCTTCTCTTCGCTTTTCTTCGGTTCCTTTGTTATAATGGGGCTTGATACCTCTTATGAACGGGTGAATAAGCGGAATGAAAATATACGAGAAGGCTCCTGCCAAAATAAATCTGCTGCTTGATGTGCTGCGCAAGCGGGAAGACGGCTTCCATGAAGTCGAAATGATCATGACAATGGTGGATTTGGCGGATCGGCTTGAAATGTCCGAGCTGCCGCGCGATACCATTATTATATCGAGCCAGGTAGGATACATCCCTCTCGATGAAAAAAATTTGGCGTTCCAGGCAGCACGGCTGATCAAGGAACGTTACGACGTCAGGAAAGGCGTCTATATCCATTTGGACAAAAAAATACCGGTTGCCGCAGGGCTTGCCGGAGGAAGCAGCGACGCGGCTGCCACGCTGCGCGGCTTGAACCGGCTGTGGGGATTGGGCATCCCGCAGGACGAGCTGTGCGAGCTTGGCGCTGAGCTTGGGTCCGACGTCCCCTTCTGCGTAACCGGCGGAACCGCCATCGCAAGAGGGCGGGGCGAGAAGCTGGAGCATATTCAACCGCCGCCGCAATGCTGGGTTGTATTGGCCAAGCCTCCGATCAATGTGTCCACAGCGGATGTATACGGGAAGCTGCGTGCTAACGAGCTTCAGTGGCATCCTAGCATGGCCGGCATGACGGAAGCACTGGCGCAAGGTTCTTTCAATGACATGTGCCGCCAGCTTGGCAATGTGCTGGAGACAGTGACGCTTAAGCATTACCCTGAAGTGCTTCAGCTCAAAGAGAGCATGCTTAAACTGGGCGCAGATGGCGTATTGATGTCAGGAAGCGGTCCAACTGTTTTTGGTCTTGTCTCCAAGGAAGCCAAGCTGCCGCGTATTTACAATGGGTTACGCGGATTTTGCAAAGAAGTATACGTGGTAAGAATGCTTACATAGTTATGACGTTTTCCTTGATTAAATCCGTATAAAAATGTTATATTGTGAATATAATATTCGGATTTAGTGGGGGGATAAAAGCGTTGAAGAAGTTGAAGCGGAGTTCCAGGCTGGTGGAAATGACACAGTACCTTTTGGCCCGTCCCCACACGTTAATTTCGCTAACAGCATTTGCAGACCGCTATCAATCGGCCAAATCTTCGATAAGCGAGGACCTCGCAATCATTAAGGAAGTATTCGAGGAAGAGGGAATAGGGGAACTGCATACGCTGGCGGGTGCGGCGGGTGGAGTCAAATATATGCCTATGATGAGGGAGTCTCTGTCTCTTGAAATCATGAAGGAAATTTGCAAGAAGCTGGAGCAGCCGGACCGGGTGCTTCCCGGCGGTTATCTCTATATGACCGACATGCTGGGACAGCCGGATCTGCTTGCCGATGTGGGAAGAATGTTTGCAACCGCATTTGCCGACCGGAAAATCGACGTTATTATGACGGTTGAGACCAAAGGCATTCCGCTTGCCTATGCAACGGCGGCTTGTCTCAATATTCCCGTTGTAATCGTGCGCAGAGACAACAAGGTAACGGAAGGTTCTGCCGTAAGCATCAATTATGTTTCCGGCTCCACGAAGCGAATCCAGACAATGTCGCTGGCGCGCAGAGCACTCAAGGAGCAATCCCGGGTGCTTATTATCGATGACTTCATGAAGGCGGGCGGAACGATTCAGGGAATGATGGATCTGCTTTATGAATTCAAGGCGACGGTTGCGGGTGTCGGCGTATTTGTCGAGTCCGGCGAAGTGGAGATGGAGGAGCGTCTGCTTGAGGATTATATTTCCCTTGCCAAGCTTACCGCCGTCGATATGAAAACCAAACAAACCACTATCATCCCAGGAAATTATTTCAGTTCATAATAAATGCTCAAAACAGAAGTTAGCGCTTGCCTTCGATTGAGGTCAAACAATGTGGGCCAAGGGGCCTCCTATGGCTGCATTCGGCTTGTAAACGTTACGCGACGTCTTTGTGGAGTACCAGGCGTCTTTGTGTAGTGCCGGGGCCGGAAGTTAGCGCCTCGCTACGGACACCCTGTACGTTAAGGACCTCCTGCACGTAACGGTCATCCATGACCATTAAAGCCCTGTTTTGATGCAATGTCCACTTTTAAAGGTCATACATGACCGTAAAAGCTTAAATTCACTCCAAAAACGTGACTTTTGAGTGTCTAAAGGACATCGGTGACCGTTACCCAAATCAAATGTATCCATTTGGGGCTCTAGCGGTCACCGGTGACCGCTAGATGGGGCAAAAATCAGCTGAATGCCATATTCGATGGCGACCATTGCCGTTAGGCATGTTGCGTAACCATATAAGAATTTGTAAGTTTCGGGCTTGCCGAACCAACAAATTTTTATTGGCAATAAAGCCTACCGCTAAACGCGGTCGCTCATCTTCGAGAGGCCTCGATAGTGGTTTTCTCATGGGAAGCGGACTTTTTGAACAACCTCTAAAAAAGGCGGGATATTAATGACGACATCTAACCCTAACCTCCAGGTTATTTCCACTGAAGGAGCGCCGGCTGCTATCGGGCCTTATTCACAGGCGATCAAGCTGGGCGGCCTGCTGTTTACTTCCGGCCAAATTCCGCTGGATCCAGCGGGTAATTTGGTAGAAGGCGGAATCGAGGAGCAAACGCATCAAGTTTTCCGTAATTTGCAAGCTGTGCTTGCGGAAGGCGGAGCTACGTTCCAGGATGTGGTAAAGGCAACTGTCTTTCTGAAGGATATGAATCAGTTTGCAATCGTAAACGGAATCTATTCTTCCTATTTCGGCGACCACAAACCGGCCCGCTCAGCTGTTGAAGTAGCTAGGCTGCCAAAGGATGTTTTTGTCGAAATAGAAGTCATCGCATCGACAAATGTCGAATGATAACGAAATTCTTTCATAGTACAAAAAATATTTTTAAATAAGCATGTTTTTTCCAAAAAACGAGCAGGAATTTGCTTAACTTTGTGGAATTATACACCAAGTCTCCGATAGGCAAAGGTGGTGAACACAAGTGCAAATTACTGATGTCAGACTCCGCCGTGTGAATTCCGAAGGTCGCATGAAGGCAATCGCTTCCATCACTATTGACAACGAATTCGTGGTTCACGATATTCGGGTTATCGATGGAAACAATGGCATGTTTGTTGCGATGCCAAGCAAACGGACTCCGGATGGTGAATTCCGCGACATCGCTCACCCGATTTCTTCCACAACACGTGAGAAGATTCAGGCAGCCGTTTTGGCTGAGTACGAGCGTGCCGCTGAAGAGGTTGTAATCGAGGAAGGCGCTTAAAAAATGCTTTGCCAGGTATGTTTTTTGAATGGGTATTACCACTGAGAAGAGAGCTGCGGCTCTCTTTTCTTTTTTGTGAATATCATATATAGTCAGAACAGGATTGAGAGGAACAGGGAGGTTACCGGAATGAAAGTGATGGCTATTGTGCTTGCCGCTGGACAGGGCAAGCGGATGAAATCCAAACTATATAAAGTGCTGCATCCCGTCTGCGGCAAACCAATGGTTGGGCACGTGCTGGACACAGTCCAGGCGGCCTCCAGCGAGCGGACAGTTGTTATAGTAGGACATGGAGCGGAAACCGTAAAACAATATTTGGGCGATGGAGCAGAATATGCTCTGCAGGAGCAGCAGTTGGGCACGGGCCACGCCGTACGCCAGGCGGAGACTTTGCTGGGCGGAGAAGAAGGGACTACGATCGTCATTTGCGGCGACACTCCGCTAGTTAAGCCCGATACGGTAAAAGCGATGCTGGAGCTCCATGCATCCAGCGGCGCGGCTGCGACCGTACTGACGGCTTCGTTCCAGGACCCAACGGGCTACGGACGCGTCATCACGGATGCCGACGGCGTTGTACAGCGCATCGTTGAGCAGAAGGACTGCACGCCGGAGGAAGCGGCGGTTAAAGAGATCAACACGGGCACCTATTGCTTTGATAATCGCAAGCTGTTCAGTGCGCTTGCCAAAGTCACCAATGGCAACGCTCAAGGCGAATATTATTTGACGGATGTTATCGGGATTTTTAAGGAAGCGGGAGAAAGCGTTCAACGTTATTGCACGGACGATCTTGCCGAAGCTATCGGGGTGAATGACCGGGTTGCGCTGGCAGATGCCGAACGTTTCATGCGGGAGCGGATCAATAAACGCCATTTGCTGGAAGGCGTAACGATTATTGACCCGGCCAATACCTATATTGAGGCGGATGTAACGATCGGAAGCGATACCGTTCTTTATCCGGGCACTGTGCTGCGCAGCGGAACCGTTATCGGCGAGGCATGTGTAATTGGCCCTCAAGCCGATATTTCCAATTGCAAGATCGGTAACGGCGTTGCGGTTAAATATTCCGTTGCTGCGGATTCCGTTCTCGGGGACGGGAGCACTGTTGGCCCTTATGCCAATCTCCGCCCTGGGACCAGGTTGGGCCAAAATTGTAAAATCGGCGATTTTGTCGAGCTCAAAAACGCGCAGCTGGATGACGGCAGCAAGGTTTCCCATCTCAGCTATGTTGGCGATGCCAAAGTGGGCAAAGATGTTAACATCGGCTGTGGGGCCATTACCGTCAACTATGACGGCTTTAATAAGGCGTTAACCGAAATTGGCGACAACGCCTTTATAGGCAGCAATGTCAATCTGATTGCACCTGTCAAGGTTGGTGACGGAGCTTATGTGGTGGCAGGAACAACGATTACCCAAGATGTGCCTGCCGGCGATTTGGCCATTGCCCGTGAACGGCAGGTCAACAAGCCTGGCTACGCGGATAAAATCAGGGCGCGCGCAAAAGCCAAGAAGGAACGCAATTCCAAGTAGAACAGGCCCGGAAAGCGGTCTTGTGTTTAAAGTTCCCCTGGAACGGGTAAAGCTATATGGAAAATCATTTTTTGACAGGAGGTTTTCCATATGGCTATTGCAATCAAGGGAGATCAGCGGCCCGGTAAAACAAAAGGAGAGCTTCGTAAGTTGCGTCTCTCCGGACGAATTCCAGGCGTCGTATACGGTAAACAGCTGAATGCGCCTATCGCGCTCAGCGTTGAGGAGAGAGAGCTTTCCGCGCTGCTGCGGAGCACCCCCAATGCTGTGTTGGAACTTGATATTCCGGCCCATGGCAAACAAACAGTCATGATTGCCGATGTACAGCGCGATCCCCTGTATCAGACCCTGCTGCATATCGATTTTCAAGGAATCAATTTGAATGAGAAGGTTCGTGCCAATGTGCGGATCGAAGCAACGGGAGATTCGGTTGGCGTTAAGGAAGGCGGCATCTTGCAGACTATTCTGCATGAGGTAGAGGTGCAATGTCTGCCGAACGATATTCCCGAAACTCTGGAAGCGGATGTGTCGGGCCTTGGCATCGGCGAAAACTTGCTGGTTCAGGATCTTGTCCTGCCTGGAGGCATTGAGGTTACAGTGGAGCCATCATCAGTTGTGCTGACCGTGCTGGCGCCTCAGAAGGAACTGACAGAGGAAGAAAAGGAAGCTCAGGATGTAGAGAGCATGGAGGCGGAATCCAGATCCGACCATGCGCAGCATGAAGAGATTTCCACTAGTAAATAAAAGCCGGACCCAAAAAGTCTCTATGCCGCTCGAAAAGCGGTCATAGAGACTTTTTTGCGCGGGGGTCGATATCCTGAATTGCCTGGTTGAAGCCGCAGCCCAATAGCATGGTTATTGACAGAAGAGAATAGCGGTGATATGTTACATTAAAGTGTTAATAACAAAACCTAGATGATTACTAAGAAATATATTTTGCACATCGAAGCCTATATAAGGAGTGCTTGCACATGGCATCCATTGTTGTGGATAGTATAACGGACTTGATTGGCTGTACCCCTGCGGTTCGATTGAGAAGACTGACCGGCCCCGACGATGCTGATGTATTCGTGAAGCTGGAATATTTTAACCCCAGCGGCAGCGTGAAGGATCGGGCGGCTTACAATTTGATTCGGAAGGCGGAGCTTGACGGACATCTTCAGCCAGGCGCCACCATTATTGAGCCTACCAGCGGCAATACGGGCATTGGACTCGCCATGAATGCGGCAGCCAGAGGTTACCGGCTCATTATTACGATGCCATCCAATATGAACAAAGAACGTATTCAAATTCTTAAAGCCTATGGGGCCGAAGTGGTTTTGAGTCCGGCAGAGGAGCGCATGCCGGGGGCCATCCGTAAGGCAAAGGAGCTGCAAGCGACCATACCGGGCAGTTTTATACCGCAGCAATTCGAAAATCCCGCCAACCCCGATATTCATCGCAGCACCACGGCTCTTGAAATACTGGAGCAGATGGACCGCAGGCTGGATGTTTTCGTAGCATCCGCCGGGACGGGCGGCACGATAACCGGGACCGGAGAAACGCTGCGCAAGGAACTTCCGGACATTAAAGTGGTGGTTGTAGAGCCAAAGGGTTCGCCGGTGCTCTCCGGTGGCGTGCCGGGTCCGCATAAGCTGATCGGAACCAGCCCGGGATTTATCCCTCCCATTCTGAACCAGAATGTATATGATGAAATTGTTCAGGTGGAGGATCATGACGCTTTGCATACGGCAAAACTGCTGGCCACACAGGAGGGCATACTGGTAGGTCCCTCTTCCGGAGCTTCCGTTTGGACGGCTCTGCAGGAAGCCAAGCGGCTGGGCAAGGGCAAACGTGTATTGTGCATTGCGCCGGACAACGGCGAACGTTATTTAAGCTCCAATTTATTTTAGAGGAAAGAAGGATGGAACAATGGCAAAAATCGTTATTGTATCGGGAACGCCTAACCGAAATTCACGACTGTACGGTCTGATCCATTATAGCGAGGCAAAGCTGCGCGAAAGCGGCCATGAGGTTTCCTTCGTTCATGTGGCGGAGCTGCCGCCGGAGGATCTGATTCGCGCTAACTTCGGCAGCCTTCAGATTAAAGCGGCGCAAGGACTTGTGGCCGACGCCGATGCCCTTATTGTGGCAAGCCCGGTCTACAAAGCCTCCTACACCGGCATTCTGAAGACGTTCCTGGACCTAATCCCGGAGCGGGGCCTGCACGGCAAGCTGTCCCTCCCGTTGTTTATCGGCGGCACGATCGCACATTTGCTGGCGGTGGATTATTCGCTGAAGCCCGTGCTGACGGCACTTGGCGCCCGTCATATACTAGGCGGGGTTTATGCGACGGATCAAGCGGTTGAACGGGTGCAGGAAGGCGGCTACAAGTTGTCCGATGAAATTACAGCACGTCTGGATTCCTCATTGGAGCAGTTGAACGAAGAGCTGCACTGGCAAACGGTAAGAAAAAGCGAGGCATAACCGGTGTTAAGGATTTTCAATACGTTTTTTAAGTTTAAAGTTGGAGGGAGACGCTCGCGTTTCCGCTCCAGCTTTTTGTGCGTTTGCTGCTGCCTTCCCGTTTGAAATCACGCCCAACGGCCGTTTGTGCCCATACTATGAAAAAATCCGAAAAAAGGATAAAATCGTTATAGGGCGTTGAAACGGCTGCCGTCAAGGCGGCGTTCCGCAGGAAGCAAAGGAGTGAAAGAAGGATGAAATGGATCGTCGGGCTGGGCAATCCTGGCTCTGCTTATAAAGATACAAGGCATAATGTCGGTTTTATGGTGGTGGATGAGCTTGCGAAACGGTGGGGCATATCCGTTACGTCCAGCAAATGCAAAGCGCTGATTGGCGAAGGAAATGTTGGAGGCGTTAAAGTCGCGCTTATCAAGCCGATGACTTATATGAATTTATCCGGCGAGTCGGTGCGAGCGTTTATGGATTATTTTAAGGCGGATCTGGAGGACGGTATTGTCGTTTATGACGATCTGGACACGGAAATCGGCAAGCTCAGATTGAGGTACCAAGGGAGTGCGGGCGGCCATAACGGCATCAAATCGCTGATCCAGCATTTGAATACGCAGACCTTTAATCGCATACGGATGGGCATCTCCCGTCCCGAGCCGGGAATGGTCATTTCGGATTACGTATTGTCGACCTTTCCCAAAAAGGATAAGGACAAGTTGGCCGAAATGGTTGAAAAAGCCGCCGACGCGGTTGAATTCGGGCTGAAATCGCCGTTTGAGCAAACGATGGCAAAGTTTAATAGTTAAAAGCAGCCGATGTGGGCATACTGGGTGTATAACCTATCCCCGGGAGGCATACATATGGCTGTAAACTATATCTGCAGGCATTGCAAAACGTCCATTGGCTCCATTAACGCGGCCGCTGTAACCGAGCAGCAGCTAGGCTTTCATTTCTTGACCCTTGAGGAACGCAGCGATATAATAGCGTATGACTCAAACGGCGATGTAACGGTAAAAATCGTCTGCGATTATTGCAACGAAGCGCTTCACAGCAACCCCGATCTGATGATGGTCGGAAATCCGCTTCAATAAAAGCGACGATAATAGCAAGATGCAAGAACAGGCTATGCCAGATGATGATGGCGGTAGCTGTTTTTGCGTGGGCTTGATTGTGCGGTTGGCCCAAGGTTGATCGGGGACTACGCTAGTATGTAGAGATTGTCATATAGAAATGGGGTGCCGCAAACGTTGAAAGCGCTAATTCAAAGCTTTGCAGCGGATAACGATGTCCAGTCGATATTGTCTGGAATCCGCAAAGGAATGCGAGAGCAGATGATATCCGGGCTCGCCGGCTCCTCCCGCCAGGTATTGATTGCCGCGCTGGAGGAAGCGGTGGAGCGTCCGATGCTGGTTGTGACGCATAATATGTTCTCTGCCCAGAAGATAGCGGAGGACTTGCAGGAATGCCTGTCGCCCGAGAAAGTGCTGCTTTATCCTGCGAATGAGCTGATGGCGGCGGAAGCGGCGATCTCGAGTCCCGAGACGCTGGCGCAGCGAATGGACGTGCTTATTAAGCTGTCCCGCGGCTATCGCGGGATTATTGTGGTGCCTTTTTCCGGCGTTCGCCGGTATTTGCCCATCGGCCAAGTAATGGCTGAAGCGCAAATTTCCGTGAAGGTAGGCGATACCCTGTCGCTGGAGGACTTCCTTCGCCGGATGACGGCGCTGGGTTATGTCCGCGCAGACCGGGTGGAATCGCGCGGCGAGATGAGCGTGCGCGGCGGAATCATCGACTTTTTCCCGCTGACCTGGAACCAGGCTTGCCGTGTGGAATGGTTTGGCGACGAAATCGACTCCATTCGGGGCTTCGATCCCGCAGAGCAACGCTCCAGCGATGTGATGGAGGAATGCGTTATTCCTCCTTGTCAGGAGATTATTGCGGACCGTACGAGAATGTCTTCTGCGGCGGATCAAGGCGGCGGGCTGCTGGAGCGCCAGCTGGACAAGATGACGGACCGGACAGCCAAGGAACGGCTTCGCACCGAAATCGGCGGCGAGCTGGAGAAGCTGCGCGAAGGCTTTTATTTTCCTGAAATCTATAAATATATTTCGCTGCTCTATCCGGAGCGGCAAACGATTATGGACTACATGCCGGAAGATACGCTTCTTATTCTGGACGAACCAACCCGCTTGCTGGAAACAGCCAAACAATTGGAACGGGACGAAGCGGAATGGGCTATCCACTTGCTCCAGAACGGAAAGTCGCTGCCTGGTTTTGTGCTGGCCAGAGATACGGAGGAGATATTGCATCACCGTCCATTCCCGACCTTGTTCCTTTCCTTGTTCCTGAGGCAGATTCCTCATTCCCAGCCCCAGAACATCCTGAATATGACGAGCCGCACCATGCAAAATTTCCACGGTCAAATGAACGTGCTGAAATCCGAAATGGAGCGTTGGAAAAAGATCGGCGCCACGGTTATTATGCTGGCCGGCAATGCGGAGCGCATGGACCGGATGAGACGGGTGCTGGACGATTACGGCATCGAACCTCCCAAGCTGCTGGAGGGCAATCTGCAGCAAGGCTTTGAGCTGCCTTCCTCCCATCTGGTGGTCATTACGGAAGGCGAGATGTTTTCGCAGAAGCAGCGCAAGCAGCGCCGAGTTGACCGGAAGATGGACAATGCGGAGCGGATCAAAAGCTATACCGAGCTGAAAATCGGCGATTATGTTGTTCACCATAACCACGGCATAGGCAAATACGTCGGCATCGGCACGTTGGAGATCGGCGGCATCCATCGCGACTATCTGCACATTCTTTATTCGGGCGGCGACAAGCTGTCGGTGCCGATCGAGCAAATCGACATGATTCAGAAATATGTCGGCTCGGAGGAGAAGGAGCCCAAGGTCAACAAGCTTGGCGGCACGGAATGGACCAAAGCCAAAAGCAAAGCCAGGGCGTCGGTACAGGATATTGCCGAAGATCTCATCAAGCTGTATGCGCAGAGGCAGTCTTCCCCGGGTTACGCCTTTGGCGTGGACACCAGCTATCAGCAGGAATTTGAAGCCATGTTCCCTTACGACGAGACGCGGGACCAGCTGCGGGCCATTGAAGAAATCAAGAAGGACATGGAGAAAACCCAGCCGATGGACCGGCTGCTGTGCGGCGATGTAGGCTACGGCAAAACCGAAGTAGCCGTTCGGGCTGCTTTTAAAGCCGCAATGGACAGCAAGCAGGTAGCGGTGCTCGTTCCGACCACTATTCTGGCGCAGCAGCATTACGAAACTTTCCGCGAACGTTTTTCGGGATATCCCATCAATGTGCAGGTTATGAGCCGGTTCCGTTCCCGCAAGGAACAGAACGAAACGATTAAGGGACTGAAGAACGGTACCGTTGATGTAGTCATCGGTACACATCGTTTGCTGTCGCAGGATATGATATTCAAATCGCTAGGTTTGCTTATCGTGGACGAAGAGCAGCGTTTTGGCGTATCCCACAAGGAAAAGCTGAAGAAGCTGAAAAACAACGTGGACGTGCTGACGCTGACCGCGACGCCGATTCCGCGTACGCTTCATATGTCCATGCTGGGCGTGCGGGATTTGTCCGTTATCGAGACGCCGCCGGAGAACCGGTTTCCGGTGCAAACCTATGTCGTCGAATATAGTCCGGCGTTGGTGCGGGAAGCGATCGAGCGCGAGCTTGCGCGCGGCGGACAGGTCTATTATCTCTATAACCGCGTTCAGGGAATCTACCAGATGGCGGAAGCGATCAATGCGCTGGTGCCGGATGCCCGTGTGACGGTGGGCCACGGACAGATGTCGGAGCAGGAGCTGGAGAAGACGATTCTGGACTTCCTGGATGGCGAATCCGATGTGCTGGTGAGCACCAGCATTATTGAAACCGGGGTTGATATTCCCAATGTCAATACGCTGATCGTCCATGACGCTGACAAAATGGGTCTTTCCCAGCTGTATCAGCTGCGGGGACGGGTTGGCCGTTCCAATCGGATCGCGTATGCCTACTTTACCTATCAGCGGGACAAGGTGCTGACGGAAGTGGCGGAGAAGCGTCTGCAATCCATCAAGGAGTTTACGGAGCTTGGTTCCGGCTTCAAAATTGCGATGCGCGACCTGGCCATTCGGGGAGCGGGCAATTTGCTGGGCGCGGAGCAGCACGGCTTTATCGCATCCGTCGGATTCGATATGTATTCTCAGATGCTTGCCGAGGAAATCGGCAAACGCAAGGCGGAGATGACCGGCGAACCGGTTGTTGTGGAGAAGACGGTCACGACGCTGATCGACCTCAGCGTGGATGCTTACCTGCCTTCCGATTATATTTACGACAGCATTCAAAAAATCGAAATCTACAAAAAAGTCGCGGCCGTTCGCACATTTGAGGAGAGCGACGATCTGGTCGACGAATTGATCGACAGATTCGGCGACTTGCCGCAAGCGGTCAGCAATCTTCTATCGGTGGCCCGGCTCAAAATATTCGGTTCCCTATGCGGCATCGAGTCCGTCAGCGGAAAAGGCGACGATCTGATCTTCAAGCTGGCTGCGCCGCTTACGGGCAAAACGGCCCGCAAACGGGTAGACGGCCTTTGCCTGAAATTCGAAAACCGCTTCAAGCAAGGCAGCGAGCATGAATCTCCGCCGACCATTATGCTGCGGGGCAAAGGGCTTAACATGGAGCAAAAGCTGCATTTGTCGGAGAAATTTCTGGACGGCTACCGCGAAGCCGTGGCAGAGAAGCAGGAGCTTCAGAACGCGACCTCGCAAGCCTAGCTGGAACGTTCAAAACGATTCACCACATCAACCTCTCTGGTCCTGAACTGCAGGATTAGGGAGGTTTTTTTCTGCATGGCGACATGTTTTGGCTACTGTAACATCCTCGTCGATTATTTTTCACCTAAAAATCCCCAAAAAAGCTTGCCCATGACGTAGCGTCAACTGATAAGCTTAAGGGGAGGAGAGATTTCTGGTGAAATTTGGGTCTCTCGTATTCCAATATAAGAGGTGAGCGAAAAAATGGCGAAAAGATGGTACAAAAGCTCCGTAGCAGCCGTTCTGGCTGTCGCATTGCTGATTCCCGCCGCTGCGGTGTCTGCCGCGACGGAAACGGAAGCCGGATTATCCTATGCAGCGACCAAAAAAGCTGCTGAGGAAAAAGCGGCGGTGCTGACGGGCGGCTACGGAGTGTACAGCGTGCAATATGCATTGTTTGATCAAGGCCGGATTGTTGTTTCGGGACAAGCCGGCATCAATGACGAGCAAGGCCAAATCCCATTGACGAACGAGACGGTTTATGGCATCGGTTCGGTAAGCAAGGTGTACACCGCCGCCGCCGTTATGAAGCTTGTGGACGAAGGCAAGCTGGAGCTGGATAAACCGTTGATCAACTATCTGCCACGCTTTACGATGAAGGATAGCCGCTACAAACAAATCACGCCGCGGATGCTGCTGAACCACTCCTCCGGTCTGAACGGCTCGACATTGAGCAATTCTTTTCTATTTGGAGACAATGACTCCTATGCGTATGACCGTTTTCTGGAGTCTTTGGCGCAACAGGAGCTAAAGGCTGCTCCAGGAGCATATTCCGTATACAGCAATGACAGCTTTACGCTGGCGGAATTGCTGGTTGAAGAAGTAAGCGGCATGAGTTTTACGGACTTCATTCATCATTATTTTACGGAACCAATGGGTCTTTCCCGGACTCAAACATCTGGCGACGGACTTGAAGAAGGAAAAATGGCAGCGCTCTACACGCCGATGAGACAAAGCCAAATGCCGCTGGAGATCGTTAATGTCATCGGAACCGGGGGCATATATTCCACGGCTGAGGAGCTTGCCTTGTTTGGTGGATTGTTTGCCGGTTATGAAGGGGATATTTTGTCGGAGAAATCCGTTTCCTTGATGGGAGAAGAGGAATATAAACGAGGTCTTTGGCCGGAGGACGGAGCTGATATGATCTCTTATGGCCTTGGCTGGGATGCTGTTCAGCTGTTCCCGTTTGATGATTATGAAATCAAGGCACTTTCCAAAGGCGGGGACACCTTGTTCTATCATGCGCAGCTGATCGTGCTGCCGGAGCAAGGGATGGCGGCTGCCGTGCTTTCGTCGGGCGGAGCCAGTACGTATAACGGTGTGTTTGCCGCGGATCTTCTGCTGCAGGCGCTTAAGGAGCGCGGCGATATCAAAGAACTGCCGTCGCCTAAATCCCATGGCGAGCCGGAAGCGGCGAAGCTGCCGCAGGAGCAGCTTGAATTTAGCGGCTTTTACGGTGCGACGTCGCAGGTGTACAAAGTCGAGCTTACTCCCGAGGGCAAGCTGCTCTTGTCCAGCGCCAGCCTGCCGGCTGCAGGCACGGTCGAATACATCTATACCAAAAGCGGCGATTATATCAGCGCGGACGGCACAATGAAAGCGCGTTTTGTCGAGGAAGAAAACGGAGAGGTCTATCTGTGGACCAGCGATTATATGGAGCTCCCGGGCATTGGCCAAATCTCGCTGACCCATTATGCTTTGGAGAAGCTTGGTCCTAATGAGATATCCGAAGCGACGGCTGCGGCATGGGGAGAACGTGACGGCAAGTCTTACTATGTCGTCAATGAGAAGTATACATCCGCCCTCTACCTGCAAGGCCCCGGCATGGCCCTTCAGCTTTTGGATGAAATCCCTGGTTATATCATGGATCAAAAAATAACGGGTCCTAACAGCTCCAGAAGCGATATCGGCATTCCCGGCATGAACGGCCGCGACCACTCTCCGCTTCAATTCTATACGGAGAACGGTAACGAATACGTGACCGCACAAGGCGCTATTTATATGAATGAGGACGCAGTTTCCGATATCTATGCCGGCAAAAAATCCAAAGCGACAATATTGGAAAATGGTTTTGCCAGATGGTTTACGGTTCCGGAAGCCGCAGCGGGGAAATCATTAACCGTCAATCTACCGGCCCAAAGCTCCTTTGCGGTGTATGACGAAGCTGGCGTTTGCGTGTATTTCTCGCAGGTTGACGATGAACGCGCCGTAGAGCTTCCTGCTGGCGGATCGCTTGTTTTTGTTGGCGCCCCCGGTGCCCTCTTCCAGCTTTCGATTCGTTGATGGACTGATTCAAGAAGCCTTCCCCCTAGGTTTGGGGAGGGCTTTTTGTCCTTATTTGGGCAAAATAGGAACGTTGACTCTTGCCAGGGATAGCGAATTCGCTTTTGTGGAATCATTTCTGCTACAATGTAAGCAAGTTTATATTCTGAAAGGGGATTTAGCATGTTTTACACAACAGGCAAGCCGGTATGGCGCAGAAGCGTTATGCTTGTTATTGCGGCCGTGCTTGCAATGACTCTGCTTGCCGCATGCGGCGGCGGCAACGGAAAGAGCAACAGCGCCAATGGCGGGAAGCATTCTCTTGAGTTTAATGATGTGGCTGGAGGCGAGGTTGTCGCAACCTACAAGGATGGCCAGGTCACGCAGAAGGAACTGGACAAATACTTGGCGATCATCGGCATTACTCAGCCCGCTTACGAGCAAGTTCTGTCTATTCCACAGTTCCAGGAAATGATCGTGGAGCAATATGTTTCATATAAGGTGCTGGCTTCCCGCGCATCGGAGGATGCATTGGAGAACGCCCGCAAAGAAGTGGACGAGCAGTTGAAGGACTACAAGGAATACGTGAAGTCCGACGAAAGCATTGCGGCAAAGGTGAAGGAGAAAAATATCCGCGATGAGGATATGGCAACCTTCCTGCTGCTGCAATCCGCTGTCGTAGCCTATGTCAATTCCCTGGTAACGGACGATGATATCGCCGCGGCATTTAAGGATGCTGCAGCGAACTATGCCGTTGCTGATGTCCGCCATATTCTGGTGGCGACAACGGAAAAGGATCAAACAACAGGCGAATCCAAAGAAATCCGTACCGATGAAGAAGCATTGGCCCGCGCCAATGAAGTGAAGGACAAGCTGAAAGCCGGAGGCGACTGGACGGCGCTTGCCAAGGAATATTCCGATGATCCGGGTTCCAAGGATAACGGCGGTCTCTATAAGGACAAAGAGGGCAGCAACTGGGTTGAACCATTCAAAATCGCCGCATTTGAACAAGAGATTGGCGCAATCGGCGAGCCGGTGAAATCCGATTTTGGTTACCACGTCATTCAGGTCGACAAACGTGAAGAAAAAACGTACGACCAAATTACGGATGAGCAAAAGGAGCAAGTGAAAAACGCGGCGGCTTATAAATACCTGGAAGCCTTTATGAACGATGAAATGCCGAAGCAAGAGCTGAAGGTTACTCTGCCGGAACCATCTCCAAGTGCCGAACCTTCGGGCGAAGGCGAAGGAGAGGCAACCGGAGAAGCGGATGCAACTGCTTCACCAGAAAGCACAGAAGGCGCAACAACGGAATAAGACATACAAAACACCTTGCGAAAAGCAGCGAGTGAAGGCAGAAGCTTACTCTCGACTGATGGCGCAGGGTGTTTTTTCATGGAGAAGCTTGTTCCGGTTGTCACGGTTATTGCTTTTGCATGTATTTGCGATAGATCGCAGGCGTAATATCCTCGTATTTTTTGAACGTTTTGATAAAGTAGCCGGATTCATTAAAGCCAAGCTCGTCGCTGATTTGCGAAATCGGCATGTCGGTTGCCTCCAGGAGCTTTTTGGCCCATTTGATTTTCAGACGCGCCAGGTAAACTGTGAAGTTTTCGCCGGTTTCCTTGGCAAACAATCTGCTGAAATAGCTGGGGCTAAGGTGACATAACTCCGCAGCTTGCTTAAGCGTCACTTGTTCTCCCTTGTGGCTGTGAATGTAATCAAGAGCGGGCTGAAGCACCGGATTGGCGATTTCTCTCTCTTCCGGACTGCTGTTCAGATAGGCGTCGGCGATGGCGTTGGTCATTTCTTTTTTGATGGATTCAATATTGCGAATGGAATAACCGGGAAGAATGGCAGAAAGATTGAGTTTGCCTTGCTGATCGGAACCTGATGTTTTGCCGAACATCTCCACCAGCAAATTTTTGTCCAGCGCTTCTTCTACGATATAGTTGCACAGCAGCGACAGCATATTGGAGATGGTAACGATCTCCTCGTAAGTCATGACGGGCAGCTGGTCATACGGCTCCTGCAGCTCCGCCAGCTTGGTTTCGTGCAGCTCCGCATTTTGGGAAACGACGATTTGCTCCAGGCCGCCGGCTTTATCGGGATCAGACAGCTTGACCTGGCCGGCCATGACAGCTCCGATGTATTTGCCGTCAATCGTAATGGGGATCGCAATATCGATAATATTGAAATGACATAAATAAATATAAGGCTCATTAAGGCGAACCGCTTCCAGACCGCCCCGCGAATCGCATTTTTGACAATAGGGGAGAAGCTCGGGGTCCTTGCGCACGCTATTGCAGAATGCTTGGCAGCTGCTGTGGCTGGTTACGGGATTGCCTTTGTAGTCGACGGTGAGAATAGCCAGCTTGGTGACGCTGGCGAGCGAATCCTGCAGTTGTTTCCACTTTTGCAGATCCAGTATTTTATTTAGCTGCAAATATTCCCTGAACATGCCGGTTGCCTCCTAAGCTTCAAACATAAGTTTTGTCCCATTTCTTGATTGGGGCGCCGATTATTAAATGAGTGCATGACTGGGTAATCACTGGGTAATCTATAAGGGAGTGCATAATAAGGGGACCATATGACAATAAGATACCATGTTTCAGTCAAAAAGCAAAAAATTACGATTGCAAATTATAATAATTTGTTATCATAGTCCACTGCTTGCCCCAGAGACCTGTTATATAGTGATAATAAATGCCCCATTAAAATTAGGAGGTTTTACAAATGAGAAAAGCCTTTATCAGCCCAACGAAATACGTGCAAGGCGAGGATGAATTGCTGAATCTGGGTTACTTTGTCCGTTCCTTTGGCGAATCCGCTCTCCTCATTGCCCATCCTGACGAC
This sequence comes from Paenibacillus sp. CAU 1782, assembly GCF_054551715.1. Lineage (NCBI taxonomy): Bacteria > Bacillati > Bacillota > Bacilli > Caryophanales > Paenibacillaceae > Paenibacillus > Paenibacillus sp. CAU 1782. The sequence goes on along the minus strand of NZ_JBTOLL010000010.1, from coordinate 120,686 downwards.
GTTCAACGCGTAAAAGCAAAGCTCGATGCGACAGCAGAGACGTTCAATATTACATTTGTTGAAAGCGGTTTTAAAGGGGAGTGTTCCCGTGAAGAGGTTGCCCGTTTGCAGGAAATCGCCCGCGATAAAAAATGCACCTGTACGATTGGCCTTGGCGGCGGCAAAGCTATCGACGCGGCCAAATGCGTAGCGGAAGGCGAAGCGCTTATCATCTGTCCTACCATTGCGGCAACAGATGCGCCGACCAGCCATTCTGCCGTATTGTATACGCCGGACGGCGCATTCGACGACTATGCCTATTTCAAGCAAAGCCCTAGCGTGGTGCTGATCGACACAACCGTCATTGCCAACGCGCCGACACGTTTCCTCGTATCCGGCATGGGCGATGCGTTATCTACTTATTTTGAAGCAAGAGCGACATCCCAGTCCTATTCCCGCGTCAATGCAAGCTTGCCGATGGGGGCCCGTGAAGGACTTACGCCTCCGGCGTTTGGCACAAACGCGGCATTTGCGCTCGCCAAGCTGTGTTACGAGATGCTGCTGCGCGACGGCGTAAAAGCAAAAGCCGCAAGCGACAGCAATATGGTCACGCAGGCGCTGGAAAACATCGTCGAGACGAACATTTTGTTGTCCGGCCTTGGCTTTGAGAGCGGCGGTCTGGCGGCGGCTCACGCTATTCACGACGGCTTGACGATCCTGGAAGGCACGCATCATTATTTCCACGGCGAAAAGGTAGCTTTCGGCACAATCGCTCAGCTTGTGCTCGAAAATGCGCCAACCGAAGAATTGAATGAAGTGCTCGACTTCTGCCTTGACGTTGGATTGCCGGTTAGCCTTGCTGACATTGGCGTTGAAACGATTACGCAAGAGGAGCTATTGGAAGTGGCGGAAAAGGCGTGTATTCCGGAAGAGTCCATCCATGCGATGCCATTCCCGTTTACAGTAGCCGAGGTTGCGGGTGCAATCGCTACGGCTGATCGGATCGGCCGTGCTTACAAAGCCCGCCGGGGTACAAACTGATGAAAAAAATCATCAATCAAGCCCAAAATGTCGTCATGGAGATGTGCAACGGGATTACGCTTGCGCACCCGGAGCTGGAGTTTCTGAAAAAATATAAAGTGATCAAGCGCAGAGAGATACGTTCCGATAAGGTTAGCCTGATCAGCGGCGGCGGAAGCGGGCATGAACCCGCCCATGCGGGCTATGTCGGCAAAGGCATGCTGGATGCGGCCGTATGCGGCGATGTTTTTGCATCCCCTTCGCAAATTCAGGTGTACCAGGCGATCAAAGCGACGGCTAGCAGCAAAGGCACGCTTCTTATTATCAAAAACTATAGCGGCGACATGATGAATTTTAAAAATGCGGCGCATCTTGCGGAAGAAGACGGTATCGAGGTTCAGTATGTGAAGGTCGAGGACGACATTGCCGTTCAGGACAGCCTGTACACGGTTGGCCGCCGCGGCGTGGCAGGTACGGTGCTGGTTCACAAGATCGCCGGAGCTGCCGCCGAAGAGGGCCGCAGCTTGGCCGATGTCAAAGCGGCGGCGGAAAAGGCGGCGCAGAATGTGCGCAGCATCGGGTTTGCGTTTACCTCCTGCACCGTGCCGGCAAAAGGAACGCCAACCTTCGTCATTGCCGAGGATGAGATGGAATACGGCGTGGGCATACATGGCGAGCCGGGCATTCGCCGCGAAAAAATCGCGACTGCGGATGCGCTCGCGGCGCGTATGACGGAATCGTTGCTGGCCGATCTGAAGCTGGCAAGCGGGGATGCTGCGGAAATTGCCGTTCTCGTAAACGGCTTTGGCGCAACGCCTTTGCAGGAGCTGTATTTGCTGAACAACTCGGTTCAGCGCGAATTGGCGAAACGTTCGGGTTTGTCCGTAGTGGTTACATTTGTCGGCAACTATATGACCAGCATCGATATGGCGGGAGCATCCTTGACCATTCTGAAGCTGGATAACGAGCTGAAGGAGCTGCTGTTCCGGGAAAGCGACACGCCGGCGTTCAAAATATCAGGCCCGCCAGCCGCAGCGGTTGGCTATTCGGAAGCAATAGAGGCGCCAGCCCAAGAGGATGCGGCGGCTGTCACCTATGACGTACAGACTTCACCGGAAGCTGCGGTAATTGAGGGCAATACCGTGACCCTCGATAATATGGTCTACCTGGTAGACAAAATGAGCGAGATCATTATCCGCAACGAAGTGCCGTTTTGCGAGCTGGATTCCCATGCGGGCGACGGCGACTTCGGCATGAGCGTGGCCAAAGGCTTCCGGCAGCTCAAGCGGGAATGGAATCACATCGTAACCGAAGAGAACGGGACGATCGCTTCTTTTCTGGATGCATGTTCTCTTGTCATTATGGAGCATTGCGGCGGGGCATCCGGTCCTATCTGGGGTTCGGCGTTCCGTGCGGCGGGCAAGTCCGCTGGCGATAAGACGGAGCTGAATGTGTCTCAATTTGCCGAAATGATCCAAGCTGCGGTCAAAGGCATTCAATCCACGGGCGAACGCTCCTTCGGGCGCGGCGCGGTCGTAGGAGACAAGACGTTGATTGACGCGCTTGTGCCTTGCGCCGACGCTTGGACGGAGAGCGCAAGCTTGGGACAGGATATGAAAACCGCGTTTGCCAAAGGCGCGGCGGCAGCCGTAGAAGGCGCCAAAAAAACAGAAGAAATAGTGGCGCGCATGGGCCGCGCGGGAACGGTTGGCGAACGCAGCCTTGGCCATCCCGATGCGGGCGCTTATGCGCTGGGGGTTATTTTCACCGAGCTGTCGGAGTCGCTGAAGTAAATTCATACGGTCACCGCAGTATCAAAAAAGTCTATTCTCCTTAACTTTTGGAGGATAGGCTTTTTTTATTTACTCCATTGCTTATATTTGTAAAAAGTGATATCATAAAAATATCATAAAGATATAGGAGTTGATCCATCATGAATGAAAAAAGAGCTTTTCATATGAATGGTTATTTGGCCCTGTTGGTAGGGTTTGCCGCAATTATCGGCGGTGTGGCTTTAATTGGTACGGAAGTGAAAGTATCGGATAACCCTTCGATTCCCATGATTGTGATTGGCGCCGTGCTGGTAGGACTGGCGGCGGTTATTGCTTCATCGTTGACGATTGTTCAGCCGAACGAAGCCAAAGTTATTACGTTTTTTGGCACTTATGTTGGTACGGTTTCTCAAAGCGGGTTGTGGATGGTATTGCCGCTTACCGTAAAAACGACCGTTTCGCTGAAGGTGCGGAACTTCAATAGCCAGAAGCTGAAGGTAAACGATGCGGGAGGCAATCCGGTTGAGATTGGCGCCGTTATCGTATTTAAAGTGGTAGATACAGCAAAATCAACGTTTGATGTGGATCAATATGAGCGTTTTGTAGAAATTCAAAGTGAAACAGCTATCCGTCATATCGCAGCGAAATATCCCTATGACACCTTTGAAGACGAAACCACAGCATCGCTTCGCGGCAATGCGGATGAAGTGGCTGCAGAATTGCTGCAAGAATTGCAAGATCGTCTGGATGTAGCGGGCGTGGAGCTGCGTGAAACCCGAATTACTCATTTAGCGTATGCGCCGGAAATTGCTAGCGCAATGCTGCAACGGCAGCAGGCCATTGCCATCGTATCGGCCCGCCAGAAAATTGTAGAAGGCGCTGTAGGCATGGTAGATGCCGCTTTGAAGCAGCTGGAGGGCGTTGGAATTGAGCTTGATGCGGAGCGGAAGGCGGCCATGATCAATAACCTGATGGTTTCTATTGTGTCTGATCGGGCGGCCCAGCCGGTAATCAATACAGGATCGCTGTATAGCTGAGGATGAGCCGATATGGCCAAAGAAAAAAAAGCATTTCCATTGCGTCTTGACCCGGAGATTCACAAGGCGCTGGAACAATGGGCAGGTGACGAATTCCGCAGCGTCAACAGCCATATTGAATATTTGCTCAGAGAAGCGCTTGGCAAGGCAGGCAGATTAAAGAGGCCGGGCCCGCCCCCTACTGATAATAAGTAACATGGGATCTACCGTGACGGGAGAGATGAACCGTGAAAAATCAGAACAAGCAGTGGTATCTAGCCGGCGGCATTTACTTTGACAAAAGTGATCCTAGAGTAGTTGTCCCCAAAAAATATGGTATAGGCAATACACTGAATTTTGGTCAAGTGGCAACCAAACGAGGGATATTGTTTGTGGCCCTGGTTGCAGCAGGGGTTGCTTTGTATTTTGCTTCCCGATATTAAACAGCAAGAGGGGGGCTGTCCAAAAAGTCAAACGCTCTAACGGACACGGAAGTCCGTTAGACGCGTAAAACGCAGATTTTGAAATGCTAACGGACATCCTTGTCCGTTAGAACCCCAAAATGGGTAATTATTGGATAATTTTCGCTGTAACGGACATCAATGTCCGTTACAAACGCAAAAAGCTAAAAAATAAGCGCTAACGGACACGGATGTCCATTAGCGTTTTTAATTGAATCAGATACGCGGATCGGCTTTTCGGACAGCCCCTTTTTTAAAGCGAAGAGGGCGCTATGTGAAAAATTTTTCCAATGGCAGTTGTTCCCGGCCATTCATGACTTTTGAATTTATTTCCTCGTCATGGACTGCTGCCGTTTTTATTTGTTACGTCAAGAAATAGCGTTGAGCCAGCGGCAAAAAATCTACCGGTGCCGATGTCAGGCGTTCGCCGTTGACCGTAACGGCATAGGTTTTGGGATCAACCATAATGTCGGGCATTTCACCATTCAACACCATCTGCGATTTGGTCAAATTGCGGCAGTTGAATGCGGGCAACAGCTGTTTGCGCAAGCCAAGCGGCTCCAGCGTGCCGCTCTCCAGCGATGCTTTGGATACAAAAGTGATGCTGAGCTCCGCTTGTGCACCTCCCAGACTGCCGAACATAGGCCGATACATGTAAGGCTGAGGCGTTGAAATAGAGGCGTTGGGATCTCCCATGCCCGCATGGACAATAAAGCCGCTTTTCAGCACCATTTCCGGCTTGGCCCCAAAAAAGGCTGGTTTCCATAACGCCAAATCGGCGATTTTGCCAACCTCGATCGAACCGACATAGCTCGATATGCCATGGGTGATGGCAGGGTTGATGGTATATTTGGCGATATACCGTTTGACGCGGAAGTTGTCGGAGCGTGTATCCGGACCAAGCGGGCCGCGCTGCTGCTTCATTTTGTCGGCCGTTTGCCAGGTGCGGATTGCCACTTCCCCAACCCGTCCCATCGCCTGCGAATCGGAGCTGGTCATGCTGATTGCGCCAATATCATGCAGAATATCCTCCGCCCCGATCGTTTCCGCACGGATGCGGGAAGCGGCAAATGCCACATCTTCGGGAATGCGTGGGTCGAGATGATGGCAGATCATCAGCATATCCAGATGCTCATCGATGGTGTTGACGGTGTAAGGCATCGTCGGGCTGGTGGAGGAAGGCAGCACGTTTGGCATGGAGGCTACGCGCAGCAGATCGGGCGCATGTCCGCCGCCTGCCCCTTCCGTATGGTAGGTATGAATCGTGCGGTTTTTGAAGGAGCGGAGGCTGTCCTCTACAAATCCCGCCTCATTAAGCGTATCCGTATGAATATTGACTTGAACATCCAACCCTTCGGCCACATCCATACATTTGTCGATGACGTAAGGCGTGCTGCCCCAGTCTTCATGTATTTTGAGACCGGCGGCCCCTGCCTCCACCTGCTCGATCAAGGCTTCCGGCCGGGAGCTGTTGCCTCGACCCAGGAACACCATGTTGATCGGCAACGCATCGGTCGCCTTCAGCATCCTTTGCAAATTCCAGACGCCCGAGGTGCAGTTGGTCGCAAGTGTGCCGGTAGCGGGACCGGTGCCGCCTCCAACAAACGTAGTAACGCCGCTCTGCAGGGCGATTTCGACCTGCTGCGGACTGATATAGTGCACATGGGAGTCGACTCCCCCGGCAGTAATAATCATGTTTTCGGCAGAAATAACCTCGGTTCCAACCCCGATGATCATCCCTGGCGTAACCCCGTCCATGACCATGGGATTACCCGCCTTGCCGATGCCGGCAATTTTGCCGTCCTTGACGCCAATATCCGCTTTTACAATGCCCCAGGTATCGATGATGATGGCATTCGTAATAACCAAGTCCAATACGCCTTCGTCCCGTGTGGCCAGTGGATGCTGCCCCATGCCGTCCCGGACGACTTTGCCCCCTCCAAAGACGCATTCATCACCGTAAACGGTGTAGTCCTTTTCGATTTCAATCCAGAGAGAGGTATCTCCGAGACGAACGCGATCGCCCGTCGTTGGACCGTACATGCTGGCATAGGTTGCGCGATCAATACTTCTCATGGTTTGACCTCCCCGTTTGTTAAGCCTGCAAAGCCATAAATCTCCTTGCTTCCGCCAATTTGAACCAGATCGATGGTTTTTGTTTCGCCGGGCTCAAACCGGATGGACAATCCCGAGGGGATGTCAAGCCGGTAACCGGGAGTGCCTTCGCGGTTGAATGAAAGCGCGGGGTTGCTCTCGTAAAAGTGAAAATGGGAACCGACCTGAATCGGCCTGTCTCCGGTATTGGTAACCTCCCGATTAATGCGGGGGCGATCCGGCACCAGCTGAATCGGCTCCTCCAGCAAATCATATTCGCCCGCGACCAGCCCGCCGTTGTCTCCGATTGGATCATGCACTGATACCAGCTTGGTGCCGTCGGGAAACGTAGCTTCTACCTGCACCTCGGATAGCAGAGAAGAGATGCCTTCCATCACCTGATCGGGTGTTAGAATATGACGCGCTTCTTCCATTAGAGCAGCAACGGACTTGCCATCCCTCGCTCCCTCCATCACATAACCGGAAATGAGGGCAACCGCCTCCGGATAATTAAGCTTTACGCCCCTCGCCAGCCTCTTCTGGGCAAGGTCTGCAGCTACATAGAGCAGCAGCTTGTCGCGTTCCTGATACGTAAGATGCATGATGCAATCTCTCCTCTCGGGACCCTGATGGGAAAAATGAAATTTGAATACAATATACAAAAATCAACATCATTCGACAGGAAACCCCTTGGCTCAACAATGAATCATCCAAAAACAGGATATTCCTGTAAATCTCATGTCACAACTGTAGCACCAGCTTTATTTATATGTCAATAATGAGTTAAAAAAAGTGACGCAAGAATCATGGAATGGTTCGAAATCTTCATTTTATGTAATATATATTGACATGTAAAAAGATGTGCGAATATACTGTAACCACGAACGATGGAAACTAAATCCATGGAAATGTTCGGTAAAAATAGAGACGGGGAGTGGTTGGATGAAAAGGAAGGGCTTATTGAACGTGTGGGGTCTAGTGATGATTGCAATATGTCTTGCGCTTGCGGGCTGCGGCGGGAAAGGAGCTGAGCCAGCTTCCGGCGGAACGGCGACGCCCGATGCCTCATCCGAGACCGGCGGAGCGGGCAATACGGACGGTGAAATCAAGGTGGGCATCCTTCATTCACAGAGCGGCACGATGGCGATCAGTGAAATGTCGGTCATTGATTCCGAGCTGATGGCGATTGAAGAAATCAATGCGGCCGGCGGCGTATTGGGCAAAAAAATCGTGCCGGTGCTGGAGGACGGCGCTTCCGATTGGCCTACTTTTGCAGAGAAGGCGCGCAAGCTCATATCGGAGGACAAAGTCGCGACGGTATTCGGAGGATGGACGTCTGCCAGCCGTAAAGCGATGCTTCCCGTATTCGAAGAGCTGAACGGACTTCTGTGGTACCCGGTTCAATATGAAGGACTGGAGTCATCTCCCAACATTTTTTATACGGGCGCAACAACCAACCAGCAAATCGTGCCTTCCGTCACATGGCTGCTTCAAAACCGGGGCAAAACGTTTTACCTCTTAGGCTCCGATTACGTTTTTCCTCGTACAGCCAATCTGATTATTAAGGAGCAGCTGAAAGCCGAGGGTGGCGAGCTGGTCGGCGAGGAATATACCCCGCTTGGACATACCGATTACAGTACGATTATTAGCAAAATCAAAGCTGCCGACCCCGATATCGTGTTCAACACGCTTAATGGGGACAGCAATGTGGCCTTCTTCAAGCAGCTGAAGGACGCCGGCATTTCTGCCCAGGACATTACGACGCTCTCGGTGTCGGTTGCGGAAGAAGAGATTCGCGGCATCGGCGTGTCGGTGCTGGAGGGGCATCTGGCCTCCTGGAATTATTACCAGACGACGGAAACGCCGACCAATCCGGCTTTCGTCGAAAGCTACAAGGCTAAATACGGTGCCGACCGCGTCACGGCCGACCCTATTGAAGCCGGATATACCGCCGTTTATTTGTGGGCGGCGGCTGTCGAGAAAGCAGGCTCCACCGACGTGGATAAAGTGAAAGAAGCTGCCAAGGAATTGGAATGGGATGCGCCAAGCGGCAAGGTCAAGATTGATGGCGAGACGCAGCATATTTACAAAACGGTCCGGATCGGCGAGGTGCAAAGCGACGGCCAGTTCAAGGAGCTGTGGAATTCCGGAGAAGCCGTTAAGCCGGATCCGTTTCTTACAAACTACGACTGGGCAACCAACATCCAACCCTAGAGAGGTTGTTCAAAAAGTCCGCTTCCCATTGCAGAACATGCCTGGCGGCATGGCCGGCGTCGAATATGGAATTCAGCCGAAACTTCCGTTGCTCACTTAGCTTCCACTAAGCTCCGCTACTCAGTTTCTAGCTTCATTCCATCTTCTTGGCACTGAAAACCGGACCTTTTGAACTTTCATCTGAAGAGGTTGTTCAAAAAGTCCGCCTTCCATTACGGAACATGCCTGGCGGCATGGCCGGCGTCGAATATGGAATTCAGCCGAAACTTCCGTTGCTCACTTAGCTTCCACTAAGCTCCGCTACTCAGTTTCTAGCTTCATTCCATCTTCTTGGCACTGA
>NZ_JBTOLL010000010.1:0-111690 GCF_054551715.1 Paenibacillus sp. CAU 1782 | reverse complement strand
AAACCGGACCTTTTGAACTTTCATCTGAAGAGGTTGTTCAAAAAGTCCGCCTTCCATTACGGAACATGCCTGGCGGCATGGCCAGCGTCGAATATGGAATTCAGCCGAAACTTCCGTTGCTCACTTAGCTCCCACTAAGCTCCGCTACTCAGTTTCTAGCTTCATTCCATCTTCTTGGCACTGAAAACCGGACTTTTTGAACTTTCATCTGAAGAGGATGTTCAAAAAGTCCGCCTTCCAATGCGAAGTGAAAAATACAAGTAAGGAGCGGTCCTATGGAACTTTTTGTTCTGCAGCTGTTCAACGGATTAAGCATCAGCTCGATTCTGCTGCTGGTCGCGCTCGGCTTGGCGATCACCTTTGGACTCATGAAGGTCATCAATATGGCGCATGGCGAGTTGATTATGATTGGCGCATATTCAACGTATTTAACGCAAAATCTGTTTGTCGCCTATATGCCCGCCGAGCTTTTTGACTGGTACTTCGTTCTGGCGGTGCCGGTCAGCTTCGGAATTGCTTTTCTGATCGGAATGGTGCTGGAGGCGGGCTTGATCCGCTTCCTGTACGGCCGGCCGCTGGACAGTCTGCTGGCAACCTGGGGCGTAGGACTGGTCCTTCAGCAACTGGCGAGAACGATTTTTGGAGCGCCTAATGTCGCGGTCAAAAGCCCGACTTGGCTGGATGGAGGAATGACCGTTATGGGCGGCGCTTTGCTGCCCTACAAACGGCTGTTTATCATCGCGTTGGTTATCGCTTGTCTTGTCGCGATGTATCTCTATATCTACAGAAGCAACGAAGGCAGGCGGATGCGGGCCGTTATGCAAAACCGGGAGATGGCCGCTTGTCTCGGCATCTCCACGAGAAGAGTCGACCGGATGACCTTTGCTATCGGCTCCGGCATTGCGGGCATTGCCGGATGCGCCCTGACGCTGCTGGGGCCAATCGGACCTTCGCTTGGCACTTATTATATCGTGGACGCCTTTATGGTGGTTGTGCTGGGGGGAGTCGGCAAGCTTGTCGGCACCATATTGGGAGCAACGGGCATCGGCATGTTCAATACGATGTTTGAATACTGGACGAACGCATCTTTGGGCAAGGTGCTCGTATTTGTCTGCATCGTGGCTTTCCTGCAATGGAAGCCATCAGGTCTTGTTGCCATGCGCACGAGATCACTGGATTAGGAGATTAGGCATTCAAAGACAGGGAAACAAAGGGGCATCGCTCAAGGATTGAGTAACGAAAGCTCGTTAGATGCAAGGCAAACAGTAGCGAAATCAAGAAAAAGGCTAGGGTGGAAGCGCAAATGCAAGGACACAAGCAGGGACAGAGGAGGTGTAGGCATGGCATGGCGACAGTGGACGCCCAAGCAATGGTGGATTTTGGGGGGATATGCGGTCGCGGCGGCGATCCTGTTCGCCGCTCCGCTGTTTATTAGCGATTTTCGCCTTAATCTGCTGGCAAAATTTCTGGCCTTCGCCATCGTAGCGCTGGGACTGGATCTGATATGGGGATATACAGGCATTTTGAGCCTGGGACACGGCATCTTTTTTGGACTTGGCGCTTACGCCATGGCCATGTACCTGAAGCTGGAGGCCAGCGGTGGAAAGCTCCCTGATTTTATGAGCTGGAGCGGATTGAAGGAGCTGCCTTTGTTCTGGAAGGCGTTTGAGCCTTTTGGCGCAGCTGTGGCGCTTGGGATTCTAATCCCTGCGCTTCTGGCTCTGGGACTGGGCTTTTTCACCTTCCGCAACCGAATCAGGGGCGTTTATTTTACGATTTTGACCCAAGCGCTCGTTATTATCGTAACGACGCTGCTGGTGGGACAGCAGGCTTTTACCGGAGGAACAAACGGAGTAACGGGGTATTCCACGCTGTTGGGTTATTCGCTTGCGTCCCCGGATACGAAGCGGGTTTTGTACTGGATTACGGCGGCGGCGCTGCTGGGCGTCTTTCTATTTTGCCGCTACTTGACGGGCAGCCGGTTTGGCAAGGTCCTTCGAGCCATTCGGGACGGCGAAAACCGCGTTCGGTTTATCGGATATAACCCGGCGATTTATCAGACGGTCATTTTCACCATATCTGCGGGAATCGCCGGTTTGGCCGGCATGTTGTTTGTGCTTCATGTCGGTATTATTTCCCCGTCCATGCTGGGCATCGTGCCTTCCATCGAAATGGTGTTATGGGTAGCGATCGGGGGCAGGGGAACGTTGATTGGGGCGGCGTTAGGCGCGATTTTGATGAATTGGGCCAAAAGCGAATTCAGCACGGCATATCCGGAAGGCTGGCTGTTTTTTATGGGCGCGTTGTTTGTGGTCGTGGTTGTGTTCCTGCCGAAGGGTGTGGCGGGGCTGTTCCAGTCTCCGCCGCCATGGCTGAATCCCGGCAAGCTGCTGGGGCTCACAAGGCGTGGAGGAAGCGGAGGGCCTTTCCACCGCCTGTTGCGAAAGAAGGATAACGGCAAGCAAATCCAGCCTGTGGGGAGGCAAGCGGAATGAGTCAAAACGAAATCCTGCAATGCCGGGACGTAACGGTGGAGTTTGACGGCTTCAAGGCGGTTCAAGGCATGAATCTGGATTTGCGCAAAGGGGAGCTGAGGTTTCTGATCGGCCCCAACGGGGCGGGCAAAACGACGATGCTGGATGTGATCTGCGGCAAAGTAAAGCCATCTTCCGGCAGGGTCACTTTTGGGGAGAAGGTGGACATTACGAAGAAACCCGAGCATCAAATTGCAGAGATGGGCATTGGACGCAAATTTCAGGCCCCGTCCATCTTTTCGTCCATGACGGTGCTGGAAAATCTCGAAATCGCGATGCGGCAAAAGCGTACGGTAGCGGCCACTCTGTTCGCGCGTTTGTCCAGCGACGCCAAGGATCGGCTGCATCATCAGCTCGGCATGATCGGCTTGGAGAATAAAAGCGAGCATCGGGCGGGCGGCTTGTCGCATGGCGAGAAGCAGTGGCTGGAGATCGGCATGATGCTGCTGCAGGAGCCGGAGGTGCTGCTGCTGGATGAGCCGGTGGCGGGCATGACAGACAAGGAGACCGACAAAACGGGCGAGCTGCTGCATGAAATCGCCCTTAAACGCTCGGTGGTTGTCGTGGAGCATGATATGGAGTTCGTGCGCAATTTTGCCAGCAAAGTAACGGTCATGCATGAAGGCAGGCTGCTGAAGGAAGGCTCCATGGAGGATGTGCAGGGCGACGAGCGGGTGGCGGAGGTTTATTTGGGCAAAAGGCGGGATGACCATGTTAGCCGTTCAACAGCTTGAGTCCGGTTATGGCGAAAGCGTCATTCTCCGCGACATCAGCTTGCGCGTAAGACCGGGCCAGGTGGTCTGCCTTCTGGGCCGCAACGGCGTCGGAAAAACAACGTTGATCAAAACCGTCATGGGCCTGTTGAAGGCCAGAAAAGGGGAGGTTCGCTACAATGGCTCCGACATGACCCGAAAAGCGCCTGGTTTGCGGGCGCGGGCGGGAATCGGGTATGTGCCTCAGGGGAGAGAGATTTTTCCCCAGCTGACGGTTTATGAAAATCTGCTGCTGGGACTTGAAGCATCTCGTGACGGCGCGGTCGACATTCCGGCGGAAGCGATCCAACGATTTCCCGTGCTGCCGACCATGTTCGGGAGGCGTGGCGGCGACCTCAGCGGCGGACAGCAGCAGCAGCTCGCCTTTGCCAGGGCGTTGGCTTCGAAGCCGGAGCTGCTGCTCCTGGATGAGCCATGCGAGGGCATCCAGCCCTCCATCGTGGACGATATACGCGAGGTCATCCGCTCCATCAAAGGGGATGGCCGGACCGCCATTTTGCTGGTGGAGCAAAGCCTGGATTTTGTGAAGGATGTCGGTGATTATTTTTACGTGATCGACAAGGGGGGCGTCGCCTGGGAAGGCGAACCCAAGGATTTAACCGACGAGGTCGTGCGCCAATACTTGACGGTGTAGCTTGACGATATAACCCTTTAGCCGTCTTTAGCCGGATGCAAGCCGTTTCCGCCTTTCTGTTGCGCCCCGTGGCAGAAGGCGGATATGCGTCCCGCAAGAAGCATGAGCGCTCGTTAAGGAATGATTTGGGTGGATTGGCGCTGTGCATAAGAAAATGGGAGCGGATGAATACTATGGTCAGATTCAAAAGCAGCATTGTAGTGCGTGTTCAAAAGGTCGGTTTTTAGCGCCGGGAAGATGGAATGAAACTTCATTCTTTTTGAACAACCTATTGTATTGCGTGTTCAAAAAGTACGGTTTTTCAGTACGGAGAAGGTGGCTTGAAGAAATTCGATGCCGGTTATGCTGTCAGGCATGATGCGTAATGGATAGCGGACTTTTTGAATGACCTCTTGCAGTGAACATTTTTACAGCATGGCGCATTGGAGCACCCACCCCATCAAAGCGCAAAATCCATGCGAATAGATTAGGTGTACAGGCAACATTTGACATCCAGTGTATTCAAAATCCTCTAGGGAAAGCGGGGCAACAAGAAATGAAAGCAACTGGAATAGTTCGTCGCATTGATGATCTCGGACGAGTGGTCATTCCCAAGGAAATTCGGCGTACTTTGCGTATTCGCGAGGGAGATCCTCTGGAAATATTCGTTGATCGCGACGGCGAGGTTATTCTGAAAAAATATTCGCCGATCGGCGAGTTGGGCGATTTCGCCAAGGAATACGCGGAGTCTCTGTTTGAAAGCACGGGCCATGTGACGCTTATCTCCGACCGGGATACGATCATTACAGTGGCGGGAGCGTCCAAAAAAGAATTAATGGACAAGCCGATTGGCGCGACGCTAGAGAATTGCATGGATGGCCGCAAAACGGTTTCCGAAACCAGCGGTGGTTCGTATGAAATCGTTAAGGATGTGCAGGACACATTCAGCTCCTTTGTTGTGGCGCCGATTATTGCGGGCGGCGACCCTATCGGCACAGTTGTTCTGCTCAGCAAAGATGAATCCGTCAAAATGTCCCAGATGGAAAACAAAATGGCGGAAACCGCTGCCGGCTTCCTGGCCAAGCAGATGGAGCAGTAGAACTCAAGCGCAGGGGAATTGGCCTCTCGCGCGGCGGGAATACGGCAAGACAACAAACAAAGCATTCAAAAAAAGCAGCATGCAAAAGAGGCTTCTTCGGCGGGGACGGTAAATCCTGACCCGGCGGGAAGCCTCTTTGTGCTGTTACTATGTCCTTGCATCAGCGGGCGCGCGCGCAAGGGAGCGTTTTTTCTTGACACATACGTATGCTAGCTTGATGCACTGTGTTTCCTAAAGAGTAGAGCAGCGGCATTTAGTGCTGCCAGTATAAAAGGGTAAAGCACTAAACCTGCCATAATAATCAGCCCGGAAACAGGATTAGGGTTATCTGCCGGATGATTCATTGGAAACCGGGATGCAAACAAATAAACGTACAGCAAATAATAAGGAATCCAGAGTATGGATGATATGAAGTTAGCTTTATTAGAAGGCAGCACCTGTTTTTTTACCATGAATAAAAACGTACAGATCGACAAAGAAAAACCCAAAAGCCCAACGATGACACTAACCCAATTAATGACTTCTATTTTAACCCCGGTGATTCGATTGATTCTGTAGACATTAACTAAAAGCTCGCAAATAATAAATGGCAGCAAGGCAAAAAAAGCGCTTAAAGCATTTAGTTTTAAAAAGTAACGAATAGGTTATTCTCCTCCTTAGAGTGGGCCATACTTCCAATTAACAGACGTTAAAGCTCTCCCTTATGTTGCGTTCCACTGCTTGTTAGCTTAATCGATGTTCTCTATCCGGAGCTTTATTTTTCAGGGATAGCAGCAGTACCGGCCAACGGTAATCGACGTCCGTCAGCAAGCATGGAGCTAACGGTTTTGGATGTCGGCAAATGTTCTCAGTCCTGCTTTTGCGCTATAATGGATGCATTATGGATGCGATATTGAAATTGCAACAGATGCGGGAGCGTGGAGAATGAGCCGGAGGAACGACGGAAATAAACCGGCAGCGTTTTGGAAGAACGGCGTGGTAGCGATGACGGGAGCGGCGCTGCTGTCCAAGCTGATAGGCTCCTTGCAGAAGATACCGCTTCAAAATATGGCGGGGGACCGGGTTTTCGGCTTGTACAATGCCGTATACCCCTTGTATCAGCTGGTTGCCGTTCTGGCGACCGCGGGACTGCCGACTGCCGTCTCTATCGTAATCGCGCGCCGCGCACAAACGGCGGAGAACGGCGGACCGCGCGGAGAACGGCTTGCGCTTATGGCCGCGTTGCTGCTGCTTGGCGCCAGCGGCGCGATTTCGTTTTTGCTGATGTGGGCCGGCGCAGACCGGATTGCGGCATGGATTGGCGATGCTTCAGCGGCCCCTGCCATTCAAATGCTGGCTATTGCATTGCTGGCGTCTCCTTTGGCAGCGGCGCTTCGGGGGTATATGCAGGGCCGGGGGTTAATGACCTATTCCGCTTTGTCGCAGGTGGCGGATCAACTGGTTCGGGTTGCGGTGATGCTGTCCGCGCTTGGCGCCGGCCTTGTTGCAGGCTGGAGTGAAGCTGCGCTTGCGGCAGCCGTGATGAGCGGCTCCGCCGCCGGAGCGGGAGCCGCTTTGCTGCTGCTTGGGTTAATGCTGGGCAGGTTACGGAAGGGTGGAATGACTGGAAGCCTAACGAAAAACGCTGAAAATTTCCGGTCGGCCAAGACGACCGAAACAGTTTCCGGTAAAAGCCTCCGGCATCGGCTTAACCGGCTTTGGTCGGAGGTTAAGGAACTGGCGGGATTAGCGCTGCCTGCTGCGTTAGCGGCTGTTGTGGTGCCCGCTCTTGGGGTCGTGGATGTATTTACGGTTCCGCGTTTCCTTGTGGCGGATGGTTACACCGGGGCATCCGCCATGGAGATGTTTGGTATCTACAGCCGCGCCCAGCCGCTGGTTCAGCTCGTTATTATGGCGGCCGGGGCGGCATCCGCGGCTTTGGTGCCAGGTTTTGTGGCGGCCAAGCAGTCGGGACAATTTTTGGATGCCGGCATGCGTCTGTCGCTCTTAATGCGCGTCTCCTGGATCATCGGAGCGGCATCCGGGCTTGGACTAGCTATGTTGGCGGAGCCTATCAACATCATGCTGTACAAGGACGCGCAAGGCACCGTCGCCTTTGCGCTGACGGGGTTGACCGCGCTGGCCGGCTGTGTCAGCGCTGCATCCGCGCCCGCCCTGCAATCGCTGGGCGCGACCCGGGTCCCTGCGGCGCTGCTGCTGCTCGCCGCGTTGCTCAAAGGCGCGCTCAACGCCGCGCTGGTCCCGTCCCTGGGCATCCAGGGAGCGGCCGTCTCCGGCGTTGTTGCGCTGAGCGCCGCGGCCATGCTTGGTGCCGCGGCCCTTCGCCGGGCGGCGGCGAGCGCCGGTGCGCCGCCGCATGTCCAGCCTGCGGCGGGCGCTGGCGCTGGAATGCGCCCCGCCGCAGGCGCAGGTCTTGCGCTCGCAGCGATGGCGGCGGCGCTGTGGCTGCTGCAGCGCGGGCTGGCTCCCGCGCTCGGGCATTCGCTGCCGCCGCGTATGGCAGCGGCTGTGCTGGCGCTGACGGGCGTAGCGGTCGGCGCGTGTGTTTTTGCTGCAGCTGTGCTGCGCTGCGGTGTCATCGGCGCGCGCGAATGGCGCGCGCTGCCTGGCGGCGAGGCGTTGGCTGCTCGCCTCAGACGGTGGCGGCTGTTGCCGCCGCAGTAATTGATCGCGATTTGACATCCCATTGGGAGGCAAGCATATATACTTGGCACCGACTGGCACATGCACCGGTTCAAGCGCGCCTTTGCACTGTGGTGAGTGCCTGGCACATGCACCGGTTCAAACACGCCTTTGCGCTGAGGTGCGTGCTTAGCTCATGCACCGGCAAGCAAGCCATTGCCATGGCGCTTGCTTTGCTCCATAGCTCTTGCCTTTTTTCTTGCTCGGCGCTGCCAGCGTGGCTGGCCGAGCCTAAAGCCATTCGCCCACAGGAGGAATAGAAATGTACTATAGCGGCATTGAAATTGTCGGCCTGGGATCTGGCGATCCCGATCAGCTGACGCTTGGCGTTTTTCGCAAGCTGCAGAGAGCCCCAAAAATATACGCCCGGACAAAACAACATCCGGTCATGGACATCCTGGACAACGAAGGCATCCCCTACGCAACCTTTGATCATCTATACGAAAAATTCGATTCGTTTCCTCACGTTTATGAAGCGATAGCCGCCGAATTAATGGAGGCTGCGGCAACCGGCCCCGACGGCCAAGTCCACGGGCAGGAGGGTGGTCCGCTGACCTCGGAGTTTCTCATCTACGCTGTGCCAGGCCATCCCATGGTGGCAGAGCGTACCGTTCAGCTTCTTCGCGAGCGCTGTGCCGATGCCGGACTGGAGCTGCGCATCACGGGCGGGGAAAGCTTTCTCGACGCCGCTTTTTCGTCCTTTGGCATGGATCCTATCGAAGGTTTTGCACTGCTGGACGCTGCCGAGCTATCGGCCTCCCTGCTCCAGCCCCAGCTTCACACGTTGATCGGACAGGTCTATGATGCCTTTACCGCTTCCGACGTGAAGCTTGCGCTTATGGAAGTATATCCTGACGATTACGAAGTTCTGGTAGGTCATGCGCTGGGCGTTCAAGGCCAGGAAAAGCTGTTGAAAATGCCGCTTTACGAGCTGGACCGTGATAACGGCTACGGAAATTTATCCTTGATCTATGTGCCGCGTAGCCTGGACCCGGCGCTGCGCAACCGCACCTTCCAGCGGCTGCATGAAATCGTGGCGATCCTGCGCAGCCCGGAGGGTTGTCCTTGGGACCGTGAACAAACGCACAGCTCCATTCGCAAAAATTTTATCGAAGAGCTGTATGAAGCGCTGGAAGCACTGGACAACGATGATCCTGTGGGCATGCAGGAGGAATTCGGCGACGTTATTCTGCAAGTAATGCTGCACAGCCAGATGGAAGAGGAAGTTGGCGCTTTCTCCGTTTTCGACGTGATTCAATCGCTTAACGAAAAATTAATTTTCCGCCATCCGCATGTATTCGGCGACCGCAGCGCAGGAAATTCGGAGGAAGCGCTTGTGAATTGGGAGGCCATGAAGGCAGAGGAGAAACGGAGAAAAGGGGCGGAAAAAGAGCCTTCCATGCTCGATGGCATCCCGCCTGATCTGCCTGCTTTGATGAAAGCTTACAAGATCCAGAAAAAAGCGGCTAAAGTAGGCTTTGACTGGGGTGAAATCGAACCCGTTTTGTCCAAAATCGAAGAGGAACTGGCGGAGTTAAGAGAGCGGATAGCGGAGAACGACCTGGAGAAGGGGGCGGACGAATTGGGAGATTTGTTGTTCGCCGTCGTCAACGCCTCCCGCTTTATTGATGCCGATCCAGAAGAAGCACTCTCTCGAACCAACCGAAAATTCAGGCATAGATTTCAATATATAGAAGAGAAGCTTCGTATAAACGGCAAAACCTTTGACCAAACTGATTTAATAGAAATGGATGCCTGGTGGGAGGAAGCCAAGCGGCAGGAGTAACCTCTTCAAAAGGGGAAAAGGGATAATGAGGAATTGTTTCTTTGACGCAGATGCCTTGTATCGCTTAGAATGATAGAACGGGATTTAGGCTTCTGAACAATTTCTGAACATTTGTGAGATTGCATTCGTCACCGTTCGTCTTCATTCCGCACAAATCCCAAAAAAATTTGAAACTCCCGGCAGGATTTTCATCTCGTGAGCAGAATAAGTATTCTTCGTGAGAGCAAATAATGCCAACGGGCAAGCCGCCTCAGGGCTGCGGCCACTATACTGTTTCCATAACATAGGAGGAAAATTACAATGAACAAAACAGACTTGATCAACAATATTGCAGAAAAGAGCGGACTGACTAAACGTGACGTTGAAGCGGTTCTTAACGGCTTCCTGGGCGAAGTAACTGACGCTCTTGCCAGCGGAGACAAAGTACAATTGATCGGCTTCGGTACTTTTGAAACTCGCAAGCGTTCCGGCCGTATCGGTCGCAACCCGCAAACTGGCAAAGAAATCGAAATTCCAGAATCCAAAGTTCCTGCTTTCAAAGCGGGCAACAAGCTGAAAGAAGCTATCAAGTAACAAAATGAGGCTGGATAAATTTCTCAAGATATCCCGACTAATCAAACGGCGCACCGTTGCAAAGGATGTATCCGAGCAAGGGCGCGTCTGGATCAACGGCCGCGAGGCGAAAGCCAGCAGCTCCGTTAAAGTCGGGGACGAGCTCCAAATCCAATACGGCCAGAAAATCGTTACCGTTCGCGTTGAACGCATCGCGGAAACGACCCGTAAGGATGAAGCCGGTGAGCTTTATACCTTGGTAAAGGAAGAGCAGCGCCCACGCGAGAACGATCTCGACTGGTAGCGGGCCGCCACTTCTTAAGCAGAAAAGCAGGCTATGGGACGTATTCCGTCTCCGGCCTGCTTTTTGGCGTTTTCGGAAACTTTTTCCACGTTGAATCCGTTAAGCATGTAGGAATGAATGGAAGGAGCCTACTATGAAAAAAATCGCTAGATTTGGAGTGGCTATTGCAATCGTGGCTGTATTGGCAGTCGTGGCTTTTCAGTTAACGACAAGCAACGAGAGGATATCCCGGAAGTTTGCAGAAAATCTGTTTCAATATCCGTTGCCTCCCGGGACGACTGTCTTGGGCAAGCATCAGTTTAATGCCAAAAATCTGATTGAAAGCGGGAGCGGCGGATACTGGAACGTGGTAGCAATCATGGAGTTGAGCTCGTCCCTTTCAAGGGAAGATATTATTGCTTTTTACAAGGATGTGGAGCCCTTTCCCTTCCCCAAAGGAGAACCTCGCGGAGTGGAGTTGGAATTATATTTCGCCGGGGAAGCCCGGAAAGTGGAAGGAGCCAATTACTTCCATTACAGAGATCAGTTGACGGGCTCGGCCCGAATGATCAGTTCTTATCGTGCCGAGCCGGCTTTTATCGAGACAAGTGAAGCATCCGGTGAATCATCGGGCGAAACCAACTATACGCTTCAGCTATTCAGCGGTTTTGATTATTTTTTCAACATCGATTAAAAATAAAACCGTTTGGCTTTTAGGTGATATGGTGTTCTAATCCTTGTCCCTCTCCCATAGATTAATAGAGAAACTTATGGAAGCGGGGGAGTGCCATATGGCGGAACAGGGCAAAGGGCACAAGAGTGGGGATATCAAGCTGATCAATCGCAAAATGCTGGAGCTGACGGGCGTCATCAATGTCGAAAGCTTCGACAGCGAGGAGTTTTTGCTGGAAACGGAGTTAGGCTTCCTTACCATAACGGGGCAAAATCTGCATATTAAGCTGTTAAGCCTGGAGCAAGGGCTGGTCTCTATTGAAGGACTGGTGCATTCGCTCGCCTATCTGGACGGCGCGGCCGCAAGCAAGTCCAAAGGTTTGTTCGGGAAGCTGTTCAAATGACGTTGGAGGTTCAATGGCTCACCGTTGCCTTTATGCTGGCTTGCGGCGCCGGCATGGGGATTGTGTTCGACGGCTATCGCGTCATATCCAGCGAGCTGCGTTTTCCGCGCTGGTGGCTGCCGCTGCTGGATGTGGCCTACTGGGCGCTCGCCGCCGTAGCCGTATTCCGCATGCTGTACGCCAGCAACAACGGGGAAGTGCGGGCCTACGTCTTTTTGGGCTTGGCGCTTGGTGCGATAATCCACTACTGGCTGCTCAGCTCCCTGGTGATCAAGCTGGTCAAATGGTTCATTGACGCAGTTCGAGCCGTTATTTCCTTTTTGGTGAAAATGGTTATGCTTCTTATCGTAAAACCGGTTATTCTGCTCCTGAAATTTCTTAGAATGTTACTGTTATTTGGGTCTGCGCTCACTATTTTCGTCCTGAAAATTATGCTACAATTGGTTCGTCCTTTTTGGATAGTGGCAAAATGGATGTTTTCGCCGCTGGTGTCACGGGTTTACCTATGGCTTAAGCCCTATGTGGAAAAGCTGAAGGAAAGCCGGTTTTGGAAAAGCACCGTATCAATTTTGAGCAAAAAATGGAAACTATGGTTTGGGAGGGACAAGCGCTAATGGCAACTGCAACGGTGAATAAGGGAGCGGCAATGCTAGCCGCCAAACGCAGATACAAAATCTGGATGACCTTCATCATCCTGTTTATGGGCTGGGCGGCATATACTCTTTTTGGCCAGTTGCAGCAGCAGAAAGCGACCCACCAGAAATTAAGCGGCATTCAGGAACAGCTGGAGCTTTCGCGTCAGGAAAGCGAAGCGCTTCTCCTTCAGGTGGAGAAACTGAATGATCCGGAATATATTTCACAGCTTGCCACCAAGGAGCAAGGCATGGTAAAGGAAGGCGAGCAGCAAATTTTCAGCGAATAGAGGCTCGCGCAGTCATAGATGGCCACATAATCGGGTGAACGTCTGTTGACCTTCATTCTTTGGTTCGGTTATAATCACGGTATAGGAACAGAGCGATGGCTGACGGGGCTTTATAGCGGCGTTGTCCGTGTTGTCCCCGGCAATTGGCACTGTTTCCACTAAACTTTTGAGAGAGGAACATTTTATTTTATGGCAATTGAAGTGGGCGCCAAGTTAGAAGGAAAAGTGACAGGCATTACACATTTTGGGGCATTTGTCGACTTATCGGGAGGTGTCACAGGTCTCGTTCACATTTCCGAGATTGCCGATAACTATGTCAAGGACGTTAAGGATCATCTCAAGATTGACGATGTTGTCAAGGTGAAGGTGATCAACGTCGATAAGGACGGAAAGATCGGTCTTTCCATTAAGCAAGCCATTGACCGGCCAGAAGGCTCTGCACCGCCGCCGCGCGCGAGCGGAGGACCTGGAGGTGGTGGTGGTGAACGATTTAACCGCGGAGGTCAGGACCGAGGCGGACGTCCCTTCAACAAGCAATCGTCTGGCAGACCGTCCTTCGGGAAACCGTCATTCGAGGATAAAATGTCTCGCTTCTTGAAAGATAGTGAAGAGCGGATTTCTTCCCTGAAGAAAAACACAGAAGGCAAACGCGGCGGACGCGGAGCCAAGCGAGTATAATTCATTCATATCCAAGCAGAGCCGCAGGGCTCTGCTTTTTTGCTCCTAATAACGTCAGCCGCCGATTAGGGAACCGACGATAAATTCCAACTGCCGCTCCAGCGAGATGGGATCGCTAAATATAAATCCTTTTTCATTTTCATAAAAAACGGTTTGATTACGAACCGCAGGCAGCTTGTCCCACAACTCCCCGCTAAATACGGACACGCCGCTCGTTTCCTCCGAATAACCACTTATAAAAATGAAGTCTCCCGCGTATTCCGGCAATAACTCCAGCGACAAGCGAGCCCATCCGGTTCCGCTTTCTATTGCTTCTTTCTGTATCAGGGATGGAGCTTTAAGATTAAACTCTCCATATAGAATATCTCCGCCACGGCCGAGCCCTTGCCCATATGCAAATATTTCGCTTCTGCTTGACGCGTCAAAGGCGGCAACCGTTTTGTCGCCAATGGCTTCTTCGATTAGAGGCTTGTAATGGGCGATTTTTTCGTCCCAATTCGCAATCCACTCTTGAGCTTGCTCCTCGCGGCTAGTCATTTTGCCGAATTCAATAAGCTGCTCCCGGACGGGCTTGCCATAAGGTATCGCTACCGTAGGCGCGATCTGGCTTAACTTCTCAATTTCCCCGGGATCATCCCAAATAATGATTAAATCGGGCTGTAAATCCAGAATTTTTTCGTATGACACCTCGCCCCCGAGATCTTCAACGCCATCCAGCATTCCTTCCGTATAACTATTGAACGCTTCCGAGGCTGCGCCGATTGGCTTGATTCCCAGCGTCAGCAAATGGCCGACAAAAGCACCGGCAATGACGACGACCCGCTGCGGGTTTCTTGGCACAACAATATCTCCGTTCAGGGCGTGATACGTCATCGTATCTCCGGCAGTCTGTGTACCTCCGACCGTGGTTGCAGGAGACGGACTTATTTCTGCTGTGACAGTAGAATTGCTGGCAGAAGGGCCTGTGCCAGGCGAAACGGAGCAAGCGCTTAGCAGCAAAGCCAAGCTGATTAGCAATAAGGCGCCCTTTGAAACTTTATTTTTGCGCATGTGTGACTTTCCTCTCCTCATATATCGATAATGATTTTCATTATTAATATATCGATAAAGTGGCAGGGGGACAATGGATGAGACTGAACCGCCGGATGACGGATGATGAACGGAGATGTGATGGTGTTGCCCGGAACGATAGCTTTGCGGGGAGCTGCCGACATGGTTTTTGAATACACGGCTAAAATGATAGCTGTCGACATAACCCACGCTTTCGGCAATTTCCTGAATGGTCAATTCGGTTTGGATAAGTCGTTCCGTGGCTAGCTCCATGCGAATAGCGATCAAATAGTTGATGGGACTGACGTCGAATCGCTTCTTGAATACGCGAGACAGATAGCTTTTGCTGCAGCCCGCACGATCGGCCAGTCGTTGAATATCAAGCGGTTCTTTATAATGCTCCTTTATAAATTGCGCAGTCTGGTTTGCGATATCAGGCTGGAAGGCAAGGGTGCTCTGCATCTCTAATTGCCGCATGATTTCGTAGACAAATTGGTACAGCAGCCCTTTCACATAAAGCCGATTAAGCGTTTGGGATTGTCGCCAGTGTCTGTCCATTCGAACGGCGTAATCGTAAATAGATAGCGGGTCGTGCGGCTCCAGGCTATATAGCACATGGAATGGCCGGCTTCTCTCCATCAACAGCCGCGTCTCTTTGCTGAAGGGAGGGTACAAGGCGGCTTTGTAAAGAACGAGGTAATATTCATAAGGCTCGTTCATTGCCTCGATTTCGAGCGTCATGCCTTTACTGCCGTGCAGGACATGGAAGCGCCTGGACAAAAAAGGCGACCCATCCAGCCAAAGTCTGGCTTGTCCGCTCGATATATGTAGAAAGAAGCTGGCTGGCAGCCTGTACGTTTGTATGCCCTCTCCCGGGAAAACCGTCAAGCGCCGAATATCAATCAGCTTTATGCTGGCTTTATTCCATAATAAGATATGATCATTCCAGTTCATGAGGTTCCCCTTTGTCGTCTACCGCTCACTTGGCTTTCGCTTTTAGTATAGCAAAAATCGACGACCCGCCAATTAATGATTCTCTGGTATTTTTTCCCGACTTTATTGTCGCTTTGCGGAATATGCCTTTCCGGGCCAAAAAGTTTTCTTCCCGACTCCTCCTATACCGACAGTTTACTGCGGCGATTCGCCAATCTATCGGGGGCTGGCCTGCTGTTTTTGTTGGGTCACTGGACAACGGCGGTAAAAGAGAAGAAAGCCCAAAGCCGCTGTGGGCGCTGGTTTACGCTTGCGGTGACAAGACCTGCGCGGCGGTTCATTTTGTCGGAAAAAACTTTTGGGCCGTTTACGATAACTGACAAACTTCATGTGGACAACCTCCTATAATGGGAAACACATTACATTCGGAAATGGTGGTGTCTGTTCATGAAGAAGGAAGGTGTGCTGGGAGCCGCGGATAACGGACCGGAGGGCTTCTCCCGATCGGCATGGCAGAAAGTGGGGGAGTGGAGAGCGGTTCGTGCGTTTACCAATGCCGGACAAGTCGTTTTGGCCAAAAAATGGACGTTTCTTTTGTTAGGCGTAGGGTTTCTGTTGGGAAGAGCCGTTATTCTTGAATCGCTGATGCCGTTTGCCGCCGCTTATTTTGCCGTCATGTATTTTATGAGAAGGGATTTGTTCATCTGGATCGCGGTTTCGCTGGTGGCGGGCAGCTGGTTTGCGGCAGAGCCGGCCGCACTCTGGATTGCAACGGAAATCGCGGCGTTATTCCTGCTCCTTAAAGGGCTCGAAGCCTATGAAAAGGCGGAGCTGTCCTCGGCGCCGATTCTGGTGTTTGCTTCCATGCTGCTTGTTGGGCTGTTTAAAGTGTTTATCTTTAATACGCTCGGCTGGTACAACCTCCTAATGGTTGTGGTGGAGGCATGTCTTGCTTTTGTGCTGACGCTGGTGTTTATTCACGCAATCCCGGTATTGACCATGACGCGAAAATCGGCGGCGCTTCGGCATGAAGAAATCATCTGCCTTATGATCCTGCTGGCATCCGTCATGACGGGGGCGGTCGGATGGGTGCTTTACGGCATGTCGGCGGAGCATGTAATGTCCCGATATATGCTGCTGCTGTTCGCAATGGCGGGCGGAGCGCCGCTTGGCGCATCGGTTGGCGTAGTCGCCGGTTTGATTCTCAGCCTGGCCGATTTTGGAGCTATTGTGCAGATGAGCATGCTGGCCTTTGCAGGATTGCTTGCAGGACTGCTGCGCGAAGGCGGCAAGATGGCGGCGGCTTTTGGCCTTTTGCTGGGGACTTCGATTCTGACGATTTATATCGGGACGCAGGCCGATGTGATGAGCTCCACATGGGAGTCCGTTGCCGCCGCTGTCCTGCTTATGCTGACTCCCCGGAGCGTGATCCGCACGATAGCAAGGTATGTTCCGGGGACGAACGAACATGCCAAGTCGCAGCATGACTATGCCAAGCGGGTGCGGGAGGTAACGGCGGAGCGCGTATCGAAGTTTTCGGAGGTTTTCCGCCAGCTGTCCAGCAGCTTTGGCCAATTGACGCAGAAAACGGAGGAGATCAAACGGGAGGACGAGCTGGGCCATTTCATGAGCGCGGTATCCCAGCGCAGCTGCGGCAGCTGTCATCGTCAGCATGCTTGCTGGGGAGACAAATATTATCACACCTATAAAATGATGACGGAGATGATGACGGCCGTTGAGGATAATAAGGTGCCATCGCCGAAAGAGCATCCCCGCTCGTGGGGTTTGCATTGCGTGAAAACGCCGCAGGTTATGTCCATCATGAGGCATCAATATGAGCTTTATCAGAATAACCGGCATTGGAAAAAACAAATTAGCGATTCCCGCCAGCTGGTTGCGGATCAATTATTCGGCGTTTCGCAGGTCATGGACGATTTGTCGAAGGAGATTCGCCGGGAAGGGCAAATGCTGCATTTGCAGGAGGAGCAGATCAGAGAGGCGGTGGAAGGATTGGGATTATCCATCCTTGGGGTGGATATCGTAAATTTGGAGGAGGGAAATGTCGAGATCGAGGTGTATCATTCCTTTGAGCAAGGCTTTGACGAATGCCGCAAAATCATCGCGCCGCTGCTGAGCGATATTCTGGGCGAGCATATCGCGGTGAAGTCGGAGACGCTCCCTGACAGGCACGGCGAACCAACGCTGGTTACCTTCGGCTCCGCCAAGCAATTCGAGGTGGAGACGGGAGTGGCGGGAGCGGCCAAAGGCGGCGACTTGCTGTCGGGAGACAGCTTCAGCCTGGCCGAGCTGAGCGGAGGCAAGTTTGCCGTAGCCATCAGCGATGGCATGGGCAATGGCGAGCGTGCGCGGCAGGAGAGCAGTGCGGCCTTGTCCATCCTGCAGCAGCTGCTTCAATCCGGCATGGACGAGAAGCTTGCCGTCAAATCAGTCAATTCGGTTTTGATGCTGCGATCTTCCGAAGAAATGTACGCGACGGTGGATCTGGCTATCGTCGACTTGTACACCGCCAATACTACATTTATGAAGATCGGATCAACGCCAAGCTTTATTAAACGCGGGCGCGAGGTAATTCCGGTTACGGCCAATAATTTGCCGATCGGGATTATTCAGGATATCGACGTCGACTTTGTATCCATGCAGATGCAGCCGGGAGATACGCTCGTTATGATGAGCGACGGCATTTATGATGCGCCGGGCCATGCCATTAACAAAGAGATGTGGATGAAGCGTATTATCGGAGAACTTAAAAGCGACGACCCGCAGGAGATGGCGGATGCGCTGCTGGAGACGGTTGTGAGGTATCATGAAGGTGAAATTGTGGACGATATGACGGTCCTTGTGGCGAGGATCGATAAACATTTGCCGGAGTGGGCGTCTTTCCGCTGGCCTGGCGTCACCCGTATGGAACGTCCAAGAACGGTCAGTTAAGAGAAAGGGGACTTATCCAAACGCCGTTTTTCAGCGCTGATGCCTTTGCCGGGCACCGAGCTGCAAAACGGCGTGTCTTCGTTACAAGCGATGCGTCTTCCGGTAATCGGAGGGGCGCATATTGATCTGTTTTTTGAACACCCGGCTAAGATAGAAGCCGTTTTCGTAACCGCAAGCTTGTGCGATATCATCCAGAGTCCGGTCGGTGCCCGCAAGCAGCCTGCAGGCCTTCTCTATGCGGACCGACGTTACATAACGGATCGGGGTCTGGTGAAATGCAGCCTGGAAACGCCGGGTAAGCTGAACGGAGGTTAATCCCAACGCCTCGGCAACCGTGCGAATATCCCCGCCGGTTAACGCTTGCTTGCGCAGCATGTCGGCCGCTTCCTCCATCTGGGGGCTGACGGCGCCCTGCCCAATCGGTCCGCCTTCCGAATGCCGCTCGTTGACGATCAAATACCAGATATCCATAAGAATGTGCTCGCGGTAGGCATCGGGCGATAATGCGTGGAGGCTGGCCGCTTGGGCCAGCTTTATTTGATTGTCCTCCAGCCGCTGCCGGCCCTTGACCAGCTTGATATGTCCGGTTGGAATATGGGGCAGCTCCATTCCGGCATTCACGTTTAAGCCTTCCAGGCCAAACACGACGAAATGAAAGCTGAGGGGCGAAAGCGTCTCTCTGCAAAAACGATGATGGGGCGGGCAGATGATGACATCCCCGGGTTCTCCTACGCCTTCGTGCAGGCCGATCCGGAAGGAAAAGCTGCCTTCTTCAATTATAAACATAACCCAGTCCTCGTACGTATCCTCCGCCAACAGGAAATGCTCTTTACGCTGCCAATGCACATAGGAAAGCCATTGCGGAACCGGCAAATGCATGGGTTCGTCCCTCGCTTTTATTGAAAATAAGGATATGTATTGTGAAATTAAGGCCATTCACCAAAGTTTATTGGTATCTTATCATGAAATTAAAGATATACCAAATGAATTGGAGCGTGATTGGCATGAGACAGGAAGTGATAAGGAGCGACGTGGCGGTGATCGGCGGCGGCCTTGCCGGCGTATGCGCGGCGATTGCGGCCGCAAGGCTGGGACAAAGTGTATCGCTTGTGCAAAACCGGCCTGTTCTGGGGGGCAACTCCAGCAGCGAGGTGCGGGTATGGGTTTGCGGAGCGACGGGACACGGAGTCAATCGTTATGCCAGGGAAACGGGTATAATGGGCGAATTATTCGCCGAAAATCAATACCGGAATCCGGAGGGCAATCCCTATCTTTGGGATTTGGTTGTGCTGGAGGCTGTCCGCGCCGAAAGCCGGATTACGCTTTTCCTTAATACGGACGTACATGAAGTCAAGATGGAATCCGGCGAAGACGGGGCGGAGCGCATTCAATCGGCTACCGGCTGGATGATGGGCTCCGAGCGCAGGATTACATTCCAAAGCAGCATGTTTCTGGATTGCACGGGAGACGGACTTCTCGGCTTTTTGGCAGGCGCCGACTTCCGGCTTGGACGCGAGGCACGCCATGAGTTTAACGAAGACTGGGCGCCGGAAATTGCCGATGATATTACATTGGGCAGCACGATCCTCTTTTATACCAAGGACGAAGGCCGCCCCGTTCGCTTTGTTCCTCCTTCCTTTGCCAAAAAAATCGAGGAAACGTCCATTCCCGTCCGGCGCGTCATCCGAAGCGGCGATTCCGGCTGCCACTACTGGTGGATCGAGTGGGGAGGAGAACGCGATACGGTGCATGAGAACGAAGCCATTCGCGACGAGCTGTGGTCGGTCATCTACGGCATCTGGGATTACATCAAAAATTCGGGGAAATTCGATGCGGAAAATATGACGCTGGAATGGGTAGGCTCATTGCCCGGGAAACGTGAATACCGAAGATTCGTCGGGGATTACGTCCTCAATCAAAATGATATTATCGCCCAGAGGCCGTTTGACGACAGGGTTGCGTTCGGAGGCTGGTCCATCGATCTTCACCCCCCGCAGGGGATGTACGCGCAGGAAAGCGGCTCGAAGCATTACCATCCCGACGGCATATACCATATCCCGTTCCGCAGCCTATATTCCGCCAACATCGGCAATTTGATGTTTGCCGGACGGAATATTAGCGCGAGCCATGTCGCCTTTGGCACAACGCGGGTTATGGCTACCTGCGCCGTAATCGGCGAAGCGGCAGGCACGGGCGCTGCCTTATGCGTCCGGCAAAGAGTAACGCCAAGAGAGCTGCATGGCGATCGCTTGGAGGAGCTTCAGCAAACGCTGCTTCGGCAGGATGCCTCCATTATCGGGCTTCGCAACAGCGACGAACGGGATAAAGCCCGGCTTGCCAAAGTATCGGCGTCCTCCGTGTTGACAAAGCTGGCGACGGGGGCTCCTGCAGGAACGTATGCCTTGAATGATCCAGCGGGACTTCTGTTTCCTGTGTCGGGCAGGCTGGATTGTCTTAAGCTTTTGGCGGACGCCGATACTCCTTCGGAGCTGAAAATAAGCCTTTACGGGACGGGAAAACCGGAGAACTATATTCCCGC
This sequence comes from Paenibacillus sp. CAU 1782, assembly GCF_054551715.1. NCBI lineage: Bacteria > Bacillati > Bacillota > Bacilli > Caryophanales > Paenibacillaceae > Paenibacillus > Paenibacillus sp. CAU 1782. The sequence continues at coordinate 91,221 of NZ_JBTOLL010000010.1, read as the reverse complement.
CGAGCTGCTCCAGTCCCATGCCATCGCCATTCCGGAAGGCAAGGGACAATGGATCGAGATTCCGTTCCGGTATGAGACGAATGAGCCTTGCAATGTTTTTGTGACGATTGAAGGAAATGAAGGAATTCGCCTGCACACAAGCGCACAGCCGTTGTTTGGCGTATTGTGTTTTGCCGGACACGGCGGTTCTTCGCCGGATTTTGCCGATTATATGACAAGCCAAAAAACGATGGCTTGGAGCATGGAGGAGTTGAACCGTACGCCTTTCTGCGCGGTTGTTGAACCGGCGACGGAGGCTTATGCCGCAACCTCCGTCACAAATGGCTACGCCCGACCTTATGGGGGACCGCAATTGTGGATGTCGGAAGCAATGTCCGAAGGCGCCGAAGAATGGATATCGTTGACTTGGGGGCGGGAGGTGGAGGCTTCCGAGGTTCGGATTATTTTTAACGATGACGTCAATGAGGATTTGATCAATCTGCACCATCACCGCACGCCGTTTGAGGTGTTGCCGGAGCTGGTCCGGGACTATCGAATCGAAGGTTTGACGGAGCAAGGGTGGGCGACGCTCCACCGGGAATCCGGGAATCGCAAGCGGCTGCGCGTGCACAAGCTGGAGCAACCCGTCGCCATAACGGCACTTCGTCTGGTTGTCGAGTGCACCAACGGTTCGCCGTATGCTCAAGTGGTGGAAATACGGGTATATTCCTAATTCAGCTTTCCTCATACCCCTTCATAATATGAACAATGCCGGTGTCCGTAACAGAGGGTACCGGCATTGCTGATTGTCGAGGGGCCGCTCCTTGCTTAGTTGGCCAAAACCTCATGTCCCGCATCGGTAACCAGCACCATGGACTCCCATTGCGCCGACGGTTTGCCGTCCGACGTATAGATCGTCCAGCCGTCGCCATCGTCGGTGAAGACTTTGCGGCTGCCCATGTTGATCATGGGCTCTACCGTAAAAATCATGCCGGGAACCATCAGCATTCCCGTATCTCTTCGCGTCACGTATCCAATCCACGGCTCCTCGTGAAACTCCAGACCGATGCCATGCCCGCCGGCTTCTATGACGACTGAGTAGCCGTTTTTTCGTGCGTGCTCGTTGATTGCCGCGCCTACATTGCCCATGCGCTGCCAGGGCCGGACCTGTTGCAGGCCAAGCTCCACGCACTCTTTTGTCACCTCGACCAGCCTTCTATGCTCTTCCTTCACCCCGCCTATGGGGAACATTCTGGAGGAATCGGAGTAGTAGCCGTTATATTGCGTGGACACGTCGACGTTAATAATATCCCCGTCCTTCAGAACGACTTTGGCGGAGGGAATGCCATGGCAGACCTGATTGTTAATGGAGGTGCATACACTTTTGGGGAAGCCTTGAAAATAAAGCTGCGCCGGCCTCCCGCCGAGTTCGATGGTTTTATCGTAGACCAGGGTATTAATGTCTTCGGTCGTCATTCCGGCAGTGATGTGCCCGGATACATAATCCAGAATGGCCGTATTGACTTTGCCGCTTTCTCGTATGGATTGAATTTGTTGCGGCGTTTTGATGATAGACCGGGGCGGCAGAGAAATTCCCTCCGCTGCAAAGCTCCTCAGCTTTTCGTCGAATCCGGCGTGGCAGCTTTTATATTTCAGACCGCTTCCGCACCAGCACTTATCGTTTCTTCCGATAGACTCCATGGTATCCTCTCTTTCAGCACGAGCTGTCCGCATGTTTGTTTCGATATTGCTTGGGCGTGCATCCATATTGGGAGGCGAACGCTCTCGTAAAGGCTTCGTGCGATGAAAAGCCGTATTTTAGGGCGATGGAAAGCAGCTTTTCGTTGCCCTCCGCAACGTCGCTGGCGGCATGCTGGATTCTCCGCTGCGCCACATATTGCTTATAGCTTATTTTCATAAAGGCATGGAACTTGGCCGAACAATAGCCGGGCGAATAACCCACATAGGCGGATAACCGCAGCAAGGAGGGTTCCTTTGTTAGATTACCGTCAATCCACCGGACCATAGACTGCAGCGTCTGTACGGACAATGGCGTTCACCTCGATCGTTTTGTTTACCTTATCTATTTTAACGAAAATTCGACGCTCATACTTGATCTCACTTGCACAAAACGAAGGAAAGAACAGGAATTTAGACAGATAGGTTGAGGGACTATCATTTGGTATAATATAGGATACAAAAGTGCAAGACTACCTGAATCATCGTGGCGGGAGGAGTAATGAAATGGTAGAGGTGACAGAGTCATTCGTAGATTCGCTTGCGCCGAATAGCGCAGCGGCCAAAAACGGTCGCGATCTGGTTAAAAAAAATAAACTTTCGGGGCTTTCCAGATCGGAGGACGGAGTACTGCTCTTCGGGGTTTGCGCAGGCAGCGGGGCATCCGGCTATAGCTGCTCGGCGGATTTCAAAGATGGCGACGCACCTGTATTCCGATGCAATTGCCCAAGCCGCCAGTTTCCTTGCAAGCATGGATTGGCGCTATTGTACGCATATGCCGGGGGCCAAACGTTTTCTGTAGCGGAGGTTCCGGCCGAGCTTGAGGCCAAGCGGGAGAAGGCGGATCAACGTTCTGCCAAAAAAGCGGCTCAAGCCGAGGCGATTGCGTCCGGCGAGGCGGAAGCCAAGCCAAAGAAGGTCAATAAAGCGGCTTTAGCCAAAAAAATAAAAGCGCAGCTTCAAGGGCTGGATATGCTGGAGAAGCTGGTGCTTTCGCTCATTCGCGGCGGGTTAGGAACCGTCGACAAAAGAAGCATCAAGGGAATCCGGGACGGAGTCAAGGAGCTTGGAAACTGTTATCTGCCGGGCGCTCAAAATGAGCTTCGGGCGCTTGCCATTTATCTGGAGGCTGCGCTAGAGGACTCCGAAAATCAGGAGACGCAATATACATCGGCTGTCGAGCAGCTGCTGCTTATCGGGGCGTTAATCCGCAAGGGCCGTCCTTATCTGGAAGCCAAGCTGAATGATCCCGAGCTGAAGCCCGACGTGGAAACCGCGATCGAAGAATGGCTGGGGCATGCCTGGCAGCTGTCCGAGCTGCAAGCACATGGACTCCTGCGCCAAAACCGGGAAATGGTTCAGCTTTCCTTCATTAGTTACGACGATGAAGCCCGGGGCGAATTCGTTGATATCGGCTACTGGATGGAGCTGGAGAGCGGGGAAATCCACCGGACCTTCAACTACCGTCCATACAAGGCCGCTAAATATATAAAAGAAGAGGACAGCTTCTTCGACGCGGTGACCGCAAGCGAGCTATACCTGTATCCAGGCACGGTCAACCGCCGCGTGCGCTTTGAAAATCCGTCGTTTGCTCCGGTTGAAGAGCGGCATAGGACAAAAGTACGGGAAGCGGCGGATACGTCGGTTGCGAACGCGGTCAAAACAGTGCGGAACGAGCTGAAAAATCCGCTGGGCAACAAAGTTCCGGTTGTGCTGGTGCATGCAAAGTCTATTCAGGAGACGGAGGATGGAAATCTGGTGCTCCTGGACGGCTCCGGGGCGAAGCTGCAGCTTGGCGATGTAACCAATGAATGGAAAAAAACCACCCATCTGCTGCGGATTCTGCCAAAGGCCGATCTGGAGGATGCGGCTTTTCTGCTGCTGTTCCACCATGTCCCAAGCCAGTCCCGGCTTGTGGCGCAGCCCCTGTCTATTATCCACAAGACACACATCACCCGGCTTTGGTATTAGAGGAATGTATGATTTGGGAGGTTAGGACATGAGCGTAGCACTTTTACGGGAGTTATATAACGAGACGACACGTCTATATATCGCCGGCAGCGATCTGGCGGGAGGAGATTTTCGCCTGAAGCGGCTTATTCCGCAGCTGCTGCAGGCAGGAGAGAAAGCGCCTGTATTCAAAAAGCTGGGGGAGGGAGCGCAAGAGCTGGCTGAGCCCTCCGGCAATGATGACCGTTCCTCCGCGGTCAAGCTTCAGGAGCTGACTCTGCTGCTCAGCTCTGTGCTTCACACGCAAGGGGCTTTTGCTCCTGAAGGAGAGCTGAAGGAGACCGAAACTGTGCCCGTCGGGCTGTCTACCACGAAGTCATACCGCCGTCTGGCGGAGGTTCGGGATGCGCTGGACACTACGGGCGGAGGGCGATACGAAATCGTCAAGCAAGCATTTGAGGACGGTTTGTTTCAGGACCTGCGCCTGGTGAAACTCGCCATTAACGCATTGGATGATCCATATTCCGAGCTTGCGGACTATGCCAAAAACGAAATTTTGCCCGCTTACGGCACAACTATTTTACCGCTGTTGCGCGCTCGTTTTAATCTGGCGGGAGGCAAAAGCGATGCCAGAACGATTGAAGTAATCGCCAAGCTTTGCGTAACCGATGGCGATCTTGCAGAGGTTCGCAGCGCAGCCGCTGAAGGATCGGAGGTTGTCAGGGTGGCGGCCATCCCTTATTTGGCGGGACGGGAAGCCTTTGAAGCCGATTTGCTGCAATGGTCTGCCGATGGCAAAAAAGGCGTACGGGAGGCGGCCTACGCCGCTTTGACGCACAGCCGCAGCGAAAATGCACAGGCGAGGCTGTATGAAGCCTTCGCCGGAAAGGACGCGGGCATAGCTGCTTCCGGGCTGGCGGGCCATGCGGAGAGTCCGATCGCGGCGAAGCTGGCCGAAGACGCAACCACGCTGCTGGAGCAGGCTGTTGCGGACTCGGAGTTATTTTCGGGAGACAGCAAGAAGCTGACGCCGGTCAGGGAACGGCTGGATGCTTATCGCGACGCCCTCTATAACAAAAGGGGCGACGAGCTGGACGCGTTTTTCAACAAAGTGCTGGATTCGGTGTCCAGCTTGCAGAAGCTGGGCTGGACGGGGTATTTGCATGATGCCGCCCGCTATGTGTCGGAGACGCCGTCGCTAGCGGTATTGGAGAAGCTGCGCAAGCTGGAGAAGGTTCATTCCAACTTCCTGTCGTATGCCTTCGAGATGTCGGTGCTCCTGCTATCGCCAGAGGAGGTATTCGACCATTATTCCGCTTATAACAAAGGCGTGTACAAGGATACCTTGATCAACAGTATGGAGCAATACCTCGTTTCGAGCTCATGGCAGACGGTGCCTAACATTTGGAACGAGGAGCAGGACTATACCTACGTTACGACAATACTGCCGGAATCCGAGCTTGAGAGCGGGTGGGACGACCGCTGGCTGCTGTGGTGCATCGAACGAGGCAACGCGGTGTTGGCCGCTTCTCTGGTCCGCTCGTCCAAAGCGGCATCCGGCGAGCTGGAGCCGGAGTATACGCCGGAGTTTCTATTGGACGCATTGGCGGGTTCCTCTCGCGGCAGATACGATCAATTCACCGTACTATGGGAAGGATTGCGCCGATGCGGAAGTGATATTTCCGTCATGCGGGAGACAATGATGGCTTCTCTGGAGAAGCAGAAGTCGCTTCCGTACCGTCTGGACCGGGGTCAATTCCTCGAAATGCTGAGCCTGCCCCCTTCCTATCGGGAGAGGCTGATTGCCCTGCAGCAGAGGGCCGGGTCCTCCGCTGCGAAACAACTGCAATATATTCTTGATCAAATGAGCGAGGTGCAAGCTTAAGATGAGTGGAGAACAACAACAATTGCAGGATGTGCTTCGGCTGCCTTCCGAGCAGCTTTACCGGCATGAGCTGGAGGCATTAAAGGCGGCGGACAAGGGCAAGGTGCCCGCGGGCTGGCAAATGTCGCCGCAGGCCGTACTGACGTTTATTACAGGCGGAGAAGCCGGAGGAACCCCTATTACGCCAAAATACATCGGAAACAAACGGCTGGTGGAGATGGCGATCGCCACCTTGGTGACGGATCGCGCGTTGCTGCTGATCGGGGAGCCGGGCACAGCCAAATCATGGCTGTCGGAAAATTTGACGGCTGCCATTTACGGCAATTCCGGCTTGGTCGTTCAAGGCACGGCGGGCACCACGGAGGAGCATGTCCGCTATTCATGGAACTACGCCATGCTGCTTGCGAACGGCCCTACGCCGGAAGCGCTGGTGCAAAGCCCCATTATGCGGGCGATGGAAGCGGGCGGCATTGCGCGGTTTGAGGAAATTTCCCGCAGCGCGTCGGAGGTGCAGGATGCGCTGATCTCCATTTTATCGGAAAAGACGATTTCCATTGCGGAGCTGGGCAAGGAAATGAACGCCCGCAAAGGGTTCTCTATTATTGCAACAGCGAATACACGCGACCGTGGCGTCAACGAAATGTCTGCGGCGCTTAAGCGGCGTTTCAATATTATTGTGCTGCCTGCGCCTACGGATCTGGAGACGGAGATCGAAATCGTGCGCAAACGCGTAGGCGAAATCGCGGCTCAATACGACTTGCAGGCGGCGGCTCCGGCTCATGACGCGCTTCTTAAAGTTGTGACGATTTTCCGCGAGCTGCGCAGCGGCATGTCGCTCGACAAGAAGGAGAAGATCAAATCGCCGGGCGGCGCCATTTCTACCGCCGAGGCCATCTCCCTTCTCACAGGCAGCATGGCGCTTGCCGCAAGCTTTGGCGACGGGGAAATTCGCGATGCCGATCTGGCGGCGGGGCTGCAGGGGGCTATCGTCAAGGACGACGACAAGGATAAGCTGGTCTGGCAGGAATACATCAACAACGTGATGAAGAAACGGGGCAGCGATTGGCGCGGGTTGTATACGGCCTGCAAGGAGCTGAATCCATGAGCGCGGTCGGAACCGCAGGCGTACATGTCTTCGGTGTCCGGCATTTGTCTCCCGGCGGCGCGTGGCATCTGCTGCGTTTTCTGGATGAAATCAAGCCTACCGCCGTGCTGGTGGAAGGCCCGTCCGACGCCAGTTCCGAAATCCGGCATATCGTCCGTAACGAAACGGTGCCGCCAATCGCAATTCTCGCCTATACGGATCAGGTGCCGGTGCATACGGTGCTGTGGCCGTTTGCGGCTTATTCGCCTGAATACGCCGCGCTCAAGTGGGCCGACCGGAATGGCGCGGAATCTGCTTTTATCGATCTGCCCTCCAGCGTGACGCTGGCAATGCGCAAGGCTAGGGATAAGAGGGACTTGACGGCATCCGGAGAGCCGCTTTGTGATCATGATGCGGAGACTGTATCAGAGACGCAAGCAGGCAATGTTGATGTTGAGCAGCCAGTCGGGAATGTCGAGGAAGCCAATGAATACTCGGAGGGTTCCCTTTATGAGCGGGTTGCCGTTTTGGCAGGGGAGCCGGATTACGATACGTATTGGGAGCGGCATTACGAGCATAATATGTCGCCGGATGTTTACCGTCAGACGATTAAAGCTTTTTCGTCTTCCATGCGGAATCTGACCATCGAGGGCGAACAGGAGCATGCCGTTCATGAGTTTGCCCACAATGCGGTGCGCGAGAGCTACATGAAACGGGGCATTCAGGAAATGATCGACTCTGGCCATGAGCCCGGGCGGATCGTCGTGGTATGCGGAGCGTACCATGCGGAAGCGTTGGAGAGCACGGACGGAGCGATGACGGACGCGGAATTGAAGACGCTGCCCGTTACGTCTTCCAAGCTGACCATGATGCCGTATTCCTATTTCCGTCTGTCTTCGTTATCCGGCTACGGCGCTGGCAATAATGCCCCCGGCTATTATGAAGCCATGTGGCGAGCCATGCAGGAGGGGGCGCTAAACGGACTACCCCATGTTTACTTGTCCGCCGTGGCTGCGCGGCTGCGGGAAACCGGTACGTTCCGCTCCACCGCGGAGGTCATTGAGGCTGTGCGTTTGGCGGAAAGCCTCGCGGCTCTGCATGGCGGCAGCCAACCCGCCCTTATCGATTTGCGCGATGCGGCAAAGACGCTGCTGGGACGCGGGGAACTGTCGGTTGTAGCGGAGGCGTTAGCCTTCATGGATGTTGGCACGGGGATTGGCGCTTTGGCGGAAGGGGTCAGCCAGACGCCCGTTCAGGATGACCTAAACCGGCAGCTGAAGGAGCTGAAGCTCGACAAATACCGGACAGCCGTTGCTCAGGAGCTGGCATTGGATCTTCGCGAGAATCGCAGAGTGAAATCCGAAGCCGCTGCTTTTCTGGATTTGAACCGATCCTTTCTGCTGCATCGGCTTTCCCTGATCGGCATTTTGTTGGCTCAGTCAAAGTCCAGCGGACAGCAGGAGGCAAGCTGGGCGGAGCATTGGGTTCTGCAATGGAGCCCCGAAGCGGAAATCCAGACGGTCGAGGCCAGCCTGATGGGGGAAAGTATAGAAATCGCGGCCGCGCGTACGCTTAGCCAGAAGCTGTCGACATGCACTTCCATAGCGGAAGCCTCCAAGCTTATTCGTACGGCCTGTCTGTGCGGAATGGCATCTCAGCTCGACGCCAGCCTGAGCGCATTGGACGCGCTCGCCGCCGATAGCCGGGATGTGGTGCAGCTGGCCGCGGCCATTTCGGAGCTGTCCGGAGCCATCTCCTATGGAGATGTGCGGCGGATGGATACGGCTCCATTGCTGCCTCTGCTGGAGAAGCTGTTCCTGCGCGCCAGTTTGTTCCTGCTGGAGGCCAGCGGCTGCAATGACGAAGCGGCAACGGGCATGATAGAAGCAATCGGAAGTCTGCATAACGCGGCCCAGGAGCACGGCGAGCAGGTGGACGAAGAGCTGTGGCTCGCCAAACTGTCGGAGCTGTCGGCGCGTGACGATCGCAATCCCCGATTATCGGGATTGGCATGCGCCATTCTGATGGAACGGGGCGTATTAAGCGCAGACGCTTGCGAGCAGGAAGTTTCGCGCCGTCTGTCGCCGGGCATACCGGCCGAGCTTGGAGCGGGCTGGTTCGAGGGCCTGGCCCAGCGCAATCGTTACGCGCTTGTGTCGCGCATTGCGCTGTGGGAGCAGTTAAATGCCTATATCGCAGGTCTGGAGAAGGAGCAGTTTGCAAGAGCGCTGGTGTTTTTACGCCGGGCGTTCAGCGTGTTTGCTCCCCGCGAAAAAACGATGGTGGCGGAAGTGCTGGGCGAGCTGTGGGGAGTTGACTCCGACCAAGCTGCGGAACTATTGTCCGGCGAGCTGAACGAGCAGGAAGAGAAGCAAATCGAGGAGCTGAATGAATTTGACTTTGAGGACTTCTGATCATGAGCGCTGAAGTGGATAAGGAAATCTGGTCGCGCTGGCGTCTGGTATTGGGCAAGGAAGCCGAATCCAAGCTGATGGAGCTTGGCGGAGGTTCCTCATGCCTGTCACCCGAAGAAATCATTATGGATGAGGCTCTGGCTGCCATCTATGACAATACTTCCGGCGGAACGGAGGGGGGCGGCTCCGCCGGCGGGCGAGGCGGCAACGGGCCGTCCGCTCCCCGGTTGGCCAAATGGCTGGGCGACGTGCGCAGCTTGTTCCCGGAGGAAGTGGTGTCCATCATTCAGGCGGACGCCATGGAGCGCAAGGGCTGGAAGCAGCTGCTGTTCGAGCCTGAGCTGCTGGCCTCCGTCAAACCGGATATCGGAATGGTCGGCACGCTGCTGTCGCTGAAGGGCAAAATTCCCGAAAAAACCAAGGATACGGCAAGACAGCTTGTGCAAGCCGTGGTCGAGGAATTGCAGAAGCGTCTTGAAAACGACCTTCGCCGCGCTGTAACGGGCGCTTTAAATCGGCGGCGGCATTCCCCGCTGCCGTCCCTGACGGGAATCGACTGGGGCAGAACGATCCGCCGCAACCTGAAAAACTACGATAGCGAGCGGCGTCAGATCATCCCGGAGAAAATGTATTATTTTGACCGGGCAAAGCGCAATAAGGAATGGACGATTATCGTGGATATCGACCAGAGCGGTTCGATGGCGGACTCCGTCATCTGGGCATCCGTTGTTGCTTCGATTTTTGCCAGTATGCCCGCGCTGGATACGCGGGTGGTCGCCTTTGATACCCAAGTGGTGGATTTGACGGAGCAATGTCAAAACGATCCGGTCGACATGTTGTTCGGCATCCAGCTTGGAGGCGGCACGGACATCAACAAGTCGGTGCAATATTGCGAGCAGTTTATTACGGAGCCGAAAAAAACGATGTTAATCCTTATTTCGGACCTGTGCGAAGGCGGCAATCAGGCCGGACTGATCCGCAGGATGCGGGAGCTTCGCGAGGCGGGCGTACAAACGATGTGCCTGCTGGCGCTGTCGGATCAGGGGCAGCCTTATTACGACGAACGGGTGGCGAAGCAGTTTGCGCGGGACGGCACGCCTTCCTTCGCCTGTACGCCAGGAATGCTTCCGGCGCTGGTGGAAGGAGCGCTCAAGGGCGACGATTTGTCGGCATTGTCCGCCAGATTGACGTCGGAGAGGGGCAAGCTCCATTGAGCAAAAGCATCCGTTTTATTTACGCTTTTTATAACGTATCCAGACTGACTTGCACATTTGCTCAAACGCCCCGGCTGGAAACAAATAAGCGGTGGATGCCGTTCTGATCAACCATGTCAATCGTGCTTCTTGCAGAGATATAAGAAAGAGGACGGGCTTTTGAGGCTCGTTCTTTTTTTTGTTCGGCCGGCAAAAAAGTGCTACTTCGCATGTTTGGGAAGTGTTTGGGATATGGGGGGAGTTAATTAAATATGTGGAAGTGGGGAAAGGACGTCATCTAAATGCTGATTGCCATTTTTATTATCCTTGTGCTCATACTCGGAATGCTGGTTCATATCAACAGTAAAATACCTCCGCGCGATTATGTAAAAGAGGCAGAGGAAAGAGATCTAAAGCATAAAGAAGCCAGCAATAAAAAATCAAGTTGATGATTCGTCAAGAGTCATCAACTTGATTTCATTAAGAAGATACCTTACCCCAACACAACCTCGACTTGATAAGTGCCGCCGCTGCCGGATACCGGAATCGTATTGCCTTCCAGCGACTTGCCGTCCACCGTGAGGGAAGCAACGCCTTTGGATACGCCGTTTGGATTGGAGATCGTAATGTTGAACGTATTGCCGCGGAATTCGCGAACGATGGAGAATCCGTTCCAATCCTTCGGAATACAAGGATCGATCCGCAGACCGTCGAAATCCGCTTGAATACCGAGAATAGATTGCGTAATGGCGATGTAGTTCCAAGCCGCCGTTCCCGTCAGCCAGGAGTTTTTGGCTTCGCCGTGGCGCACGGCATCTCTGCCTGCAATCATTTGCGCATAGACATAAGGCTCCATGCGATGCACTTCGCTGATTTCCTCCAGGTAAGCCGGAGCAATTTTGCGGTACAGCTCAAATGCGCGGTCTCCGTTGCCAAGCACTGTTTCCGCAATCATGATCCACGGATTGTTGTGGCAGAAAATGCCCGCATTTTCTTTATAACCCGGCGGGTAAGACGAAATTTCGCCCAGGTTGAGATAGTATTTGGAATACGGCGGCGTTTGCAGAATAATGCCGTAATCCGTCTCCAGATGCTCCTCAACGGATTGCAGCGCTTTCGCTGCCAAACCTTCCTCTACGCCGATTCCGGCCATAACGCAGAAGCCTTGCGGCTCGATGAAGATTTTTCCTTCCTCATTTTCCTTGCTTCCGATTTTGTTGCCGTAATGGTCGTAAGCGCGCAGGAACCAGTCGCCGTCGAACCCGTGCTCCAGCGTCGTTTTTTTCATCGCTTCGATTTGCGCCAACGCTTCTTCCGCTTCCTCGTGCAGGCCTCTGCGTTTGCACAACTCGACATAATCCGGTCCAACAAATACGAACAGGCCGGCGATAAAGACGGATTCCGCTACGCGTCCTTCGATATTTGCCGTGGTTTGGAAGCTTTCGCCCGGCTCCTTGGAGAAGCAGTTCAGGTTGAGACAGTCGTTCCAGTCGGCGCGTCCGATGAGCGGCAAACCGTGTGGCCCCAGGTTGTGAATGACGTGGAAGAAGGAACGCTTCAAATGCTCGAACAGCGTAGCCGTGTTGTCGGGGTTGCTGTCGAACGGCACTTGCTCATCCAGAATGCTGTAGTCTCCGCTTTCCTTAATATAAGCAGCCGTGCCCAAAATAAGCCAGAGCGGATCATCGTTGAAGCCGCTGCCGACTTCGTTGTTGCCTTTTTTGGTGAGCGGCTGGTATTGGTGATAAGCGCTTCCGTCCTCGAACTGGGTGGAGGCGATGTCGATAATGCGTTCGCGCGCTCTTTCCGGAATTTGGTGGACAAAGCCCAGCAAATCCTGGTTGGAGTCGCGGAAGCCCATGCCGCGTCCGATGCCGGATTCGAAATAGGAGGCGGAACGTGACATATTGAACGTAACCATACATTGATACGGATTCCAGATGTTGACCATCCGGTTCAGCTTGTCGTCTGGTCCAGTAAGGGTATATTTCGACAATAGGCCATCCCAGTAGGAGGCAAGCTCCGCCATGGCTTTGTCAACGCCTTCGTCGGTCGCGAATTGGTCGATCATTGCTTGCGCTCTCGTTTTATTGATGACGCCAGGCGACTCCCATTTTTCCTCTTCCGGATTTTCAACGTAGCCCAGAACAAACACAAGCGTTTTTTCTTCGCCCGGCTGCAGAGAAATGTTGATTCCGTGGGAGGCGATCGGCGACCATCCGCTGGCAACCGAATTGCTGGATTTGCCTTCCGCTACAACCGCAGGCGTATCCAGGCCGTTATAGGCGCCAAGGAAGCTGTCGCGGTCAGTGTCAAAACCGTCCAGCTCTGTGTTGACCGAGAAGAAAGAATAGTGATCGCGGCGCTCGCGGTATTCTGTTTTATGATAAATGACGGAACCTTTAACTTCGACTTCCCCTGTGCTCAGGTTGCGCTGAAAGTTGGTCATGTCGTCATTGGCGTTCCACAAGCAAAACTCTACAAAGGAGAACAGCTTTGCCTCTTTAGGCGCATCGGACACATTGGAGATGGTCAGCTGATGAACCTCGCCGGTAAAGCCGAGCGGAACGAATTGAAGCTGCTTGACGCGGAGGCCGTTGCGCTCCCCCGTAATGGCGGTGTAGCCCAATCCGTGGCGGCATTCATAGAAATCAAGCTCCCGCTTGACGGGCATCCAGCCTGGCGTCCAGTAATCGCCTTGATCATGAATGTAATAATAGCGTCCGCCGTTGTCGAGCGGAATATTGTTGTACCGGTAGCGAGTCAGTCTTCTTAATCTGGCATCGCGGTAGAAGCAATAGCCGCCGCCCGTGTTGGACACCAGGCCGAAAAAATTCTCCGAGCCGAGATAGTTGATCCAAGGGTAAGGCGTTTTGGGAGTTTCAATAACGTATTCCTTGTTTGCATCATCAAAATGACCAAATTTCATGTGTATTTTGCTCCTTTAACGGTTTTGTGAACGCGCGTTTACAAAAGCCTGAAGGAAATCCCTCCCCCTGATTCCGCTGGGCCGGATAGGGGCAAGGGGCGATTGGGGCGATGCCGAACTTGCTGCTGTATAAGCATGTGTATGCTTTCGGTCTTGCAAATAAATGAGATGCGTATCCGCAATAGAGCTTGCAGCTATACGCGGTCGCTGTCCTGCAAGCAGCCGCGATAGAGGCTTCCTTACAGCTCCCTGCAGGAATCCCGCACAACAAGCGGGGCAGGAAAGCTGACTGTGCTGAAAGCGGTGACGGTTTGCTCGCATAGAGCAACCACTTTGTGAACCGCTTCCTTGGACATGTCGTAGATGGGAACCCGGACGGTTGTCAGCTTGGGCACAAGCTGCGCCGCGATGGGGCCGTCGTCGAAGCCCACGATAGAGATATCCTCGGGAATGGATAGGCCGAATTCCTTGAAGGCTTCATAAGCCGCCGCCGCCATGTCGTCGTTCGCCGCAAAAAAAGCGGTTGGCAGGTCACGGCCGGAGGCCAGGAGGCTGCGGACTTCATGGTAGGCATTTTGCTTGAGGAAGTCGCCGTTCAGGATATAGCCCTTTTCAACCGACAGTCCGCTGCTCTGCAACACGGATTCGTAAGCCTTGAAGCGTTCCGCTCCTGAAAACGTATTCACAGACCCGTTGATCATGCCGATTTTGCGATGACCGAGAGAGATCAGGTATTCAACGGCTTCCGTCGCCCCGTCGTAATCCTTGGAGTTGATGACGGATACGTTGCTTTTGTCCAGACGGCTCGCGATGATTTCGCCAATGTCGTAATCGATGAGGACAATCGGAGCTTCCAGTCCGACCAGTTCCCGGATTACGTCAACCTGCTTGCGGGTTCCTACCAGAATGCCGCCGTCAATGCGCTTCTGCAGGCATGCCTGCTTGACCTTCTGATAGTCCTCCAGCGTATAGAGGGTATGAATCAGTACATAGTAGCCTAGCGAGTTGGCCGTATCCACCACCGATTCGACAAAGGGGGCAAAATAGTTGTTTTGGTAAATACGATGGGTGGAAGATTTGTCAGCCGTACTGACAACAAACAGCCCGATCGTATTGGTCCCCTTCCCAGCCAGCGCTCTGGCATAGGTGTTGGGCTGATAGTGGTGCTGCTGAATAACCTTCAGCACCTTCTCGCGCGTTTCCGGCGGCACGTTGGGGTAATTGTTGATGACCCTGGAAACCGTGCTTCGGGAAACGCCAGCCAATTTCGCAATATCTTCGCTGCGCATAATGCCTCCTTCTGATTCCTGAACGCGCGTTTATGGTTCAATTGTATGATAAATCCATCGGCGTTTCAAGCGCTTTCCATCCTGTTTATAAAGTGATTATAATAGGTGGCGTAACGATAATCCATGGATTGAAACGGAGGATGATGATGGAGAAGGATTTGCTGGAGCAAATTGTGGCATGGCACGAGGATGAGGAATACGACGAAATCATTGATGCCATTACGGGAATTCCGGTAACGGAGAGAAGTTTCGAGCTTGTGGGACAGCTGGGACGGGCGCTCAATAATGCCGGGCGTTACCGCGAAGCGCTTGAGCAGTTGGAAAGTGTGGCTGACCGGGGACAAAATGACGCCGTTTGGCATTTTCGGATGGGCTATTCCTTCTATCATTTGGCTCTCTACGATAAAGCGCTGGCTGCTTTTGAACGTGCCAACGAGCTGGAGTCGAATGACGAAAAAACGCTCCAGTTTCTGGAGTGGACACAGCCCAAGGCATCCAGGATGGAAGACATGCGCAGACGCTGGCTGGATGATCGGCAAGCCGAGAGAGCATCCTTGGTTGCGAACCAGGCATCTTCCATTGAAGATGCTGAAGAAGCGGAGTCCGGCGCTGGATCGATAGCAGGCGGAACATACGACGAAGCAACCACGGCGCACGTTGCAACCGCAGCGCACGAGGCAACTGAAGCGCCCGAGGCAACTGAAGCGCACGAGGCAACTGAAGCGCACGAGGCAACTGAAGCGCACGAGGCAACTGAAGCGCATGAGACAACCGCAGCGCCCGAGGCAACTGAAGTGCATGAGACAACCGCAGCGCCCGAGGCAACTGAAGCGCGCGTTGCAACCGCAGCGCCCGAGGCAACTGAAGCGCATGAGACAACCGCAGCGCCCGAGGCAACTGAAGTGCATGAGACAACCGCAGCGCCCGAGGCAACTGAAGCACACGAGACAGCCGAAGCGCACGTTGCAACCGCAGCGCACGAGACAGCCGAAGCGCCCGAGGCAACCGCTGTGCGGCAGCCATTCGCTGGTTTTGACCGGGATTCATTTTGGGAGGCTAATGGCGAATATACGATTAAAAATATCCTATCCAAACCTGCGGATGAAGAGATGATCGCATCCATTGAGAAGGAGCTGGGATACAGGCTTCCGGATTCCTACATAGCCTTGATGCGAACGCAAAACGGCGGAGTGCCCGTTAATACCAACTTTCCGACAACGGAGCCCACCTCTTGGTCTGAGGATCATATAGCCATCACCTCCATCATGGGCATTGGCCGCAAAAAGATCTATTCGCTGGGAGGCGATTTAGGGAGTCGGTTTATGATCGAGGAATGGGGGTACCCTGATCTCGGAGTTGTGATCTGCGATTGTCCTTCCGCGGGACATGACGTGGTTATGCTGGATTACCGGTTCTGCGGGCCCGAAGGGGAACCATCCGTTGTTCATGTGGATCAGGAGGACGACTATGAAATTACCTATTTGGCCCATAGCTTCGAAGCGTTTGCGCGCGCCCTCGTCCATAGAGACGTCTACGACACCTCCGAAGAAGATAAGCAGGACGATTTGCGCAGGGTGGCGGAGGCGGCCTTTTCGCCGTTGCTTGGGGAGTTGGTCCACAAGGCATCTTCGGAAGTGGAGGGGCTGGAGAGTGGAATCCGCCGCATTTGTACCGAAATCATTCATGATAAGGGGTATTTTGCGCTGCATGCCGATGAACGATCCGTTCTGATGTACGATCTGCAATTTTGGCTGTATACGTTTAGTTACCCCAACCCATCCAGAGGGGCATACCTCGACGTCTATACCAAAATGATCGCTTTTGGCGGAGAGTTCGGCACGGGCGGTTACGCACCGGGTTTTATCACGGACTGGCTGGACGACCGCATCAAGCAGGGCCGGATACTTGTACGCGCTGGCGCTGGCGATGACGATGGTGTTGGCGCTGGCGTTGGTGCTGGTGCTGGTGATGACGCTGGCGCTGGCGCTGTTTCTGGTGATTGCGCTGACGATGGCGCTGGTGGACTGGTCATGACGCAGGCCGCGGTCAGCGAGCTGCTTGCCAGGTTGAACGCTTAACGGATCGCCTTATTTCACTGAGCAAGAGTGTTGAAAACGGAATACGGTAACCTTTTTTCGAAATGCACATGGACAGCTGCCCTTTGCCCGCCTAGCGGTCGCCGATGACCGTTAGAACCCCAAAAGGATGAATTAGCTTCAGCTAACGGTCACCGGTGTCCTTTAGACGCTCAAAAGCCGCGTTTTGGGGATGAAAGTAAGCTTTTACGGTCATGGATGACCTTTAGAAATGCAAATTGCATCAAAACAGGGCTTTAACGGTCATGGATGTCCGTAACGTACAGGATGTCCATAACAGTCATGGATGTCCTTAGCGTACAGGATGTCCATAACGGTCATGGATGTCCGTAGCGTACAGGATGTCCATAACGGTCATGGATGTCCGTAGCGTACAGGATGTCCATAACGGTCATGGATGTCTATAACGTACTGGATGTCCATAACAGTCATGGATGTCCTTAGCGTACAGGATGTCCATAACAGTCATGGATGTCCGTAACGTACAGGATGTCCATAACAGTCATGGATGTCCGTAACGTACAGGATGTCCAAAACGGTCATGGATGTCCGTAACGTACAGGATGTCCATAACGTACAGCTAGCTTCCGGCCCTGTAATGGTACCTTACTTCATACAGCTATGGAAGGAGAAGGGGCCTAAAGCTTAAGCTCCCTGATGACTTCATGCCCTTCGCGGCCGATTTCTTCAAATCCAACCGACGAATACAGTCGTGCGGCGCGTTCGTTTGCGGGGCGATGCCCGAGCCGGATTCTGTCAGAGACGTCAAGCTCCCGCAAATGGGCGGTCAATGCCAGCATGCCCGCCCGGCCCAAGCCTTTGCCTTGAAACCCGGCATCGATCATATAAGCCATAATCCAGCAGGTTCCGTCATCGGGATCGAGCGCATGGACGACGAAGCCGACAAGCTGATCTTCCATATACATAGCAAGCGGCGTAAAGCCGCAATAGGCGGATTCGGCCAGCCAATAGACGGCGGGGACCGGGAATACGGATTTTTGTTCCTCTGACGTCTCAAGCTGCGTAACGGCATACCAGTTATTTTGATCAACCGGGGTTAGGGTTATTGTCAGGTGATTCTGCATCATATGCGCCTCCTATCTTCAAACCTATTGTGTTCGGCTTGGCGGCTGACAACAAGGTAATGTTTGAGTTAAGTCGATTATTACGACGTGGAACGATGGGACGGGTGGTGTTTTTGCGGGGGTTTTCTCTTTTGGGGGCAAATCGCTATGCTATAATGACGATAATAGTAATAGGGCGTGTTAGCCTATGCGTTTATCTCCTATCATATTCGGCAAAGCTGATAGAAAAGGATTTATTGTTTCTAATGCCGAATATGCGGAGGGATAAAGAATGAAGCAAATTTTGCTGATTACGGACGGTTGTTCCAATGTGGGGATCAGTCCTGTCGTTGCGGCCGCCCATGCGCGGTCGGAAGGGATTACGGTCAATGTGGTGGGCGTGCTGGACGGCGGGGATGTAGGCGAGCTCGGGGCGGCCGAAATCGAGGAAATCGCCCGGTCGGGCGGCGGCCTTAGCCGAATGGTCCATACGCGGCAGCTTTCCCAGACGGTCCAGATGATGACGCGCAAAACGGTGGTGCAAACCATTCAGCTGGCGGTTCAAAAGGAACTGAAGCAGGTGCTTGGCGACGGCTCTATTGACTCGTTGCCGCCGGAGAAGCGGGGAGAGGTCGTTCGGGTTATTGACGAGCTTGGCGAAACCTCGAGGCTTCAAGTCGCTCTGCTGATCGACGCCAGCGCTAGCATGAAGCCAAAAATGGCGGCCGTGGAAGAGGCGATCCACGATTTGATGCTGAGCCTGCAGGCGAGACAAGGGAACAGCCAAATCTCCGTGTTTCATTTTCCAGGATCGCGTCACGGCGACGAGTGCTTGATGGATTTGGGATGGAGCAGCCATCTGAACGGCGTTCAAAGTATTTTCCCAAAGCTTCAGATGGGCGGCACCACGCCGACGGGACCTGCGATCATGCAGGTGATAGACTATTATCGTTCCGGCGACTTCGGTCGTAATGAGCGATATGAAAGTGATGGGATGATGGGTGACTACGTCGTTTAATTTGGAGCTGCGGCGGGGCAATATCGTGGTTGGCAAATGGAAGCAGGGGCGCTACCGGGTAGAACGCCTTCTGGGCGAAGGCGCCAACGGCAAGGTATATCTGGTCCAGAAGGATCGCGAATGGCTGGCGCTGAAGGTTGGCGCCGATGCCGTGGATTTGCAGTCCGAAATCAACGTGCTCAAAAATATCGCCAAACAAGGCAGCGGCATGGAGCCGTTTCTCTTTGACGTGGACGATTTGTACGGACCGGACGGCCGCAAGTATCCCTTCTATATAATGCGATATGTTCGGGGAGATACGCTTGCCGATTATTTGAAGCAGCAAGGCTCGGAGTGGTTCCCTCTGGTAGGGCTGAACCTGCTTGGGCGCTTGTCCAGATTGCATAGATCAGGCTGGGTGTTCGGAGATTTGAAGGTAGAGAATGTGATGGTGGCGGATTACGGCCATGTCGAGCTGGTGGATTACGGGGGCGTGTCCGAGATTGGCAAAAGCATACGCCAGTTCACGGAAATCTATGATCGCGGATATTGGAACAGCGGTCCGCGCTCGGCTGACCCCGGTTACGATCTGTTTTCCTTCGCCGTGCTCAGCATCCAGCTTCACGAGCCCCGGAGACTTGTGGCGCTGACGAAAGAGCTTTTGCCCCAGAACCGGACGGCCTCGGATTTGCTCGGGATCATCGCAAGCAGTACGGCGCTTCGGCCGATGGAGGGTTGGCTGCGAAAGGCGCTTGAAGGCGGATTTGCGGATGCTGCGGAGGGCGCGGAGGCCTGGCGGGGACTGATGCATCGGCGCGGCAAGCGCAAACCGGGGGCTACGCCGGGCTGGCTGAAAGGCTTGGCGGCAACCACCAGCGTTTTGCTTGCCGTATCTATTTATTGGCTGCTGCGTAATATGTTTTAGTTGATATACATAGGAGACAAGGGCATCGAGGGGGGCAACAAGGATGGAAACGGGCAAGGCTCCCGGCAATGGTCAGAGCAAGGGTGCGGCCGGTGCGCAGGATATCGCAAGCGTCTTTCTCAAGGAATCGGGAAAGCGGGCGCTTTGGCGGGACGGGGATACAATTGTAGTCGCCGTGTCCGGCGGGCCGGACTCCATGGCTTTGCTGCATCTGCTCCATGCCGTATCAAGCGAACGGCGACTCCGTCTAGTCGCGGCCCATGTCAATCACGGGTTCCGGGGCGAAGAGTCGGAGCGGGAGCTGCAGACGGTGGTCCGGTTTGCGGAAAGTATGGAGATCCCGTGCGAAACCGTTACGCTGGATATGCCGGCGTACCTGGAGAAAAACCGGCTGAACCTGCAAGCGGCGGCCCGGGAGAAGCGGTACGCCTTTCTTCATGAAACGGCGGTACGCCATGGCGCTTCCGTTATCGCGCTGGCGCATCATGCCGACGATCAGGCGGAGACGGTGCTGATGCGGCTAATCCGCGGCGCGGGTCTTGGCGGGTTGTCGGGAATGAGCGATAAACGCGCCGAAAAAAACATGGAACTCATTCGCCCGCTGCTGCGTATGAACAAGTCAGACCTTCTGCGATACTGCGAGGATTACGACATTCCATACATGGTGGACAGCAGCAATGCCAAGCGGGACTACTTTCGCAACCAGGTGAGGCTGGACGTTCTGCCGTATCTGGAGCAATATAATCCGCGCCTGTCATCATCGCTTCAGCGTCTTGCCGAAGTGGCGGGAGCGGAGGATGATTACATGGAGCTGCAGACGGAGTCGTTGCTGGAATCAATCGTCTCCCGAAGACATGGGCAATTAGAGGTATCCTGCACCGATCTGACAAGCCTTCATGTCGCTTTACAAAGGAGATTGATTAAACTAATATTAAGGTATCTTTTGCAGGAAAATGATTACTTATCCTTTGAAGGCATAGAGAAAATGCGGTTTGCGGCCATGCCGGAGTCCCCCTCAACCTGGAGGATGGACATCGGGGCCAATCTGGTCTGCGTACGGGAATACGGCAAGATGCGCTGGTTTCGGGAACGGAGCGCGGCGGAGATGCCGGCACCGGGGGCAGGCGGCTATGCTTACAAGGTCGCGCCGGAACTTCAGGCTTTGGAGATTGAACCAAGCGGATGGAGCTTTACCTTCCATTGGTCGGCGGAGCCGGAAGCGGGAGATGCGCAAACGGCGGGTTACCTGGCCTGCTTCGACTGCAGCCAGCTGGAGCTGCCACTCGTCATTCGAAGCCGTTTGCCGGGCGACAGAATTCAAGTTTTAGGATTAAATGGGTCAAAAAAGGTGCAAGATATGTTCGTTGACGAGAAGGTGCCGCCATCTTGCAGAGCGCTGTATCCACTGCTCTGCGACGCCGGAGGCAGGCTGCTCTGGATTCCGGGCATTCGCCGGTCCAGCCATGCGCTGGCAGTGAAGGACGGACGAGAGCTGCTTTACATTACGGCGCGCAACGAATAAGAAGCAAGGGTTATTTCATACACATAGGTGAGGATGTAGGAGGAGCTTTATTTTGCAGAACGATATTAAAGACGTACTTTACAGCGAAGAGCAAATCATCCAAAAGGTTAAAGAGCTTGGCGCGCAATTGAGCGCTGATTTCGAGGGGCGCAATCCGCTCGTTATTTGTGTTCTCAAAGGCGCATTTATTTTTATGTCCGACCTGGTCAAAAATATCACGGTGCCGCTTGAAATCGACTTTATGGCCGTATCCAGCTATGGAGCGTCCACCAAGTCCTCCGGCGTGGTCAAAATCATCAAAGACCTGGATGTGCCGGTAGAAGGGCGCGAAATTCTGATCGTAGAAGACATTATCGACAGCGGCCTTACGCTCAGCTATCTGATCGATGTGCTGGAACACCGGGGCGCCAAGTCGGTGACGGTTGTGGCTCTGTTCGACAAGCCCGCCCGCCGCACGGTTGATTTGCAGCCGGATTACAGAGGTTTTACGCTGCCGGACGAATTCGTTGTGGGCTACGGTCTGGATTACGCGGAGCAATACCGCAACCTGCCCTACATCGGCATTCTGAAGCCGCATGTATATGAAAAGTAACTTCCCTTACCGTAACATGCAAGGGCTCCCGAGGCTCTATTGAGATGGAAAGTCATGCTATGGTAAAATATCTAAAGCGCTCGAGAGGAGGTAGGGGATGAATCGGATCATCCGTAATACTGGTTTTTATTTGATCATCTTTCTGATTACCGTTGGCATATTTCAAGTCATTA
Source organism: Paenibacillus sp. CAU 1782 (assembly GCF_054551715.1). Lineage (NCBI taxonomy): Bacteria > Bacillati > Bacillota > Bacilli > Caryophanales > Paenibacillaceae > Paenibacillus > Paenibacillus sp. CAU 1782. Next base: position 69,392 of record NZ_JBTOLL010000010.1, on the reverse strand, counting down.
GCGGTCAAGGTGACAATACCAAGCCGTTAAGATACGATCAGCTGCGCGCTGAAATCGAAGCTGGCAACGTAGAGTCATTGACAACCAAGTATCATGATCAAACCTACATTGTGACGGGCAAATACAAGAACAAGCCGGCTGACGTGGATAAGGATACCTTTACGGCTCGCGCCCCTGTATCCGCAGAGGTGAAATTTGACGAGTGGTCGAAACAATACGGCTTCACTTACGAAACCAAGCCGATGGACCGCCCGAGCTTCTGGCTGACATTCCTGACTTCGATCGTTCCGTTCCTTCTGCTGCTTGTCCTGTTCTTCTTCCTGATGAACCAGGCGCAAGGCGGCGGCGGCAAGGTAATGAACTTCGGCAAAAGTCGGGCAAGGCTGTACAATGAAGAGAAGAAGCGCGTAACATTCGAGGACGTGGCTGGCGCAGATGAAGAGAAGCAGGAGCTTGTCGAAGTCGTCGACTTCCTCAAGGATCCTCGCAAATTCAATTTGGTCGGCGCCCGCATTCCTAAAGGCGTATTGCTGGTGGGCCCTCCAGGTACCGGTAAAACGTTGCTTGCCCGTGCGGTGGCAGGCGAGGCTGGCGTGCCGTTCTTCAGCATATCCGGTTCCGACTTTGTGGAAATGTTCGTTGGTGTCGGCGCATCTCGCGTACGCGACCTGTTCGAAAACGCCAAGAAAAATTCGCCATGTATCATCTTCATTGATGAAATTGACGCTGTTGGCCGTCAGCGCGGCGCCGGACTTGGCGGAGGACATGACGAGCGCGAGCAGACGCTTAACCAATTGCTCGTAGAGATGGACGGTTTTGGAGCCAATGAAGGCATCATTATCATTGCGGCGACAAACCGCTCGGATATTCTTGACCCCGCGTTGCTCCGTCCGGGACGTTTCGACCGTCAAATTACCGTTGACCGTCCTGATGTAAAAGGCCGCGAGGCTGTGCTGAAGGTGCATGCCCGCAACAAACCTTTGACTGGCGACGTGAAGCTGGACGTTATTGCGAAGCGCACAACAGGCTTCAGCGGCGCCGACCTGGAAAACCTGCTTAACGAAGCAGCGCTTCTGGCGGCCAGACGCAACAAGAAAGAGATTGCAATGAATGATATCGATGACGCGATTGACCGCGTTATCGTGGGAACCGAGAAGAAAAGCCGCGTTATCAGCGAACGCGAAAAAAGAATTGTCGCGTATCACGAAGCGGGACATACCATCGCAGGTTTCTTTCTGGAGCATGCCGATTTGGTGCATAAGGTAACCATCATTCCTCGCGGTCGCGCCGGCGGTTATGTCATCATGCTGCCGAAGGAAGACCGCATGCTTGTGACGAAGCAAGAACTGCTTGATAAAGTAACGGGATTGCTTGCAGGCCGCGTAGCCGAGGAGATTTTTATCGGTGAAATCGGAACGGGCGCTTACAGCGACTTTAAACAAGCAACAAGCATTGTTCGCAGCATGATTATGGAATACGGCATGAGCGACAGGCTTGGACCGATGCAATTCGGCAACTCGCAAGGACAGGTATTCCTGGGCCGCGATTTGGGCCATGAGCCGAACTACTCCGATGCGATTGCGTATGAAATCGACCAAGAAATGCAGACGATTATTAACAGCTGCTACGATAGAGCGAAAAAGCTGTTGACCGAAAAGAGCGAAGAGATGCACCTGATTGCCCAGACGCTTCTGAATGTGGAAACGCTGGAGATGGAGCAAATCAAATCGCTGATTGAAAAAGGCGTGTTGGGCAGCGGAGACAACGAAGGCGGCGAATCCGGCAACGGTTCCGCTGGAGAATCCTCCGGGGAGTCCAAAGCAGAGCCGATTATCGATGAAATCGGAGATGTGAAGGTTCGCATCCAGCCGCGTGAAGACGGAGGCTCGGATACACCAACGACACCTTCCTCTAATGATGGAAACGACGAATCCGGCAAACAATAAGGAAGATTATAGTATCCCGGTATTCCGACAAGAATACCGGGATACTTTTTATGCCATAATGGCATATAATTTAACATAATGAAGCGTTGAAGCGGCAATACATCTCATTTAATTTTTCATTTATATCACGATATTTGGTGATTAAATACAATGTTAATGAAAATGTAACTTAATATAACACAATTTGATTGACGGCTTGGTTTTTGTCATTATAATGAAATAATAGCGGGAAGGTTTACTTATACTACATAAGTGCGAGTCCACAACCTCATAACGCAAGTGTATGAGCAGCATGGCTGTTTCAGCATACAAACCAAGAAGATAAGGGGAGATTATGAAATGAAGAAGACAGCAAGCTTAATGCTGATGCTTGTGCTTTCCATCAGCCTTGTCCTGTCCGCATGCGGAGTAGACAAGAAAAACAACAACGGCGGCAGCCAAGGTGGAACTGAGCCAGAAGTGGTTTCCGACGAAAGCGGCAAAGACTTTAAAATCGGCATGGTTACCGACGTAGGCGGCGTAAACGACAGATCGTTTAACCAAAGCGCATGGGAAGCCCTGCAGAGGCTGACAAAAGAAACTAGCGCTGAAACAAAGTTCCTGGAATCCAAAGGCGAAGCCGACATGGAACCGAACTTGAACAGCTTTGTTCGCGAAGGCTTTAGCTTGACTTGGGGTATCGGCTTCCTGTTCACGGACGCGATCCTGAAAGTTGCTACTGAAAATCCGGATGCCAAACTGGCGGTTATCGACGCTGTTGTTGATGCTCCAAACGTTGCTTCCGTTACATTCGCAGAGCATGAAGGCTCCTTCCTGGTTGGCGTAGTAGCCGGCCTGATGTCCGAAAGCAAAAAAATTGGTTTTGTAGGCGGCATGGAAATTCCGGTTATCAAACGTTTTGAAGCTGGTTTTGTTGCCGGCGTTAAAGCGGCAAACCCTGATGCAACTGTAAAAGTTGTTTACACAGGCACATTCGACAAGCCTGACCAAGGCAAAAGCGCTGCAGCAACCCTGTACAACGATGGCTACGACATCGTGTTCCATGCAGCGGGCGGCACTGGCAACGGCGTATTCAACGAAGCTATCGAGCGCAAAAAGAACGGCGAAAAAGTATGGGTTATCGGCGTTGACAAAGACCAATCCCTGGAGTTTGGCGACGATGTAACTCTGACTTCCATGATGAAGGGCGTAGATGCTGCCGTTCATAAAATCTCGAAAGACCTGATCGACGGCAACTGGGCAGGCGGCACTGTACAAGAGCTGGGCCTGAAGGACGACGCTGTAGGCCTTCCTGAGACTTCGAGCAAAAACGTTCCTGAGGACGTATTGAAGCAAGTTGACGAGTACAAAGCTAAGATCGTTAGCGGCGAAATCGTTGTTCCTGCTGAATAATCAATTTTTTCAAAGCTAAGCTTTTTTGAACAACCGCTTCTATGAGTTTGTGCCGCTGTATGCGGCAATAAGGCAAGACCGGCCATATGACCGGTCTTGTCCTGTTTCACTTTTGGGTATGGGACTAATAAGTCGGTCAAACAGGTCGATTCCGGGAGATGGTAGCGGAATGAATCAGAACGGGACAGTCGTGCAGCTAAAAGGAATTACAAAGCGTTTTCCAGGCCTTGTAGCGAACGATTCTATTGATTTTGAGTTGAAAAAAGGGCAAATTCATGCCTTGCTTGGCGAAAACGGCGCAGGCAAATCTACGCTAATGAATATTTTGTTTGGACTGTATCAGCCTGATGAAGGCGAAATTTGGATTAATGGAAAACAAACCGTTATTAACGGGGCTTCCAAAGCGATCGAGCTTGGCATCGGAATGGTGCATCAGCATTTCAAGCTGGTCCAGCCGTTTACGGTTGCGGAGAACATCGTGTTGGGCGACGAGCCCAAAAAAGGACTAACTATCGATTATAAGCTCGCGAATCGCAAGGTAAAGGAAATTTCCGAGCAATATGGATTGAAAGTAGATCCGCAGGTGCGGATTCAAGATATTACAGTTGGCATGCAGCAGCGCGTAGAGATTCTGAAGACCCTGTACAGGGGCGCGGATATTGTTATTTTCGATGAGCCGACGGCCGTATTGACTGTTCAAGAGATCGAGGAATTGCTGGAGATCATTCGTGGTCTGGCAGCGGAAGGCAAATCCATTATCATCATTACGCATAAGCTCAAAGAGGTTATGGCGCTTGCGGATGCCGTAACCGTTATTCGACGCGGCAAGGTCGTTGCAACGGTTGATCAGATGGCTGACGCAACGGAGGAAAAGCTGGCCGAGCTAATGGTGGGGCGCGATGTCTCCTTTAAGGTTGAGAAGCAAAAGTCCGAGCCTGGCAAGGTTGTGCTTGATGTGCGCGATTTGGTCATGAACGGGGACCAAGGCAAAAAAGCGCTAAACGGCATGACTTTTCAAGTTCGGGCGGGTGAAATTCTGGGCATCGCCGGCGTAGACGGCAACGGGCAAAGCGAACTGATCTACGGCATTACGGGGATGCGCAAGACAAATGGCGGCACAGTTGCGCTGAACGGTAACGATATTACTAACAATACGCCTCGCCAGATTAGCAAAAGCGGCGTTGGCCATATTCCCGAGGATCGTCATAAGCATGGTTTGGTGCTTGATTTTTCGCTCAGCGAAAATATGATTTTGGGCACGTATTTCGATGAGCGTTATGGCCGCCACGGCTTCCTCGATTTTAAAACGATGGACAAAACGGCGCAGGAGCTGGTTACGGAATTTGACGTTCGTTCCTCCGGCATTGCCACTCATGCCAGAGCGCTGTCGGGCGGTAATCAGCAGAAAGCGATCATAGCTCGCGAGCTGCACAAAGACCCGGATTTGCTGATCGCCGTACAGCCTACTCGCGGTTTGGATATCGGGGCTATCGAGTTTGTTCATAAACGTCTGGTGGAAGCGCGCAGCCAAGGCAAAGCGATTTTGCTGATTTCCTTTGAATTGGACGAGCTGTATGCGCTCAGCGACCGGATTGCCGTTATGTTCGAAGGCAAGCTGACAGGTGAAGTGGATGCCAACGAGCGAGACGACGTGCGGCTTGGCCTGCTGATGACCAGCGACGGGAAAGGGGAGGGATAGCGAAGATGGAAATGATCAAAAAGATATTCAATAAATCATCCCTGCTGATCCCCCTCATATCCATCCTGTTGGGGCTTCTGATCGGCGCTCTTGCCATGCTGGCGGGAGGTTATGATCCAATATTGGCCTATAGCTCCTTGTTTAAAAGGGTTTTCGGCAGCTCTTATCATATGGGTGAGACGATCCGGGCCATCACGCCGCTTATTTTTACCGGCCTTGCCGTAGCTTTTGCTTTCCGGACGGGCCTGTTCAATATCGGCGTTGAAGGACAATTCATTATGGGGATGACCGGCGCGACGTTAATCGGCGTGCTGCTGGATCTTCCTTGGTACCTGCATGGCCCGCTTGCGATTCTGACGGGAGCCCTGTTCGGAGGTTTATGGGCCGGTCTTGTCGGTTATCTAAAGGCCAAACGAGGCGTCAACGAGGTTATCTCGTCCATTATGTTGAACTGGACGGCGCTTTATTTGGCCAACTATATCGTCAGCAAGTTTTTGCTGGAGCCAGGTCAACAGAAATCGAAAAACGTGCATGAATCCGCGCTAATGTCTATCGACTGGCTGGTTGAGCTTATGGATAAAGCTCGTATGCACTGGGGCACGTTTGTCGCTCTGGCTTGCGTGCTGGTGTTCTATATTTTGCTGTGGCGCACGAAGCAGGGTTATGAGCTTCGCGCGGTTGGGCACAATCCGGATGCCGCTCTGTATGCCGGTATGAACGTTAACCGGACAATCGTTAAGTCTATGTTTATTAGCGGCGTGTTCGCCGGACTTGGCGGCGTATTCGAAGTGCTGGGCGTGTTCGGCAACCAGACGGTTCTTGCAGCTTCGGTCGGTTACGGCTTCGACGGCATCGCCGTTGCCTTGCTGGGCGGCAATACTCCAATCGGAGTACTGCTGGGAGCGGTTCTGTTCGGCGGCTTAAGCTACGGCTCTAACGGCATGAGCTTTGGCGCTGGCGTTCCTTCCGAAATTGTACGGATTGTTATCGGCTCCGTCATATTCTTTGTTGCCGCGCACGGCATTGTCAAATTTATTCTTAAGCCGCTGAGGCTCAAACGATCCGACAAATCAAAGGAGGCGGCGTAGCATGGAAGTATTGGGTCAATTAATTAATATAACCATGGTTTTTTCTACGGCGCTGATCTTTGCCGCGTTGGGCGGAATGTTCTCCGAGCGGTCCGGTGTCGTTAATATCGGCCTGGAAGGCCTTATGGTGTCGGGCGCATTTGCGGCAGCTGTAGCGACGGATTACGCATCCCAATATGGAATGGGCGGCATGTCGCCGTGGATTGGCATGCTTGCCGGATTGATATACGGCGTCTTAATTTCCCTGCTTCATGCAGTGGCAACCATTACGTTTAAATCGGACCAGACCGTTGTTGGTGTCGTCATCAATATCCTGGCGCTTGGTTCCGCGATTTATTTTACACGCAGCCTTTATGAAGGCTCCGCGCAGACGGGACAGCTTGTGGATGTATTCCACAAGGAAGCGATACCGTTCCTGTCGAAAATTCCGATTATCGGCGAAGGATTCTTCCGAGCGTATCCGCCGACCTATATCGCGATTATTCTGGTTGTGGCCAGCTATTTTGTTTTATTCAAAACGCCGTTTGGGCTGCGGCTTCGCGCGGTTGGCGAACATCCAAGCTCGGCGGACACCGTGGGCATCAGCGTATCCAAATACCGTTACATCGGCGTTATGCTGAGCGGCGCTTTGGCCGGTCTTGGCGGAGCGACCATTGCGCTCACGACAACAAGCAATTTTGCGCATAATACCATTTCGGGTCAAGGTTTTATTGCATTGGCCGCCCTCATTTTTGGCAAATGGAACCCGCTTGGTCTTGCCGGAGCGGCTCTGTTCTTCGGAATGGCGCAGGCGCTTCGCAATTTTGCGCAGCTGTTCGATTTTGCTAGCCAAATACCTACTGAAGTATTCTATATGTTGCCTTATGTGCTTACGCTCATCGTCCTTGCGGGTGCGGTAGGCCGCTCCAGCGCGCCATCCGCGTTGGGACAGCCTTATGATCCGGCGCGCAGATAACAAGCAGGAAGCAATAGGCAGATTAACAAGCGCCAGACCCGTTACAGGTTTGGCGCTTTTTCGTGAGGAAGAGACCATTTCAGCCTATTCACCCTATATCGAAAGGTTGATCGTCATAAGAACGGGAGGTATACTGAAACCCCATGGTTGAACAAATGTGCACGGAAGAACAACTCAATTATATTTTCCATGCGCTTGCCGATTCCACGCGCCGGGAAATGATGAGGCTGATGGCTCAGCGCGAGCGGACGGTAACGGAGCTGGCGGCCCCTTTCCATATGTCGCTGGCGGCAGCGTCTAAGCATGTCAAGGTATTGGAGCATGCGGGCTTGCTGATGCGCTCGGTGCAAGGCCGCACTCATTATTGCCGTTTGACTACCGGCTCGATGTCCATCGTTTCCCATTGGATCAAGGGTTACGAGAGAGCCAAAACGCGAGGAAAGAGGAACACTAACAGGGAGCAGGAAAGGGGTAGATAAGGGATGGAAAATGAACAAGCTTCTTATATTACACTTATGATGGATTGCAGCTTTAAGGCAACGCCCCAAGAGCTGTTTGAGGCGTGGAGCAACCCAAAGCTTATGGGCAAATGGCTCATGACGAGAACCGAATCCAATAAAATCGCCAAAGCAGATTTGACTGTCGGAGGGCAATGGGAAATCGTTGACCATCGGAATGGGATGGATTACAGAGCTGTCGGCCAATATATCGAGATTGACGCGCCAAGCAAGCTGATATTTACTTTTTGCATGCCTCAATTCAGCGACTCCGAAGATACATTAACGGTCAAAATCGAAGGGGAAGACGGCGGTTGCCGGATGGTGTTTACCCAGGAAATACGCGTTCCCCATGATGAAGGCTGGAGCGAGGAAGAAGCGCTGCAAGCTGCACAGGATTATCACGATGCATCCCGGACCGGCTGGCATCTGATGTTTGAGGGCTTAAAGCTGCTTGTAGAGCATGAATAAAAAAAAGAGCGTAATATTGATCACACATGCATTGACAGAGCTATCAGGCAAGTGTAAATTAAATCTTAATCAAATGAAAAACCCCATTTTGGATTAAACTAAAGGCAATTGGCTTAGGGAGTGTCTTAAAACTTCCTCAAGGGCATCTATCGCCGCCTTTTCGCCCCCTGCTGCGTTACTTTTCCTTGACTTACCCCCGGTAAGCCTTACAAAAAGCGCCTTGCATGGAACGAAAATTAGGCAACATCTGGTCCTTGCAGAGTTCTAAGACAATCCCGGTTGCTTTGTGCTTACATTCACAAAGCATACTTGCCGGATAACGGAATGAGCCGCCGCAGATCATGCACGTTGCTCGGGATGCGGCCCATCCCTTATAAGAGGAGTGAATTTATCGTGGAAGCACTGGCACTGGAACGCAAGGCGGAGCAGACCCGCGAGCTGCGTGAACGGCTGATGCAGTTGAAGAAGGAACGCAATGCCATCATTCTTGCCCATTATTATCAGCGTGACGAAATTCAGGAGGTTGCCGATTTCCGGGGCGATTCCTTTCTGCTGGCCCAGAAGGCAGCAGCGACGGATGCCGATGTGATCGTGTTTTGCGGAGTTCATTTTATGGGCGAAAGCGCGAAAATTCTTGCTCCTAACAAAACGGTCATTATTCCCGACGAAAGAGCGGGATGTCCGATGGCGGATATGGTCAATGTGGATGGCCTGCGCAAGCTGAAGGCACAGCATCCCAATGCAACGGTGGTGACGTACATTAACTCCTCCGCCGAAATTAAAGCGGAGACGGATATTTGCTGCACGTCGGCAAATGCCGTCAAGGTTGTCAATTCGGTTGAAGGCGACGAAGTCATCTGGGTACCGGACAAAAATCTGGGCCATTACGTTCAGCAGAATACGGACAAAAAAATGATCATCTGGGAAGGCTACTGCAATACCCATGACATGTTGACGGTCAAGGATGTTGAGGAAATGAAGGCCAAGTATCCAGGGGCCGAGTTTGTGGTGCATCCTGAATGCCGTCCCGAGGTTGTCGAGCTGGGCGATTTTGTCGGCAGCACAACGGCTATCATCAAATATTGCAAAGAATCCGATTGCAAGGAATTTATCGTTGGCACGGAGGATGGAACGGGTTATCAGCTCAGACTCGACAGCCCCGACAAAACCTTCCATTTTGCGTCGAAATATTTGGTTTGTCCGAATATGAAGGTGAATAACCTGAAAAAGCTCGTGAAGGCGCTTGAAACGATGCAGCCTCAGATCTATGTGCCGCCGCAGGTAGCAGACCAAGCACGCTTGTCGCTTGAGCGGATGCTGCAAGTGAAGTAGCATGCTGATTGCCTATAGGTACGCTCAGTATTGATAAGGCGGTAAATATACTGGTGAAGACTGCAGGGTGAAGCAAGCGGCTTGATGGAGTCTGTGCAATAGGCAAGCAATAGCTGACTTTAGAGGGCATGGCAACCATCCGGCGTTACGGAGGCGGCCATGCCCTGAACGTTTCTATATAGGAGATAGAATAATGCGTAGAAAATGGTTGAAAGCAATCAGATGGACATTGTTGCTGGCAGCGGCGGCACTGCTTCTTTTTGTGTTTTTTCCAACCTGGACGCCCTCTATCGCTGGTGAAAACAGCATTAGCCGTTTTGAAAAGGTGAACATTAACGGGGCCAGCCACCAAATCATGATCCGTGGAAATGACCGCAACAATCCCATTCTGCTTTTTGTGCATGGGGGACCGGGAACCTCGGAAATGCCGTATGTCAGAAAGTATCAGAAGGATTAATGACATCAGAGATTATTACATAGGGTTTCTGACAAGCACCGAATACAACGGGCTCGACTTGATCCGTTTTATCCTTGGCGTTGAAGAAACGCAAGAGAAGCTGCTTTGGGAGGAGAAAGAGCATCCGATCCCTTCTCTTGTAAACCAATTGAAAATCCCCGTTTATTTTGTAATGGGCAAGTACGATTATATGACATCGACGGAAGCGGCAAAGCATTATTTTGATGAGCTGGAAGCTTCGGAAAAGCAATTCGTACGATTTGAGGATTCCGCACATTATCCGCAGTTTGAGGAAAAGGAGCTTTTCCTGAACTGGCTTAACGAAACCGTTCATGATCTGGCAGGCAAATGAATAGTTGATGGCGGAAGAGCGTTCAGTTGGCGCATTGGACGGGCTTTTTCTTGTAAAATGGAATTGTACAGTTGCGGGATGCTGGGGTATGATTGACATAGAAAATGAAGGATTAAAGCAGAAAGTAGCGCTTGACTTTGATTGAGGTCAAACACTGCGAGACAAGACTGTTGGACAAGGGGCTTCCGATTGTTGAATTCGGCTTGTAAACGATACGCGGTGTTTTGTGGAACGCCGGGGCCTGAAGCTAGCCCCACGTTAAGGCTATCCTACACGCACGGCCGTCCTGCAAGTATGGACATCCTGAACGCAACGGACATCCATGCACTTTACGAACATCCTGAACGCAACGGACATCCATGACCATTAAAGCCTTGTTTTGATGCAATGTCCAATTTTAAAGGCCATGCATGACCGTTAAAGCTTACATTCATCTCCAAAACGCGGATTTTGAGCGTTTAATGGACATGGATGACCGTTACCCAAAGTTAAAGTATCCAATTGGGTCTCTAACGGTCATCGGTGACCGCCAGGCGGGCAAAAGGTAACTGTCGATGTCCGTTTTGAACAAAGGTTTTCACCTTCCGTGTTTAACACTCTTGCTCAGTGTAATCAGGCGCTGATGATAAGGTTGAGCCCCAATTAACATCGAACATAATCGTTTTGAAGGCCTCGGGAGAGGTTTTTTGCAATAGGATTTAGGGCGTGTTTGCAAACACGCCCTAACCTGTTATATGTTTTTTATGTTTCATTAGGAGGAGACCTCATGATACCAAGGTATTTAATTGATGCCGACCTGGACAAGCTTCCGGTCATTGATAAAGATGTGCTAGTCATCGGGGCCGGCATTGCCGGTCTTTTTACGGCTATAAGAGGGAGTCGCTTTCAATCCGTTCTGATGATTACGAAAAAAACAATGATGGACAGCAACACCCGTTACGCACAGGGAGGCATTGCGGCGGTTATTTCCTCGGACGATTCTCCCGCTTATCATCGCCAGGATACGCTGATCGCGGGGGCGGGATTATGCTCTAGCGATGCGGTGGATGTATTGGTGCACGAAGGAACCAAAGGCGTCAGGAGCCTCATCAAAATGGGAACCCAGTTCGATCTGGAAAACGGCGAGCTTGCCTTGACCCAGGAGGGCGCGCACAGCCAACGCCGCATTCTTCACGCCAACGGAGATGCTACGGGGTACGAGATCGTTCGCGCGCTGCTGGAAAATGCGCAGAGCAATCCCGCCATCGAGATGTGGGACGATCATTTTGTCATCGACCTGGTGACCCAGGATGACGTCTGCTGCGGAGCCATCGTGCAGAAAGCAAGCGGAGAACGTCTCTATGTCAGAGCCAAAGCGACGATTCTTTGCTCCGGCGGGGCAGGGCAGTTGTACCGCTATACGACCAATCCCGATGTGGCGACAGGAGACGGCATTGCGATGGCGTATAGAGCCGGCGCGTACATTCAGGATGTTGAGTTCATTCAATTCCATCCTACGGCGCTGTGTTACCCCGGCGCGCCGCGTTTCCTCATCTCCGAAGCGGTAAGGGGCGAAGGAGCGGTGCTGAGGAATATTAAAGGCGAACGTTTCATGGAACGCTACCATGAGCAGCTGGAGCTTGCGCCGCGTGACGTCGTAGCCAGGGCGATCGTCAGCGAGATGGAGGCGACGCGGTCCACTTTTGTCTACATCGATATTACCCATGAGCCTGCGGACAAAGTGAAGCACAGGTTCCCGACAATTTACGAAACCTGTCTTCAGTACGGCCTTGATCTGACAAGCGACTGGATACCCGTAGCTCCGGCGATGCATTATATGATGGGCGGAGTCAAGACGGATTTGAACGGCGAAACCAATATAAAGCGGCTGTTTGCATGCGGCGAGGTTTCCTCCACGGGCGTGCATGGGGCAAACCGGCTGGCCAGCAACTCGCTGTCGGAGGCGATTGTGTTTGGCAGGCGCATCGTGAAACGGATCGAGGCGCTGCCTGATCTGGATGTACATCCCGTTATCGAAATCGATCAGCCCAGAAGCGAGCCTTCTATTCAAGCTGTCGTCGAGCGCCGCCTGAAGCTGCAAAAAATTATGGTGCGCTGGGTCGGCTTGAAGCGCCATGAGAACGGCTTGCGCAAAGGGCTGGAGGAACTGAAGCGTCAGGTGCCGATCTTCCAGACGCAATTGAGCGAACGCGAGGAATATGAATTCGCCAACCTGCTCACCTGCGCGTTGCTGACAACGGAAGCGGCGCTCAGCCGCGAGGAAAGCCGGGGAGCGCATTACCGCGAGGATTTCCCCGCCAAGGATGATCTGGTTTGGAGAAAACATACGGTGCTGCACCGCATACAAGGCATAACCGAGGAGAGAATTAATGATGTATGAGTGGAATCCACATCGTTACGATGAAAGTCTGAGAGGGCTAATCAAAAGCTGGCTGGACGAGGATGTCGGCAGCGGAGACATTTCGACGGAATCAACGATTCCCTCCCATTCCCAGGCCAAAGCCATCATTCATGTAAAAGGGGACGGCATTATCGCCGGTTTGCCCATCGCGGAGCTGGTCTTTGAGATCGTGGACAGCGATCTCGTTTTCCGTTCGCTGGTGAAAGACGGCGACCGGGTAACGAAAGGCACGGTTATTGCGGAGGTGGAAGGCCGTACGCACAGCCTGTTGACTGGCGAGCGCCTGGCGCTTAATCTGATGCAGCGCCTATCCGGCATTGCGACAACAACGTCCGCTTATGTGCAGAAGCTGGAAGGGCTTCCCGTGCGTCTGGCGGATACCCGCAAAACGACGCCCGGCCATCGCATGCTGGAGAAATATGCGGTGCGCGTAGGCGGCGGCTCCAATCACCGCTTCGGCTTGTATGACGCCGTTATGATTAAGGATAACCATATCAAAGGGGCCGGCGGAATTACGGCTGCCGTCGAAGCATCGCGCCGTTTTATTCCGCATACGATGAAAATCGAGGTGGAGACAGAAAGTCTGGCACAGGTAGAGGAAGCGCTGGCTTGCGGCGCGGATATCATTATGCTGGACAATATGGACCACGAAGCCATGAAGGAAGCGGTCGCCTTGATTAAAGGCCGCTCGCCGCATGTCATCGTTGAAGCTTCGGGCGGCGTTAATCTGAATAGTATTCATGGCATTGCATCCTGCGGGGTAGATGTCATTTCCGTTGGCGCTCTTACGTATTCGTTTCAGAATCTGGACATCAGTCTCGACCTTAACGAGAAGAAGGGCGGGCAGGAGTCATGATTCTGGTTATCGATGTCGGCAATACCAATATTGTGCTTGGCGTATACAAGGATAAGGAGCTGCTTCATCATTGGCGGCTCAGCACGAACAGGTCTGCAACCGCGGACGAATATGGCATCAGCATGCATCAGCTGTTTCAATATGCCGGCATTGCCATGACGGAGATCAGCGGCGTCATTATTTCCTCTGTCGTTCCCCCGCTCATGCGGACGCTGGAGCAACTTTGCGTGAAGTACGTGCGCAAGGTACCTCTCATTGTAGGGCCTGGTGTCAAAACCGGCCTGAACATCCGTTACGAAAATCCCCGCGAGGTCGGTGCAGACCGAATCGTCAACTCCGTGGCCGCCATTGAAAAATATGGCGCTCCGCTCATTGTTGTTGATTTTGGCACAGCAACCACCTTCGATTATATTGATGAACACGCTAACTATTTAGGCGGCGCTATTGTGCCGGGCATCGGCATTTCTACGGAAGCCTTGTATCAACGCGCAGCCAAGCTGCCACGGATCGAGCTGGTAAAGCCCAAAAGCGTGATTGGCCGCAATCCGGTCACTTCGATGCAAGCGGGCATTATTTTTGGCTATGCCGGTCAGGTAGACGGCATTGTTAACCGAATCAGGGCGGAGTTCGGCGTTTCGCCCCGCGTTATTGCAACGGGAGGATTGGCCGAGCTGATCTCGGCCGAATCGGAAACGGTGGACGAGGTGGACCCTTTGCTGACGCTGGAGGGACTGCGGTTGATTTATGAAAGAAATCAGGAGGGCCAATAGATGGAGGATTTGAAGGATATACTGATTCGGGGCACGGCCTGGGGAGGCAAAATCAGGGTGTTTGCCGCTCGTACGACAGGGCTGGTCGAAGAAATGAGACGGCGTCATGATACGTTTCCGACCGCTACGGCCGCGCTTGGACGCACGGCTTCGGTCGGCGCCATGATGGGAGCCATGCTGAAGGGCCACGAAAAGCTGACGATTCAGGTCAAAGGCGATGGCCCGATTGGCCAGATTGTGGTGGATGCCAACGCATTGGGCGAAGTGCGGGGCTACGTGGACAATCCGCAAGCCCATCACGGCAGCAATGCCCAGGGCAAGCTGGATGTGGCGGGTGCCGTCGGAACAAGCGGCTACGTGCATGTAACCAAGGATTTGGGTCTCAAAGAGCCTTATCGGGGAAGCATTCCGATTATTTCGGGAGAGCTGGGCGAAGATTTTACGTATTATTTTGCGGTATCGGAGCAGACGCCTTCGGCGGTAGGCGTAGGCGTGCTGGTGGAGAACGACAATTCCGTTCTTCATGCAGGCGGATTTATCGTTCAGCTCATGCCGGGATTAAGCGATGCGGAAATTACGCGCCTGGAGCAGGCGGTGGGATCGATGCCGCCCGTAACCACCTTGATGGCGCAGGGAAAAACGCCCGAAGATATTCTGAAATGGATCGTAGGCGAGGAAGATCTGGTTATTCATGACACGATGGAGCTGTCATTCAAATGCCAATGCGGACGGGAACGGGTGGAGCAGACATTGATCAGTCTGGGGACGGATGAGCTTCAGGCGATGATCGACGAAGACGGCAGCGCGGAAATCGTATGTCATTTCTGCAACGAGGCTTTTGTCTTCAACCGCCCTGAGCTGGAGGTTCTGCTCACGCAGATCAATCAGCCGCCCGTCAGCTAGAGTAAGGGCATCCGGGGCATGAGAAAAGACAAGGTGTTGAGGACGGTTGTTATCTTTCAGGCCATTTGCCTGATTGTGCTGACTGGCCTGGTTGTCGTAAAAATGATGCCGCTGCTGCAAACGGGCAAGGATGAGCCCGATGCGGCGCCGAGCGGCGAAAACGGACAAGTCGACCACCCCGATCTGGAAGGGCATGACGGACAGGTTGTTGCCTCCATAGGCGGCGTGCCTATTACAAGGGGCGAGCTTACAGAGGAGCTGTATACTCTGCATGGAGATGCCGTGCTTCGCCAAATGCTGGTCCGCAAAGCCGTTCTGCTTGAAGCGGGCATTCAGGGAATCGACGTGGCAAAGAATGAACTGAATCTGGCATTGGCGCGGACGGCTGAAGCCTATGGCGGGGAGGACGCGTACTTCGAGGCGATGCGGGAACAGCTTGGAATGAGCAAGGATCAGGTCATGGCGGAGCTGAACCACCGCCTGCTGCTGGAGGCCATTGCTGTTCGGGAGACGCCGGTGGCGGAGGAAGAGATACAGAGTTATTTGCGGCAGCATCCCGATTACGGAGAGCCGCGAAGAGAAATGCATCTGAACTGGATCGTGATCTCGTCCGCCAGCCAGGCCGAAGATCTGCTGACCTGGCTGGGCGACGGCGAAGGATTCGCGGAGCTTGCCGCTGCCTATTCCCGGGACGAGTATACGGCGGACAGCGGCGGAGATCTCGGTTTTATCGACGAAGACGATCCCTTCTACGATCCTGCGCTGCTGGCGGAAGCGGGAAGTCTTCAGGTGGGAGATATAGCGGGACCGGTTCTTCTTGATGACGGCGATTATGCCGTCATCCGGCTGGCTGGCCGCAGAAGCATAGGCGGCATTCCGCCGGAGCGGGTCGAAGAGACGGTGCGGCGGGAATTGGCGCTGCAGCGGGCGGGATCGCTAAGCAGTCTGGAGGAGAGGCTTCTGGCCAGTCACGAAGCCGCAATTGTCAAATGATATTCTGAATATATAAGGCTCAAAAGCGAAAGCAGTGCTTGACTCCGATTGAGGTCAAACTAGGTGGGTCAAGGTCAAGGTCAAGGTCAAGGTCAAGGCCAAGGCCAAGGCCAAGGCCAAGGGCAAGTTCATTCAAGGTCGAGGGTAAAGGTTCTCCGCTTGCTGGATTTGGCTTGTGAACGCTTCGCGACAAACCATATGAGACAAACTATGCACGTTGTCTTTGTGGAGAGCCTGGCTTATATACAAGGTATGCGACGTCGAACAGGCTGGATGGTTAGGGCCGAAAGCCAGGGTGTATTTGAAAACTTCTTAGGGAGCAGATATGGCCGAAGTTTCGTTTCATGCAAGGCAAGGCGTTTTCTCGAAGGCTTGACATCAGGGTAAGTCGAGGAAAAGGAACTCAGCAGGGGGGCGAATCGACGGTACTCGATGGCCTTGAGCGTGTTTTCAGACACGCTCTAGCGTGAACGTTCCCGCGTAACGGACATCCATGACCGTTACAGCCCCGTTTTGCGGATAGTTCCACTTTTAATGGTCATCCATGACCGTTACAACTTACTTGCACCCCCAAAAACGTGACTTTTGAGCGTCTAATGGACATCGGTGACCGTTACCCAACGCAGATGGCTTCATTTAGGGCTCTAACGGTCATTGATGACCGTTAGACGGGTAGACATCAGTTGGCGAGGTCCCTTAACGAGGACTCCTTGACGAAGTCCCCTTGTCGAGGGGCCCCTTTGAAAAGGGGATCGTCTTACGTGTTCCACACTGACCCTGTCCCCCCCCCCCACTGTCCCTAGTCCCCACTTTCCGTGTTTCACGCGGTTGCTTGGTGAAATCAAGCACTGATGATAAGGCCGGGCCTATTATAAGTTCAACTAAAGAAACGGCAGAAGCAGGACAGAGCATGAATGGTGACAGAGCATGAATGGTTCTGGAGAAAAGCATATGCTTGCGTAGCGACGTTCTTCACTAGAACGTTTAAAACGGTCGCGTTGTTCTCCGGATTTCAACAGGAGACTTATTCAATCAGAAAATCTGGAAACAACAGCGTTTGGAAGAACCATCCACGCGGTGGACTCCTGCCATAATTGTTTAGTTGAACTTAAATAGATGCCTGAACAGGACTTTTTCCCAAAAATGTGAAAAGGGCTATTGACAACTAAAGCACTCCATTGATAAGATGGAGATAGTGAAAACCAACTATTTTAGTCGGATTAAGGGAGGCTTTTCTTCATGGCAAAAATTGTTCAAAGCATCACGGAACTGATTGGTGATACACCGCTTGTTCGTCTGAACCGTCTTGTACCGGAAGGAAGCGCGGAAATTTATGTAAAGCTTGAGTACCAAAACCCTGGTGCCAGCGTTAAGGACCGCATTGCGATTAGCATGATCGAAGTGGCCGAGCAAGAAGGCAAATTAAAACCCGGCGATACAATCGTTGAGCCTACAAGCGGCAACACAGGCATCGGCCTGGCAATGGTTGCGGCGGCAAAAGGATATAAAGCAATTCTGGTCATGCCTGAAACCATGAGTGTGGAGCGTCGCAACCTGCTTCGTGCATACGGAGCTGAGCTGGTATTGACGCCAGGTTCGGAAGGCATGAACGGAGCAGTTCGCAAGGCGGAGGAGCTGGCTCAAGAGAACCCGTCCTACTTCATCCCGCAGCAGTTCAAAAACCAGGCCAACGTTAAGGTTCACCGTGAAACAACTGGTCCTGAGATCGTTGAAGCAATCAATTCCCTTGACGGAAAGCTGGATGCTTTTATCGCGGGTATCGGCACTGGCGGCACTATCTCTGGCGCTGGCGAAGTGTTGAAACAAAACTTCCCGGACGTTAAGGTATACGCTGTTGAGCCGGCTGCATCGCCGATTTTGTCTGGCGGCAATCCCGGCCCTCACAAAATCCAAGGTATCGGCGCTAACTTCATTCCTGATATTTTGAACCGTGAAATTTATGACGGCGTCATCACGATCGAAAACGACGATGCATTCGAGCATGCGCGTCGTGCAGCTAAGGAAGAGGGTATTCTGTGCGGTATCTCCTCCGGCGCAGCGATCAGCGCCGCTCTGAAGGTTGCCAAGGAGCTTGGCGCCGGCAAACGCGTAGTTGCGGTTGTGCCAAGCAACGGCGAACGCTACCTCAGCACGCCGCTGTTCAACTTCGAGAATTAATCAGACTTCTTATGCAGCAGGTTAACCTGCGTCAAACACCCTTCATTCTTCGGAGTGAAGGGTGTTTTTGTTAGAGGGCCTACGCAACGCCTCATCCCTGTCCCGCAGTTATTGAAGTATTCAGAATATGCTGGTATGATGTTGAAGGAACGCGGGAGCTAAGTTGCCATAGACCGCGGAAGAGGCTGGGCATACATGCCAGGCATGCTTTTGGGACAAGCATTTTTGGGGCAACCTACTTAAAATATCTGTATAAGTTGGAGGGTCTTCCGTAATAACGGGGCGACCTTTCTTATCATAATGGTGATGGAAGCGGAGGTTGGCGGGGATGGTGACCGCATGGGAGCAATGGGCCGGATGGCGTGCAGAAAGCAAATATACTACCTTGCCCTTTGTTAAAGAGCTGGCGATTCCCGGCGGAGCGGGGCCGGTGACCTCCTGGGAGGAAGTGTGGCAGGACGCGTCGCCCTATGCTTTTGTGCTTGAGAGCGGAAAAGACGGCCGTTTTACGTATTTGGGGCTGCATCCGGAGGGCGTTATTCGCGGCAAGGGACTGGAAGCGGAGTCAATCGCGTTCCAGCCGATGGAGGAGCAGCGCCCCGTTCATAAGCATTGGAAGGGCAAGCCGCTGGATATCGTGCGTCGCTGGATGGGCGATCGGCGCGGGCCAAAGCTGGCAGAAGGTCCAAAGTGGCTAGGCGGAGCCGTGGGATATTGGGGCTACGACGTAATCCGCAGTATCGAGAAGCTGCCTGAGCTAGCGGCGGATGATATCGGCTTGCCGGACTTTCTTTTTCTAAAAATGAATGAGCTGTGGGTGATCGACCATCACACCTCGGCAGTCTTCTGCGTTGTGCATTCCCCGGTTGAAATCGGGATTGCGGAAGATGAGCTTCGTGTACGTTACGAGCAGGCGGCTTCCCGTGCGGAAGGAATGGCGGACTATTGGCTGACCTGGTTTCAGGAGGAGCGGGCCGCTAAGCGCGCAACAGAGCAGCAAGCTTCCAGACGCGATTTGATGGAACGTGATTCTCTGCACATCGATGTGGAGGCGTTGGAGGGCGTATCTTCTCCTTTTGCCAAGGAAGCCTATATGGACGCGGTTAGCGCGATTCATGACTACATCCGACAAGGCGATGTGTTCCAGGTTAATTTGTCTCAGCGTCTCAGCCGCAGAACGCAGAGCAGCCCGGAGGAGCTTTACGAATGGCTTCGGTTGTTTAATCCGTCGCCGTATATGGGTTTCCTTCGCTGCCCTGACTTTCAATTGGTATCGGCTTCGCCGGAGCTGCTGATCGACAAGGCGGGGGATCGTTTATCCACGCGCCCTATAGCAGGGACCCGGAGACGGGGGCGGACGGAGGAAGAGGATATCAAGTTCGCCAAGGAACTGCTGGAGAGCGAGAAGGAACGTGCCGAGCACATTATGCTGGTGGATCTGGAGCGCAATGACCTTGGCCGCATATCGGAATACGGCACGGTTAAGGTAAAAGAGCTTATGGTCATCGAACGTTACTCCCATGTCATGCATCTAGTCTCGCAGGTGGAGGGGAAACTGGCTTCCGGCAAGGATGCTTACGACGCCATAGCGGCGGCTTTCCCGGGAGGTACGATCACGGGAGCTCCAAAAATCCGTACGATGGAAATCATCGAGGAGCTGGAGCCTGTGCGCAGGGGACCTTATACGGGTTCGATGGGATGGATTGACTACAACGGCGATATGGAATTTAATATTATTATTCGAACGATGGCTATACAAGAGGGCAACGTTCATATTCAAGCGGGAGCGGGTATTGTCATCGACTCTGATCCCGAACGGGAATACTACGAGTCGCTAAATAAAGCAAAGGCGTTGTGGAAGGCGATTCAATTAAGCGAACGTCTGGCGGAAGAAAGCAAGGAGTAAGGAGCCAAAAAAAGGGGGCGGCGGACCATGATACTAGTAATCGACAACTATGATTCGTTTACGTATAATCTTGTGCAATATTTGGGCGAGCTTGGGGAAGATATTGTGGTCAAGCGGAACGACGAAATCGATTTGGCCGGTATTGAAGAGCTTGGACCGGACCATATTCTGATATCTCCAGGTCCATGCTCGCCTAACGAAGCGGGAATTAGCCTGGCGCTGATTGAGCGCTTCAAAGGAGAAATTCCGATTTTTGGCGTATGCCTGGGACATCAGTCCATCGGGCAGGCCTTTGGCGGAGAGGTTGTGCGGGCTGAACGGTTGATGCATGGCAAAACATCGCAAATTTTGCATGACGGAAAATCGGTGTTCGAAGGCATGGAGTCGCCGTTTACGGCAACTCGCTATCATTCCCTCATCGTGCGCAGAGAGACGCTGCCGGATTGTCTCGAGATCAGCGCCGAGACGGAGGAAGGCGAAATTATGGGGCTGAGACATAAGGAGTATGCGGTGGAAGGCGTTCAGTTCCATCCGGAATCCATCATTACCGATCATGGATTAACGATGCTGCGCAATTTTTTGAAGTCCAGGTCTGGTAAATTGGCATGAAGGTTGGACTGAATGGAGTCCTCGTACAAGCGGAAGAAGCTGTGATCTCGGCATATGATCACGGCTTTTTGTACGGTATCGGGCTGTTCGAGACGTTCCGCACATACGGCGGCGTTCCCTATTTGCTGAAGCGCCATATGGACAGGCTTCGCGGAGGCTGCAGCGAGCTTGGCATTGTTTTGACATTAACGGAGGAGCAGCTTGCGGAGCAGGTTTCGGGCTTGCTGAAGGCTAATGGCTTAAACGACGGCTACATCAGACTGACAGTCAGCGCCGGGGTAGGCGAGTTAGGTCTGCCTTCAGGCGATTATAGGGAACCGACGCTGCTGTTGATGGCGAAGCCTTTGCCGGCAATTGGCGCGGGGTGGATGGCGATGGAGCCGCCCCCGGCCAAGGAGTTGAGGCTGCTTCGTACTCCCCGCAATACGCCGGAGGGTTCCGTTCGCTTCAAATCGCTACACTATATGAACAATATTATCGCGAAGCGCGAGCTATTGGGATTGGGGATGCCAGAACCGGAATCCGGGGGCCCCCCCGAAGGCTTGATGCTTAGCCGGGAGGGTTGGCTGGCGGAAGGCATCGTCAGCAATTTGTTTTTTGTCGTGAATGGCGTTGTCTGTACGCCTTCTATCGATACGGGCATACTGCCCGGCGTAACGAGAGAGCGGGTGCTTGAGCTTGCTGGGGCAGCGGGTTTGGCCGTGGAAGAGGGCCATTACCGCTGGGAGGACCTTCTCGGCGCTCAGGAGGTTTGGCTGAGTAATTCGGTGCAGGAGCTTGTTCCGGTAGCGGTGCTCACGGATTCCGATGGCCGTTCTACCGTCGTGGGCAGCGCCAACGTTCAATACATAGAGGCCGGCACAACTGTTAGGCCGGACTCAGTGGCGGACAATGCTTCGTTCCCCGTTCTTCGAGGGCTGCTGGAGCTGTACAGAGGGGATATCCGGCGCAATAGTCTGCTCTAGCACTAGCAAAAATGGTTGTAAGGAGGCGGAAAGGATGGCGCAAAAATCGAGCTTTTGCCGGCGGCAATACCGATTGAGCGGCGAGGTGCCGCTGGAGCTAGGGAATCGCACCTTGATTATGGGCATCTTGAACGCAACGCCGGATTCTTTCTCCGACGGCGGCAAATATATGGATGTAGACGCGGCTGTCCATCATGCAAGGGAAATGGCGGCGCAGGGCGCCGATATTCTGGATATCGGCGGGGAGTCGACGCGGCCGGGCTTTGAGGCGATTGACGCAGAAGAGGAAATCCGGCGTGTTGTGCCTATTATCGCCGCTTTGCGGGAGGCGCTTCCCGGGATGCCGTTGTCCATCGATACGTACAAGGCGGCTACTGCCCGTCAGGCGCTGGAAGCGGGAGCGCATATCATTAATGATATTTGGGGTCTGAAGGGCGATCCCGATATGGCTCGGGTAGCTGCGGAATACGGATGTCCCGTCATCATCAGCCATAACCGGAGTGAACGCAACTATAATGATCTGGTTCCCGATGTGATCGCGGACCTGAAGAGCAGCATGGCAAGAGCGGAGGAAGCGGGCATTGCAAGTGATCGGATCTGGCTGGACCCAGGCATCGGCTTTGCCAAAACCTATGAGGATAATTTGGAGATGATGGGACGGCTGTACGAGCTTGCGGAGCTGGGCTACCCCGTTTTGCTGGGCACATCGCGCAAGAAGTTTATCCGTCAAGCGCTGGATCTCCCCGTCGATGAAGTGGTGCTGGGCACAGCGGCAACGGTTGTGCTTGGCATTGCGCAGGGATGCCAAATCATGAGAGTGCATGATGTTCGTGATATGCGTCGTGCCGCCCTGATGGCGGACGCCATTTATTATCGCTAGATGAAGGAGCGTTCGTAGGTTATGGATAAAATGAAAATGAAGGGCATGTCCTTCTATGGCTATCATGGCGTATTTGCGGAGGAAAACCGCCTTGGGCAGAAGTTTATTGTCGATCTGGAGCTGTCTCTGGATTTGGATGCCGCGTCGCAGAACGACGATCTGGATAAAACGATTAATTACGCGGAGCTGTATGCGGTCGTCAAGAAAATCGTGGAAGGCCCTCCCGTCAAGCTGATTGAAGCGTTGGCCGGCGCCATTGCATCCGGTGTGCTTGACGCTTATACTATGATACATGAATTGACTGTAGGCGTAACGAAGCCGAATCCGCCGTTCGAGATTCATTTTGACGGTGTAACGGTTGAACTGACCCGCAAGCGCGGAACGGACGGAGCTATCGTGCGGCCGGAACTAAGTTAGGATGAAGGAGATGAAGAAATGCGCACAAGCGAAGCGGAAGCCTATATAGCGCTAGGCTCCAACATTG
This sequence comes from Paenibacillus sp. CAU 1782, assembly GCF_054551715.1. Lineage (NCBI taxonomy): Bacteria > Bacillati > Bacillota > Bacilli > Caryophanales > Paenibacillaceae > Paenibacillus > Paenibacillus sp. CAU 1782. The sequence continues at coordinate 46,258 of NZ_JBTOLL010000010.1, read as the reverse complement.
GAGATCGCGAGGGGCAGCTGCTAAGCGCGCTGGACTCCATCGACGGCCATTCAGGCATCAGCCTGGCGCGTCTCTCCGGCATCTATGAAACCGATCCCGTAGGCTATAGCGACCAGCCCGCATTCCTGAATATGGTCATTGCCGTGCGCACTACGCTTGAGCCGCTGGAGCTTCTCCGCGAATTATTGAAGCTGGAGCTGGAGCTGGGCAGAACCAGAGAAATCCGGTTTGGTCCCAGAACGATTGATTTGGATCTTCTCCTCTATGAGGATGTTGCCATGGATCTGGAGGAATTGACGCTGCCGCATCCCCGCATGATGGAACGGGCTTTCGTGCTGGTTCCTCTGAACGACGTGCTGAACCGCTTGCACCCATTGGCAGAGCAGACGGGAAAAGCTTCGCAAGAGGCGCTTCAGCAAGGAAAGGAAGGCATTGCATTATGGAAAAATATTCAGTCCACAACAATCAGCTTGCGCAGCGCATCAGAGCGTTCCGGAAGCTGAAGGGATATACGCAGCAAGGCTTGGCTCAGGAAATGGGAATTTCGGTAGCGGTGTTAGGCTCGCTTGAGAGAGGCACGCGCAGAAGCGATCCCCGGCTGCTGGAGCAGATCGCGGAAACATTGGGCATTAGCCCGGAAGAGCTTGCGTCAACAAAGGAGGGGTAGGGAGCGACATGCTGAAAATCGGAGACATCGAGATGAAGAACAGAGTGGTGCTTGCGCCGATGGCCGGCGTCTGCAACCCCGCTTTTCGCTTGATCGCCAAGGAATTCGGAACGGGTCTGGTTTGCGCCGAAATGGTGAGCGACAAGGCTATTTTGCATGGCAACAAGCGTACAATGGAAATGCTTTTTGTGGATGAGCGGGAGAAGCCGCTTAGCCTGCAAATTTTCGGGGGCGACCGGGAGTCGCTGGTGGAAGCCGCCAAGGTCGTCGACAAACAAACGAACGCAGATATAATCGACATCAATATGGGATGTCCCGTACCGAAGGTGACGAAGTGCGACGCTGGCGCCCGTTGGCTGCTAGACCCTAACAAGATATACGAGATGGTGTCCGCTGTTGTGGATGCCGTCGATAAGCCGGTAACGGTCAAAATGCGGATCGGCTGGGATGACGAACATGTCTATGCGGTGGAGAACGCACGCGCGGTGGAACGCGCCGGCGGCAACGCCGTCAGCGTGCATGGCCGTACCCGGGAGCAGCAGTATACCGGAAAAGCCAACTGGGATATTATAAAGGAAGTTAAAGAAGCCGTGAGCATTCCGGTAATCGGCAACGGCGATGTGTTCTCTCCGGAAGACGCAAAACGCATGCTGGATACAACGGGCGTTGACGGAGTCATGATCGGCAGAGGCGCGCTCGGCAATCCGTGGATGCTTTATCGCACGATCCAGTTCCTGGAGAGCGGCAAGCTGCTTGGCGATCCGACGCCGCGCGAGAAGCTGGATGTTGCGATTCTTCATCTGGATCGGCTGATCGCGATCAGGAATGAAGCCGTAGCCGTAAGGGAGATGCGCAAGCACTTGGCTTGGTACCTAAAAGGCCTGCCCGGCGGAGCGCGTGTGAAGGATGTCATAATGGAAGAAACGAGTCGCGATCGGCTGGTGGCTATCCTGGATCATTACATTTCATCCCTTGATGAAGCCGCCGAAGGGGCCGTAGCCCTCTAAACCGGAATCAGGCGGCTCTGATAGGCCGCTTACATTGACATTCGGGGGACCATGCAATATAATCGTGCAATATAATCTAACAAAAGATTGCCAATATGACCACTCCGAGGAAGGTATGACGGCGATCATGCGTAATATATTAAGTATCAGTGAATTCATACCCGGTATGAAAATTAGTCACGCGACAGGAGAATCGGAAAGATGAACGATAAGCAAATCATTCTGACTCAAGACGGACTTAAAAAGCTTGAGGAGGAACTGGAGAACCTCAAATCGGTCAAGCGCCGCGAGGTGGCCGAGCGGATCAAGGTTGCCATCGGCTATGGAGATATCAGCGAAAACTCGGAATACGAGGATGCCAAAAACGAGCAGGCTTTTATTGAAGGCAGAATTATTACGCTGGAGAAAATGCTCCGCAACGCTCGTATTATCAATAATGATGAAATCGATACCGACACGGTGAGCATCGGTTCTACCGTCATCGTAGAAGATATGGAATTTGGCGATACAATGGAATATGCTATTGTCGGCACGGCGGAATCGGATCCGCTGCAAAACAAGATTTCCAATGAAAGCCCTCTCGGGAAAGCCATTTTGGGCAAAAAACAGGGCACCGTTGTTGAAGTTAACGTACCGGCGGGCATTATTCAATATAAAATTGTCGATATCAAAAAATAAGGCGCGCTAATTCGGAAAGCTTCCTTGCTGGAAGCTTTTTGAACGTTTGCCAACGTACCAAGGAGATGAGCGAAAAGTGGAACATGAAAACAATGAGCAGGAGCTGAGCGAGCTTCTGCAGATTCGCAGAAACAAGCTGGATGAGCTGAGAGATCTCGGCGTTGATCCTTTTGGACGCAAATTCGAGCGCTCTCACAGCGCGGGCGATATTCTCACAGGCAACGAGGGTCTCAGCAAGGAAGCGCTGGACGAGCAAGCGACGGAGGTTACCATTGCGGGCCGCATTATGCAGAAACGCAGCATGGGTAAAGCAGCGTTCGCACACATCCAGGATTTGACGGGCCGCATTCAAATCTATGCGCGCAAGGACACCGTATCCGAGCAGCAATACGCCGCGTTTGATCTTCTCGACATTGGCGATATTATCGGCGTGCGCGGCATCGTATTCCGCACCAATACAGGCGAGATTTCCGTCAAGGCGCTGGAGATCGTTGTTCTGACCAAGTCGCTCCTGCCCCTGCCGGACAAGCATCATGGCTTGAAGGATGTTGAGCTGCGCTATCGCCAGCGTTATGTCGACCTCATCGTTAATCCGGACGTTCAGCAAACGTTTATTACCCGTTCCCGCATTATCCAGTCCATGCGCCGTTATCTGGATTCGCTGGGTTATCTGGAGGTTGAAACGCCAACCCTGCATTCCATCGCGGGCGGAGCCGCGGCGCGTCCTTTCGTAACGCATCATAACGCGCTGGATATGGAGCTGTACATGCGAATCGCGATCGAGCTGCATTTGAAGCGGCTGATCGTTGGCGGTCTGGAGAAGGTCTATGAGATCGGACGCGTCTACCGGAATGAAGGCATCTCTACTCGCCATAATCCCGAGTTTACGATGATTGAATTGTACGAGGCTTACGCCGACTACAAAGATATTATGAATCTGACGGAAAATCTGATCGCCCATATCGCCCAGGAAGTGCTCGGCACAACCCAAATCAAATACCAAGATTACGATGTGGATCTGACGCCAGGCTGGCGCCGCATCAGCATGGTGGACCTTGTTAAAGAAGTGACCGGCGTGGATTTCAACGAAAATATGAGCGACGAGCAGGCGCATGAGCTGGCGAAACAGCACAAGGTGCCGGTCGAGCCTCATATGACGTTTGGCCATATCGTCAACGCGTTTTTCGAAACGCATTGCGAACACACGCTGATTCAGCCGACATTCGTAACGGGACACCCCGTCGCGATTTCGCCGCTGGCGAAAAAGAGCAGCGTGGACGAGCGTTTCACGGATCGCTTCGAGCTGTTCGTTGTAGCGCGTGAGCATGCCAATGCCTTCACGGAGCTTAACGATCCTATCGACCAGCGCGAACGGTTCCAGTCCCAGCTGGAGGAAAAAGAGCAAGGCAACGACGAGGCGCATGAGATGGACGACGACTTTATCCGCGCGCTGGAATACGGCATGCCGCCAACGGGCGGTCTTGGCATCGGCGTCGACCGTTTGGTCATGCTGCTGACCAATGCTCCATCCATTCGCGACGTGCTTCTGTTCCCTCATATGCGGGGCGAGCATTAATTTATAGGTTTCCAGGGGAAGCGCTGCTTAAGCAGCGCTTTTTTGGCTTAAAAAACTGGGAAATTTACAAAAAACCTAGTGAGACTAAAGAATCAATTTTAAGAAAATCGCATACCAAAACTGGGATTTTCTGAACAAAATCTGAACTTTTCCTCTCATTTTTACGTTAAAGCGCTTTCAAATGCAATTTTTGACTTTGTGTATTTGGAAAACGTAGGATATACTGAGAGTAATGTCAAGTGACTGTCGGAGCATGAGAAATAATGTCGAAGACCATCAAGAATTGCTGACAAAGGAGTGAGCAGTCGGCATGATAGATATCCACAGTCATATTTTACCCGGATTGGATGATGGGGCCGCAAATTTTGATGATACGCTGGATATGGCCCGGGCAGCCTGTTCAGAGGGGATTACAACAATCATCGCAACGCCTCACCATGCCAATGGAGCTTATATGAATCCGGCTTCCGATGTGCGACGGCTCGTAGATTCAGTCAATGCTAGACTGATAGAAACGGGCGTGCCTGTCACAATAGCCGCAGGTCAGGAAATTCGCGTTCACGATGACCTGCTGGATGCTTGGAGCCGAGATGAGTTGCTCACGCTGGCCGGAACCAGATATGTTTTGCTGGAGATGCCTTCTTCCCGTATTCCGAAGTCTATGGAAGAAATGATTCATGAGCTGAGTGTTATGGGGCTGACGCCGGTCATCGCTCATCCCGAGAGAAATGCGGAGGTTGCGCAGCATGCGGAACGTTTCGCGTCATTGGTAGAACTAGGGGCATGCGGTCAGGTGACCACCCATTCGTTGCTTGGCGTATTCGGAAAACGGATTCAACAAACTTCGCTTTCATTGCTCAAGCAAGGCAGCATCCACTTTGTATCGTCAGATGCGCATCATATCTCCCGCCGGGGATTTCGATTGGGCGAAGCCTATTCGTTCATTGAGAGAACAATGGGAGAACAATGGAGCAGCTATCTGAAGAACAACGCCAGAAGGTTGCTGGACAACTCGCCGCTGGCCGAACAACCTGCTTTTTCCGCAGCAGGAGGAGGACAATGGCGCCGTTTCATTTCCTTATTTTCAAAAAGGTAAGGGAAATACTCGGAAAAGGTTCAAGACAAGCTTCATGAAACCGATACATAAGAAAGCGGTACGTTTAGGTTTTACTAGACATTCATCAAAAAACGATGAGTGCAACTATTCTAATTATAGAGGTGATTGGAAATGTCGTTCAAAAAGAAACTGGCAGTCACAACAATCGCGGCAAGCGTAGTGATGTCCGCATTCGCAGGCATCCCGCTCAGCAATAAGGGACTGGCTGAGAAACTTGGGGTAAGTAATGTAATTCATGCTGCAGCATACTCCGATTTTGCAGCTCGCGCTCAGCAAGTGTACGCTAAGCTTGATGCTGACGGTCTGGCTAAAGTTAATGCTTTCAGAGCTGAAATTGCAAACGCGGTTGATGCCGATTCTACAATTCTTTCGCCATTGGTTGAAAAGCTGATCGCTGGAACTAATGTAGACAGTGCCACAATCAATGATCTGATCGAAGATATCTTGACGCTAACAATTGATAAAGACTGGCAGGAAAATTATGAAGCAATTGCTGCTGCCAACGATGGATTCCTCAATGACCTGTACCCGGAACTGTCCGTAAATGATGTTGCGTCTGTGCTGCACAACTTCGAGTTGAAGGTTGCCAATCTCATCTCCACTTTGACAGTTGCTCAACTATCCGATTTGACGGCTATCAAAGAGCAGTTGAAGACTGCAGCGAATCAAGCGATTCTCTCTAACACAACATTTGCAAATTTTGCGCAAAACAGATTGACTTCGCAAGATCTGGCTGATGTGTTTACTAAGCTTCAAGCAAGCGAAGGTGTCGTTCATTTCTCGACAGCTCTAGCAGCTTACTCGGTATTGAATAAAGCATACTTTGAAGCTTTCCCAGTACCGGTTACACCAAATCCAACTTATCCGGTTGTTATCTTCCCGACGACAGGCGTGCCTGCAGAAGCTCAAATCGCAGTGAACAACCTGGAAGCGCTGAAAGGCAAGCTGGAAAATGCAACTGAAGCTGAAAAAGCGGAATTGATCGCTCAAGCGGTTAAAGATGCTGGGGCAGCTGTTAGCAAGCTGTCTACCTTGACTGGTCAAGCAGCGGTTCAAAACAACCAGGCAACGCTTGCTCCTAACGAAAACAATGCAATTTCCGCAATCAAAGGCATTGCAGCAATCGCAAACGCTTTGAAAAGCGTAACGGGAGAAACATTGCCTGCCGCAACGCTTACACTTGATTTTGGTGCAGTAACACAGGACGAGCTGCTTATCAAAGTGTCGGCGGCCATTGTAAGCGAAGGCATTCAAGCCAATCTGGCCGGAATCGCTATTAAAGCGGGCGAGTTTGTTGTTACACTACCGGTTGGAGGAAACATCGCAGGAGCCATTGATCTGAACGTAAAACAATCGGCTCCTTCCGAGGAATTGACTCAGCAAGCTACATTCGCTTCCGACGTGTTCGAGTTTAATTTAGCAGTAGACAATAAGCCAGTAACTACCTTCTCCAAACCTATTCAAATTGTCTTCCCGCTTAGTGATACTACTGGCCTTGACACTGAGTTGTTGACGCTTGCCAAAATTGTAGAAGACAAGCTTCAATTTTTTGGTGGCAGATATAAGAATGGAGCGCTTACCGAGGCGCGTGACACATTCTCTTCATACGCAGTAGTGGAAAATAAAGTATCGTTCGGTGATACATCCGTAGTTGAAGATTGGGCTGGCCGTGCGATCCAAGTAATCGCCGCTAAAGGCGCAATCAACGGTAAAGCGGAGGGCGTGTTTGCTCCACAAGATCAAGTAACACGCGCTGAATTTGCAAAAATGCTGATTCACGCTCTTGATCTGGACAACGTGTCTGCAACAGCAACCTTTGGCGACGTTGTCGCTAACGACTGGTTTGCTCCTTACGTTGCTGCTGCAGCTGATCTGGGCGTAATTAATGGGCGTTCCGCTAACCGTTTCGATCCGCAAGCCAAGATCACTCGCGCTGAGATGGCAACTATGGTTGCACGCGCGCTGAAAGCAAAAGGCGCTACTGCAGTCGAAGATCTGGATGCTGAACTGGCTGTCTTCTCCGATGCCGGTCAAATCAGCTCCTCGCTGAAAGAGGGCGTTGCATTCGCCGCTCACCATGGCATCGTCATTGGCAACGACGGCAAATTCTCGCCTAACAGCAACGCAACTCGCGCTCAAGCCGCAGTAATCATTTACAGAGCATTCAACTTCTAATACAAATACACTACAATTACCACAAAATCTTCCTCCCATGTGGATGGGAGGAAGATTTTTTGTCAAAAGTCACAGATTGTCTACCCCTATAGTGGTATAATGCAGAAGGGCATGGTGCTAAAGAACTATTCATCATGAGAAAAAACTATGTCTAATGGAGGAGTAGTGTAGTGTCTAATGAACTTGATTTGAGGCAATATGTTGCCGTTATACGGAAGAGGCTTTGGCTGATCGTAGCCTTTGTCGTATTATGTTCCGCGGTGGCGGGTGTTTATAGCCTCTTCTTTAAATCCCCGGTCTATGAAGCTTTTACCAAAATCATCGTTAACCAGACATCATCGCAGCAAGTAACGGGGCAGCTTGACCTGAATCAGATTAATACCAATATTCGCATGATCGATACATACAAGGAAATCATCAAAACGCCTGCTATTCTGGATAAAGTCGCTGAGCAATATCCGGAGCTGGGGTACACAACAGAACAGCTATCCAAAAAGATCATGGTCAGCTCCGTTAACAATACGCAAGTCATGACGCTTGTTGTGCAGGATATTGACTACAGAAAAGCGGCAGAAACGGTAAATGCGGTTTCCAACGTGTTCCGCGAAGAGATTCAGCACATTTTCCAGGTGGAAAACGTTTCGATTCTGAACGAAGCGCCTGTTGACGCTCAACCAGAGCCTGTAGCACCTAACGTTCCATTGAATATTGCCATTGCTTTTGTCGTTTCGCTAATGCTTGCTGTCGGCGTTGTGTTTCTGCTGGAGTATATGGACGACACCATCAAGACGGAAGCGGACGTATTGGAATATTTGGGACAGCCAACCTTGGCTATGATATCGAGAATGAGTCCTGAAGAAGCGGAAGGTTCACCGCAAAGCAGCAGGACGTCTCGGGCCTATAAAGGAGGGGAACTTGAACGTGTCACGATCGAAAAATAAACGTCAGCTTATCACGCTTTCAAACCCCCGTTCCCCAATATCCGAGTCATACCGGTCGCTGCGAACCAATATTGATTATTCGGCCATCGACGAAAAAATTCAGGTCATTATGGTTTCCTCGGCCGGTCCGGGCGAGGGCAAAACAACAACGATTACGAACCTCGCCATTACGTATGCCCAGTCGGAGCGAAAAGTTGTATTGATTGATGCCGACTTGAGGAAACCTACCGCCCATCATAACTTCTCCATATCCAATCGATGGGGCCTGTCATCCGTGTTATCTCAGCAATGTACGCTGGAAGAGTCGATTCAAATGAGCAATGTTCCCGGTCTGGACGTCATTACGTCCGGAACGATCCCGCCGAACCCCGCCGAAATGCTGGGCTCCAATCGGATGACCGCAATCATTCAGCAGCTTCGCGAGATGTACGATATCGTTCTGATCGACACGCCGCCGCTGCTTGCCGTTACCGATGCGCAAATCGTTGCAACAAAAAGCGATGGGGCCATTATGGTCGTGGATCAAGGCAGGGTGAAACGGGACATTGCCAAAAAAGCAATTCAAAACCTGCAAACCGTTAATGCCCGTATTTTGGGCGTTGTCCTTAACAACGTCAAACGCAAAGCCAACGAGGAATCCTACTATTATTACTACGGTGCAAAAGAATGATGGTCTTGCTTTAAGATTTTATATGGTCTCCACAATTGCATGTGACATATATTTGATGTGATTTACCAATTTGGGAATTATTCTGGCGGGCCCGTATTCATAGACTTACTTGATATGGGCTTTGCTGAACTATTTTAATGAACTATCCCGTTTCAACTGTCAGTAAGCTTTTTACTGGGGCGACGAAAAGGATCTGAAATGAGAGTCAAAGTAAACTAATCATAATAAAACATCCTTGTTAGGAGTAGATAATCATGGTAGAAACTCGTCGAAAAATGAAACGTTGGAAAAAGGTTCTTTTGTGGCTAACCGGCATACTAGTTGTTGTTGTAATTTCCGGTTTGCTTGCAGCAAACTATGCAATGGACAAGATGTTAGCGCAATTATCTAATAGTCTTGAAGATGAGTTGCTAGCGGATACATTGCTAGAAACAAACGAACCGGTGCTTGTTGATAAAAACGATACGCAACAAAATCAAGATGAAGTTAACCAGCTTTCCCCTGACAACAATGATGAAGAAATTAATCAATCTGACGATCATGAAGAAATACAAGATCCACAAACAACAAAACCTAGTAGTGAGCCCTCAAAGGGTTCGACAGAATACAGCGCGGAAGTAAGTGTAGATAAGGCAAAAGATGTACAGGAAAAAATTACGGTAGGAGAAAAAGCGAAACTCGCAACTGTCTTTCTGAAGGAACTTAGTGCTGATGATATCAAGTACCTACAAGAGCTTGCAAGTGGCGGTTTAAGTATAGATGAAAAGAAAGCAGCTAGAACTTTAATTCTTGAAAGACTTTCTCCAGAGCAATATGATGAGCTAATTCAAATTGCAAAGAAGTATGGCATGAGTCAAGGTAAGAGTTATGAAGAAGTCTCAAAAGAGAAATAAGTGATGAAGTAGAAAAATGATAAATTGCTTGGAGCATTAGTAGTGGTTGATAGACTATGTTGGAAAGGAGTATGTATATTTCCTATGAAAATACTTGTTACTGGTGGTTTGGGATATATTGGATCACATACGGTAATAGAATTAATTAAAAATCACCATACGGTTATTATAGTAGATAACTTGTCTAACAGTTCTATTGGTGTTTTAGACCGAATTGTTCAAATAACAACAATTGAGCCCAAATTTTTTCAAATAGATGTGACTAATGAGCAGTGTATGGATCAATTGTTTGAGAGTGAGCAAATAGATGGTGTAATTCATTTTGCAGGATTTAAAGCAGTAGGTGAATCAGTCAACATTCCTCTAGATTACTACTACAATAATATATTAACTACCTTAGTATTAACCAAACTATGCCTAAAATATGACGTTAATAGATTTGTTTTCTCATCTTCAGCAACTGTGTATGGGCCAAATCAATCACCGCTACATGAAGAAATGACATTGTTTCCAACAACGAACCCATATGGAGAAAGCAAAGTAATAAATGAACGGATTCTTACAGATTATGTGACTGCTTATCCTACTATGTCCGTGACAATTCTGCGTTATTTCAACCCAGTTGGTGCTCATGAAAGTGGCTTAATTGGCGAAAGCCCAACTGGCAAGCCAAACAATCTAATGCCTTATATTACTGCTGTCGCAACCGGTGAATATGAAAAGTTATTTATCTACGGAGATGATTATAATACAGCTGATGGCACCGGTATTAGAGATTACATACATGTTGTAGACCTAGCAAAGGCACATGTACAAGCAATAGAAAAAATTAAAACGGGCTTGGAAATATTCAATCTTGGAACAGGTAAAGGCACTAGTGTTCTTGAGATGATTAATATATTCGAACAAGTTAGCCAAATTTCCATCCCGTACCAAATCGTAGACCGGCGTCCTGGTGATCTTGACAATTGTTTTGCAGATGTAAATAAGGCAAAGCAGAAGCTTGATTGGATGGCTTTGCGGACTGTAGAAGATATGGTCCGTGATTCATGGAGGTACGCACAACGTAAGGTAGGTGAGACAGTTTGAGTTACCGTTCAAATGCAAATTCTTATAAAAGAGACCAAGCAACCAAGATAGTAAATTATACAAAGCCTAAAAGAAATGTATCGTATATATATCTGACTGTAAAAAGGGCTGCGGATATAGTTTTAAGTATTATTGGTCTGGTAATGGCACTTCCACTTATTTTAATTGCAGGAGCATGTGTAAAGTTAGAGAGTAGAGGACCAGTATTTTATCGTCAAGAACGACTTGGCATGGATGGCATAGAATTTACAGTGACAAAAATTAGATCAATGAGAATCGATGCAGAGAAAAATGGAGCCCAATGGGCCACTGAAAATGATCCACGCATAACAAAAATTGGAACTTTTATTAGAAAAACAAGAATAGATGAACTGCCACAGCTTTTGAATGTGTTAAAAGGAGAAATGAGTTTAGTAGGACCAAGGCCTGAACGTCCCATCTTTGCAGAAAAATTTGCAAAGGAAATTCCAGGGTTTGAACAACGTCTGGAAGTAAAACCTGGTCTAACAGGCTGGGCGCAAGTTAATGGTGGTTATGATATCACTCCATCTGAGAAACTACAGCTAGATCGATATTATATTCATAATAGCAGCATTGGGTTGGACCTACAAATATTGTTTAGGACGGTTAAGGTGGTGTTAACTGGTAGTGGAGCGCGATAGACTATCAGAATATATTAATATAGACAATGAGGAATAGTAATGAAGTATAGTGTGCTTATGAGTGTTTATATAAAAGAAAGCTCCCAAAACCTAAGGGACAGTGTTAGGAGCATGTTTAACCAAACTATTCCTCCAGATGAGGTTGTGCTGGTCATTGATGGGCCACTCTCAGATGAATTGTACAGTACGATAGAGGAACTAAAAACAGAAGGTCCTTTGGTGTGTCTTCCCCTTACAGAAAATGTTGGGTTAGGTAGTGCACTGTCCAGGGGGGTGCTTCAATGTAAAAATGAATTCATAGCCCGAATGGATTCGGATGATATCTCTTTACCAGAACGCTGTGAAAAACAATTAAAAATCTTAACTTCAAAACTGAATGTGAGCGTTGTGGGCAGCCATATTGGTGAATTTCTAAATCATCCAAGTAATATAATTGGTTATAGAAAAGTGCCCTTATTTGATGAGCAAATAAAAAGTTATATAAAACGTAGAAATCCATTTAATCACCCCTCTGTGATGTTTAGAAAAAAAGATGTTTTAATGGTTGGTAATTATAGGGATTTCAAGTATGCAGAAGATTATTTTCTATGGATACGACTATGGATAGCTGGAAGTAAATTCACAAATATTGATGAAGTTTTATTATTAATGAGAGTGACAGACAGTACATATGTGAGAAGAAGAGGGTGGGACTACTTTAAAATGCAAGTAGAACTATTTGGTTATATGCGCGGTAATCGCATGATAAGTTACTCACAGTATTTTATTAATTTGTTAATTTCAATATCTGTTCGGCAATTGCCTAATCCCTTAATTAAAAAACTTTACCAAAGCATTCTAAGGAGAACAAGCCTTTAGTTATTAATTTATTTTAAGTTAACTTAGGTTAGTAAAAATAATATTCCAAACCTATGCCATTGAGAATGGTGCCTGATGAAAATATTTAATAGCCAGATAAATCAATTGGTTTATTACAAGATTGTTGTTTGTTAATAATGTGAGAATGTGGATGGTCCCTGAAGTTCTAGTGAATTTCTAGTGAGTACATTTAAATGAATAGTTGATGGGTCAGGAGATTGCTATGAATATACTTTATATATCACATATTGATGGTGAAAAAGCATCAGGATTATATTATAGTGTTCCATCTCAAATTGTAAATCAAGGACTATTAAATAACGTATTTTGGTATAATATTTGTAGTGCGGAAAGAGAACGCATGTATAAAAAAGAATATTATCATAGTCTTAAGGATTATCCTGAGCTAAAAATCTCAAGTTTGCCAGCACCTTTTAATAACCCTGATTTAGTTGTTTTTCAAGGAATGTACTTTATTGAATATTTGAAAGTATCTAAAGAATGCAGAATTCGAAAGATACCGTATATTATAATTCCTAGAAGTTCGTTGACGCAGGCTGCACAAAAATCAAAATACATTAAGAAAAAAGTAGCTAATTTATTTTTGTTTAATAAATTCATTAAAGAGGCATTAGCAATTCAATATTTAACAAAAGATGAGCAAAGCTCTTCAAAAACAAGTTGGAATAAAAGAATGATTGTTATTCCTAACGGGATTTCAACGCCCCAAGTGTCAAAAGTCTGGAATGAAGAAAAACAGCAGATAAAAATGGTGTTTATTGGGCGTTTGGATATTTACCAAAAAGGTCTTGATCTCTTAATTGGAGCTTTAGGAAAAATAAAGAGTGAAATGAATAACATTAATTTGTATTTAGATATTTATGGTCCTGATAAAAATGGATCTAGAAATGAAATAGAGAAACTAGTTAAACAAAATCAATTAGATAAAATAGTGAGGGTTTATGATCCAGTTTTTGATATTCAAAAAGAAAAAGTATTATTAAATAGTGATGTCTTTGTTCTGACTTCTCGATTTGAAGGTCACTCAATGGGACTCATCGAAGCATTATCTTATGGGTTACCTTGTTTGGTCACTAATGGGACTAATATGAGAGAAGATATTGAAAGTTCTAATTCTGGTTGGGGAGCTGACGGAACAGTATTCAGTATTGAATATGCAATACGTAATTTACTTAGTGAGAGAATAGACGGGCTTAAAATTAAAGGACAGAATGCTAGAAACAAATCCTTGGAATATGACTGGAATGTTATTGCGCAAAAAACAGAACAGCAATACTCGTCATTGCTACGCAGCAATAAAAAAGTAAGTCTTATAAATTAAGGAGCAATATAATGATCAATATTAAAAACATAGTTAAATATATAATGAGAATTATTCCTGACAAAGCATATATAAGGGTTCAGTATTATTACCATATGAAAAAAAAACTAAACTTAAAGGCACCACAAACATTTAATGAAAAGATTCAGTGGCTTAAATTAAATAATAGAAACTCATTGTATACAGATTATGTGGATAAATACAAAGTTAGAGAATTCGTGGAATCAAAAATTGGTTCGGACTATTTAATACCCTTACTTGCTGTATATAATGATGTTAAAGAAATAAAATGGAATGATTTGCCTAAGGAATTTGTGCTTAAATGCACGCATGGTTCTAGCAGTAACTTTATATGTAAAGATAAAAGTAATGCATCAAGAGCACTGGTACTAAACAAGCTTCAAGGCTGGATGAAAATGAATTGGTATTGGCATGGAAGGGAGTGGCCCTATAAAAATATCCGGCCAAAAATTATTTGCGAGAAATATATGGTAGATGAATCAAATAATGAACTCAAGGACTATAAGTTTTTTTGTTTTCATGGGGAGCCCCAATTTGTGCAAATTGATTATGGTAGGTTTGATGAGCATAAAAGAAATATTTATGACATGGATTGGAATTATTGCAATGCAATGATACATTATCCAACTGATCGCGAACATAAAATCCCAAAGCCTATAAATTTCGATCAAATGATAAGTATAGCGAGGATATTATCTGCCGATATACCCCATGTTAGAATAGATTTGTATAATATTAATGGTGATATTTATTTTGGGGAAATGACTTTTTATCATGGTTCAGGTTATGAAACTTTTCAACCAGTTGAATTCGAGTATGAAATAGGAAGTTGGCTTGATCTTTCAAGAGTTAATAAAATTAATACTTAAGATTGGTGAACTCCATCTAGCAGAATACTGTTAATTATGTACTTAGCAAGAAAGAGGTTGAATAATGTCTCTTTATATATTAATAGCATTTTTATTTTTTTTAGCCGCAGTTTTTGAATATGCAGTCCCAAAAATTAAAAAGTCTGTGTTGTGGGTAATAATCTTATTAACTCCGTTGTTTATTTTAAGTGCTTTTCGAGCACCTTCGGTAGGCAATGACTCGTTAACATATTATAATTCATATTTTATTGTCATTAATGAAGACCTATTCTCAAAGTCAGTATCTAGTATGGAGATAGGCTATGTAATATTATCTAGACTCTTTGGATTAATAGGTTTTGAATATATACACTTACAAGTTCTAATAACTTGTTTTATTTTTATTGTCTTAGCTGTTTCAATTTATAAATATTCAAAGAATGTAGCTTTTAGTGTATATATATTTATTACTAGTAGAATGTTCTTTGATATTATGAATATAAGTAGACAGTACATTTCAATAGCAATATTAATGTTGAGTGTGTCTTATATAAAGGAAAAAAAGTTTATTAAATTTTTTTTATTAGTACTATTAGCGTCCTTATTCCATATATCTGCACTAGTATTCCTTATTTCGTACCCGATTTCAAATATAACTTATAAAAAGGGGAATGTAACTTTAATATTATTAATAGGAATTGTTGCTAGTGTAATGTTTGACGAGATCGTTAGAATGTTTACAAATTTAAATCCAAAATATTTGGTGTACTTGCATAGTGAATACTTTAACTCGCAAGGGAACATAGCAATTTACTTTAATCTATTAATTTACTTGAGTATTTTTTTCGCAGCTCTAATAACAGGCTATAGGAAATACGTTTATAGAGATAATAACACAATTCTTGCTAACCACTACATGGATGAGCAAAAAATTTGGTTTTCTTTTTGTTTAATTGCAGTCATATGTGGTCTTGCGGGCTTGAATGCACCTTTAGTGAGTCGGATTTCAATATATTTTACTGCTTTTTATATCTTTGCTATACCCAATATAGTGAGTGGGTTAAAGGGGAAAGTTGAAAAGTTAGTTTTATTTTCGGTAATCTCAATAGGATTCTTTTTGAATTATTACATAACAATGCTATATAGACCAGAGTGGAATCGAGTCTATCCATATCTATGGTATTGGAATTGGTAACATTATTCTCGCTGTATTAATCTTGAGAAGTAATTAGTAATTAATGAAGTGTAGTGTGGAAGGTGTTCATTAAATGAGTAATATGGAATTTAACAATAAAGTTATAAAAGCAACCAAATGGGCATCAATAACAGAAGTTTTAGCTAAAATAATTGGCCCAATAACAAACATGATTCTTGCAAGAATACTAGCACCAGAGGTTTTTGGGATTGTTGCTTCAATCACATTAATTACGAGTTTTGCGGAGATGTTAACTGATGCAGGTTTTCATAAATATTTGATCCAATTCAATTTTAAGAGTAGAAAGGAATTGGAGAATGCTTCAAGTGTATCTTTTTGTACAAACTTTTTGTTGTCAATAATTGTATTTGTAATAATTTTATTAAATGCTAATACAATTTCGATGTGGTTAGGATATTCTGATTTAGGAAATGCAGTTTGGGTTTCGTGTTTATTGATACCAATAAACTCGTTTACAAGTATTCAGTTAGCGCTTTACAAAAGAGAACTAGATTTTCGAACGGTTTTTGTCGTAAGAATTATAGGAGTATTTGTACCTGTAATTATTACGATACCACTGGCACTAAGCGGATATGGGTACTGGTCAATAATAGTGGGATTATTATTATCACAACTTATTAGTGCGGTTATTTTATATTTAAGATCAAGCTGGAAACCAAAGTTTCTTTTTGATATAAAAATTTTAAAAAGAATGATTAATTTTAGCTTTTGGTCAAGCATGGAGTCAATTTCCATATGGCTTACTGTTTGGATAGATTCTTTTATTATAGCTAGTGCCTTAAACATGTATTTTTTAGGCCTTTATAAAACCTCGACAATGCTTGTAAGTGCACTCTTAAACGTAATTGTAGCATCGAGTGTTCCCGTATTATTCTCAGCACTTTCAAGACTACAAGAAGATACTGAAAAATTCACTGAAGTTTTTCTAAAGTTTCAAAGAATATCATCAATAATTGTACTTCCTTTGGGAGTGGGTATTTTCCTATTTAGCGATTTAGTTACTCTTGTTGTTTTGGGGAATGAGTGGGGGGAAGCGAGCAAGATAATTGGAGTTTGGTCTCTAACAAGTGCAATTACAATAGTATATGGGTATTATAATAGTGAAGTTTATAGGGCAAAGGGAAAACCAAAGTTATCATTTTTAGCTCAAGCTATGCATTTATTCGTACTGGTTCCAGTTTGTTTAATTAGCGTTAAGGTTGGTTTCTGGACGCTAGTATATTGGCGTGCTTGGATTAGAATGCAACATGTATTAGTTCATTTTGCATTATTAAAGATGTTTATTGGTATACCAATTCTCAGGGTCTTAAATAACACATATCCGATGCTGCTATCCGCATGTATCATGGGACTTTTGGGGTATATGTTAAAATCAGTATCGTCCAACACTCTATGGTATTTAGTGGTGATTTTTTTGTGCATTGTTCTTTATTTTGTTGTTCTTAGTTTTTTTTCAGAGATAAAACGAGAGGGTTTAGGAGTTTTAAAAAAAATAATAAAATAAATAGTGGAGGTAGTGATGTCAAAACTAGCAGTAGCCGGAACGGGTTATGTCGGATTGGTCGCAGGTGTTTGTTTTGCGGAGATGGGCCACCAAGTGACCTGCGTCGATATCGACGAAAACAAGGTCGCATTGATGAAGTCGGGTGTTTCGCCTATTTATGAAGCCGGGCTGGAAGAGCTAATGCGGAAAAATTACGCTGCCGGGAGAATCGACTATACCACTGACTATGTATCTGCATATAAAGATGCTGATGCGATTTTCATTGGAGTCGGCACTCCGGAGCAGCCGGATGGTTCTGCCAATCTGTCCTACATCGCAACGGTGGCTAGGCAAATTGCTGAAACGATCGAGAGGGATTGCCTGGTTGTCGTCAAATCGACGGTGCCTGTAGGAACAAACGATAAGGTAGAGCAATTCATTCGGGATTTTTTAATCAACCCGGTAAAGGTGGAAGTGGCCTCTAACCCGGAATTTTTGGCGCAAGGCTCTGCCGTTCACGACACGCTGCACGCGGAACGCATTATTATCGGGACGGAAAGCCAGTGGGCGGAAGAGTTGCTGAAGTCGATTTATGAGCCGTTTGGGCTGCCTATCGTTTCGGTTAACCGCAGATCTTCGGAAATGATCAAATACGCCTCCAATGACTTTCTCGCGCTCAAAATATCGTATATGAACGATATCGCTAATTTGTGTGAGCTGGTGGGAGCGGATATTCAGGATGTGGCCGAAGGTATGGGCTACGATCCCCGAATCGGCAGAAAGTTTCTGAACGCCGGGATCGGTTTTGGCGGCTCCTGCTTTCCCAAGGACACGAAGGCGCTTGATTATTTGGCCAGACAACATGGTTACGAGCTTAGAACGGTCAAATCTGCGATTGATGTGAACCAGGATCAGAAGACGATGTTATACAAAAAAGCCAGCAAGCGGCTGATTACGTTTAGCGGTCTGAAAGTGGCCGTGCTTGGATTGACCTTTAAGCCGGCGACGGACGATCTCAGGGAAGCGGCTTCGCTGGAGAATGTACCGATGCTGCTTCAGCAAGGCGCAAATGTGTTTGCCTACGATCCGGTCGGCGCGGCTAATTTCGCCAAGCTATACCCTTCAGGAGGCAACGCCAAAGGAAGCATCACGTATACCGAAAGTGCTGAGGAGGCGCTGGATGGCGCGAATGTTTGCTTTATTTTTACGGAGTGGGGAGAGATTAAGGCAATTCAGCCTGAAGCCTACCGTAAGCTGATGCGTACTCCGCTTGTTTACGACGGGCGCAATTTGTACAGCGTGGCGGCAATGAAAGCGGCTGGCGTGGAGTATCATTCCATCGGTCGCGAAGCTGCTGTCCGGCAGGGGAGTTAAGGAGGCGAAAAGCATTGAGCAATGAGACTGCAGGCGGAAACAGCGTCTATCTGGTTACAGGCGCGGCGGGTTTTATTGGCAGTTTTGTTTCCAAGAGATTGCTGGAGGACGGGGCAACGGTTATCGGCATTGATAATCTAAATGATTATTATGACCCCAAGCTGAAGCATGCAAGGCTGGAGCTGCTGAAACAGCAAGAGCGCTTTGTGTTTGTTCAAGGAGATATTTCGGACAAAACGGCGGTAACGGACTTATTCCGGCATTACAAGCCGGAGGTTGTTGTGCATTTGGCTGCTCAGGCGGGTGTTCGTTATTCTCTTGAGAACCCGGACGCTTATATTCAAAGCAATATCGTCGGATTCCATCATATCCTGGAAGCCTGCCGCGAGTTTCCGGTGAAGCATCTTTTATACGCTTCGTCCAGCTCGGTTTATGGGGCAAACCGCAAGGTTCCTTTTGAGGAAAGCGATCCTGTGGACCATCCCGTTTCATTGTATGCCGCTACCAAAAAGAGTAATGAACTGATGGCACATACCTACAGCCATCTGTATCGCATACCTGCGACAGGCCTGCGCTTCTTTACGGTCTACGGTCCGATGGGACGGCCAGATATGGCTTACTTTGGCTTTGCCGATAGCTATTTTGCAGGGCGGCCGATCGCGATTTACAACAATGGCGATTTTGAAAATGATCTGTACCGTGATTTCACCTATATCGATGATATTGTAGACGGTATTATTCGGCTTATCGGGAAGCCTCCGGTCGGCACGGTAGCTGGGGCGGTTAGCGCAGGGATGGCGGAGGACGATGCAACAACACCGGTTGAAGCTGCGAAAACCGGTGGAGCAGGAGCTCCGCACAAGGTCTATAATATCGGCAACAACAGCCCGGAGAAGCTGATGGCTTTTATTGGGGCGCTTGAAACGGCCTTGGGCAAGGCTCTGGGCAGAGAGGTTGTATTTGCCAAGCAGTTTGAGCCAATTAAGCCCGGCGACGTACCAGCCACATATGCATCCACAGATGCATTGTACAAAGCGGTCGGCTTCAAACCGCAAACGCCGATAAGCGAAGGCCTGCAGCGTTTTGCGGACTGGTACGTGGGCTATTACGGGGTTAAATAATTCGAAACACTCCATCTTGTTGGATAATAGAAGCTGCTTCCATTGGCGAGGCAGCTTTTCTTATAACTACAAGAGTATCTGTAGTAATCGTTCAAGGCTTACATTAAAATGAGGTTAGGGCTTTTAGCGGCTTCAGTGTATCTTACTTACAACTACATTTTCCAGGAGGGTAACAAATGAAAGGCATAATCCTTGCAGGAGGCAGCGGGACAAGACTGTACCCCTTAACTAAAACGATTTCCAAACAGCTGCTTCCGATTTATGACAAGCCTATGATCTATTACCCGCTGTCTATCCTGATGTTGGCAGGTATTCAAGATATTTTGATCATTTCAACTCCCCAAGATACTCCCCGATTTGAGCAGTTGTTAGGTGACGGCAGCGACATTGGCATTACCATCAGCTATGCTGTTCAGGAGTCGCCAGATGGATTGGCACAAGCTTTTCTAATTGGCGAGGAGTTTATCGGCGATGATAGCGTCGCATTAATATTAGGAGATAATATTTTTTATGGCCATGGTTTTACGAATCTATTGGAAAAAGCTGCTCTGCGTCAAAAGGGAGCAACCATCTTTGGCTACAATGTCAAAGATCCGGAGCGCTTTGGTGTCGTAGAGTTCAATGAGAGCGGCAAAGCTATTTCCATCGAAGAGAAACCCCAAGTGCCCAAATCGACTTATGCGGTAACGGGCCTGTATTTCTATGACAATCGCGTTATTGATATAGCTAAACAAATAACGCCTTCAGCGCGTGGCGAATTAGAGATAACGGATGTCAACAAGGCTTATTTGGAGCTGGACGAGCTTCATGTGGAGCTTCTTGGCCGTGGTTTCGCCTGGCTGGATACGGGCACGCACGAATCTTTGCTAGAGGCGTCAACCTATATTGAAACCATCGAAAAAAGGCAAAGTCTAAAGGTGGCTTGTCTTGAGGAAATTGCATATCGCAAAGGCTATATTAGCAAAAAGCAGCTGCTTGAGCTTGCCGAACCGTTGAAGAAAAACGAGTATGGGCAATACTTGATCCGATTAGCCCAGCAAAATAAAGAAGTGATTAAACAGGAGGGCGTATTAGCATGAAGCTGACAAGCACTAAGCTAGATGGCGTAATCATTATTGAGCCAACGGTCCATGGCGACCATCGCGGTTGGTTTATGGAAACGTATAGCAAAGGCCGTTTTAAAATGGAAGGCATCGATATAACCTTTGTTCAGGACAACCATTCTTTTTCCGCGGCAAAAGGGACGCTCAGAGGGCTGCACTATCAACTAAATCCTAAGGCGCAAACCAAATTGGTTCGGTGCAACAGGGGAGCTATCTATGATGTAGCCGTCGATATTCGAAAAGGCAGTCCGACCTTCGGGCAATGGATCGGCGTGGAGTTAACCGAAGAAAACAGAAAACAATTGCTGGTACCCAGAGGGTTTGCCCATGGTTTTATGACATTGACGGAAAATGCAGAAGTTCAATATAAAGTGGATGAAGTCTACTCCAAAGAACATGATCGTGGCATTCGCTGGAATGACCAAGAGATTGGCATACAGTGGCCGCTGGGCACAACGCCGATCCTCTCGGAGAAGGATGAAATAGCGCCTTTATTAACTGATGCCGATTATAACTTTATCCATGGAGAATAGGACATGAATATTGTAGTGACGGGTTTTGGGGGACAGCTTGGTTTCGATGTTGTGCAAAGAGGAGCTAGTTTAGGTTTGAATATGATAGGCACAACCTCGGCAAGTCTGGATATAACGGATGAAGCAGCGGTGTCGGCATTTGTACATAGACATAAACCGGATGTTATTATTCATTGCGCAGCGTATACGGCCGTGGACAAAGCGGAGGATGACCAGGAAAATTGCCGGAAGGCAAATAAAGACGGCACCAGGTTTTTGGCGGCTGCGGCTAAGCAGGTGCAAGCTAAGTTTCTATATATCAGCACGGATTATGTATTCGATGGCAAAGGGCAAGAAGCCTTCAAAGAAACCGATTCTCCAAACCCGATTAATCATTATGGGTTAACCAAATACGAAGGAGAGCAAATCGTAAAGGATTTGTTGTCGGAGTATTTTATTGTGCGGATTTCGTGGGTATTCGGACTTAATGGCAATAATTTTGTAAAAACGATGCTACGGCTGGCTGAAACGCGCAATGAGTTAAATGTGGTTGGAGATCAGTGGGGTTCCCCTACGTATACAGCAGACCTGGCTCGATTGCTGATAGACATTGCGCGTACGGATAAATATGGAACCTATCATGCATCGAATGAGGGATTTTGCAGTTGGGCAGAGTTTGCTCGTGAAATTTTTGCAGTTGCCCATAAAGCCGTAAAAGTGAATGGCATTGCAACAGAAGAATATCCGACTCGGGCGGTCAGGCCCAAAAACTCCCGAATGTCGAAGCGAAAATTGATTGAACAAGGCTTTGAGCCTTTGCCGTCATGGCAGGATGCGGTAAAGAGATTCCTAGAACAGTTAAAGTTGGAGGAGCAGAAATGACAAGGAAAAAAGTGCTCGTTACCGGAGGCGCTGGTTTTATAGGCGGGAACTTTGTTCAGTATATGGTAGATAAATATCCCCAGTATGACATCACGAATCTGGATTTGTTGACGTATGCCGGCGATCTTACCAAACACTCCGGAATCGAGGAAAAAGAGAATTACCGCTTCGTGAAAGCAGATATTGCGGACCGGGATGAAATCATGGCTTTATTTCAAAAAGAACAGTTTCATTATGTTGTTCATTTCGCAGCTGAGAGCCATGTGGATCGTTCGATTACCGATCCTGGCATCTTCGTGAAGACCAATGTATTGGGAACACAGGTGCTGCTGGATGCAGCCAAGGCATATGGGATCACCAAGTTTGTACATGTCTCCACCGATGAAGTATATGGCGAATTGGATTTTGACCCCGACACCTTCTTTACCGAGGAAACGCCTATACAGCCTAATAGCCCCTATAGCGCAAGCAAGGCTTCATCCGACTTGTTGGTGCGAGCGTACCATGAAACCTTTGGACTCCCCGTTAATATTACACGGTGTTCCAATAACTACGGCCCTTACCACTTCCCGGAGAAGCTTATTCCGCTCACTATTTCCCGGGTGCTTAACGGCCAGAAGGTTCCCGTTTATGGCGATGGAAGAAACATTCGGGATTGGCTGCATGTCTGGGATCATTGTTCAGCGATTGATTTGGTTATGCATGAAGGAGCAAACGGCGAGGTTTACAATATTGGCGGGCATAATGAGCGGACAAACCTTGAGGTCGTGAAGACGATTATTCATGCGTTGAATCAGACGGAGGATTTGATTGAATTTGTGACGGATCGTCTTGGCCACGATAAGCGGTATGCCATTGATCCCTCCAAGCTGATCAAGCTGGGCTGGAAGCCGCAGTATACCTTTGAGACGGGGATTGTTCAAACGGTTGAATGGTATCTCCATAACAAGATTTGGTGGGAGCGTATTTTAAGCGGCGAATACCAGCATTATTTTGATAAGCAATATGGGATCTAAGTCAAGTTATGCTTTTAGAAACCAACAGGTAATCTAATTAGAAGGAGTCAGCATTGGATAGATCATTAAACAACAGGGAGAGGTTAAGTCAGTGGAACTTTACGCCAAGCTATTAGACAAAACCGAATTTGCTTCGGTCGTGGGATTAGGCTACGTTGGCTTGCCGCTGGCGGTGGCTTTTGCCAAGAAGGTCAACGTGATAGGATACGACCTAAATCAAGAAAAAATTGAATTATATAAAACAGGGCAGGATCCCACAAATGAAGTGGGTAATGAGGCATTAAGTAATACGGACTTAATCTTTACATCGGATGAAGAGGATTTAAAAAGAGCCAGGTTTCATATTGTTGCGGTTCCCACTCCAATAAATGCCGATAAAACTCCTGATCTTTCACCAATTGAAGGCGCAAGCAGAGTGGTAGGGCGAAATTTGATTAAAGGCTCAATAGTTGTTTATGAGTCGACAGTATATCCGGGTGTAACGGAAGACTATTGCATCCCTATTCTAGAACAAGAGTCGGGGTTAAAGTGTGGAGTGGACTTTAAAGTAGGGTATTCGCCTGAAAGAATTAATCCTGGCGATAAGGTTCATACCCTGGAGAATATAGTGAAAATCGTATCGGGTATGGATAATGAAGCTCTTCGCGAGATCTCACTGGTCTACAGGTTAGTTATAAAAGCAGGAGTCTACGAAACATCGTCGATAAAAGTGGCTGAAGCTGCAAAAGTGGTCGAAAATAGCCAAAGGGATATTAACATAGCTTTCATGAATGAACTGGCGATGGTTTTTAATAGTATGAATATTGACACTAAAGAAGTTGTCGATGCTATGAATACGAAGTGGAATGCATTAAAGTTTTATCCTGGCCTTGTTGGAGGGCATTGTATTGGCGTCGATCCCTATTACTTTTTATATGAGGCCGAAAGGTTAGGGTATCATAGCCAAATCATTTTGTCTGGCCGAAAAATAAATGATGGTATGGGGAAGTTTGTGGGAGATGCCATAATTAAAAAGTTAATATTGGCCAATAAGGTGGTCAAGCAAGCAAAGGTTGCTATACTTGGCATTACCTTTAAAGAAAACTGTCCTGATATTCGGAATTCGAAAGTAATAGATATTATTCGCGTATTAAATGAGTATGGTATAAAGCCTATTATTTATGACCCATATGCTGATTTTGAAGAAACCAGAAAAGAGTATAACGTGGAGTTAGCGGCCTTTGATGATTTAAAGGATTTAGATTGTCTAGTCTTTGCCGTAGCGCACAACTCATTTAAAAATATGGAAATTGACCAAATGGACCGTCTTTTTGCAGACATAAAGAATGATGAAAAAATAATTATCGATGTCAAAAGTATAATGGATAAGGCAATGATTCAAGAAAAAGGGTACACGTTTTGGAGATTATAAGTGCCGGCTCGCCAAATGAGGGGCCAGGGTCATTAGGCTGGAAACAACGATATTTGACTCCGCGGCTTTAAATATAGAAAGCCGCCCCAATAAAGGATAAGTCTATGAAAAAAACGATATATTGGGCGCTGGTTGTTCTGGCGTTTGGTTTGATCTTTTATTTGTCCTCCCAGCCGGCGACGGAATCGGGAGCGTGGAGCCGCAGCCTGACGCGGTGGCTCGTTTCCCATGTGTCCGGCTGGTATCCTGATGCGGGGAATCATTTTGAACGGGTCCATCATTTGTTCCGTAAAAACGCGCATTTCTTCATTTATGGCCTACTGGGAATTCTGATGTTTAATGCGCTCCGGTTAAGCCCTCTGCGAGGCTGGCGGCGAGCTGGCATGGCTCTGATCCTCTGCGTGCTGGTTGCGATCTCGGATGAGATTCATCAATATTTCGTGCCGGGCAGAGGGGCGCAGGTTAGAGATGTGATCATTGATGGAGCGGGCGCGGCTACCGCAATTCTTCTCTGTTGGGGCATCAGCAGAATCAGGACTCAATGGAGAATACGGCGGGAACGCAGGCGATGAGGTTAAGCGGAAGGGTAAAGTGAACTGAAACAAATCATGAGCAAAGGGCGTTTAAGAGATAAGCAGATGTTACCGAGTTTACTTTTAATCAGAATAAGGAGAATCGCCGTTCTTCACTGGCTGGAGGGTTTGCAGGCGAAGGAGATCAAATGACCAAAAACAAAAAAATGCTGTTGATAGGAGCGGGAGCACTGCTCCTTCTTGCCCTTGTTGTGTATGGCGTAAGCAGCCTTAGCTCCAAAATGAATGAGGCCAAAAGGCTGAATGAACAAATCGCGCAAGCTTCGGGAGAGGATGACAAGGAGCCGGATCAGGGCGACGGGGAGCAGCCGGAGGCGAGCGGACAGCCCGGAGACGCGTCTGGTGAAGCTGGCGGCGATGAAGCCGGTGCAGCTAATGGCTCCGCGACTGAAGGCTCCAACGACGACGGAGGCTCCACGGAGGGCCAAAATGGCCAAGGCGGAGCGGCAGCACCGGGACAAGCCAGCTCCGATCCTAATGGTTCCACTTCCCCTGAGCCGTCGCCAGCGGCTTCTGGCGGCCAAGACAGCGGTGGAGCCAACCCGACGGTTAAACCTTCGACGGAGCCCGGGACGCCGTCAAGCGGAGGCTCTGACAATCCGAGTGCCACAACATCGCCTGACGACAAAAGCAAAGTCAAACAGGGCATTGACGCCGCCATCACCAAGGAGATGGAGCAGCTGAGGGCATCCTGCACCGCAACGAGCAGCAGTCTGGTCAAAAAAATCGCAGCCGAGCTGAAGGCCGATCCGGATGCCGGGCTGGATAAAATCCAGGGGGCATTTCTAGATGATGTGATTGCCGCCGAAGCCAAATGCGACAGCGACTTTAACGCTTTGTTGTCCAAAGCGAAGGAGCAGTATAAGAGTGAAGGCATCTCGGAGACCACGCTGCCGGATTGGAGCTCCGAATACGCAAGCTCCAAAGAAAAGGCACGCGCCAACGCGTTGTCGGCTATCGCCAATGCGATGTAACCCAGCAGGCAATGATGGATAATCCCATAACAAAAGAGAAGCCTCCGGGCCGCATGTTACTGCGGAGCCGGAGGCTTCTTCAAATGGTGCAGCTATTGCTTATTTGCTAGCTACCCAAGCGTCGATTTGGGACTGGATTTCAGCCATAACTTTGTCCAGGCCGTTTTCTTTGAACTTCTCGATTGCTTTAGGCAATTGAACGGCAGGATCAACCGTACCGGAGAACAACGCGTCATAAACGGCGTCCTTCGTATTTTTCAAGCTTGCCAGTTCGCTTGTAATTTTGCTTGTGTCTACTTGGAAGCCAAGCAGAGGAGCAGCTGTTGCGGAATCATTGAACTTTTGGAATTGCTCCCATTTGTCTGGAGCATCGTTGGAATTCAGGTATGTCAGCATCAGGTTGCCGGCTGTGAAAGCAGGGAAGCCGTAGCCGCTGTCAGGAATGATGTCCTTTGTGTTGTCGCCTGTTTTTGTGTAGTGAACATCTTGAATACCGAAGTCAAGCAGGTTCATCAGATCAGCGTCAGTGTACAGCAGGTTCAGGAACTCCATCGCTTTTTCCGGATGCTCGGAGTTGATGGAGATTGCTTGCATGGAACCAGCTACGGACCAGTTGAACGAAATTGGATCTTGCATAGGCACGCTCACCACTTCATAACCGGCATCAGCGCTCCACAGGTTGTCTGCAAGAGGTTGGGAATCGGCTACGTCAACCAGCCATTGGCCAGTTTTGAAGTAGTCGCCAGCGTCTTTTTGCGTTGCTACGTCTTTAGGCAGGTAACCTGCTTGGTAGTAACGGTGCATGGTTTCCAGGTAGCTCTTAGCTTCGTCAGTTTCCCATACGTTGATCAGCTTGTAATCCGTTGTGTCCAGCGGCATGCCGATGATTGGAATATCGTTGATAGGCATGTCTACATGGAAGAACTCAGCAATTTTAGCCGGGATCGGAGCAATTGTGGGTTCGTTTTCTTTAAACGTTTTCAAAAGCGGCTCCAGGTCTTGAAGCGTTCTTACGTTCGAAATATCCAGGTTGTATTTGTCAACAAACGTTTTGTTGAAACGGAATACGCGTTGCTGCGGAAGCTCTTTGTTTGCAGGAATACCGTAGTTGTGGCCGTTTACTTTTGTTCCCTCAAGGAAGTCAGGGTGAAGAGCGGCTACAATGCCTTGTCCATGGGATTGCAGCAGATCGTCGACTGCCAGGAATGCATTTTTCTTGGCATTGCCGAAGTAATCGTTAGCCCAGGAGCTTGTAAAAGCGATATCAAAGCTTTCGCCGGAAGCGATAGCGATTTGCATCTTTTGGGAATATTCGCCCCAATCCAGCATTTTGATTTTTACAGTTGCGTTGATTTTGTCAGCTGTAATCTTGTTGATTTCATCGTTAACCTTTTGCAGGTCTCTTGGTGGTGTACCAATCGTATACCATACCAGCTCTACCGGAGCTTCGCTGCCGCCGTTAGCGCCGGAATTGCTTCCTTCGCTACCGCTTTCATTATTCTTGCCGCCACAGGCCGCCAAAACCAAAGACAGGACGAGAACCAGCGCAAGCAAGCTTAAGCCTTTTTTCCTTACCATGTGTCATATCCCCCTAGCAGATAATTTATATTACAAGTCCGAAGGAGCGCGAGGCTCCTTCATTCCTATAATCGTCAGTTACTACTCCTTGATCGCGCCAATTGTCAGGCCTTGCACAAAATAACGCTGGAAGAACGGATAAGCCAGAACGATCGGGCCGGTTGCCAGAACAACCATCGCCATACGGGAGGTGTCCTGAGGCAGCGAGCTTAGCAGATCCTTGCCTTGGCCGCTGTTAAGCAGGGCGGAGTTCTGGATCAGGAACTGCATGTTGTTTTCGATGCGCATCAGCATCGGCTGAAGCGGCACCCATTGATTGGAATCAATGTACAGCAAAGCGTTGAACCAGTCATTCCAGTAACCCAGCGTGCTGAAGAGCGCGATGGTGGCCAGACCCGGAAGGGAAATCGGCAGTACGAGCGAAAACAGGGATCTGAACTCGCCTGCGCCATCGATTTTGCCCGATTCAATGATTGGATCAGGTACGCTGGTTGAGAAGAAGGTCCGCAGAACCAGAACGTAGAAGGCATTCATCGCCATAGGGAGAATCAGCGCCCATACGGAATCCTTGAGACCAAGCATCTGCGTAACGACGATGTAGGACGGCACCAGACCGCCGCTGAACAACATCGTGAAAAAGATAATGAAGGAAAAGAAGCCGCGGTATTTGAAATTGCGCCGCGAAAGGGCATAGGCGTAAAGCGTGGTCATGGAGACCGTAATCAGAACGCCGATTACCGTGATGAGAATCGTTACGCCGTAGGAGCGAAGCAGCTGGTCGCCGGTTTGAAGAATGTATTCATAGGCGTACAGGCTCCACTTCTCGGGCCATATTTGATAACCGTTCAAGAGCAGCGACTGCTCGTCGGTCAGGGATAGAATGACTACGAATATAAACGGGAATACACATAGAAACGCGAATCCGCCGGCTACGAGATTTAGAATTAAATTCCATGGCCGGGATAAGTTCTGGCCATTGTTGAGACGGCGTGTTTTGGCTATTTTCATCTCCATCTCCTCCTAGAACAGTGCCTGATCCCTGTTGATTTTTTTGACAATGCCGTTAGCCGTAAGAACCAGTATGAGGCCGACTACGGATTGATACAAGCCGGTAGCGGTACTGATGCCGAAGTCTCCGACAACTTTGAGCGCGCGGTATACGTAGGTGTCGATAACGTTGGTGACCGGGAACAAGATACCGGATTCCCGCGGAATTTGATAGAACAAACCGAAGTCCGCACGGAAAATGCCGCCGATCGCCAGGATGGTCAGAATGATCATCATCGGCTGCAGCAGAGGCAATGTAATGCGCGTTACCTGCTGCCACTTGTTGGCTCCGTCGATCATGGCTGCTTCATAGTAAGACCTGTCGATACCTGCGATGGATGCCAGATAGATAACGCTGGAGTAGCCGATACCCTTCCACAAGTTAAGGAAGACGAGAATGTACGGCCAATACTTCGGCTCGCTATACCAGGAGATCGGCTCCATGCCGAAATATTGAACAACCTGGTTCAGCACGCCTTTGTCGATGCTCAGGAAGCTGAATGCGAAGTAACCAACGATAACCCAGGACAGGAAATAAGGCATGAACATGCCTGTCTGGTACAGCTTGGACAGTTTTTTGTTGGTCAGCTCATGCAGAATGATTGCCATGGAGACCGAACAGATCAGGCCAAGTATGATAAAAACAAGATTGTAAAGCACGGTGTTCCGCGTAATGATAAAAGCGTCCTGCGCGGTAAACAGGAATTCAAAGTTTTTGAAGCCCACCCAATCGGACTCAAGTATGCTGGCCAAAAATCCGCCTTTGCCAAACCGGTATTCCTTGAATGCGATAACCGCACCCGGCATTGGCAGATAGGCAAAAATAAGAAGCCACAAGGCTCCCGGCAGCACCATCAGCAAAAAAGCTTTATTGCGGTTTAAATTTTTTGCAAATTGGTACAGCGCTTTCATTGACACTCCTCCAGTTCTGTTATTCATGGTTGCGGCCGATCATTACGTTCCAGATTTGCTGCGTCTATATATAACCTTACCTGAAACGGGTTACTTGGTTAAAGTTGATAAAACTAAGGTTTGCAGTATAAATTAAAGTTGTGGAAAAGGCTGTTCTTTTCTCGGGACCCTCGTCATGGTAGCATGAAGTAAAGGAAAACAGGACACAAAAGCAGAGGTTGCCAAGCAGCCCGCTATAGGAGACAGATCATCATGACTCTCTTGAAGGAACGTTCTTTTTTTGGTTTTCACAAGAAAATTTTCGGTAGAATCGTCTTTATTTATTCATTGGTGGCGGTTGTGGCTTTTCTCACACTTGCCGTTTTGATTTATCAATATTACACGGATTCCTTGCTGCAAAAAGAATTGTCCGCCCAAGTGCTGACCGTCGATACGATATCGAGCTACCTGGATCAGAAGATGGACATGTCCCAGGACGTCATGCTTCAGGTTTACCGGGACAAGGCGCTGCAGGAGGATGTGTTGTTTTTCCTGAACAACGATCTTCCCGATTATGTGCGGCACCGGCTGGAATCCTATTTGTCGGGGAGCACGTCGAATGATCGCGATATGATCACTTTTTTTGAAAGCCAATTGGACCGTGATGCCGATATATCCAATATCGCGTTGTACAGCTCGAGCCAGTCCTTTCTCTATGTGTACCAGACCTCGCTGACCCATTTCACCGCTTTGCCCGAAAGCCAAGCCGGGATTGGGGAAGTCATCAATCAGATGCGTTCGCAGAAGAGGGCGAGTTCTCGAAGTCCCGAGCTGGACAAGGTGCTGGGCATTACGGGGGAAGGAAATTACACGTTTGCGCTGGAGATCAACGATCCCGCGACGCTGCGCAATGTTGGCGCGCTTCTGATCACGTACAAGGCGGATTCCTTGCGAAGCGTGCTGCGCTCCAAGGTAGGCGATCATAAAGGCAGCCAGCTTGTCCTTTTTCAGGACGGTACGGTTCTGTATGATTCAACGGGAGAGAACACGGGCAAGATTTATCCCCACATGAAGGAGCTTCTGCAGCAGGGGAATATAAATAAAAGCAGCTTGAAAACGTATACAACTATTGAAAGAACCGACAAATCCGGACTGTACGTAGCAGCGCTGCTGCAGGAAAAAGAGATGGACCAGAGCAATCTGGGCTTCAAAAGCCGGGTAATCTCCATCACGGCGATTTGTATCGTTGTTACGGTGCTGTTCGCTTATTTTACGGTATATCGCTATTCCACGCGGACGCATTCCATTATTAGGGCGATGCGTCATGCGCGCAAAGGCGACTTGAACGTACGAATCCCGATTCGCAAAAATGACGAGCTGGACGAAATCTCGACCAGCTTTAATCTCATGTGCCAGGAGCTGGACAGCTATATCAAGCAGGTTTACGTCTCCGAAATCAAGCAGAAGCATGCGGAGCTGATGGCGTTCCAGGCCCAGATCAACCCGCATTTCCTTTACAATGCGCTGGAAGCGATACGGATGAAGGCCATTGCGGAAGGCGCTGAAAATGTCGGGGACATGACCTACCTGCTAGGCTCGCTCCTGCGTTATACGATCAAGCAGGAAACGATGGTGACGCTGGAGGAGGAATGCGAGAACTGCCGCCGCTTCCTGGAGCTGTACCGCATCCGGCTGAAGGACCGGATCAGCTACAGCATAGAGCTGGAGCCGGCTACAAGATCAAGCTCGCTGCTTAAGCTTCTTCTGCAGCCGCTGGTAGAAAACGTGATTGTTCATGGCGTTCGCTCCGGCAAAAAAGTGACTGCGATCACTCTTACATCCCGCATTGAGGACGATGGGGCAACGCTGGCGATTACCATAGAGGATAATGGCAAAGGGGTTAAGCCGGAGCGGCTGGACGAGCTGCAGCAGGCGCTCAGCAGCATGGTCAGGCTTTCGGGTACGTCGATCGGGCTGATGAATGTACATGACCGCATCAGACTGCTCTACGGGTCAAACTACGGCGTAAGCGTGGACAGCGTCTGGAATGAGGGCACCGTCGTCAAGCTGCGGATTCCTTATCAAAAGGGAGGGAACGGTCTTGTTTAATGTGTTTATAGTGGATGATGAGCCTCTGATTCTGGAGGGGCTTCATGCGATATTGAATTGGAACGCTCTTGATCTGAATATCGTTGGCGAAGCGGAGAACGGGGAAGAGGCGCTGGAGTTAATCGCTGAGGAAAACCTGCGCGTGGACATCCTGCTCACGGATGTTTCCATGCCGGAGATGGACGGGCTTGAGCTGATGCGCAGGCTGAAGGAGAGGAATCCTCGGCTGCGCTGCATTGTTCTCAGCGGATACAATGAGTTTGTGTATGTAAAAGAAGCTATCCGCATCGGCATCGAAAACTATCTGCTCAAGCCGATTAACCGGGAAGAGCTTCAGCAAACGGTGGTCAATACGGTAGAGCAGCTGGTGCGTGACCAATCCGACAGGCTGCTGGATGATGAAATACAGCATTTAAAGGATAATCTGTGGTTCCGCTGGCTGACACGGCGCATGACGCTGGACGAATGGGCCAGCCGAGCCGATTTGCTGCATATGAAGATGCCTGCGCCGCATGCGGCCGTCGTGCTGATTCAAACGGTGCATCCCGCCTGCGAGGATGAGGAGAATCATGGGGCGGAGAGAGCGGCGCTTGTGCGCAGGGAGATGGAGGACGGGCTCAACCTGGAGGGAGTGCCCTCTATTTGCCTGATCAATCTGGATGATGATCTGATCGCGGTTTGCGGCCTGCCGTCGACAGGCAAGGAAATGCTGCTCCGGCTGCGGGAAACGCTGGAGAAGCAAGCCCGGAAGCTGGAGGACGTCCACGGGATTCGGCCGCTTGTATTGATCGGCAGCGTACAGTCCGGCATTGCCCAAATTCCGGACAGCTACCAGCATGCACAGGAGGCGTTGTCGCTCACCTTGCTTGACCCGGGGCGGATTGTATGGGGCTATGATGAAAAGCCCGGCGACGCGCCGGCAGTTCGCATAGCGTTCAGCCCCGACTCGGAGTATACGCGTCTGCTGGCCGCCAATGATCTGGATGCCCTGCTGGAGATGATCGATCAGGACATTGAGGCTTGCTTGAAGACCGAAGGGGTTACGCCTTCGCAGCTGCGCAACGCGGCTCTGGAGCGCTGCCATTCCATGATTCGCATGCTGCGTGACGCGCAGACATCTCTGATGGGTGATGGCGAAGACTACCGGGATATTAGCGAGCGGATTTTCCAGGCAGCTACGCCTAAGCGGCTGGCAGACTGCGTTAAGCTGATCGCCCGCAACGTCGCGGAAGCCTTGAACGACCGCAGCAGCGTCAGTCCTATTATCAAACAAATTCTGCAGCACATTCATACCCATTACAGCGAGGAGCTGTCGCTTAAGCTGCTGGGCCAGTTTTATCATACCCATCCCGTTTATTTGGGCCAGCTGTTTCACAAGGAAACCTCGCAAACCTTTTCCGACTACGTCAATCGCTATCGGATCGGCAAAGCGAAGGAGCTGCTGGCGGAATCCAATCTGAAAACGCAGAGCATTGCAAACAAGGTCGGCTTCTGGGACTCCAACTACTTCTACAAGCAGTTCAAAAAATACAGCGGCGTCTCCCCGACGGAGTACCGAACGATGCTGTAGATGGTTTAATAAGGCTGCTTTCCAGGCAAAGCAGAGCAAGCGGGCAGCCGGATGGACTGAAGTCAATGCAGCAAGTGGAGCAAATGCAAAAAGTGCAACAAGTTCAGCAAGTGCAGTAAGTGCAGAAAGTGCAGGAAGTGCAGTAAGTGCAGTAAGTGCAACAAGTTCTGCAAGTACAGTAAGTGCACAAGTATAACAAGTGCAGCAAGTATGCTGAATAAAGCAATTGAAATCCAATAGTACGACCTTGCTGTAGGTCTATAACGAAAAAACGTTCCATTTACGCCGCATAATCGGCGAAGAGGGGGCGTTTTTCTTTTGTGGCAATGCCAGGCGTGGAAAGAGTGTTTGGTGCTCGCCATTTAGCGTTGCTTGCTGCTCGCTATCCGCCGGCATGGGGTGCACTTGGTACCAGAGGGAGTGTGTGTTGAGTAGCTGGCAAAGCGCCATAGACGGAGTACGGGTTGAGTCGTGAGCAAAGTGCCGTAGAGTAGCGTGTGTTGAGTAGTGGCCAAGTGCCGTAGAAGGAGTGCGAGAGTTGAGTCGTGTGCAAAGTGCAATAGAGTAAGTAGCTTGTGTTGAGTCGTGCATAAGGGCCATGGAGTATTTGTTGTCATGCTGTATGAGGAGTGTCGTTTGCCGCCTGTAGTGGTCAATTGCCTGAGTACATTGATGCTGGCCTGCTACGGTCTGCTGTTCGTGACGTACATTGGGGCTCGCTAACTGTCTGTGGTCAGCTGCCTGATGGATATTGATGGTCGCCAGCTAGGTCTGCTGTTCATGACGTACATTGGGGCTCGCTAACTGTCTGTGGTCAGCTGCCTATGATGGACATTGATGGTCGCCAGCTAGGTCTGCTGTTCATGACGTACATTGGGGCTCGCTAACTGTCTGTGGTCAGCTGCCTGATGGATATTGGTGCCTGTCTATTTTGTTCTGCTGGCTAAAGGTCACCGGTGACCGTTAGAGGGGCAAATAGCCGTAAACAACAAACGTAAGGGACATTTTTGACCGTTAGCATACAAAATAGCGGGTAAATGGAGACAAAAAGAGCCCTTACGGCCATGAACGTCCGTTAGACATCTGATTTTTTTGGAAATCGATGTCTAACGGACGCGGATGACCGCAAGAGCTAGGATTACCTAGTTACCTCAAGAGCTAGGGTTAGCTAGTTACTGTAAGGGCTGGGATTACCTAGTTACCTCAAGAGCTAGGGTTAGCTCGTTACTGCAAGAGCTAGAGTTACCTAGTTACCTCAAGAATTAGAGTCAGCTTGTTATCGTAAGAGCTAGAGTTACCTAGTTACCTCAAGAGCAAGAATTAGCTTGATACCGCAAGGGCTAGAGTTACCTAGTTACCCGCAAAGCTCGGGCTCGGTTTATTTCTTCGAAGCAGGAGTCAAACCAAGCGTCAAAATTTCGCAAGGGCCAACGGCCGTTGTCCAGGCCGCTGCTGTTTGCGCAGCTTCTTGCTTAGGCTGCTCGGCGCCCACTTGCTCCAGAATGTCGCTCTTGTACAGAGAAGCGGCCGTTCCCGGCTGACCGGATGTCTGCAGCTGCAGCTCCGACGGCTTTTGCTGCATGTTGAACCAGCGCAGCATGATGTCGCCTGTTTGTTCGCTGACCTTCATGGAGGAGAATGCAACGCCCGTGCCGTTCCAGCTCAAGCCGGAGCCGATTGCAGGCAGCGTGCCGCCATGCAAATCCGTCTGGGTGGCAACCCAGCCTGCTTGATACTGATAAGCCGATGCGTAAGCATCGTTCTCTGCGCCGTTGCCGGCATGAGGAATTAAGCTCATGCGAACGGTAGATTCACCCAGACATTGCGCTTCAGGAGTCGGGAATACGCCCCAGTCGCCAAGCTCAGCCACGGAACGAAGCAGCGTAACGGCAATCGTATTGCGGCCATCGCGCAGCACTTCGTATTCATGCAGGCCTTGGTTGGCAACTGTCAAACCAGCGCCTTCTCCGCTAACATCGGCAAAAGCTTGCTGATGCTGGCAGTTGCTTGGGTTTGTCCATTCCGCAGCAGGCTCGTTGGAGCGTACGGCTACCTCGAAGATCGCGTCCGCATTGTGAGTCGCGGCTTCGATATCCGTTGGGAACAGAGCCCGCAGGCGGTGGTCTTTTGCCTGGTTGTTGAAGCTGGTTTCCAGATCCAATGCTTTCGACGAACGGGAGAGGCTAAGTACGGTACGGATTGTAAAAGGAACCGTTTGTTTGGAGCGCTGCGATGTCCGTTCAGGGAAATAAACAGCCTCCTGCTTCTCGTCCTCGAAGCCTTCTTCGGCGCTTGCAGGGATCTCCCATTGATGCACGATGGAAACAGAAGCGATGTCGCCGCCTTGCTGAAGAACCTCGATTTTTGCCGCAAGTCCTTTTGTCAAAAGAGCAACTTCGCCGTTAGGCTGCTTGTACATGTATTCGTTGCCGATGTCGCCTGTATTTTCGTAAACGCCCAGATCGGAATAGACGCGGCCTGTCGTTTTGTCCTTCAGGGAATAAGAGCCGTCTGCCGCAATGTCGACGCGCAGCGATTGATTTTCCAGGAAGTTGGCGCCAGCAATTGCGTCCGGGCTGATAGCCGCCGCCGTTGCGACTGCCGCTGCCTGATTCCCTTGCGCGCGCACGTAAGCATAAGCCGCCCAACCCAGCGCAGGCACGTTGTCGGCATGGAACGACAGCTTCACTCTGCGGCACATGTAAGGCTGGCGGAACTTGTCCTTCGGCAGGTCATAGCCGAATTGCAGGCCAAGATCGGTCACTGTGACAGGCAATGCTTTGCCGTTTGCATCCACCAGAGTCCGGCCGGAAATATCCAGCGTCTTCATCTTTTGGTTCATAACGTTAAGCGGCTCGCCGTCGCGGTAGTAAATACGCGCGATATCGATTTCCACTTCTACAACGCCGCTTCTCGACCAGCCGGTGCTGTTGAATACAACAAACGGCAGAGCGTCTTCGCCATAGGAAGCAAAAGCGGAAGTGTCCGTTTTGCCAGCCAGGTAGTTCGATGCGTCATCCACGATCGTTTCTGTTACATGGCGGCTCTTGTCGAAGCGGGTAACCATCTCGCGGTGAACTTCGTCCACGCTGCAGCCGCAAATGCTGTCATGCGGATGGTTCTGCATCAATGTTTTCCAAGCGTAAGTGAACAGGTGATGCGGATAGTCGGCACCGGACCAGTAAGCTAAAGCGGCAAGGGGCTCGGCTACTTTCTCCAGCAGGGTTTGTCCCACTTGGTTCATTTGCTTGAGGTAGACGCGCGCCGACGCGGTGTTCACCAGCGTGGACCAGCCGTCCGTGCGTTGGCTGCGCAGCTCGCCCTTAACAACCGACAGCTCGTCCGGAAGCGCGTTGCGAAGCGCCGTCAAATATTCCTCGAAGCTGGAATGCAGGAACTCGGTGTCGGGATACAGCTTGCGCGCCTCTTCCAGCGCTTGGCTGAGATCCGTTTGCACAGGCTGGTGGTCGCAGCCGTTCATGAAGAGCAGTTGTCCGGTAGCGGCGTATTTTTCGGCCTCTTCCAGCTTTTTGTCCCAATATACTTTGGCTTCTGCCGGGTCGACGGGAACTTCCATCCCGTTGCAGTACCAGTTCGCGAACAAAACGCCAAGCACGCGGGAGCCGTCCGGTCCTTCCCAGATCAGCTCGGAGAAAGCAGACTCGTAGTCGCCGTCGCTGACGGTATTGTTAAAGCCTGTAGGTTTAACGCCGCGTCCGAACACTGCGTTGTCAATGCCGGCTTGCTTCAAAATTTGCGGAGCCTGGCCCATATTTCCGAATGTGTCGGGGAAATAGCCGATGCGTGCCAATTGTCCGTAAGGACGTGCGTCGGCATGGCCGATTTGCATATTGCGCACGTTGGCTTCGCTGCTGGTCAGGAAAGCATCCTGCAGAATGTACCAAGGTCCAATCTGGATGCGGCCTTCCTTAATGTATTTGGTAAGCAGCTCGCGTTTCTCTGGACGGACTTGCAAGTAGTCGTCGATGATGATTGTTTGACCGTCGAGATGGAAGCTGCGGAATTCAGGGTCGCGCTCCATGGTGTCGAGCAAGGTATCCATTAGTTCAATAAGCAATACATGATGTTTTTCGTAAGGCAGATACCATTCCCGGTCCCAGTGGGTATGGGAGATCAGATGAGCCGTTCTCTTTGCTGTCATGTCGCACCTCGCATTTTTGTACATTTAGGTCTTGCTGTTGTTCTTGTTGTTGTTGTTGTTGTTCTTGTTCTTGTTGTTCTTGTTCTTGTTCTTGTTCTTGTTCTTGTTCTTGTTCTTGTTCTTGTTCTTGTTCTTGTTCTTGTTGTTGTTGTTGTTGCTCTTGTTCTTGTTGTTGCTCTTGCTGTTGCTCTTGTTCTTGTTCTTGTTGTTCTTCTTGCTGTTGCTCTTGTTCTTGCTTTTGTTGTTCTTGGTGTTGTTCTTGCTGTAGGTTTTTGCTTGAGTGTCAGCATGCGGGGCACATGTCCCCGCAATGTCGTTAAGCGCGCGGCTCTGTCTCGATACCTACCTCAAGCGGTCTGTACACGGACAAAATATCGCCGCTGTTGTTCACAGCAAACAGGACGGAGCGTTCTTCCTCCAGCTTGAAGGAGTACGTTTGTCCGGTTGCGTTGTCCTTGACCGAAATATCGGCATCCTGGCCAAACTCCGATACGAACACAAACAATGCGCCGTCGTCAAAGCTCAGCTTGCGTCCATAGACGCCCGGCAGGGAACCGCCCTTCAGCCATTCCAGCTCTTCCTCGCAGCCCGCCTCCTGCAGCGCATAGCGGTACAG
This sequence comes from Paenibacillus sp. CAU 1782, assembly GCF_054551715.1. Classification (NCBI taxonomy): domain Bacteria; kingdom Bacillati; phylum Bacillota; class Bacilli; order Caryophanales; family Paenibacillaceae; genus Paenibacillus; species Paenibacillus sp. CAU 1782. The sequence goes on along the minus strand of NZ_JBTOLL010000010.1, from coordinate 8,056 downwards.
TGCGGAAAGCGCCTCGTCGCGGTCGTTCAGCTCCAGCGGCAGCGGACACCAGATCAGCTTGCCTGCGCCGTGGGCCACCGTTACGACCTCGTTTGGTCCGTTTTTGCCCGAGGCAGGAATTTCTTTTGCCAGCTGCGCGATTTTGCGCATGCCGAAGGAGGCGGCATAAACCTCTCCGTTCAGCTTCAGCTGCTCCTCGCGACGAACATTGGCAGGGAGGCGTTCGCCAATCAGGCTGTTCAGTGTGTTCTGCGGATGCCAATAAGCATCCAGGCCCGCAGGTCCGGTCAGAAGCAAAGTAGCGCCCGATTGGCTTACCAGATCAAGCAGCCTGTTCAAGGCTTCAGCTTCTATGTTATGGGGGCTAGGCAATAAAATCAACCTTGGCGGATTTTGCTCCAGCGCCTCCAGCTGATATTCGCCGGTTCCCCGGAAATTGCGCTTCAGTTCATAGGCCAGCGTACGCGTTGCCGCAGTCGTCGCTTCAAACGCCAGCTTCCGGTTGGAGAAGTCGTTGGAATACGGGAAAACAACCGCGATATCCTCTAGCTTCCGGTTCCGGAACAAGTCGCGGATTTCCGCCATAAATGATCCAAAGCGGTAGGAAACATCCGCTTCCGGCTTCTCCGTTCCGTCTGCGCGCAGCGCTCCGATATGGGACTCATTGGCATTGTCCATATAGAAGTTGGTGTTCCAGATCCATTGGACGGCGCCTGCTCCGCCGGCAGCAAAGGCGTAGGCGTATTTACGCTCCAAAATGTTGTGAAGCTCTTGTTCGGTCCGCTTGGCGCGGCCATCGGGCGTTTCCACATACATGATGCCCGTTTCCTGCACCAGGTTTGGCTTATCCGCCGTTTTGGCAAAAATGCCGTCCCACAGCAGTTGATCGTTCAGCCACCAGGAGTGAACCGTCGTATAGTCGACGGCTTCGCCGTAGAAGAAAGGCGATGGACGCTGCGCGCCGAGCGCTTCGTCCTGGCCGACCGTTACCATATGGTTCGGACATTCTTCCTTGATGGCGGCATACAGCTCGCTGGCCCAGCGGTTGTGCATGTCCATCGAGAACAGGACGTAGTCGAGCCATTGAAGCCCTTTTTTGCCCTGATGCATATCTTGTACGTCAAAATTGATTTTCTCTGCTTCAGGAGGCCCCGCTGCTTCAAAATCCGGCAGTTGAACCGGCGTCATATTCCATCTCTCCTGCAAAGCTTCGATCGAGCCATGGCGCTGACGCAGCCATGCCGAGTACGCTTCGCGTTCGTACACGTCGCCGCAGGTGCGCGGGCCGTCGGAGAAAATGCGAACCGGGTCGAACATCGAAGGTTCGTTGATCAGATCCCAATCCACGTTGGCTGTATCCCGATGACGGGACACGATGGCTCCGATAAACCGCTTCTGGGCTTCCACGCTGCGCGGGTCCAGATACGGATTGACGCCTTCCCAGGTTTCCGGAGTAAAGGAGAAAAACGTAAATGTAACCTGCAGATTGTAGCTTTTGGCTGTCAGCAGGAATGCGTCGATCGCCCGCAGGGCATCCTCCGAAGCATGGCCGTCTGTCTGCATAATATTGCGGTAGGCGGTCCAGATGCCGGTCCGAATCCAGTTGATGCCGGCATTGCTCATCTGCGCCATGTCGCGGCTCCAGACGGAAGCATTAGGCAGGAACAGGAACTTGCGCGCAACATCGGACGTCATGTAGGTCATGCCGACAACGGGCAGAGGGCGTCCGTCCTTTTGGAAGTAGTCGCGGTCGCAGGTCACGGGTTCGCCCTGTGCCAGGAAAGCGCGGTCCATCCCCCAGAAGCCTTGACGCAATACGCGAACCTCGCCGCTTGCCGCTTCGGCGCGACATACGACCTCATAGTAGCCGGACTGGATGTCAAAAGGAAGCGTGATGTGCCTAAAAGACAAGCGCTGGGACGATGTCACTTTCTCTTGATGTTCCCAGAGGCGCGATGCTTCCGATTGCCCAGCTGCTTCTCCTTGGCCTGCGGCTTCGCTCCGTGCGGAGAGGGCATCGGACTTCACAAAGTCGACTGTCAGAGTTACGTTCCACTCTTGACCTGACGTAGACGTTGGAGCAGCTTGACCGTCACCGGCTGCGTTGCTGGCCGGAGCTGCCGCATTGGCCGATCCTGAAGCGGTTTGCGATGCCGCCGCTCCAGCGGATGAAGCGTTCTTTTTGCCGGTTGGTGCGCCGCCTTGACCCAGCCATTGATGCTGGAACGTTAAAGTGGCCCGTTCACCCGGCTCGTAGGACGCGTAGTTTGGCTTCAGCCAAAACTCGGTCACGGACGCTGCGCAATAACGCGCCCAAGCCAGCAGCTGTTCAGCGCCGCCATTTTGCCAAAAGCGATCTCCGATCGTCTGGTTTACGAACAGCCAGCGTCCGCCCTGGAATTTGCCTTTGGTATTTTCCCAAAGCACAACGGGCGCAGCGACGGAACGTCCGTCTTGCGATACCCCGGTCAGCAGCGGAAACAGATGAGCGTCCATTGGGCCTGCGGAGCCCATCTGATGAGGAAGCTCGCTGTTTTTGGATACATGCGGCACCATATTCCATGTTGGCTCTATATCGAACAGAATCTCCGCGCCCTGCAGCAGAGGAATGTCCGAATTGGCGGACAAGCTCGCAACGGGTGCAGGATCAACCGGCAAAACCTCATGGATGTGCAGCTCTTGGTGGTAGGCCGTTTGTTCGGTGCCGGCTTTCCAGCCGGACTCGGTCCGTTCAACAGGAAAGCGGAACGGGGCTCCGCCGGCGCTAATTAATCCGCCGCCGCGCTTCAGAAACGCAGTGATGCTGCCCCAAGCCGCTTTAGGGAAATACGGCGCATGCAGATTGACGAATACGCCTTCATTTAGCTCATCAAGCTTTTCAGCCAACTGTTCGGCAAGAACGAGCGTGGCATTTTCCGCAAGCTGTTGAATGCCCTCCAGGGAAGCCCTGGAGGGTGTCGGAAACTGTGAATCGGCAAAAATCAGGATCGATTTGCTCATAGTAAGTTGTCCTTCATCGCTTTGTATACGAGCTGGGAGAACAGGCTGTTGGACCAGGCGAACCATTTGCGCGTGAACTGAGTCGGATCGTCGGAATGGAACCCTTCGTGCATGAAGCCGGTATCGGCATCGGTGGACTCCAGCCAGTTAATCATTTTCAGCTTTTCTTCTTTGTCGGTAGCTGTCAGTCCTTGCATGGACAATGCCATGTGCCAGATATAGCCCGGAGGCGTGTGCGGGCTTCCGATGCCGCTAGCCGCGCTTCCTTCGTAGTAGAAAGGATTTTCTTTGCTAAGCGCAAAACGTCTGGTGTTGAGATAGATAGGATCGTCAGCCGGAGCATAGCCGAGATAGCTGATCGACATCAAACCAGGCGTACCCGCATCATCCATCAGACAGTAATTGCCGTAGCCGTCGGTTTCATAGGCGTAGATTTTTCCGAATTCAGGATGGTTATACATGCCGTACAGCTCGATGCCGTGATTAACGTCGGCCTCAAGCGCCGCAAGCTCCTGAACAAGCTTCATGTCGCGGAAAACCCATTCCGCAATTTCACCCATCTGGCGAAGAGATACAACGGCAAACATATTGGCAGGCACGTTGTAATGGAAATCGCAGGCATCGTCGCTGGAACGGAAGCCGGACCAGATCATGCCGGTATAGTTGACAGGCATGCCGAGGCCGTTGTTGCGCAGCGAATCGGTTGGAATGCCGTTGTTGCGGGTAAAGCGGTAAGGCGATTTTTCAAAATGGTGCTGCTCTGTGCGCCACAGATCCAGAATGGCCAGCATAGCTTGCTTGAAGCCCGCGTCGAAAATATCCGCATTGCCGGTTTCTTTCCAGTACAGATAAGCCAGACGAATGCTGAAGCAGATGGAATCCAGCTCGAACTTGCGCTCCCAAACCCATGGTGACATGTCCGTTTCGTCCGTTGTATTCCAATGCCAATCGTTCGCGCTTTCATTGAATGCGTTCGCATAGGGATCGATCAGAATCATTTCCATATGACGTTTGATCAAACCGGCGATAATGCGCCCAAGATCCTCGTCTTCGGCCGCCAGCGGAACGTAGTGGATCACTTGCTCAACGGAATCGCGCAGCCACATGGCCGGGATGTCGCCAGTGATGACGAAGGTCGTGCCGTCGGGCATCAGCTTTGTAGTGGTTTCAAGCGTATTGGGAAAACAGTTTTTAAACAGCTGAAGTAATTTTGGTCGATGAGCCAGCTTTTGCTCAGCCTCGCGCAGCACATCTTGTACAGCGTTTGGCAATTCCAGGCTCGGGATTGTAACTTTTGGCAATCTGAATTGTTCCATGAATCGGGAACCCCCTCAAAACGAATAGTGCTACCTTTAAGTGCATGTTCAAAAAGTCCTCTAAGATAAGCTTACCTTAAAAATAACGGATTAAGCCTCATGCCGACAGCTAACAAATTAAAGGAATGCGGTAAAAATTAAAGAAAGCTGCCGATTGCCTTCTGTCTGCTCTTTTCGCATACGGAGGCAAGCCGTTTTTATGAGGGGAATGGTTGGAGATTGGTACATTATGCTATACAATAAGCTTAATAGAGTTAAGAAAGGAAGGAGATTTATTCGTGCATTCATTAAAAAGAACGGTTGCCCTGACATTTGCCATGCTGCTGCTGTTGGGACTTATCCCTGCTGGCGTGTGGGCTGCCGATGCTTCAAAACCGACCGTGGTCAATGTCAAAACCCAAGCGGTCGGACTCGTATTTGACGGACAAGAGCTGAAGCTGCCGGAAGGCCAGCATTCTTTTATCTATCAAGGCAGGGTGTATCTTCCCATTCGTTACATATCGTATGCTCTTCAGCAAACAGTAGGCTGGGACGGCAAAAAGCTGCAGGTAACAGTGGATGAGCCAAACGAAAAAGAGCTGGAGGAGCTTCAAAAGCAGCTTTTGAACAATAGCTCAAGCAAAGTCAAAGACTTTAAAAGCGTAAACCTGCCGGTTCGCACGATTAATGCGACGCTGCTCTTTAATGGAACAGCCAAAACATTGCCGGAAGGTCAGTCTCTGTTTATTTACAGCGGCACGATCTATGTTCCGGTTCGCTTCCTTGCTGAAGCGATCGGCACGGAAATGAATTGGGACCCTGTGAGCCGGACGGTAAACGGAGAATCCGAGGCGTATCGGGCACAATTTAATGAAGAAACGGTTCCCGGCAAACCGGGCGGCAATAATGGCGGTGCGTCTGGCGAAAATGGCGGAGCGGGAACGCAGCCTGTAGCGGGCGGCGGCGCAGGCGGTGGGGGCGTTCCTGCCAAACTGACCTACGAGCAAATTACAGCTAGCGCGCAGAGCTCTCTTGAAACGTTGAGAGACAGCTGCAAGGCAACATTGATCGGTCTGGGACTGGACTATTATGCAACAAGCGACGCCGCCGCAAAAGCACAGATTAAAGCCCAGATTAGCAAGGAAGTGGATAGCTGCACAAGCAAGTTTGAATCCCTTTTGTCCAGCGTATCTGCAAGTCTAACCGCAAACGGTTATAGTACAGATATCATTGAGGAGTATCGCAAAGCGTTCCAGGCGGAACTGGCCGCTGGTCGAGCTATAGCCGGGAATCTGGGTTAACGGTCAAAAGAGCCAGCATGTTTGGCGAATTCCTTCTTCTTCACATATTTGAATGGAAATAAGGGGCTGTCCAAAAAGTCAAACGCTCTAACGGACACGGAAGTCCGTTAGACGCGTAAAACGCAGATTTTGAAATGCTAACGGACATCCTTGTCCGTTAGAGCCCCAAAATGGGTAATTATTGGATAATTTTCGCTGTAACGGACATCAATGTCCGTTACAAACGCAAAAAGCTAAAAAATAAGCGCTAACGGACACGGATGTCCATTAGCGTTTTTAATTGAATCAGATACGCGGATCGGCTTTTCGGACAGCCCCTTTGTATGCTGCCAGACCTAACTGCATCCAGGCTTGTTCACTCCTTCGACGTCATTTGTTCAATGGAGCGACAGGTAACGGCAGAATTGTTGTCAGGCAGTGGTTTATTTTTCTATGAATCTATTGAATTGTGACAAAATCGTGGTAGAATAGAACTAGATAAGCAATACACGATAACGGCAAACCTATCGAAAGGTAGGGACGCAAAGCTATAGGGCCTTCCTAATTGATGGCAGCCAGCTACCGAATGGACATGCTTTTTTTGTTTTTTCTGGCCCTTTTTTGAACAAAAGTAGGCCAATATTGAACAAAAGAAAACCTAACACCGATAATAGCAAACCTATCGAAAGGTAGGGACGCAAAGCTATAGGGCCTTCTACACAGATGGCAGCCTGGCCGCCGAAAGGGGATTTTCTTCATGCGTAAACTCATTACGATGGCAATTGCCGTAATTCTCCTGTTCACTTCTGTGCAAGTTGCATCGGCACAAACCTCGAAAGGTACTGAATGGTTGGGCACCGATCTTCTGTCTCAAGGCGCCATTTCGGTTACCTACAAAGTAAACCCCAACGTTTCGACCAAACTAATGATCACCAAAGGCAAAGAAAGCTACACGTACAATTTGATCGCCGGACAAGCTACAGAGACGTTCCCTTTGCAACTGGGCAATGGCGAATACAAAGTCACTGTGCTGGAGCATGTATCTGATAAAAAGTTCAAAGGCGTCCTGCAAAGCACGGTGACGTTGAATGTGAAGGATGAAAAAGCGGTTTATCTTAACTCTATTCAAAATGTCAGCTGGACAAGCACCAGCAAAGCGATTGTTCAAGCTTCCCAATTGGCTAAAGGCAAAAAGACGGACGAAGAAAAAGTTAAGGCTGTTTATGACTATGTCATTGCAAACATCGCCTACGATAAAAAATTGGCGGCCAATGTGCCCGCTGATTATCTTCCCAGCATTGACCGCACATTTTCGACAAGAAAAGATATTTGCTACGGGTATGCCGCGTTAACTGCGGGTATGCTTCGCAGCCTCGGTATTCCAACCAAACTCGTGATGGGCGAATCGGATTATGTGGATGTCTATCATGCTTGGAATGAGGTTTATTTGAACGGCAAGTGGGTCATCATCGATACGACAGTGGATGCGGGTTTAAAAGCAGGCAACAAAAAAATAGAGATGATTAAAGAAGCCGGCAAATACACAGCGGCTAAAAAGTACTAATACCATACATGCACACTTAAACAGCTCGCCGATATGGCGGGCTTTTTTTAATTGCAGCTGGCGAGCCTATGACGGTTAAAATATCCGTTTTCTTTTGTTGGCCTTATATTTGTACCAATACTTCCCGTCTTCATCCTTAAACAAACGTATGCCAAAAATCTTCAAAGGAGTCTGCAGCTCTGTAAACATCATATATCCGGACAGAGATCATCACCTCGCTTTACATCTATTGGAATTATAGCAAATTCAATAGAAAAAATACAGGACTAAAGTATGATTAACAGGTAAAAATGCCTACGTCAAACAAGTATAGATAAACAGATAAAGATCCGGTAGTGATTGTTGTCACTTTTTTGTCATGTGACAAAACACAATAGAAGCCGCCCCATTGACAAGGTTACGGGGACGAAGTAAAACTGCGGTAATGTATTTTGAAAAAATAGTTTTGTAGAGGTTTTTCGAAGAGTCCGATTTCTCATTGCGAGGCATAGCTGGCTGCAGAATCAGTATCAAATAAGAGATCTAGCCGAATGAAGCATAGGGAAACGAAGATTCTTACTCTATCAGTAATGAGGTGCCCATACAGTTATCACCGTTATCACTGCGTTAATATCTAGATCAATCCCGACAAACTGCATATTTTACGCGCCGAGGGTAATTCAGAATGACTGAAAATATATGTTTATAATTGTGTATATTAATGAAGTAATTTTTTAAAGCAATAATTAATCACAGGAATTTCGACAAAATATAAGAAAATCCGAAAAAAAGGGTTGCAATGTATATAAGGGTCGTGTTATATTATTTAAGTCGCCGCTGAGACATGCGGGACACACGAAACAAAACGAAACAAAAGCTTGTTCTTTGAAAACTGAACAACGAGTGAAACTGCCCTGTTTAATCTCCTTGAGAAGCAG